>QHXQ01000111.1 GCA_003223935.1 Acidobacteriota bacterium | reverse complement strand
AACGATCTCTAGCCATAACTTCCCTCCTGAATGATCAATACCAATGACAGCCGCCGCCGCGCACAATTTGTCCAACGCGACGCCGCCGATTGAGACTCTCTTTCGCCTTCAGGGGAACGAAAACATTATAAAGGCAAAAGGCAGAAAGGAGAAAGCAGAAGGCAGAAGGCAGTGGGCAATGAGCAGAAAAAGCAGACCGCCGATTGAACAAGCGTCTTATGACCCGACGATGGCCGAATCAGCCGATGGACTGCGGACTGTCTTTCACTGCTCACTGCTTACTGCTTTCACTTCCCCGTGCTGACGTCGGCGATGAGTTGCACTTCGGAACGTATGTCGAGCGCGCCGACTTCGACGGGCGTGGGCGGGGCGGCGGCGAGTGTCGCACGCGCCCGACCCGCTTCTGCTTCGTAGAGCGGCACGGGACGCGGCCCACCGCCCTCTTGCACGGCGACGATGCGCACGACGCGCCCGCCGAGCGCCTGCGCGATGGCTTGCGCTTTATCGAGTGCGGCGCGCGTCGCTTGGGTGAGCGCCTGCGCACGTGCCGTCTGGTCGTGGCGCAGGATGAACGAGAGACCGTCAATGTTGGTCGCGCCCGCGTGCGCGGCTGCGTCAACAACCGCACCGACGCGGCTCAATTCACTGAGCGTCACGGTCACGCTGTTGCGCGCCTCGTAGGCCGTGATCGTCGGCGGCTGACCTTGGTTGTAAGCGTACTGCGGCTGCAAGCTGTAGCCGCTCGTCTTCACCTCCGCGTTCGCGCCGGCTGCATCTTTGACAGCACGCACAACCGCGTCCGACTTGCGCGCGTTTTCTTGCTGTGCTTCGAGCGCCGTGCGCGCCTGCGTCGTCACTGCGACAGTCACGACTGACGTGTCCGGTTGCGCTTGCACCGTCGCCTCGCCCGACACGACGACGCGCGTCAAGTTCGACATGCCGCCGGTCACATCCTGCGCCGCCCCATCGCCTTCGTCGCCGCCGCCGGTCGGGCGCAGTGTGCTCGCTTGAAACGGCACGCCCTCTTGATAGACAGTGATCGTGCCCGGCTTCGGCTCGCCCGTCGCTTCGACCTCCGCGTCCGCGCGAAACCATGATTCATTACGCCAGCGCGCCGCGTTCAATAACAGATACTTCTCCTTCGCCGTGACGACGAGCCAACCGCCCGCCTCGACCGTCGGCGTGAGCCGCCCCTTGATCGTGATCTCTTTAGTCGCTGCCTGCGCCACAGACACACAACCGAGCGCGCACAGCAACGGCAACAGCAACAAGATTCTTCGCATCATCTCTCTATTTGTCCTTTCATCGAATGAGCTGCGAGCGCGTCGGGCGACGAATTGCATGAGAGAGTACCGCAAGATCGGCGCACAGGTTTCGCGCGCTCGTTGGTGAACGCGCGGGCGTGTCTCGACTTGCGTTCGTTGCTCAAGCGTCAGACAGTTTGTTACGATCCCACGCGCAATGCAATCGTTCGATCATAAATTTAGCAACCCGAAGCGCCCGCACCGCACCGGCCAACAGATCATCGTCGGGCGCGTCGAAGAACTGCCACCCGGGCGCGGCGCAACCATCACGCTCCCCGACAACAAAGAACTCGCGCTCTACAACGTCGGCGGCCAGTTTCACGCCATCGAAAACTTCTGCCCACATCGCGGCGCACCGCTCGCCGAAGGCACGCTTTGCGGCCACACCATCGAATGCGACTGGCACGGCTGGCGCTTCGACGTACGCACGGGCGCATGTCTGACGAATCCAACGCACGCCGTTGAGGCTTACGAAGTTGTGATTGAAGACGGCTGGATCAAAATAGTCATTTAGCTTTCCTGATTTTAGATTTATAGTAGCTTGGCTAACTTTTTGAAACTTTATAGCGGCGCTGAAAAGAACATGAGACCGGAAGCAGAAGCAGCGACCAATATCGCTAATAGATTTGAGCGCCATCGCCCGCGCCTGAGATCATGTTGGAAGAGATTGTGCGGCTCGACCACGAACTAGCCCGCTCTTATAAGAGCAGACTCATAATTCAATCATCATTTACCCGCTCGTTGGTCAGTTTTCAAGCCAACAAAACTAAGCCTCTTTACCGTTGGTACAAATACAAGGAAGCTTTCTCCGCTCCGCTAATTGAGCACCTGCTAGCTCGTCATGTTGCGCATGTCGGCAGAATTCTTGATCCCTTCGCCGGTAGCGGGACGGCGTTATTCGTTGCTAGTGCTGCGGGCCTTCAGGCGGAAGGCATCGAGTTGCTACCAATTGGTCAACAGATCATCTCCGTTAGAAAACTTTTAGAAGAAGATTTCACTGCGGACGATGTAGCGGCACTGCGACGTTGGGCTACCGCGCGCCCATGGGAGTCGGCCGCGCAGCAGCGACCTTTACTGGAACTGCGCATCACGCGCGGCGCTTATCCGAAGCAGACGCAGGCGACCATAGAAAGTTATATGTGCGCTTGGAAACAAGAGCACGAGCACGTCCAGTCTGTTTTGCGTTTCGCCCTGCTCTGTGTATTAGAGTCCATTAGCTACACACGCAAGGATGGACAATACTTGCGTTGGGATTATCGCTCGGATAGGCGACAGGGACAGAGGCCTTTTGATAAAGGACAGATACTCACATTCAACCAAGCCATTTGCGCCAAGCTGAATGAGATCGTGTTTGACCTTGAAACGGCCAAACAAGCGACAGGCTTATTTCCGGTCGAACGACAACATGGCGGCACATATCTCTATGCTGGCTCGTGCTTCGCGGTCTTGCCCACCCTACCCGACTGCGCCTACGACGCCGTCATCACCTCGCCGCCTTACTGCAACCGTTACGATTACACGCGGACTTATGCGCTAGAACTGGCCCTGCTCGGCGTCGGCGAGAAAGAGTTGACTGAACTACGTCAGCAAATGTTGAGTTGCACAGTGGAGAATCGCGCTAAAGATTTGCTGGCGATGAGTCCGCGCTGGGGCGCTGCCATTGCCGCCGCCGACGCTCAAGAGTTGTTGCAGTCAATCCTTCATTACCTGAATGAACAGAAAGCGCATGACCGTTTGAACAATAATGGCATCCCGCGTATGGTGCGTGGTTATTTTTATGAGATGGCCTGCGTTATTGCCGAGTGCGCGCGCGTGCTCAAGCCCGGCGCACCGCTGCTTATGGTCAACGATAACGTTCGCTATGCTGGGGCCAGCATCTCCGTCGATCTGATTCTTTCCGCCATTGCTGAGAGCATAGGCTTTCACGTAGAGAAGATTCTTGTACTGCCGAGCGGCAAGGGCAACAGCAGTCAGCAGATGGGCCAGCACGGGCGCGAACCTGCGCGAAAGTGCGTGTATGTCTGGAGAAAAGCTTGATGGCGAAGCCCAAGCCATACCGCCTGCACCTAAGCTCAAGCGATGATCTTGTTACGCCTTACGAAGCCGTTCGCGCCGGGTTTGTAGCTTTGGCTTTGGAGAAGAATCGGCGTGCGACGCCTTTCGTTGAGCAAGCGCGAGCACTCAAAATCATCACAGCTACTGTTTCTACTCCGACCGAGCTAAGCAAAATCGAAGAGATACAACCCGCCTTGCTCACTGCCGCAGGTGTATCAGATAAGGCTGCCGGACACCTACACCCTAAAGATAAGACTGACGCGATTCAAGGGTTGATCGAAAACTTTCTCGCCCCTGCGGGATCGAACTTCGTTGAGGAGCTTGTGTTCAGATTCTTGCTGACGCGCGGCGATACGCTAGGTGGCTCAATGCGTAATGTCGGCGGATTATTAGCGCAGAGAAAGCTCAGCCGCGCCATCATCTCAACACTGGCGCTGTCGAGTGTATCTTATCAGTGGTTGCACGCAACGAATAATACTTGGACGCCAATGTCCGAAGATGACTCTGACATTGAGTTGCACCTGCGTGGTCTAAGTTGGCGCAAAGGAAAGAAGCGGCGCCCGATCATTTACAATCTGACCGTGCCTTTTCTGAAGAATAATGTTGATTTGTGCCTGTTCAATTGCAGCCAAACAGAACTTAAAACCAAGCTGGGCTTGACCAATTCTTACATCGCGTTAGGAGAACTCAAAGGCGGCATTGATCCGGCCGGTGCTGACGAGCATTGGAAGACCGCTCGAACGGCGCTCATCCGAATACGGGACGTCTTCACGCAGGACGGGCTTAAACCGCATACTTTCTTTATCGGGGCTGCAATCGCGAAGAAGATGGCGCAAGAGATATGGGCTGACCTTGAGGTGGGAACGCTTGAGAATGCAGCAAACCTAACGGCAGAAAATCAAGTGGCGTCTCTCGCACGTTGGCTTTGCAATCTCTAACGAGCCATCTCACGCACCAATCAACTTATGCTTAACCGTCATTGCCGATGGCTTCGACCGGGCAGGAGACGAGTGCTTCTTCGCAGAGGGTGCGCTCGTCGTCCGTCTGTGGTTGTTTGAAGACGAAGGAGTAGTTGCCTTCGTCCGAGCGGGTGAAGTTGTCGGGCGCGGTGTCGCGGCACACATCGCAGTCAATGCAATTCATGTCCACGTAGTACGTGCCCGGCACGTTCTCCGCGACCTTGTCTGTCGGATCAGCCATAAGAGGAAGAGTCTGGAGTCTGGAGTCGAGAGTCTGGAGTCATAAAACAGTTTCCTCTTCTGACTCCAGGCTCTCGACTCCAGACTCCAGACTTTATTTAATTGCCAGCATGCGATCAAGCGCGACGCGCGCCCAACGCGCGGTCTCCTCCGGCACGATGATCTGATTGACGACCGCGCCGGCCAGCAGCGATTCGAGTGCCCACGCGAGATTCTGCGGCGCGATGCGATACATCGTCGCGCACATGCAGAGGTCGGGCGCGAGCAGGCGTATATGCTTATCTGGAAATTGCTTGATCAAGCGGTTGACGAGATTCACTTCCGTCCCGACGGCCCAAGCCGAGCCAGCGGGCGCGGCGGCAATCGTCTTGATGATGAACTCGGTCGAGCCGTTTAGATCGGACTGCTCGACGACCTCACGCACGCACTCAGGATGCACCAGCACCTTAATGCCCGGCACCTCCTTGCGTACTTGATCCACGTGCCATGCGCGGAAGCGGCCATGCACGGAGCAATGGCCCTTCCATAAGATCAAACGCGCGTTTCTGAGTTGTTCTTCCGTGTTGCCGCCCAACTCTTTGAACGGATCCCACACCACCATCTGTTCGAGCGGGATGCCGAACTTGACGCCCGTGTTGCGCCCCAGATGTTGGTCGGGGAAGAAGAACAGCTTGTCCGCTTCTTTCAAGCTCTTGTCAAACAACGGCACGGCGTTCGATGAAGTGCAGACCACGCCGCCATGCTCGCCGCAGAATGCTTTGATCGCGGCCGTCGAGTTCATGTAGGTGATCGGCATGACGCGAAAATCACCGACCAAGCCGATCTCTGTCAGTTGCTCCCAAGCGTCTTCGACCTGCTCGACCGAAGCCATATCGGCCATCGAACAGCCCGCGCCCAAGTCCGGCAGGATCACTTTCTGACTGCCGGGCTTCAAGATGTCGGCCGATTCAGCCATGAAATGGACGCCGCAAAAGACTATGAACTCGGCTGCGGGGCGCTCGACTGTGAGTTGCGAGAGCTTGAACGAATCGCCCGTGTAGTCTGCATGACAGATCACGTCGTCGCGTTGATAGTGATGACCAAGAATGACGAGCCGCGTGCCGAGTTCGCGCCGCGCCGCCTCAATGCGCGCGTGCAACTCCGCGTCCGACAACCCGAAGTAATCTTCCAGCGCAGGGGCTTTCGCTTCAACTGCCAACGTCATTTCTTCCACTCCTCATTACGGCAACCAAGCCGGCCGCGAAACGCGAACTATCGCACTTTGAAAATCGGAGCGCAAGCGCCCAATCCGCGCTCCCGCTCCGCACGAAAGCTTGCTTGCACTACCGGTCAATAACCTTATCGGTGCAGGCACATATTTAGATGCGTGAAGGTTATGTTCAGATGCGCGCCGGAAAGTAGGCAATAAGCGGTAGGCAGTTAAGGCAGAGTTGTTTTTACTGCCGACTGCCGACTGCCTTCTGCTCCTCACGGGTGCGTCATCTCTTCTGGCTTGACATACGCATCGAACTGCTCGCCCGTCAGCAAGCCCAACTCAATCGCGGCCTCACGCAGAGAGATGCCCTTGTGGTGCGCGTGCTTGGCGATCTTGGCGGCGTTGTCGTAGCCGATGTGCGGGTTCAAGGCGGTGACGAGCATGAGCGACTCGCGCAAGTGCTTGTCAATCTGCGCGCGGTTGAGTTCGATACCGGCGACGCAGTAGTCAACGAAGCCGTGACAAGCGTCTTTGAGCAGACGGATCGAGTGGAGCAGGTTGTGGATCAGCACCGGCTTGAAGACGTTCAACTCGAAGTTGCCTTGCGAGCCGGCGAAGCCGATTGTCGCGTCGTTACCTAAGACCTGCACGGCCACCATCGTCAGCGCTTCGCTCTGCGTCGGGTTCACCTTGCCCGGCATGATGGACGAGCCGGGTTCATTCTCCGGCAGCACAAGCTCACCCAAGCCTGCACGCGGCCCCGACGCGAGCCAGCGCACGTCGTTTGCGATCTTCATCAATGAACAAGCGAGCGTCTTAAGTGCCCCGCTCGCAAACACGATCTCGTCGTGCGCCGACAGCGCCGCAAACTTGTTCGGGTGCGACTTGAACGGCAGCCCCGTCAACTCCGCGATCTTCTGCGCCGCGCGCTCGGCAAACTCAGGATGCGCATTCAACCCCGTGCCCACCGCCGTTCCGCCGATGGCAAGATCGTAGAGTCCGGGCAACACCATCTTCAGCCGCTCAATGTCTCGCTCTAACAAACTCGCCCAACCCGACATCTCCTGCCCGACCGTCAGAGGCGTCGCGTCCTGCAAGTGCGTCCGCCCGATCTTAACCACGTCTGCAAACTCGCGCGCCTTCGCATCAATCGCATCGTGCAGTCGCGCGACTTCCGGGATGAGCGCGTTCAACTGTTCCGCCGCCGCGATGTGCATCGCCGTCGGGAACGTGTCGTTAGATGACTGCGACATGTTCACATCGTCATTCGGATGCACAGGCTGCTTACTGCCTAACGTGCCGCCCGCCAACTCAATCGCGCGATTCGAGATGACCTCGTTCGCGTTCATGTTCGTCTGCGTCCCGCTCCCCGTCTGCCACACGCGCAGCGGGAAATGCTCATCCAGACGCCCCGCGATCACCTCGTCCGCCGCCTGCACAATCAGACGCGCCTGCTCCGCCGGCAGTTTCCCCAAATCCTGATTCACGAGCGCCGCCGCTTTCTTCAACACACCCAACGCGCGGATCAACTCGCGCGGCATCACGTCAGCGCCAATGTTGAAATGATGCAACGAACGCTCCGTCTGCGCGCCCCAATACCTGTCCGCCGCCACCTCAACCGCGCCCATCGAATCGGTCTCCGTGCGCGTCTTCTTATCCTGTGCTTGCAACTCTGCTGCTTCCTTCGACATGAAATCTACGATCAAACGTAAACCGATTCTACACCACCTCGCCCGCGCGCAAGCAGCCGCCGAATGGTTTCGACCAGACAACCTACGCCATCCGGCTTGCGCAAGAATTCGTCTGCGCCTGCGCGCAAAGCTGCCAGCGCGTAATCGCCGGCCGACAAGATGATAACGGGCACGCGCTGCCTGTGGCGCAGGTTACGCGCGCGACGCACGATGTCCAGACCCGACGCGCCGGGTAGCTCATGGTCGAGCAGCAGCAAGTCATAGTGTGTCGCGCCGGCTAAGCGCGCCAGTGCGGTGAGGCCATCGGTGCAGGTCTCAACTTGCCAATCTTCAAGTTCAAGCGTCTCCTTGATTGTATGGAGCACCAACGGGTCGTCTTCGACGTAGAGGATTGTGACGGGCGGCATGTACTTTCTCCGTGTGAGCAACGAGTGCAACAGAAGATGACGTGCGGGCGGCGCATCTGCTATCTTAACGCCGCTTTTTGATAACACAGGCAACGGCCGATGCGTAGCTCAAGCCCACTAACCGAGTGATGAGCAACGCCGTTGAGTATGAAAGGTTCACACTCACGGCGATCAAGGTGCGCAAGCACATTCTATTACTTGTAGGTAATAGATACAAGGCCGTTTGCTCCGTCTTAGTCCTGTCAGGAGGTCACTCCTGATGGGCGCAGCACGGCGCAAACAGCGACGGTTAGCTGAAAAGCTGTTACAGATTCGTCTTAGCTTGGGGCTTTCTCAGTCTGAGATGCTGAAGAGATTAGATGCGGAAGACCTAATCGTGTACAACCAGCTTTCGAGATACGAAACAGGCTCGCACGAGCCACCGTTAGAGATTCTCTTGCGCTACGCCCGTGTCGCAAATGTCTATATGGAAGCTCTCGTTGATGATGAGTTAGACCTGCCTGAGAAACTTCCAAGCCCCACAAAGCACGAAGGAATTAAGCGCGTTTCTGGTAAGAAATCGAAACGACGGTAAAGGAACTCACACTCTTAAATGGGCAGAAAGCCACGTCCAAAGCCAAATCGTCTTGCGGAGAAACTGCTAACGATTCGGAATGCGCTCGGTCTATCGCAAGCTGAAATGCTCAGAAGGTTGGGAGCGGAGGATTTTGTCTCGTATCACAGAATCTCAGAATATGAAACGGAGAAGCGCGAGCCGCCGTTGATGATTCTCTTGAGCTATGCCCGCGTCGCAGGCGTCCACTTGGAAGACATCGTGGACGACGAGCTAGACTTGCCTGATAAACTCCCCGGCCACGTCCGCTACGTCGGCATCAAACACAAACCTGCGAAGAAGCGTTGAGCGCGCCCAAGCCTTAGCGGAGAATCTTTCTTGACACGGCTTTGCCGATAGGATATACGCCCCCGCGACGACCAATCAGCGAGAGTCTCACCCTTACACACGTAAGAGTTTCACTCCCGCTAATGCTCTCAAGGCGACTATCACCGGAGTTAGGTTAACGAGGTCGCCGGAGGCCACATCGAAGCCCACAAACCAAGGGCGGAGTGCTCATGATTCAGCGATGACAGTGAAACACACTCACGATGTGTCGCCTCAGTAATCCTTTGTTTCACTGAAAGGAGAGAAGCTTATGTCAACCTTACGTCAACAGTACATTGCGTGGACGGGAACAGATAGCCGCCTCAATGTCGCAGACATCACAGGCGGCGAGCACAACAAGGTCACGCTCAACGAAACTTCCAAGTTCGGGCCGGCCATCACCTTCTTTAGAGGGAAACTGTTCCTAGCTTGAACGGGGACTGATGGGCGACTCAACGTTATCTCGTCGCAGGATGGGGTAACCTTCAGCAACAAACACACCCTAAGCGAAACTTCCGGCGCTGGCCCCGCGCTCGATGCGGATGGCACTAGACTGGCGCTCTCGTGGGCCGGCACTGACCAGCAGCACCATCTCAACGTCATCTTTTCACCGGACGGGGTCAACTTCTCCGGCAAGGTAACGCTACGCGAAGAGACCAACGCCGAACCGGCTCTGGCTTTCAACATACTCTAGCCTCTCCATGAGAGGTACACGCTTGCCGTCAGGAGTGCGCGACCACGCCCCTGACGCACACACCAAGCTTTGGCGCACGCCCTGCGAAACGGTCGTCACTTAAAACGAACAAGCTCCGCTAGGGATGAAAGAGAAGCAAACACGCGCTCTTTCGTCCCCGACGGAGCTTGCCGTTTCTGCTCATTCTAGGCACACGACAGCAGCGCCGTGAAACACGTGCCGCCCGCCACTCTCGCGTGGGGCCGGCGCAACCATCAACCGCACGACCCTTATCCCTCTGTCCGTGCTTACTTCCCGCCATCGCCGCCCGGCTTCTTCTTCCGCGTCGGCGTTTGGCGCTCGGAGGTGCGCGTCAACCCCATCGCTTGCGCTTGCACAGAGTCGCGTCCGAACTGCGCGACCACCTGATCCTTCGCGCCGAGCACGGTGTTATGCAACTCCCACTCGCCCGCCACTGCCTCGTCGCGCGCCTGCGCTGCCGCCGCTTCGGCCTGCGCCTCTTGCGCCTGCTTCTCGTCCACCGTCGCCGCCGCCGCCGTCACCTTCGCGGCGGTGTAAGCCGGATTGGCCGGCGCATAACCCACCATCGCCTGCAAATTGGCCGCACGCGCCTTGTCGTCCGCCACCTGCGCAGGGCGCAGCCGTTGGCTCTGATTCTTCGCCATCTTTTTATCCTCCATTTCGTGAAGTCTAAGAAATGCCCGCCCACTGCTCTTGAGGCCACGCATCTTACGCCCCGCCCGCCATCTGCGCAACAACTATTTTGCGCCTAAACAAGTCAGTACCGCCTGCGGTAGCGGGCGGGTTATGTTTACGCCGTCCGGCCCTTTATCGCAGCCAGCACCCGCCCGCTACCGCAGGCGGTACTGACCCGCCCCGCACGTCCGCCCCGCCCACAGCAACACCCTAACGACCCCTCGTTACAGCGTAACATCGCGCCGTAATAGCATAACGATGTGAAGTTATAGCGTTACGTCGCCCCGTTACGGCATCACGTCGCCCCGTTCCAGCGTAACAGTGCGACGTAATAGCAGAACGACGTACCGTTCCCGCATAACGGCGCGACGTAATGACGTAACAGCCTGACGTAGTAATGAAACGGCGTGATGTACCAATGAAACGGCGCGACGGAACAGCATAACGGCGTGCGGAAACGCTGTTCCGTCAGGTAGTGCTGGCACAACGCCGCACAGTCAACCTATAACCACCCCCGCGCGCCCTATCCCCGCGCCCGTCAACCATCATCCCCCTCTTCCGCACCCTCCACCCGCGCCAGACTCCGCCGCGTCTTCTCCGCACTCGGCGACTTCAGCCGCTCGAAGATGCTCAACGCCTCGCGCAGCAACCGCGCCGCCTCTACTCTGTTGCCTTCCTTCTCTGCAAGCAGCCCTAAGTTGGAAAAGATGAGCGCGAGATTACTCTGATCACCAAGTCTCTTTGTAATCTCCAAGCTCTCATCATAAAGCCGCCGCGCCTCTGCTAGTTCCCCTTGAGAATCTGCTAGCACTGCCAATCCATGTAGGGTAATAGCGATGCCGCTCTGGTCGCCGAGTTTCTTTTTGATCTCTAGGCTCTCGCCGTAGAGCCGCCGCGCCTCATCAATCTCACCTTGCGCTCGTGCAAGCTTACCGAGATGGTGCAGCACACCCGCGACGTTAATTTGATCTTGTAAGCTGCGTAAAGTCTCTAGCGCATCTTCCAATAGCTTATCTGCTTCATCCAATTCGCCTTGCTCTAGTGCTATGTTGCCTATGTTCCAAGTAGTGATAGCGATGCTGCTTTGATCGCCGAGCTTCCTTGTGATTTCCAAGCTCTCGCCATAGAGCCGCTGGGCTTCCGCATATTGGCCCTGCTCTTGGGCGATCCGACCAAGCTGGTGCAGGGCAACGGCCACGCCCCGCTCTTCCCCGCGTCGCCGCAGTACCGCCAGTGCCCGCTCGTAAGCCTGCCGCGCCGCCTCGTACTCGCCCCGCTCCATGCGCACTGTGGCAGCGTTGCCAGCGAGTTTTACGGCTTCGCCCTCGTCGCCCGCCGCCTCTGCTGCCCGCGCGCCCTGCTCGCCGCGCCGGAGCGCCTCGTCCCAGTAGCCGCGCACGCTGAACACCCCGTCCGCAGGATTAGCTAACGCGCGAGCGAGCCGGATGACGTTCCGCCAATCGCTTAATCCCTCCGCCGCATCCATTGCCGCCGCCAAGTTGTCCCGCTCCGCTTCGAGCGCGTCGTAGGCTTCAGGCGTCGGCTGCTTGTGCGCTTCGGCCAGTTGTAGGAAGTGTGCGACGTAGAGGCGTTGGTACTCATCAGCTTGTGGATCATTCTGTAAGCGCGCCTGCGCCAGTTGGCGGGTTAGTCCTTCAAGCGCGAGGCGTTTGCCCGCGTCCGTCGGCTTGATCAGCCACAGCAACGCCAGTCGCCGCACCGCTTCGTTCAGGCGGCGCGTGTCTGTGGCGAAGCCGGCGACTTTTGCAAGTGCTTCGCGTGAAGCGTCGGGCGTGAACAGCGAGAGGGCGAGCAGCGTGGCGCGTCCATCGTCGGTGAGTTGGGGAAGATTGAAGGAGCGGGTGAAGACGCGCTCGGCGGCGTCGCCTGTGCCGTGCGTTAGATCATCGAGGACGGCGACGGGGTCTTGCGCGGCCTCGATCTGCGCGACCACCCATTGCAGCAGGAGCGGGTTGCGGGCGGCTGTGTCGATGATGCGGTCTTGGTCGAGTTGGGCGAAGGTGTCGCGGGCGTTCGTCTGCACGATCAGGAGTTGCAGGTAGGGCCGCGCCTCTTCGAGCGACATAGCATCAACGAGTACGTTGCGCGCGCCGTCAACCTTCTGGCGCGTGGTGATGAGCGCAGGCGCGGGCGCGTCGTGTAGGAAGTCGGCGCAAGGCTTCTGCTCGCTTTCGGCGACGGTCTCGAAGTTGTCGAGGATGATGAGCGTGGGCGCTTCGTTGAGCAGCGCGCGGACGGCTTCCGCTTTCGGGTCGGGCGCGAGTTGGCGCAGGTCTGGGCGGTCGAGTTGCGTGGCGATCTCGTCGAGCAGTGTCGAGCGTGTGAAGTCGGCGCGACCGAGCGCGGATGTCCAGACGATGCGCCCGTTGAAACTTGGGAGCAGTGCGCGCGTCGCTTCCGCCGCGAGCGTCGTCTTGCCCACACCGCCCGCGCCCCAGAGGACGACGAGCCGGTGCTCACGGGGCGCGAGTTCCGTCTGCAACAGCGTAACGATGTCTCGACCCTCGCTGTCTCTGCGCGCGACGAAGTCCACGACGAGGAAATCGGGGATGCGTGCGGCGGCGGCGTAGTGGGTTGTGGCGCGCGAAGATGAGGCGCGCGTTGTGCCTGCGCGTGCGCTTGTCTGTTGTTGGCCGCTCGCTTCAAGGTCTGCGATGGCCGCGCGGATGCCTTGCACCACGTCGTGAAAGGCTTCCTCTTGATTGGCCCACAAGCTGATGGGCTTTGCATTCTTCGGCACAGCTTGCAGCTTGCCGAAGGGTTCGTCCGTCCAATAACAAGGATGCAAGATGACGGGGATCACGCGCGCTGTGTCCGCCTCGTGTCGCGCCATCGCTTGTTTGACTTCGATGTCGGTGCAGTAACTTGAAGCGATAAAGTCGGCGCTGATAAGCAGCAGGATGATGCTGGCCGATTGCAGGTGTGCGTCGATCTGCCTGTCCCATTCCGCGCCCGCAGGGATGCGGCGGTCGTGCCAGTCTTCGATGAGGCCCGCGTTCTTCAGCGCCGCCAGATGCTTCTCCAAACGGTCGCGTAGGGCTTCATCGTTGTGTGAGTAAGAATAGAAGATTTCGCAAGGCATCGCGCGCGTCGCTCCTCCGACCGTTGAGGTGTGCGCCATCTTATAACGAAAAGGCAGAAGGCAGTAAGCAGTATGCAGAAAGCAGAAGGCACCGATTGAAGCTCACTCAAGCAACTGAGTACAACTTCAACCGGCTGCCTTATTGTTTACTGCCTACTGTTCTCTATGGCAATGCTTCGACGTTGCCGTAGATGCTTGCGCCGGCCGCGAGTTGTGATCACTTTATACCGGCCGCGCGGTGGAATAGGCTATGATGCGCGCATCAAGCGCGATAATCAGGGTTTGCTCGACGGCGTGAACGTGTTCAGATGAAATGGCACAGGCTCTTTGGTCTCTGCGCCTGCGCGATGGCGCTTTGGCTCGCCGCCGATGCGCGCGCAGTCGAGGTTGCGGACATGAGCGCGCACTCGTCCACAGGCGCGGCCAGTCCAGACCTTGCGCCGCTCGTGCTCGTCGGCTTAGGGCTGATGCTCGTCGTCGCCAAGTTGGGCGGCGAGGTGTGCGAACGTTTCAGACAGCCGGCCGTGCTCGGCGAGTTGGCGGGCGGGATACTGCTCGGCAATCTGGCGCTCGTCGGCGTGACCGCGTTCGAGCCTTTGAAGACGGATCAGATCGTGGGCGCGCTGGCGCAACTGGGCGTCCTCATATTGCTCTTTGAAGTCGGGCTTGAATCGGACGCCAAAGCGCTCCTCGCCGTCGGCTGGTCTGCGCTGCTGGTGGCACTGGCGGGCACGGGCGCGTCGCTCGCGCTCGGCTGGTTGACCGCCAGCTATTTCTTACCCGATGCGCCGCGCCTCGCGCACATCTTCATCGGCGCTGCTTTGTGCGCGACGAGCATCGGGATTACGGCGCGTGTGCTGCGCGATCTGAATAAACTACAGACGCGCGAGGCGCGCATCATTCTCGGCGCGGCGGTGGTGGACGACGTGTTGGGTCTCGTCATGTTGGCGGTGGTCGCGGGCAGCATCGCGGCAGCAAGCGCGGGCGTCTCGAAACTGTCTGTGCTCGGCATCGCGTTTAAGGCTGTGGTCTTTTTGCTCGGCGCGATTGCGTTGGGGCAGTACGTTGTGCCGCGTCTGTTGCGTGGCGTGGGTCGCTTCGAGGTGCGCGGTGTGCTGCTCGCCTTCGCCGTCGCGTTCTGTCTGCTGCTCGCATGGACAGCGCACCTGTTCGGCCTCGCCTCGATCATCGGCGCATTCGCCGCCGGGTTGATGCTCGATGAAGTATCCTTTGAGTCTGTGCCGCGCTATGAGAAGCGCGACCTGCAAGCGTTGCTCGCGCCCGTCGGCACACTGTTCGTGCCGCTCTTCTTCGTGCTGACAGGGATGCGCGTTGATTTGCGCGTCGTCGCGCGCCCCTCGCTCGTCGGCTTCGCGCTCGCTTTGACGTTGGCGGCACTTGTGGGCAAACAGTTGTGCGGACTTGTAGTGACGGAGCGCAAAGTCAAACGGCTGGCCATAGGCTTCGGCATGCTGCCGCGCGGCGAGGTCGAACTCATTTTCGCGGGTGTGGGCGCGACGCTCTTGCTGCCCGGCACAAACGGCAATCTTGAGCCGGTCGTCAACAACGCGACCTACGGCGCAATCGTCGTGGTCGTGCTCATCACAACACTCGTCACGCCGCCGCTCCTCAAATGGACGCTCACACGCCACGCGCGCGAACCGGCACATGAGTCAGCCGAGCAAACGACAAACTAGAACCATGCGTCTGCACTGATCGCACGATGCAAACACGAAGACGATCTCAAACGAACAAGGAGAAGCGAGATGGCCACAAAGAAAGCGCAGAGCAAAGCGGGCGTGCCCGCCCAACGACGCGGGCAACAGATGGGCGACGAGCGCGGCAGCACGACCAACAAGATGAGCGAGGCGAAAGCGAACACGCCGGCCCTTAGCGGCCGGCGCAAGTTGGCGAATAAATTTCTCGGCGATAAGTCGGCGCAAGTAGGCGGCGGCAACGCAGCCGCGCCCCGCACCAATCGCCCCTCGACGCCCGGCGCTCTGCCGACCGGAAGACGGCTCGGCGAGTCAGGCGGCGAGAAAGTATTCAAGCAACGTCAGACGCAGAAAAACACAAAACAAGCAACGAAGAATCGGTGAGCCAGAAAAGCAAGCGGCGCGCTGTTATCATTTCAGCACGCCGCTTAACTCTTGCGTTGTTGTGGTCTGCTATTCAACGACCCACGTGTCGCCGCTGTTGATCAATTTCTCTAGGTTGCCGGGGCCGGTCTTGGCGATGGCGGCGTCGATCTGGCCCGTCAACAGGTCTTCGTAGGTGTCGCGCGAGACGGAGCGGAAGATGCCGACGGGTTGCGGGAAGTCGGGTTGCTCCATACGCGCGAGCATGAAGGCGACCGAGGGGTCTTTCAAGTGTATGTCGTGGACGAGGCAGTCGTTCTCGTTGAGGCCCGTCTCGCTGCCGAGTTGAATGACTTCAGGGTGCGCGCCGTTCATGCGTATGCCACGGTCTCTGTTCTTGCCGAAGACCATCGGCTGGCCGTGCTCAAGGTAGATCATGTGATCGGGGCGGCCCGTGCGTTCGGTGAAGTATTCAAACGCGCCGTCGTTGAAGATGTTGCAGTTCTGATAGACCTCGATGAACGAGATGCCTTTGTGGCGCGCGGCGGCTTGAATGGTCGCGCTCAAGTGCTTCACGTCAATGTCGAACGAGCGCGCGACGAAGGTGGCTTCCGAAGCGATGGCGAGCGAGACAGGGTTGACCGGATAATCAATCACGCCCATCGGCGTTGACTTGGTCTTCTTGCCGAACTCGGAGGTCGGCGAGTATTGACCTTTCGTCAAGCCATAGATGCGGTTGTTGAAGAGTATGTAGTTGATGTCTAGGTTGCGGCGGATGGCGTGCATGAAATGGTTGCCGCCGATGGAGAGTGCATCGCCGTCGCCGGTGATGACCCAGACAGACAACTCAGGATTCGCGCCTTTGATGCCGGTGGCAATTGCGGGCGCGCGGCCGTGGATGGTGTGGAAGCCGTAGGTGTTCATGTAGTAAGGAAAGCGCGACGAACAGCCGATGCCTGAGACGAACACGACCTTCTCGCGCGGGATGCCAAGCTCCGGCATCACCTTCTGCACGTTGTTCAAGATCGAATAGTCACCGCAACCGGGACACCAACGCACCTCTTGATCTGATGTGAAGTCAGCCTTCGTCAACTTCACCACGGGCGGCGCAACCGCACCCGCCACGACCGGCGCAGGCTCGCTCTCCGGCGCAACCCCGCCGCCCACGTTCCCCGTGATCCCTTTGACGCTCTCTTCTTGCCCGTTCGCGCCGTGTCCGTTCTTACCGTTTGTGCTCATCACTGCTCCTTCAACTTCTCTCGTCTGCAATGTTGTTCTGCTTTGCTTGTTCGACCGCGAGACATAGCGTAAGAAACTGCTCGCGCACGTAAGGGTTCAACCGCTCGGCAAACTCTGATGTGAGACCACGCAGTTTGATCAACTCCTGCACGTCGGCTAAATCCTTCAAGCGATCCGGCGCGGTCATGCCCGACGCCAATTTCAACTCGATCAACTTCTCCAACGTGACGAACTGCACGCCGTCAATCTCTGTCGCCGCGTCTGCTGGCACTGGAAACTCAACCGGCTTCGGTTTGCCGTCGCCCGGATACTCGCCCGCAACGATCACTTCAATTGGCACGCCCGCACGTGTCGCCCGCAGACGCTTGCGCGCGCCTTGAAACGCGGGCGCGTACCCAAGCCCGACTAGCTCACGATGAAAAGCTTCCAGCCCTTCCTTCGTCAGCACGAGATCAATATCTTCGGTGAAGCGCGGATAGCCATGCGCCATCAATGCGACTGCACCGATGACCATGTAATCAATGCCGTGCCGTTTCAAATCATCCACCAGTTGCGCCAGCGCGCCGTGCAGTTCTCCTTGCCCCATAAAGTAGCGTTGCCCTTCGGCATAGACATCATGCACGGAACGAGGTGCAATGTTTTCGACGGAAGCGTTCATCGTGACTCGCTGACGTTATAAATACTCCTCAACCTTCCGCTCGATCTCGCGTATCTGGAACGGGCGACCTTTGACCTTCGAGAAGGCGACGGCATCCACGAGATACTTAGCGCGGATCATCGTGCAGAGTTGGCCCAAATTCATCTCCGGGATGATGACCTTATCGAAGCTTGCGAGCACCTCGCCCAAGTTTTGCGGGAACGGATTCAGGTGGCGCAGGTGCGCGCTTGAGACTGAATGACCGGCGCGTTGCATGCGCTCGACCGCCGAAGTGATCGCGCCGTAGGTCGAACCCCAACCGAGCACGAGCACGCGGCCGGTCGG
The DNA here is from genome assembly GCA_003223935.1 of Acidobacteriota bacterium. Taxonomy (GTDB): domain Bacteria; phylum Acidobacteriota; class Blastocatellia; order Pyrinomonadales; family Pyrinomonadaceae; genus QHXQ01. The sequence continues at coordinate 4,519 of QHXQ01000111.1, read as the reverse complement.
TGCGCCGAAGACTTCAACGTCAGGAATATCCTGCGCGACGCGATCAACTTTCGCCTGTCGCATGCGCACCATGAACTCGTGGTTCTCTGGATCATAACTGACGTTGCCCGTGATGTGCTGCTTCTCGATGCCGCCGATGCGGTGTTCAAGTCCGGGCGTGCCGGGCACGGCGTAGGGTCGCGCGAGCGTTTCGGGGTCGCGCGCGTAAGGCATGAAGTTCGTCGGGTCGTCTGCGAACTTCACTTCGATCTTCGGTAGCTCATCGATCTTTGGCAGCGCCCAAGGCTCCGCGCCGTTGGCGAGATAACCGTCGGAGAGATAGAACACAGGCGTCATATACTTGAACGCGATGCGCACCGCTTCGACCGCCATGTGGAAACAGTCGGCGGGCGTCGCGGGCGCAAGCACGACCGCAGGGCATTCGCCGTTGCGCCCCCAGACGGCTTGAAAGAGATCAGCCTGCTCGGTCTTCGTCGGCAGTCCCGTCGAAGGGCCGCCGCGTTGCACGTTGATGATGACGAGCGGAAGCTCTGTCATCACGGCGAGACCGATGGCCTCTTGCTTCAACGCGACGCCGGGGCCTGACGTGCCCGTGAGTCCGATGTGGCCCGCGAACGATGCGCCGATGGCCGCGCAGACGGCCGCGATCTCATCCTCCGCTTGAAACGTGCGGACGCCGAAATTTTTGTGGCGCGCGAGTTCGTGCAGGATGTCCGACGCGGGCGTGATCGGATATGAGCCGTAGAAGAGCGGCCGGCCTGCAAGCTGCGAGGCAGCGACAAAACCGATGGCGGTCGCTTCGTTCCCCGTGATCTTGCGATACTTGCCGGGCGCAATGTGCGCTTTCTTGATCGTGTAGTGCGTCGTGAAGACTTCGGTCGTGTCGGCGAAGTTGTAGCCGGTCTTCAAAGCGATCTCGTTGGCTTTGGCCACTTCTGGCAGCTTCGAGAATTTCGCCTTGATCCAATTCAAGGTCGGCTCCATCGGCCGGTCGTAGAGCCAGTAGAGGACGCCGAGCGCGAAGAAGTTCTTGCAACGATCCATCTCTTTGCGGCCCAATCCAACCTTCGCCTCTTGCAGTGCGCGCAGGTTCAAGGTTGTGATCGGAAGCTTATGCACGCGATAACCCGCGAGCGTGTCGTCTTCGAGCGGGTTCGCGGCGTAAGCCGCCTTCTCCAAGTTGCCCTTGTTGAACTCGTCCGTGTTGACGATGATCGTGCCGCCCTCTTCCAAGTCGGGCAAGTTCACTTTCAAAGCGGCCGGGTTCATCGCCACGAGCACGTTCGGCTGATCACCGGGCGTGCGTATGTCCTGCGATGAAAAGTTCAACTGAAAACCGGAGACGCCGGGCAGACTACCGGCGGGCGCGCGGATTTCGGCCGGAAAGTCGGGCAGCGTCGAGATGTCATTGCCAAGCACGGCAGAGGTGTTCGTAAACTGCGTGCCGGTCAACTGCATGCCGTCGCCCGAATCGCCCGCGAAGCGAATCGTGACGGTCTCGACCTCTTCAAAATGTTTTTCGACGTGTTCAGACGGCGGCGCATCAATGACTGTACTCATAGCGGTTCTCTCGATGATTCCTTCCGAAGTAATCTCGAAGCACACGGGCGGCGGGCAGACTCGTCGCGCTGGTTCACCTTTATTCTAAAACAGCCGCGCGACGGTCTCAAGCGATCATGGTCACAAGTTTAAGCTTTGACTCTCAGCTTGAACCGTATGACGGCGCGCAGCCGATAAGAGATGGCCCGACGCTTTCATCCGCATCGGGTGAGAATTCACGCCGGCATGGGTAAAAAGCCCCAAGTTAAAGCGACAACTCCCACCGAGCGCGGGCCAGCAGCATAGAGGCAAGACTGAGGCCACGCCACAAGCCTGCATCGCTCGCCGTGTCGCGCGAAACACTGGTCGCTCATGCGTGCGCGCCGCTCTCGTTGACAGCACGGCGCACACACACCTACGATACGCGCACACAACAAAATCAATTACCACTGAATCGGACGATGAAAGAGACTATCGGCATCGGCATCATCGGCACGGGCTTCGCGCGCACGACGCAGTTGCCAGCCTTCCGTGCTTGCACGGGCGCGCGCGTCGTCGCGATTGCGAGCGGGCATCGCGCGAATGCCGAAGCAGTCGCGCGCGAGTTCGATATTCCCAACGTGGCGGACGGTTGGCGTGAAGTCGTCGCGCGCCCAGATGTTGATTTGGTGAGCATCGTCACGCCGCCCGTCACACACGCGGAGATCGCGCTCGCCGTGCTCGACGCTGGCAAGGCTGTGCTGTGCGAGAAGCCGATGGCGATGAACGCTGCGGAGACGGACGCGATGCGCCAACGCGCGGCACAGGCGCAAGCGCTCGCACTCGTCGATCATGAACTGCGTCTGCTCGCAGGCCGCCAACGTCTGCGCGCGCGCTTGCACGCAGGCGAAATCGGGCGTGTGCGTCACATACGTTTTCGCTATAGCGCCGACTCGCGCGCAAGCGCCACGCGCGCATGGGATTGGTGGTCGGACGAACGCGCGGGCGGCGGCGTGCTCGGCGCAATCGGCTCGCACGCGGTTGATGCGTGCCGTTGGCTGCTCGACGCGGAAGTCACAAACGTCTGCGCGCAACTGGTGACGCATGTCAGCGAACGACCTGACGAGCGCACGGGCGAACTGCGCAAGGTCACGACCGACGACGAAGCGAACTTGCTCTTGCGCTTCACAGACGGCTCGTTGACCGCAGGCACGACCGGCACGATCTCGCTCTCGATGGTCGAGTCAGGCCAGATGGAGCACAGTCTCGCGCTCTACGGCGAGCGCGGCGCGCTCATGATCGCTGAACCGGAAGAACTCTTCCGCGCTGAACCCGGCGCGGGCGCGTGGCAACGCATCAAGTTCACCCCGACGCCCATCGCACGCGGCATGCGTGACGGCAGTTGGTCGCGCGGCTTTACGGTCTTTGCGTGCGAGATCGTCAAAGCCTTGCGCGCGGGCCGCAACACGGTCGCGCACGCCGCCGCTTTCGCCGACGGTCATCGCGCGCAACTCGTCCTCGACGCCGCGCGCCGGTCGCATGAGCGCGGCTGCTGGGTGAGTGTAAAATGATCTTAAGCGGTCAGCCGGAACGAATCTAAGGTGCATCAAGCATGGATATTGAGTTGAAACCCCTGTCTGAAGGCCCCGTCTATCTGCAAGTGCGGACGCAGATCGAAGCGCGCATACGCAGCCAACAAGTCAGCGCGGGCGCGTCGCTGCCCGCGCCCGCCGCCCTCGCGCAACAACTCGGCGTAGACAAAGGCGAGATTCAACGCGCCTACTACGAGCTTGAGCACGCCGGGCTAATCGTTAAGACAACCACCAGAGGCTTTCTCGGCGGTAAGGACGTGATCAAGTATTCGGTCAAATAAATAGTAGTCAGTAGTCGGTGATCAGTGATCAGCAAGAGCAGTTTTGTTTTCACTAACCACTGACCACCGACCACTGACCACTGCTCTTGACTTGGAGCGTGTCACACGTCGGCGTATCATTGTCTTTGGCTCAAAACTACTCGCCGGCAGCAAACCGACGCGTGCTGTGCAAATAAGATTGTGACTGCCGTACTCAAAGATTCATACGGGCGTGCGATCCGCGACTTGCGCTTGTCGCTGACGGATCGCTGCAACTTCCGCTGCTTCTACTGTCTGCCGCACGGCGAGCCGCCGATGGGGCCGAAGGAGCAGATGCTGACCTATGAAGAGATCGAGTACGTCTGCGACATCTTCGTTGCGCTCGGCATTGAGAAGATTCGCTTGACGGGCGGCGAGCCGATGCTGCGCCGCGACATCGAGACGCTCATCAGTAAACTTGCTGCGTTTAAAGACAAGGGCCTCCGCGACCTCGCGCTCACGACGAACGGTTATTTTTTGCCCGACCACGCGCAACAGTTGAAAGATGCAGGTCTCGACCGCGTCACGATCAGTCTCGACAGCTTAAAGCGCGACGTGTTCCGGCGCATGACCGGCGTGGACGTGCTCGAACGTGTGCTCGCCGGCATCGAAGCAGCAAAGCAGGCGCAGTTGACGCCGATCAAGCTCAACGCCGTCGTCGTGCGCGGCTACAACGAGACGGAAGTTGCAGACTTCGCCGCGTTTGCGCGCGCGCACGATGTGGCGATGCGCTTCATCGAGTTCATGCCGCTTGATTCGGGGCACGAGTGGTCGCGTGAGTCGGTCGTCTCAGGGCGCGAGATACGCGCGCGCATCGAAGAACGTTTCCCGCTTGTGCCCGCAAACGTGCGGCGTGGTGCTGAGACCTCTTCGCGTTGGCGCTTCGCCGACGGCGCAGCAGGCGAGATCGGCATCATCGCGCCCGTCACCGAAGCCTTCTGCGGCGCGTGCTCGCGCATACGTCTCACCGCCGATGGGCAGATCAGAACCTGTCTCTTCTCGACGGTCGAACACAGCTTGCGTGATGTCGTGCGCAGCCACGCGACGCGCGCTGAAATCATTGAGTACATCGAAGGCGTTGTCTTAAAGAAAGAGCCGCGCCACTACATC
>QHXQ01000043.1 GCA_003223935.1 Acidobacteriota bacterium | reverse complement strand
CTAAGAGCGCGTCGGGGCCTGCGCCCGGATAAAGATTGAGCGGGTGCGTGAAATAGAGATGGCGTTTGGCGCGCGTCGTGGCGACGTAGAGCAAGCGCCGCTCTTCTTCTAAATCCTCAAACTCTTCATAAGACCGCGACGAAGGAAACCAACCATCTGCCAGCCAGATGACGAACAGCGCGTCCCACTCCAAACCTTTGGCCGAATGCACGGTCGAGAGCGTCACGTAGCCGCTACCGCGCGCCGCCTCGGCTTGCGCCGCATCGTTCGGATCAAGCGCGACATCAGCCAACAACTCTGAAGCATTCTTGTAACGCTTCGCTATCGCTTGCAGGTGCTCAAGGTCGCGTTGCCGGCGCGGGTGGTCGTCGTGCCGCACTTTCAGGATCGGGCGGTAGAGCCTGAGCACAGTGGCGAGTTGCGTGTGCGGCGATTTGTGCTCGCAGATCGTTTGCAGCACGTGCGCGAGTTTGATCAGTTGATCCTTGTAACTGACCCGCGCCGGAAACTGCTTCAGTCGTTTGAACAGACTCTCTTTTGCTTTTGCCGTTCTGAACTCTCTTCTTTCAACGCTCAAGTGCGCGAGAATCTGTTCGACCGTCGCATCGCCGATGTGATCGATCAGTTTGAGCGCGCGAAACCAAGAGAGCGTGTCGGATGGGTTGACGACGATGCGCAGGAACGCGAGCACGTCTTTGATGTGCGCCGACTCGGCAAACTTGATGCCGCCGAACTTGCGAAACGGAATGCCCTGCTTGCCCAGTTCGATTTCGAGATCGAATGAGTGGGAGCTCGCGCGAAACAGCACCGCCATCTCGTGGAGCGGCACGCCCTCGTCACGCAACTCTTCAATGCGCTGCACGATGAAGCGCGATTGCTCGTTCTCATCGCGCGCGCTCACGAGCACGGGCGGCGGGCCTTCGGGCATGCGCGAGAAGAGGCGTTTGGCGTAACCCGTCTCAGCCTCTTCGATGAGCGCGTTGGCGACATCGAGGACCGGCTGCGTGCTGCGAAAATTCTCTTCGAGTTTGATGACGCGCGCTTTGGGGAAGAGTTCGGGAAACTCCAGCATGTTCTCAAAACTCGCACCGCGAAACGAATAGATTGACTGGCATTCGTCGCCGACCACCGCGACGTTATCATGCGTGGCGGTCATCAGCCGCACGATCTGCGCTTGCAGTTTGTTCGTGTCCTGATACTCGTCCACCATGATGTGCCGGTACTGTTCCGAAAGACGCAGGCGCAACTCTGCGCTCGCTTCCAATGCCTCACGCAGACGCACGAGCAGATCGTCGTAAGTCAACAGATGGCGCTCGCGTTTGAACTCGGTGAACGCCTGCAACAAACGTTCGAGGTCGCGCCGCTCGTGCGCGAACTGCGGATAGAAACGGTTGAGCACTTCCTCCAGTGAGAGCAGTTTGTTAGCCACCATGCTGAAGATCGCGCAGATGGTGCGCTTGCGCGGGAAGCGCCGGTCTTTGCCGGTGAGTTGCATCTGCCGGCGCAGCAGATCAACGAGGTCTTCCGTGTCTGAAGGGTCGAGCACCATGAAGGTGCGCGCGATGCCGGTCAACTCAGAATGTTTGCGTATGACCGCGTGCGCGAGCGAGTGGAACGTGCCGCCGGAGACGCGCTGGCAACGTGCATCGGCCAGCGCCGCCGCGCGCGCAAGCATGCTCGTGGCCGCGCGCCGCGTGAAGGTCAGAAGCAACACGGACTCAGGGCGCACGCCTGTCTCCACCAGATACGCGACGCGATAGACGAGCGTGCGCGTCTTGCCCGTGCCTGCGCCCGCGACGATGAGGAGCGGGCCGTCCACAGTCGTCACGGCCTTGTACTGCGCTTCGTTCAGTTCCTGCTCATAATCAATCTTGCGCGCGCCTTGCACAGGGGTCGTGACGTGCTTTAAGACCAAGCGCGTCTTCGTTGGCGCTAACAATGTGCGCCCCGCTTCGAGCGCGCGGCGTAAATTTTTCAGATCAGTCGCCAACTCTTTGGTTGTTTGATAACGCGCCTGCGGCGCTTTGGCCAGAGCCTTGACGAGAATCTGATGCAGGTCGAGCGGCAGATCGGATTTGAGCGCGTGGGGCGGCTGCGGCTCCGTGTGCAGGATCGCGTGCATCGTGTCGATCTTGTTCTCGTTGGCGAACGGACACTGGCCCGTCGCCATCTCATAAAGCACGATGCCAAAAGAGAAGATGTCGCTGCGCAGATCGACGCGCTGGCCCAACAGTTGTTCAGGCGACATGTAGTTGACCGTGCCCATGATCATGCCGGCTTGCGTCTTGACTTGAACGAGCGTCTTGTCGGCGCTGTTGGCGGTGGCGGCGCGTTGGCGTCGTTCGACGAGTTTCGCCAAGCCGAAATCGAGAATCTTCGCGTAGCCGTCGCGGCTGATGATCAAGTTCTCCGGTTTCAGATCGCGATGGACGATGCCGTGCTCGTGCGCTTTGGCGAGACCGTTGGCGATCTGTATGGCGATCTCTAAATCATCTTTGAAGGCTAATGGGCCGGCCGCGATGCGTTGGCGCAAGGTCTGCCCCTCAATGTACTCCATCGCAATGTAAGGCTTGCCGTCCGCTTCGCCGATCTCATAGACGGTCAGAATGTGCGGATGATTCAGCGCGGAAGCAGCGCGCGCCTCTTGCAGAAAACGCCGCCGCCTGTCTTCCTGCGTGACCGCATCGGGCGGCAACACTTTGAGTGCTACGACGCGCTGAAGTTTATTGTCGTAAGCTTTATAGACCGCGCCCATGCCGCCTGCGCCGAGCGGCTCGATGATTCGATAGTGTGCGATAGTTACGCCGACCGCGATAAAGCTCATCATCAGGATTTAGTTTTAAGCACGAAGTGTAGATCGTGGCAGTCGTGCCGCGCGTGACTGCGGCGCGCGCTGCTCAGCTATCGGGAGTGTGTCCTGAAGAGAACGAGGCACGCGCCGATGGCTACTCAGGTCTCCGTCAGGACGTGCGATTTTACCTTACACCGACAGATGAGTTAAGGCGAGCAGCCACGCGCGAGCAATTTAATACCAAGTTGCAGTACAAAAAAAAGAGGTCAGTACCACCTGCGGTAGCGGGCGGGTCTTAATTTACGTCACCGCATACCCGCCCGCTACCGCAGGCGGTACTGACTTTGCGACTTACTTTGAGACGGGAAGAACGACTTGTAGCTTGCCAATGAGGAGTCGCTGGTCATAGCAGAGTGGTTATTGAAAGATGAACTGACACGAAGCAGTGCGTCCCCCAAACGCACGCAGTTCGCGTTGGTTGGGCCAGACTGTTTCGTGTCAGTTCGCGGTCAGTGCTTGCGGCTCATCTGATGGGCCGACTACTGCGCGGTCGCTGTTGCGGCGTTCGCGTTGTCGCCGATGACGGCGCTTGCGCCGCCGACATAGACGCTTGTCAACAAGAGCGCGCCGCCCTCTTTTTCCAGCTTAGTTCTGTAAGCCGGTTCGGAGAATGTCCCATTTTTGGCTTTGGTCTCATCCAAGCTCGCCGTCGTCTTGACGATGATCTTTTTGCCGCTGCTGATCGTCAACTCTTTGGTCTGATCGTCGAAGGAGACTTTATAGTCGCCCTTCTTAACAACCGTGCCGCCGACCGTCACGTCGTCGTTGAAGTGCACGTTCTTGCTTTTCACGTTGGCCAAGGCGCTGCCGCCGACGAGCGCGCAGAGGATGAAGATCGAGATAGTGCGAAGCAGATTTTTTTTCATGTCGTCTTCCTTTCCAGTCCAAGTTCACCGAGCGCAAAATCGCTGTTCAGTTAGCTCTGGGGAGAGCGCGAAGTTCTGCTCGATTAAACGCACACGGGGCAGTCAAGTTTGCAAAATGTGACCAGTGTGCGGATGGCGGTTACGAGTGGTTTGATCTGGCTGACGAAGCGGCGGCGGCGGCAAATCTTTGCAGCAGTTTCCAAAAAATTATGATAGGGTGCTGTCGCAACCCACACGCTCTTGCTCGGACGGAGACAATAACCGATGATCAAACGAACACTGCGCCTTGCTCTGTTCAACCTGCTGACGATTTCTCTGCTCTGCGTCTACGCGCTCGCGCAAGCTGTCGACCCGCATCTCTATCAAAGCATGCGTTGGCGCATGATCGGGCCGTTCCGCGCCGGCCGCACTGTGGGCGCGACCGGCGTGCCCGGCCGCCCTAATGTTTTTTATATCGGCGTCAATAACGGCGGCGTCTGGAAGACGGATGATTACGGCCGCACTTGGCGGTCGCTCTTCGACGAGCAACCGACCGGCTCAATCGGCGCAATCGCCGTCGCGCCCTCCGCGCCCGACACGATCTACGTCGGCAGCGGCGAGGGCTTGCAACGGCCCGATCTCTCGACCGGCGACGGCATCTACAAATCAACCGACGGCGGCCAGACTTGGCTGCACTTGGGCCTGCGCGCCGGGCAACAGATCGGCGCGATCATCGTCGATCCGAAAGACGCGAACCGCATCCTTGTCGCCGTGCTCGGTCATCCTTACGGCCCGAACGAGGAGCGCGGCGTCTTTCGCTCGACCGATGGCGGCGCGACCTTTGAGAAGGTGCTCTACAAGGACGAGAACACGGGCGCGATTGCGTTAGCGTTTGATCCGAAAAATTCCAAGACGATCTACGCGGACTTGTGGGCTGCGCGCCAAGGGCCTTGGGAGAACGGCGCTTGGCAAGGGCCGGGCAGCGGCCTCTATAAATCAACCGATGGCGGAAGCACTTGGAAGCAGTTGACGAAGGGCTTGCCGACGTTTGAGCAAGGCTTGGGGCGCATCGGTTTCGCCATCGCGCCGAGCGATCCGAAACGCATGTATGCCAACGTTGATGCGCCGCAACTCGGCGGCATCTATCGCTCGGACGATGCGGGCGAGAGTTGGACGCGCGTCAACTCGGAGGTGCGCATCTGGGGGCGCGGCAGCGACTTCGCCGAAGTGAAAGTTGATCCGCGCGACAAAGACATTGTCTATTCGTGCAACACCTCGACGTATCGTTCGACCGACGCAGGCGTCACCTATCACGCTTTCAAAGGCGCGCCCGGCGGCGACGACTATCACACGATCTGGATCAACCCGGAGAACCCGGAGATCATTTTGCTCGCCAGCGATCAAGGCGCGACCTTGAGCGTCAACGGCGGGCAGACTTGGAGCAGTTGGTACAACCAACCGACCGCGCAGTTCTATCACGTCAGCACAGACAATCAATATCCGTACTGGGTCTATGGCGGGCAACAGGAGAGCGGTTCAATCGGCACGGCGAGTCGCGGCGACAACGGCGCGATCACGTTCCGCGATTGGCGCACCGTCGGCGCGGAAGAGTATGGCTACATCGCGCCCGATCCTTTGAATCCGAACCTCATCTACGGCGGCAAGCTCTCGCGCTTCGACAAACGCACGGGTCAAGCGCAATCGGTCGCGCCCGAAGCCGTGCGCAGCGGCAAGTATCGTTTCCTGCGCACCGCGCCCATCGTCTTCTCGCCGGTTGATCCACACATTCTTTACTACGCGGGCAACGTCCTTTTCAAAACCATCAACGGCGGCCAGAGTTGGCAGATCATCAGTCCCGATTTGACGCGCGAGAAGTACGACGTGCCTGAGAGCATTGGCATCTATCGCAAACCTGAGATGGCGACGATGCCGCGTCGCGGCGTGATCTATACGGTCGCGCCTTCGCCAAAAGATGTGAACTTGATCTGGGCCGGCACGGACGACGGCCTTGTTCACGTCACACGCGACGGCGGGCGCACGTGGCAGAACGTGACGCCGCCGAGCCTAACTTCTTGGAGCAAGATTTCGCTCATTGATGCCGGCCACTTCGATACGTTGACCGCCTACGCCGCCGTCAATCGCATTCGTCTCGACGACATGCACCCGCACATCTATCGCACGCACGACGGCGGCCGGACTTGGCAAGAGATCGTGCGCGGGCTGCCTGATGATCCGATCAACACCGTGCGCGAAGACCCGCAGCGCAAAGGATTATTGTTCGCCGGTTCGGAGCGTGCGGTCTATGTCTCGTTCAACGATGGCGACGATTGGCAGCCGCTCCGCTTGAACATGGGCGCGTCTTCCGTGCGCGATCTCGTCATCCACGACGACGACATAGTTGTCGGCACACACGGCCGCTCGTTCTGGATTCTCGACGACATCACGCCGCTCCGACAGGCCACCGCGCAGATCGCAGCGTCGGACGCCTACCTCTTCCGCCCGCAACTCGCCACGCGCGTCCGCCGCAACGTCAACACAGACACGCCGCTCCCGCCCGAAGAGCCTGCGGGTCAGAACCCGCCCGATGGCGCGATCATTGATTACTATTTGAAGGCGGATGCAACTACGCCCGTCACGCTTGAGATACTTGATCGCGCGGGCAAACTCGTGCGTCATTTTTCGAGCGCCGATCCGCCCGAGCCTGTCCCCGTCAACGAAAAAGATATGAACGTGCCGACCTACTGGATACGCCCGCCGCAGCCGCTCTTGACCACCGCCGGCATGCAACGCTTCGTCTGGGATTTGCACTATCCGCCGCCGCGCGTTGATCGTTACGACTATCCGATCTCGGCGAACTACCGCGACACGCCGCCCACGCCGCAAGGGCCGCTCGTCTTGCCCGGTCAATACACAGTCAAGCTCACGGTCAACGGGCGCAGCTACACGCAACCGCTCAGCGTGCGTATCGATCCGCGCGTCAAGACGCCGCTGCTTGGCTTACAACAACAGTTCACGCTCTCGCTGCGCGCGTATGAAGGCATGCGTCAGAGCCGCGAGGCGCTCGAACAGGTGCGCAAGCTCAGAGCGCAACTCAAAGACTTGAGCGCGCGTGTGACGCAGGGCGCTTTGCCTGCGACGTTGAAGGCGCTCGATCAGAAAGCGGCGGCGCTCGAAAGCGTGGCGGGCGGCGGCGGCGCGAATGCAACCAACCAACAAGACTTGACGAAAGTGAATGCGTCCTTCGGCTCGTTGCTTGAGGTGCTACAGGACGCCGATGCGCCGCCGACGATGCAAGCTGCCGCCGCCGCAGACGAGTTTCAACGCACGCTCGCCGGCCTCTTGCAACGCTGGCGCGACATCAAGACTAAGGACGTGCCCGCGCTCAACGAACAACTACGCGCGGCGAATCTGCCGCCGCTCACGCTGTAATCGTGTGCGTTCGCATGCGGCGCGAGCACTTGCCGATCATTGCACGGCGATCATGAGTTTCGCGTTTGGCACGCGCAGTTGTCGGGCGCAGGCATCTCTATCGAACGGTTTGAAATGTTCGATCAGGTTCAAAGGTTGACCGGTGATCAGCACTTTGCGGCGCGAGAGTTTTTGGTAGTCGCGCGTGCGCCCGCGCAGAAGTAGGTAGTAATCGCGAAAGCGGACGGGCAGGACGGTCGCGCCTTCGAGCCAGTAATAGACGCGCCCGAAGTACGTCGCGTGCAGCCAACGCTCCCAAGGGCGCGGGCTGTATAGCTCTTGATCTAGGCCGCGATGATAAACGGGCAGCCACAGCACGTAGATGCCTTTGCGCCGGTACTCGCTTGTGCGATACGCGATCTTTTCAAGCGACAGCGTACTCAGTTGCACCTCTATGGCGACCGGCACACCGTTGATGTACGCGCTCACGTCCGGTCTGACTGTGCCGAGATTGCGTTCTAATTCACACTTGGTCACGCGGCTGTCTGTGCACAGGCTTTCATAGATCGCGATCTTGCAACGCCGGTGCGCCTCTGATTCGCCCGTGCCGTACTCGCAAGTAACAGGCGGCTGGTGCGCGAAGTGCGGCGCAATGATATGGCCGCGTCTGAGCGTCACCACGCGCTGGCAGCAGAAACAGACGAACGGCCGATCATCTCTGTGCGCCTCCCACGCACCTAACTTCTGCCCATCACGCTCTCGAATCGCAGTCAACATCACAAGTCAGTACCGCCTGCTGCAAGCGGGCGGGTCTGCCTACTCTTCAAAGTTGATCGGTTGATAGTCTTTCGATTGCCGCCACGATCTCCGCAGGTGCGAGCCGCGTTTTGTAGATAAGGGCATGGTGGGGCATGTGCGCGAGCGCGTCGCGGCTGCCGCGCAGTTCGTCCGATGCGGCCAGCAGAAAATTTTCGCAGCCCGCGTGCTCGAACTCGCGCAGCCGCGCATGTAAGTATTGCGGCGTCCAGAAGCCGAGCAGTTCAAGATAGACGCGCCGCCCGTCCGCATGCGTCAACACGTAATCGGAGATGAAAGCGCTCGCGCCGAGATCGATCACTTCGCGATTCGCCGCAAGCGTCCAAGGGCTGTCGTGACGCGCCCAACGTTCGACGAGTTCGTCTCTATCAGGCTGCGTGCTGAGCGATGCACGCAAGTAGTGTGAACGCAGACGGCGCTGTCTGCTGTCTAACTCGAAGAAGGCGCGCCCTGCGGCCGGCGGCTTCAGAGCGATCTCCGCGCGCATGCGCCAGCCGATGCAGAGCAGCAGCGCCGGCAAGAAGACCGCCATCTGCACGCCGTATTTTTGCGAGCGTTGGAACAGAGAGACGGGGCCATCGAGGCGCACTTCATAGCCTTGCGCGGCGCTGCCTTTGATCGTGTGCAGCAGCCGGTAAGCTTTGATCGCGCCGAACAACTCCCGATAGCTATCAGTCGCTTGCGGCTCAATCCACAACTGCATCTGCACGCAGCGATATAGAAGTGCCTGCGCTTGCGCAAGGTTGTATAGATCGAGCAGCGCACGCGGCGCGATGCGCTCGAACGTGAGCAGACGCTGGCGCTCCGGCAGGTCGGCGTAGAGACTCGCGCGCAGATCGTCGGGCGCGCATTCAAGCTCACGCGCAACTTCAGCCACTAATTCAACACCGGACGGACTGTGTGCGAGCAAAGGGTAATGTTCGCGCGCCCGACGAAAGAGCGCGCGGCGAATTTCGACCGGGTCTTTCGCAGCGACGGTTTCAAACGCGCAGCGATCAAGCAACAGCTTGATCAAGCCACGCTGAATGCGATAGTCCGTGCCGACGCCGACGTACTCTGCAAGCGCTTCGTCAAGTTCTGCGCGCGTGCGCCCCTCAAAGTTTTGCAGTAGTTGAATGAGTTGAATGGCATCGCTTAAATAATCCGCATCGGCCGGATCAATGTAGCGCGGCCCCGTACGGTCGCCGCGTTGCCAACTCAGTGCAAGATCGGCCGTCAACATCGTTCGCTTACCTCATCAGACGCGCTTGCGGTCGTTCATACGTCACATCATTAAACTGTGCGCCCGCGCTGCGTCGTTGGCTGATATGTTCTTCGGTCGTCTCGCCCGCGACGACTTCGTAGAGGATCGCTTCTTTGTCGGGTTGCTTGCGCAGGATGCGGCCCAGACGCTGTATGTGCTCGCGCTCAGAGCCTGAGCCGGAGAGCACGACGGCGACCGAAGCCGCAGGGATATTGATGCCTTCGTTCAAGACCTTCGACGTGGCGAGCGCGAGCACTTCGCCCGCGTTAAACGCTTCGAGCCACTCGCGCCGCTCTTTCACGCCCGTCTGATGCGTGATCGCCGGAATGAAAAACTGTTCCGAGAGGCGATAGACCATCTCGTTCTCGGCCGTAAAGATCAAAGTGCGCTCGCGCCGATGGCGTTGCAACAACTCTGCAAGCACGCGCAGCTTGCCGTTTGTGCCGAGCGCGATGCGCTTCGACTCACGATAGGCGAGCAGCGCGCGTCGCCCCTGTTCACTGCGCGCGCTCGCGGCGACGAATCGTTGCCAGCCGTCAAGCGTGCTCAGTTCAATTCCCTGTTCTTGCAGAAAGCGGCGAAAGATCGCCCGCTCGTGCTCGTAAGCCGCGCGTTCGTCTGGACCGAGCCGCACGTTAATGCGCACGACGCTATAATCGGCCAGATACTCGCCCGCCAGTTCATGTGCGCCGCGCCGATAGACTACGGGACCGATGAGGCGCGTCAATTCGCGCTCCGCCCCGTCGGCGCGTTCAGGCGTCGCCGTGAGACCGAGACGAAAAGGCGCGAGCGACATCTCGGCCGCGTAGCGATGGATGCCCGAAGGCAGATGGTGGCATTCATCAAAAATGATCAGCCCGAACTGATTGCCGAGCCGTTCCATGAAACGAAACGCCGAAGCGTAAGTCGTAATCGTCAATGCGCCGATCTCGAAATAGCCGCCGCCGATCAATCCAACTTCGGCGCGAAAGCACGAGAGCAGTAGGTCGTACCATTGGTTCATTAGATCAATCGTCGGCACGACGACGAGCGTCGAGCGCCCGCACAACTCAATCGCCAACTGCGCGACGAGACTCTTGCCTGCGCCGGTCGGCAAGATGATCACGCCGCAACGTTCGGCGCGGCGCCATTCTCTGATCGCTTGCTGTTGATACGGGCGCGGCTCGACGAGTAGTTTGGTGGGAAAATCGAATTTGAGGTAAGCGCGTGCTTGATCTGAGAAATTGGTCTGGCGGCGGATGAAATCTTTGACGACGTGCCGGTACGCCCAAGCCGGCGCGCGGTGGCGTAGCACGCGCTCGTCCCAACGAAAGGGCGCGGGCACTGCACGCTCGCGCGCCACGCCCTCAAGCACGAGCGTGCCCGCATCGAAACTCAAGACCACCCTCGACTCGCTCATGCGCTGAACTTCGGCTCGCTTGCTCGGTCAGAAGGTTCGATCATTAGAACGGGATCGAATCTTCTTCGTCGTCCGTCGGCTGCGGCGCACGTTTGCTTGTCGCGCTGGCGGCGGCGGCGCGCGTGTTCGTCTGCGCCGACTGGCGGACGGGGATGCCGTCGCGCTCGCCTTCGTTGGCGCTGCCGATGAACTGCACGTCGCTGGCGTTGACTTCGAGCGTGAAGCGCGGCTTGCCGTCTCTGTCTGTCCACTCCTCGACGTGCAGACGCCCTTCGACATAGACGCTGCGCCCCTTCGACAAGTATTGCGCAACCGTCTCGGCGCGTTTGCCCCAGACCGTCACGCGAAACCAAGTGGTTATGTCCTGCTGCTCGCCCGCGCTCGTTTTGCGCCGCTCGTTGCTGGCGAGGCTGAAGGTGCAGTTGGGCGTCCCTTGCGGCGTGTAGCGCAGTTCGGGATCGCGGCCGAGATTACCGACGACGATGATTTTGTTGAACGACACTTTATGTTCACCTCGATTTCCTAGTTGCTGGCTGGCCGTTGAAGCCAACTGGGACGCGGCTACATCTCAGTTGCAGGCGTAGGACAGTGTATCACACTCAACAAGTCGGTGCGCAAGTCGGTAGTGGGGTATTACTTGGTAGTGGGGTATTACTTTGTTGGTCAGGAAGATTTTAGCTGGCGGGTCAGAAACTCCCTGCTATAATTAAGGCGTTCGCGAGTGGTTCGTGGCATTTGCTAGTCTGCGTCCATTCTCACAAGCTGGAAGAAAAATTATGACGCCCCAAGATCATGCCAAAACGCTAGGGGTAATCTACTTGGCCGCGGGCACTTTCCTTAGCATCCCGCCGTTGGGTTTCCTCGCTTGGGCGCTCCTCGCCCCGGACGCGAGCTTCGAGCGTTCACTTAACTTCTCGAAATGGAGTTGGCTTGGCCTATTAGTGACGACTAGCGCGCTCCTGCTGTCTCTCTTCACACTTTCCGTACTGGTCGTGGGCGGCGGGTTCTTGAAGAGAAAACATTGGGTCAGACTGCCGGCGCTCGCCTTCTGTGTGCCGGCAGTCTTCTTCTTCCCATTCGGCACGGGGCTGGCCGTCTATACTTGGTGGTTCCTGCACAGCGAGGGCGGCAGGCGACTCTTCTCCAAACCCGCCCGATGATCACGGCTGATTCTACCGCTTTATTCCGTCGCTACTGCGGCACGCCGATGATGCGGAACGAATCGAAGAAGCGCCGGCACGCCGCCCGATTAACCTCTTGCCCGATAAGGCGCGACCCACAACTCAGCGTGTACGACCGGCCGTTGCGCACGATGGTGCGATCTATTCGGTGCAGGAAGCTGTTGGGCGTCCGCATCGGACTCCATAGTTCGATCTGCGAGGTGTCCTTCGCCAGCCGACGCACACTCACTATCCTGTTCCCCTGCTCTTGCAGGAGCGCCGAGACCGTCGCCTCGTGGTTCGGCTTGAGAACGCTCGCCGCCGGGCCTACGTCCTCGTACTCAACCCCCACGTAGTAAGTGATGCTATTCGCATAGTAGCGGCGGATCGCCGCGATCAGCCCCGGCACGTCCGCCTCGCGCTTAGGCTCTTCGGGGAACTGGACGGTGAAATCGCCGTCGGGGCCGCGGAAGGTGTACCACGGCGCGGGCGCGGCTCGTGCCCGTTGTTGCGCGCCCGGCTTCCTGAACTCATTGACGAGGAAGACTTGCTCCCGCCGGCCGCCCACCGGATAGGTCGCGCCCACCCAGACGGCGTACAGCTCCACTGTATCGCCGCGCCGTAGCTCCTGCTTGATTTGTGGCACTAGCCTGTCCTGCACCGGCAGCCAGAACTCCGCCTTGCCTTCTAGGAAGAGCAGCTCCGTCGCGAGGCCGCTCTGATCTTCAGGCGTGCCGTCTTGGAAGACGTAAGAAGTGATGAAGCGGCGGACGGCGAGCGGTGTCGGGCGCGACTGCCCGGCGTAAGTGACCGTCGCCCTGACCGGGTCGGAGCCGAGCTTGATGCCGCTCTGCTCTAGCTCAGGATCATCCTCGGTATGCGCCCAGACGACTTGGCTCAATTTACCCGGCTTGTAACGGGCCAAACTATCATCGCCCTGCTGTTGGGCGGCAGCACTCACGAGTAACAGTAGTAGGAGGGATAGGCAAGCGATCTGGCTCACGCGAAATACCTCTTAATCACGAAAGTGGCTATTTAACTCCACATCGGTAATGGTGACGGATGGCCGGCCGCTTTGGTATCTTAGCCGGCGTACTACCAACGACTACCTGTGGTAGCTGATTGAGTGAGACGACAGCTTGAGCGGCGCTGGTGATGAACGCCGCCACGAAGCCAACAACGGGCAGGCTTCCGGCGGGCTTCGATCACAATGAGAATGTAGAACTAAATAGCTACCAAGCGCAAGCTGTCAGGGCCGCCAAGGCCATTTTCCCGTCAGGAGGACAGCCCTGATGGGAAGAGCGCCGCGCCCCAAGCCAGCCCGCCTTGCGGAGAAGCTGAGCCGCATTCGACAGGCACTCGGATTGTCCCAAGATGAGATGCTCGCGCGGCTGAGCCTGAGCGACGCGGGAGGTATGTTCCGCAGCAGCATCTCCGGCTACGAATTGGGGCGGCGGGAGCCGCCGCTGCCGGTGCTTTTAGAGTATGCGCGGGCGGCCAACGTCTCGGTCGAAGCCCTCATAGACGACCGCCTCGATCTGCCGGCGAAACTCCCTGCCCGACGCAAGAGTGAAGGTGTCCGGCGCGCAGCCGCGCCGCGGAACAACTACTCAACTAAGGGGAAGAAAGTTTGAGAAAATGTCTTAACCTATTTAGGTTAAGCGTCGAGTGCGATCCGATTGTGAGTTCTTTCATAGGTGAGAGGCTTACTCCATAAATTGAAATGGCTTTACTGCTGGCGTGAGGTCGGGTGCAAGGAGCACAAACTTGGTCTGCTATACTCGCCACTATGATTGACGTTTACTTTGATAAAAATGTTTTGAGTCACATACTGACTGTTGAGCGCGGGCGAACTGAGACCAATGGTGTTACTCTTGCCGACGTTGAAAAGCTCCGTGCGGCTGTAGCTGACGGCCAGATTCGCAACTTGATGAGCGCGGTGCAGGTTCAAGAAGCTGCTTACGCCCTCAATGCACCATCCGCCGCGGCAGCTAAAGAAGAATTGGCTTTAATCCGGTCGTTGCTATATCAAGAAGAAGTAATCTTATTCCCACCTGAGTTACTCTTTTTGAACATCGTCAACTATGCCAAAGGCGATGGCCCCCCTTACCCCTTGATGCCAAACACTCTCGATTTAGATGGGATGTTCAGTCCGACCGGAGACATCGCAGCACGGAAACAGGCCCTAGCCGACACAAGAACACAAGAAGCCGCCTTTCATGCTGCGGCCGCCAATGCCAATGCCCACGACCGCGCCATAATCCTAGCCGAGTTCGGCAATGCACAACCGGCATTTGAAGACTTCTACAAAGCGAAGATCATTGCTCGACTAAGAGAGCTGGTTCAAAATGCTGAAAGTCACAGTGGTCAAGGTGGCTTACTCGCTGCTTGTGAGGCGCGCGGGCTTGAAGGGATGTTAAGTTTCAAAACTCTCGCCATCGCCAGCGGCGCAAGTTTGTCGTATCAATATGCCCGTGTGTTTACAGAGTTCAGCGAAAAGAAGCGCCGACGCGAAGGCGATCCGCCTGATTTGAACCACGCCCTTTTATCCTCCGCAGCGGACATCTTAGTAACCCATGACGGCGATTTTGCCTTTTGGTATGGCCGAGTGCCGAACAAAGGGGTTGAAGTCCTCGACCACCTTCATAAGCTGCTTGCACGTCTAACATAAGGAGTCAGATTCTATTCGCTATATGCCCGAACCTATAACGAGTTTCTAACTCGTGAACGCCAGCCTTCTCAGGAGTTTTTCCAGCGACTCGGCGAACGCCGCCGGCGACGTGAAATCGGCATATAACTTCCCCTCCAGAAACGGCGGTAGCTCACACTCCTCGTAAAGCAGCGGCAGCACCACGACTGAACCTGTCCTGATCTCCTTATTCATTGCCGCCTCCAGTTCCTTCTGCACCCAGCGTGATTTGACCGAGCGCGGCGACAGCACGACCCCGAAGAATCTGGCCTTGGTCAGCCCCTCCTCGATCTTTTTGGTTAAAGAGTCGCCGACCATGATCTCCGCCTCGTCCACCCACACGTCGCTGACGCCGCGTTCGTTAAGGGCAGCTTTCAAGCGGCGGACGAACGGCTTGTCCGAGTGCGTGTGGCTGAGGAAGATGCCGTGGTACTGCGGCCGGGCGGGCTGCGGCTTGATCTTAACTGCCGCCTCGATCAGTAGGCGGAGGGCCGCGGCCGAGGGCGGCGGGGTGACGAGCCACCCGCGCGCGCCCTCCACCTCAATCTCCAGCCCCAGCGCCTTCTTCTCCGGCGTTGACGCGAGCACGAGATAGTCTTGCTCCTCACGGAACGCGCCGCAGAGCGTCCAGCCGTCGCGCGTGAGCCGCCTGAAGTAAGGTGCGAAAGGGTGTGTCGGTCTGTCAACGGTCAGTTTCTCAGATTGCTTCGCCGCAAAGCTGGCGGCCGTGGCCAGCGCCTCAACCGCGTGGCTCACATACCCCTGATAGACCGAGCGCCAGCCGAAGAAATGTATTCTCTTCTCGACCGCCATGACCCAGACGATGCGCGTCCCATTCTCAAGGGCCGCCTTCAGCTCGTCCTGCCGACCCCACCGATCAAAGGCGCTGTCCAGATCGTGATCGTTGTTCTCATGCTTTAGATTCCACAACTCTTTCTCCGAGTCCGAGTGCGGCCCCCGTCGGCCGAAGATGAAGTGGGAGTAGCTGGCCGGGTTAATGATGATTACGTCGTAGTCGTAGAGCGAGGCGGCGGCCAGCTCGGGCGCGATCTGCGGGCGGCACAGCCCTTTGGTCTCGATGGTCACGCCCCGGCGGATAGGCCCCGAATAGTCGAGGCCGACCAATAAGACTCTCTGCTTTTTGCGGCGCTTAGCCATGACAGAATTTGATTGTTTGTCGCCCGCCTCGATGGTACATCACCTAAAAGGTGGAAACCACGCCCAATGAGTTCATTTCCGGTTTGTGGTAAAATTCGCGACGTGCTATGGACAATGCGAGCAGCATTCAAGCCGCCTCACAAGCAACACAAGGGCTGAGAGAGGCAAGATAAACCCTCACATCAGTGGTCGCCGTAAGGAATGGCAAAGTCAATTCTGGGACAGTTAGATAACTTCCGGTCGGCCTCAATTATTGAAAATAGGTTTAACCTAAATAGGTGTCCAAGCGGAGACCTGTCCCACCTCCTGATAGGAGGTCATTACTGATGGGACGCTCTCACCGGCCAATGCCAAGACGCCTTCCTGAAAAGCTCTTTTACATTCGCCTGCACTTGGCCCTTACACAAGAGCAGATGGTCGAGCGGCTGCTGGCCGCGATGGAGGCGGCCGGTGACGACGTGCTGCCACTTTTCCCCGGCCATATTTCCGAATATGAGCGGGGCGAGCGCGAGCCGCCTCTGATTGTTCTTCTGCACTATGCGCGCCTCGCACAGATACCGTTAGAAGTGTTGGTTGATGATGGGCTATCACTTCCCGGCGGCCTACACGCTAAGTACATGATTATGGGTATAGACTCGCTTAAAAAACGCAAGCGGATGAAATCTTATCGCTCACAACAACCTAAATAGGTACATCGTCACGCAGATTGCGCCGCACGCGCATCGCGACGGCGGCGACATAATAACCTAAACAGGTGCGTCGTAAGCGCACTAAATAGTTAAATTTACGGGAAAAATTGATTGCCGCTCAAACGGTAGCCATGCTAAACTTTGGGGCGGGATAAAGTAGAAAGACCGCCGATGTGCAAGATCGGCGGCCTCATAACTGCTTGACTCCTTCGGCGGCGAGTCCTACGCACGCATAGGGAGTTTTTGTCTCAAAAATACTACGTCAGGAGGGCGACTCCTGTCAACGAAAAACTGAAGGCCCCGCCGGCTGTTGCTGCAACCGACGAGGCCGGTAACTCAAACGCGGCGGTTAGCCACGCTGAGATGCACCAACACTCATTGTAGCTAACCTCGCACGAAAGGGGAAGCTACGATGATCTGCATACACTGTCGGTCGAAATGCCAAAGGCACGGACACGATCCATACAGACAACAACGCTGGTATTGTCCGGTCTGCACAAAAACCTTCATCGAACGGCATCGCAAACCGCTCGGCAAGATGCGCCTCTCGGTGCAGAGAGCGCTCTCATGCCTACATCTGCTGGTCGAGGGCATGAGCGTCAGAGGCATTGAGCGCGTGACCGGCGTCGGGAAGCGAACGATCCTCTCGCTCCTGCTGCTCGCTGGGCGGAAATGTGAGCGCCTGCAAGACCGCCGCATCAGCCAAGTTAAGGTGCGCGACGTGCAGGCCGACGAAATCTGGGGCTTCGTCTGGTGCAAGCAAAAGACGAAGAACGCGAAGGGCTACGGCGACGAGACCGGCGATGCGTACTGCTTCGTCGCGATAGAACGGCACACGAAGCTCGTGCTGGCTTGGCATCTGGGCCAGCGCACCGTCGAGGACACCGAAGCCTTCATCGAGAAGCTGGAGCGCGCCACCGCCGGGCACTTTCAACTGACGACGGACGGCTGGGAGTCTTACCCGGACGCGGTTTCGCTCAGTCTGGGCGTGCGGGTGGACTACGCGCGGCTCATCAAGACCTATCACGCCGCGCACCCTTCGCAGAGTCCAGAGGGTGAGCGACGCTATTCGCCGTCGCGCGTGTTGGAGATTATCAAAGACCCGCGCATCGGCGAGCCTGACGAGGCGGCGATCTGCACGTCGCACATCGAGCGGCAGAACCTAACCATCAGGATGCACATGCGTCGCCTGACGCGCTTGACCAACGGGTTCTCGAAGAAGCGGGAGAATCTACGCGCGGCCTACGCGCTGCACTTCGCGTACTATAACTTCTGTCGTATCCACAAGACGCTGAGATGTACGCCCGCGATGGAGGCCGGGGTCACGAAGCGCGTGTGGGAGTTGAAAGACTTGCTCGCGTACTAGGATAAAGTCAAAAGGTCAGGCCGTCTGCCTGACAGCGGCCTGACCTTTTCGCCCTTATCTCGTAAGATTAGGCTATAATAAGTATCTACTCTCGCTGAGCCGCCGTCATCTCGACTGAAGGAGAAGCGCCCGAATGTCAGCACCAATCACCGTAAATCAGATTGCCGAGCGTTTATTCAGTTTCCCTCAAGACAGGTATCTGTATATCGGCGGCTTTATGCGAAGCGTGGTGTGGGCGGCGGCTACCATCGTGCTCCTTCATATTCTCGCAAATTACAATAAACAAAAGTTACGACTTCTCCCGTGGATCGCATCACTAATGGCTACGATGGTCACGCTGATGACTTGGGGGAGAGGCGTCTTGCTTACAAACTCCAAAGCGGATGTGTGGGATTCAATTCTTCCCACGCTGATGGGAATTACCGAGTTCTGTCTCTTCGCTATTCTTGCGCTACGGCTTTTTGGCATTCTACCCCCGCAAGGGAATGAACAAAAGGGGCACTCGGAGAGCGAAATAGAGAGGTTGCCTTATTATTGGTTTTTTGTGCTCGCTCTACACGCAGGGTTGGCTGTCCTCTTGGTCTTGAACAGAATATATCTGACGGACAAGGCCAATGACTTCACGCCGGAACTTCAGGATTTGGCTTCAAAATATGTAGGATGGATGTGGAAGGATGTAATCGGGGCGGGAGCAAGCTGCGTTTTCCTCATCATCTTCGGATTAGTGACGAGACGTTTCATGCGAGAACGCCAAAGATTTCCAAAGCGCAAACGCTATGTGAGGATATTTGTGGTTTTAACCCTCCTACCTACCCTCGCTTACATGAAGGTGATCTATGATGCGGAACAGCAGCGACAGTACACTGACAAAGAGGTATTCAGGCTGAAAGCTATCTCAACCGCGTCAGAGGATAATAAAAGTCCTCAACCGACCCCAACAGCCACGCCCGAGTAATCTCTTCTTGTCAAGAGTTTTTTACGATTACCCACAAATAGTTACCCCACTACCCGCAAGTCGTGCGACCCCGACCGTGCGGGCGGTAGACCGTTTGGTTAACTTCGCGGCCTATGAGCCGTAGGACTGCGAAGCTTAATCTTGATCTAGCAGGCTTGATCAAATGTCTTGTCACGAACTGCGGCTTGTAGTAATGTGCGTCGCGCGTTCGCTCGAACCAACTACTGCGCCCGCGCCTCGATGCGCGCGACCGCCCCCGATAACGCTAACGACGAATGTCGGCTCGCACACTATTTGCCCCCACGCTCGCACCGATGCTCGCACGCCGGAGCGTCGCCCTCGTCATCTCTGTCGTCGCCATCATTCAAACTGCATTGGTCTGGGCTAACTTGCCCGCTTGGCCCTGTCCGTTTGCGCACGTGCTCGGCGTGGCATGTCCCGGTTGCGGTCTGTCGCGCGCGACCATCGCGCTCGTGCGCGGCGACTGGCGCACCGCGCTCGCGCTGCACGCCTACGCGCCCTTCTTTCTCTGCGCACTCATCATGTTCGGCTGCGCGGCACTGCTGCCCGCGCGCCCGCGCGACACGCTCGTCGCAACTGTTACGGCCGTCGAACAACGCACGGGGCTAACCGCCCTGTTACTCATCGGACTGATCTGTTATTGGTTGGCGCGCCTGCTCTTTGCGCCGAACACAATGAGCCGCCTCGTGCGCGGCTAAACTGCTCGTTCACCTAACAAGCTAAACTGGAGGCTGAAAAGAGATGGGTGCTCTAGGCATACTGTATATCGTGGTATTACTGGCCGACTTGATCGTCGCGATCATGGTGCTGGTCAAACTGTTCCAGAATGAAGGCGCGCTCAAAGGCATTCTGGGTTTTATCTGCATGCTTTATACCTACATCTGGGGCTGGATGAACGCGGGCCGGCTCAACATCAAAAACTTGATGCTGATCTGGACGGCCTTGATCATCGTGCTGATCATTCTCCAAGTCGTCACCGGCGGCATGATGGCCATGCAAGGCATGCCGCACGCTACTCCGTAGCCAAATAAGACTGTCACACTTGTGTGATCGGTTGTTGTCGCACAGACGCGGTGCGGGCCGGCAAACTGTCATTGTCTCGCGCTGCACCACTGTGCTTTAACGGTCGCGGAGGTTTGCAGACACCGCGAGCGCAACAACTATGCGCGCATACGGTAGGTCAAAACGGCCTACCGTATTTCGTTTGCGGCATCGAACCGGCCCGCGTGAGCATTGAGCATAAAATATAGACTGTGCGTTCCTATGCCGACGATCACTAGCCCCTTACGTTATCCCGGTGGCAAGACAAAGGCGCTGCGGCAGATCATCCCTTATCTGCCCGCGCAATTTGCGAGTTACCGCGAGCCGTTCGTCGGCGGCGGCTCGCTCTTTGTCCATCTCAGACAGCAACACGCGCAACTACCCATCTGGATCAACGATCTCAACTACGACCTCTATTGCTTCTGGCACATCGCGCAGACCTGTCTCGACAGACTGACGCAAGCCGTCGCAGATATTCAGCGCCAGACGACAGACGGGCGCAAGCTGTTCGCGGAATTGACGACGAACTGTCGCGTGGCTGAGTTGTCTGCGTTCGAGCGCGCGGTCAGGTTCTTCGTCCTCAACCGCATCACCTTCTCCGGCACAATCGAAGCGGGCGGCTACTCGCAGCAAGCCTTCGAGCGGCGCTTCACCCGCTCCGCCATCGAACGGCTTGCGCGCCTCGAAGCTGTGCTCAAGCAAGATGTGCGCATAACCAATCTCGACTACGAAGCGTTGTTGACCGCGCCGGGCGCTGACGTTTTCATCTTCCTCGACCCGCCCTACTTGAGCGCGACCAAGTCGAAACTCTACGGCAAGAATGGCGCGCTACACACTTCATTCGATCACACGCGCTTCGCCCGCGCGCTCGCCGCCTGCTCGCACAAGTGGCTCATCACCTACGACGACTCGCCCGCCGTCCGCCGCAACTTCGCCATCTCAGGCGCGCACATCTACGAGTGGCAACTACAATACGGCATGAACAATTTCGGTCGCACTTACGCGCCCAAAGGCAAAGAGCTATTCATTACTAACTATCCTGTGCCGCAGACCATTCAGCAAAAACTGTCCGCGCAGAACGGCTGAACCGTGCGCGCGTTGCAGATTGCAGGCAACCTCGCCGCGCCTGCGCCACATCATTTGCTCGGAGCCGTGTTCGCTCTCCTGCTTGCCAAAGCGTGTGCGGTTTGGTAAACGTCCATCAGTTCACTTCGTCCGTAGTTGCCCACGGGAGGGTTTTATGCTGTCCAAGAAGTTCATCACGTCAATCCTAGCCGCCGCGTTCATGATCGCCTTGAGCGCGAGCGCGCTCGCCGACACGATTCGCCTGCGCGACGGCACGACCATACGCGGCCAGATCATCGCCTTCAAAGATCAACAGTTCACCGTGCTCATCGGCGCGGGCACGCGCGGCCGGCGCAGTCGGCTCACGCTCAACATTGAGGATGTCGAATCCATCGAGTTCGATAGCGCCTTGAGCGGCGGCACACAGCCCGCTACGGGCGCGGCCGGCATCGGCGATGTCGTCGGCGGCCCGAGCGGCAACGGGAACACGGACACGAACGACAATACGTCGCCGGTCGTTGATAACCGCCCCGCGCCGACCATCTCGCAGCCATCAACAACCACGACCGGGCGCACGACGACCACGACGACATCATCCGGCGCGCCCGCTTTCTTCCCGATCCGCGTCCGCGTCCGTGCCGACAACACGAACAACGGTTGGACTGATTCAGGCTTGATGGTGCGCGCGGGTCAACGCCTGCGCATCAACGCTTCCGGGCGCGTCTCGCTCGGCAATGGCGTCTATGCGACGCCCACGGGTCTGCCCCGCATGGCCGATAACGACAAGCTGATGCGCAACGAACCGACCGGCGCACTGATCGCCGTCATCGGCGACGACAACGACGATTTCATCTTCGTCGGTGCCAACACGGAGTTCGTCGCCAAACGCGACGGTCGCCTCTTCCTCGGCGTCAACGAAGGCAATCTCGCCGACAACTCCGGCGCATACGACGTGACCGTCGAAGCCGAAGCCCTCGCGGGCAACCGCTAAAGGCAGTGGTCAGTAGTCGGTGGTCAGGGGTCAGTAAAAAAACTTGTTCTAACTGACCACTGACCACCGACTACTGACCACTGCTCTTGCATCTATCTTTTCGCTCATCGCATCCAATTCTTGACCACGTTCCGAAGCGCGCCGTATAGTTGGGGCATCAATCAAGGATGCGCACGCCCGCCGTCCGGCGAAAAGAGGTTTTAAGTATTATGAGAAGTTTGTTCGTTCGTCGTCTCCTCGTCGCATCGTCCGTCTGCGCCATGTTGTTGAGCATCGCGCCGGCTCGTCTGCCCGTCGTCGCGCAATCGCGACGACAACCGCCGACCACGCCGCAGAAGAAGAATCAGCGCCCCGGCGAAGAGAAGCAGCAGACCGACAAGCAGGACGACCAACTGCCGCCCGACATCGTCAATAAGCCGCAGGAGGGCGAGGTCGTTAAGGTCAAGTCCAACTTGGTCAACGTCGAAGCCACCGTCGTCAACAAGAAGACGCGCCAACTCGTCACGGGCCTGAAGAAAGAGAACTTCGCCATCTTCGAGGACGGCGTCAAACAAGAGATCACCAACTTCAGCACGCCCGAAGCTAAACTCAACGTCGCGGTCATCCTTGAATTCAGCCAACTCTCGTCCCGCTTCGGCTACTACGGCAGCAGCGGCATGGACGATCCGCGCCGCGAAGTGATCCTGCCGGCGGCCTTGTTCATGCGCGACGCCGTCAGTCGCGGCGACTACATTTCGTGCGTCGCTTACGACATGCGCGCCACACCGCTCACCGATTTCACGAACGACCCGGCCCGCATCAATCAGGTCATCACGCTGCTCTCGCGCAACTGGCCTGCCTTCAACGAGGCCAATCTGTACGATGCGCTGAAACTGACGCTCGTCGGCGGCCGCGCCGACTCGGTCGTGCTTGAAGACTCGAAACAAGCGACGACCGATTATGCCGGCCTCGTCAGCGTCGAGGGTCGCCGACGCGCGGTCTTTCTGATCTCTTCGGGCATAGATACCTTCAGCAAGATCAACTACGACACGGCGCGCAAGATCGCGCAGAACGCCGGCATCCCGATCTACATCATCGGCACAGCCAACATGTACTTCAAGAAGTACGGCGATTCGATGACGCCGACCGATTCAATCGCCGGCGATCCCGGCCGCATGACCTTCTACCAAGCGCAGAACGCGCTCCAGACCTTTGCCAAAGAGACCGGCGGCGCGTACTACCCCATCACCTTCGAGGGTGAACTATCAGCGGCGCTCAATTCGATCAACGCACTGATGCGCAACCAGTACAGCCTCGGCTACAACCCCGGCGACAAACACGACGGCAAGCAACACAAGATCGTCGTCAAAGTGGACGTGGACGGCGACGGGCAGTTCGACGACGCCGCCTATGAAGTCCAACACCGCCGCTTCTACAACGCGCCGAAGGGCTAGAAAGCAGAAGGCAGTAGGCAGTAAGGACAAAAGAATAGCCGGTTGAATGTCGCTCAACTTCATGAGCGAAAACTCAACCGGCTTTTTCTGTCTTGATTGCCTTCTGCCTTCTGCTTTCTGCCTACTCTATTCCATAGAGCCGCAAGCGGAACTCATCGTTGGTAGCGTTGATGTCTGCGCGGCGACCTGAGAAGAGGCGCGCTTGGCGCAGCAGCATGGGCAGCCCGCCGGGCGCGAGGTCGAGACCGTAAGCAGCGTTGGCGAAGATGGCGGCCAGTTGCGGGTTGAGTCGCTGCGGCACGCCGTAGCGGATCGCGCGCCCGGCGACGGGCATGAAGCCGAGCGTGCGCCGCGCGTTGACCACCTCGATAGCGCGGTCGAAGATGTGCAGGCGCGTCGGCTGATCGCGCAGGGCGAGGTCGCGGTGCACAAGCGCGTTGGCGACGGCTTCGCCGACCGCGCCGCGATGATAGTTCGCGCGCGCGATCAACATCTCGCCCGCGTCGCCACTCGCAGCCACAGGGCGCGGGCGCGCATCCCACAGGTCGCAGTAGCGACGGATGAAGCGCTGGGCTGCTTCGCAGAGCGTGTGCAGATTGCCCGTGAGTTGCGCGCGTTCGATCTCCGGCGCTTGGGTCGTGTCGCCGGCATAACGGACGGCGGTGATGCTTGAGCGCGGCAGCAGTTGGGCGACGCGCTCGTCGCGCCCGAACAGGAGGAGACCGGCGACGGTCGGCACGGTCTCGCCCATGTTGCCGGCAGCGAGCAGCAAGTCGCGCTTTAAGACTTCGCCGGTCGGATAGCCGCCCGCGGCCTCTTCATTAAACGCATCACCCGCGAACTCGCGCACGAAGCTCCACAGGTGCGCCTCGTCTATGTCTGTTTCGCTCGCGCCCGTGACCATCACGTTCTCGTAACGCAGAGGGCGCGCTTCGTCCAACAGCGCCGACAACTCTTCGCGCGAAGCCTCGCGCTTCTCCGCGCCGATGCGGATGAAGTAGCGCCCGTCGCGCGTTTGATATGGGCGGCGCTTGCCTTCGATGTCGAGCGCGACGACGCGGCGGCCGTTGTCGAATGCGACCAAGTCAATATAAGGCACGAGCGGCGGCACGATCTGTTCGCGGCAGATGCGGACGAGTTCTTCGCGCACACCTTCGGCGTCGTCCACGCCTTCGACGCGTAGTTGGTCGCTGACGCCGAAGACCATCAGCCCACCGCCCGTGTTGGCGAGCGCGACAATCTCCTGCGCGATCTTTTCGAGATTAGAAAGTTTGACCTTGAGTTCGAGGTATGTATCCTCGCCGCCGCGCACGAGCCGCAGTAGTTCTGTGCGCGAGGTAGCGGGCGCGGGCAGGTTGAAGACGTACTCTTGGAAAGAGCGTTCCGTGACGGGTTCGTGCCGCTGGTTGCTGCGAAATTTTCTGCGCGCCATTTGTGTCTGGACGGGGCCGCTGCTGTTGCCCGCCCGGATGCGCGATCAAAAATAATTGCGCATCGCTGGATTCAAAATATCAATCAAGTCGCCAAGCCGACAGCGTGCGCCGCGCTAACTTCACTCATCGCGGCCCGCTACGGCGTCGTGCCTGTCAAAAGCTCGCAGCGTATGCGCGTGCGGGCCTGTGCATTGATTAAGCAAAAGGTAAGCGGCGCATACGAACAAAGTTAGTATAACATACTCGACTGTGAGACTCTGTTCGTAGTAGCCGACAAGGATGGCGAGGGCCGGCGGCACAAAGACGGTGCTGATAATCGGCGCTGCGGTTTGTCGCGGCGCGACCTGAGTGCAAAAATAGACGCCACTTCAAGCAGTCAAGCGCGCCGAGTTGGGTCAAACGCAAATTCATCAGCAGGAAATCTAGCTACTGCATTATGCGTGCAAGGGCGTATAATAGCCCGCGCTGAAAGGAGCACGAACCATGAAACATCTACTGTTGCTCAGTCTGTTTCTATTGTTGCCGGTCGTCGCGCAGGCGCAAAGCAATGGCGCTGGCGGCATAGCAAACCTAGATACCTCACCGCCGCCGCCTACGCCTGTGACCACAGGTGCGATTAACTCTGAGCCTTCGTTCAGCACACACTCCATCACCGGTAGAATTTTTCAGGTATTTGAACCGGATCATGCGCTGACGGTCGTGGCTAAGGATGGGAAGCGAGTCAGGATCGTCCTGAACAACAAGACGCGGCTGCGCGCAGACAAGCAGACCGAGTTGGCCGACCGCAAGATGATCTCGCTCACAGACTTCAAACCCGGCCACACCGTTAAGATCACTTACTTCGTGCAGAGCGGCGCGGTGACTGAAGTGCGTCTGCGCCGCGCTAAGAGTTGAGCAAGCCGCGCTTAAGTTGCCTTCAAGCGCAAAGCGCGGCGATGTTATCGGCGCGTCGGTTTGGCTTGTGGCGTTTTCGATTCGGCCGCAGGTGTCGGGCGTTCATGGCCGGGAAATTCCAAGTCGGGGTGGTCTGCCCAGCGCAGCGGATAGATTCGGTAGTATAAGGTGAACTGCCCCGCGTGCGGGTCTGAGCCGACCGGCTGTGGCGCTGTCGGCTTGGGATCGAGCATGAGCAGCACATCGTCCTTGAGCCAGTAATCGCCGTAGCCGTCCGTCTCGCCAGCGTGCAGCGCCTGCGCTTCGGGCGTGTGATAGACGAAGCGCCCGGCCGTCCAGCCGTCGGCGCTCAGCTTCGCCCGCGCGCTCTGTTGCACCGCAGTCACTTGCGCCCAAGACCAGTCCGACGGCGTGGCATAAATGATTATTTCATCCAGCCGCGAATCATCCTTGCGGGTCTGCAACCAATAGTACCGACAACGCTCGAAGCGCACACCTGTGCCGGCCAGTTCGAGATCGAAGACAGCCTGCTCCGACTTCAACACTTCGCCGCTCGGATAGCGAAAATCTCTGGCCAGTTTGAGGGTCGAACGCTTTTCCACTTCTTCGAGCGGCATACCGATGTTGGCGACGAGTGTGCCTTCGGATTTGCCGGTGCGTTGATAATAAGCTTCACGGAAAATGTCGCAGCCGCCGACGAGCATCGTGCCGAACGCGAACAGCAATGCGCGTAGCACCATCCCACAGACCAAAGCGTGCCGCCCCGTCACCTTGCTGGTTCCCAGATGACCTTGCCGGTCTTGTCTATGTAGCCGATCATGCTGCCGATGTAGACGCGCGCCAGCGCGCCGTAAAAAGGTGAAGCCTCGTTGAATCGCGTCTTGATGACGGTGTGGCCGGTCTTGTCTATGAAACTGGCCTTATTGCACGTGCTCACGTTCGCCAGCCCGCCGACGAACGGCCCTGCATATTCCCACTGCGGCGGGATAACCATCCGGCCCGTCCGATCCATGTAGCCGAATTTTTTAGAGACAGTGTAGCGTGAATATTCGTCGAACTGACACGGCGTCTCTTTGTCCTGATCAATCGACACTTCGGCTGCGGCCAAGCCCTCGCTGAAATCACCTACGTCTATGAACTCTGCTGGGATAATGAGCCGGCCCGTTTTGTCCATGAAGCCCCACTTGTCTTTGATCCGGATGGCGGCGAGGCCATCGTGAAATGAATGGCCGTTGTAGTTGTCGTCGAGTGGTGGCGTCTGTAAGCGTCGGCCTGTGCGGTCGAGATAGATCATCTTCAAATTCGATTTGACGAGTACGACGCCTTCGCTGAAGCCCCAAGAGACATTGAAGGGCGCGTCGAAGACAAAGCGGCCGGTGTGATCTATGAAACCAGAGATGTGGCCTTGATGCGCGGCGGCGAGACCTTCGCTGAACTCGTCCGCTAGTTGGAATGTCATCGGGATGGTGAGCGCACCTGACGTGTTGATGTAGCCCCAACGACCCGGCTTCGTAATGAGACCGACCAGAGGCATGCGCTTCTGCCCGACGTTGATGGGCGCAAGTCCTTCGGAGAAGTTACCGCCTAGATCGAACGGCGGATGAGGGATGAGATGCCCTTGCGCGTCAATGTACTCGCCCTTGCCGCGCAGACTCACGCGGGCGCGCCCGTCGCTGAAGCCGTCCGCGCTCTCGAACCGCGGCGCGATCACTACGCGGCCCGTCTCATCAATGAAGCCCCACTTGTCGTCCTTGGCGACGGGGTAAAGCTGCGCTGACGGCGTGGCGGAACGAGTCGCGGGCGGCGGGCAGAAAGCCGCGAGCAGACAGACGATAATGATAATTGTTCGCGGGCTGCGCATGGAGACTGAAACAGTTGCTGTTCGCCTGCCCGCACTGTTTACACGAAAGGGCGGCGCGAGTAAAGCCCGCGCCGCCACTCGCTTGGATGTGTTCGCGCCTCTCGGTGCAACGACATTGTTCGGCTATACTGCCCGCGACCATAAACCATGCTGCACGCGCACCTCTACGTCGGCTTAGGCTCGAATCTCGGCGACCGCGCCGGCCATCTCCTGCTCGCCGTGCGCGGCATGCTCGCCGCCGGTCTGTGCGTCACCCGTTTGTCTTCAATCTACGAGACCGAGCCGATGGACGTGCTCGATCAGCCGCCCTTTCTCAACATGGTCGCAGAACTGAAGGGCGACACGCCGTTCACGCCTGAACAGGTACTCGCGCGTCTGCTCCGCATTGAATATGCGCTCGGTCGTCGCCGCGACCGGGCGAAGGGGCCGCGCACGATTGATCTCGATCTCTTGCTGTACCGCGATACGCAACAAGAGACCGAACTACTCACGCTCCCGCACCCGCGCCTGCACCTGCGCCGCTTCGTGCTCACACCGCTCGCCGAACTTGCACCCGAAGTCGAGCACCCCAAGCTCAAACAGACCGTCCAACAACTTCTCGCCGACCTGCGCGATGACGCCAGCGTCCGCCTGTGGCAGCCAGAATGAAAAGCCGCTTCGTTTCTTCCTTGTTTCCCCCGCGCCACTTCCCTATAATCCTCGCCGCTCCCGTAAAATCCGTTCGGCCCAAGCTAAGCGACAACCACCAATGGTTTATCTCAAACAGCAGCGCCCCGAAAAGGTGACCGTGCCGGCGGTGCGCGCGACGAAGGAACGCGGCGAGCGGCTCGTCTGCTTGACCGCTTACGACTACCCGACCGCGCGCATCGTTGACGAAGCCGGCACTGACATCATTTTAGTCGGCGACTCACTCGGCAACGTCGTGCTCGGCTACGACACGACTGTGCCCGTCACACTCGACGAGATGGTCATGCACACGCGCGCCGTCCGGCGCGGCGTCCAACGCGCGCTGCTTGTGGCCGACATGCCGTATGGCTCTTATCACACGGGCGCGGACGATGCGGTGCGGGCCGCGCTGCGGCTCATCAAAGAAGGCGGCGCTGAAGCCGTGAAGCTCGAAGGCGGGCGGGCGCGCGCGGAGATCATTCGCCGGCTCGTCGCCGAAGAGATTCCGGTGATGGGGCACATCGGCTTGACGCCGCAGTCGGTCAACAAGCTCGGCGGCTTTCGCTTGCAAGGCAAGACGGCTGAAGCGGCGCGCGCGCTCGTCGAAGATGCGCGCGCGCTCGAAGCAGCGGGCGCGTTCTCCATTGTGCTTGAAGTTGTGCCGCGCGAGATCGCAAAGCTTGTCACGGCCGCCATCCAAATTCCGACCATCGGCATCGGCGCGGGCGAACACTGCGACGCGCAGATTCTCGTCATACACGATCTGCTCGGCATCTCGTTTAGCCCAACGCGCCCGCGCTTCGTCCGCCAGTACGCAGACTTGCGCGCCGCCATGACCGACGCCATCAACGCTTATGCCGAAGACGTACGCATCGGCGCTTACCCCGGCACGCAGGAATCGTACCCGCTCCCGGCGGACGCAGCCGCCGAACTGCAAGCGGAGTTGACCAAAGCGGGCGACGCAGAGGTGGAGAAGCAGTAGTCAGTGGTCGGTGGTCGGTGGTCAGTAGGGAGAATATGCCTCCTCCTGCCTTTTTACTGACCACTGACCACTGACCACTGACCACTTTTTTATGGAAATCATCAACCGCCGCCAGCGCATGACTTCGGTCGCGCGCAAGGTGCGCCGCGAGCAGGACAAAACAATCGGCCTCGTGCCGACGATGGGCGCGCTGCATGAAGGACACTTGAGCTTAGTGCGCGAGGCGCGGCGCATGTGCGACGTGGTCGTCGTCTCGATCTTCGTCAACCCGACGCAGTTTGCGCCCGGCGAAGACTTTGAACGCTACCCGCGCGACCTCACCAAAGACACGACGATTCTGGCCGACTACAACGTTGACTACATCTTTGCGCCGACGCCTGAAGAGATCTATCCGAAGGGCTTTGCCACTTACGTCAATGTCGAAGGGTTGGCGGATCAACTCGAAGGCGCGGCGCGCCCCGGCCATTTTCGCGGCGTCGCCACCGTGCTCACAGTCCTCTTCCACATCATCCGCCCAGACTTCGCCTACTTCGGCCAGAAGGACGCGCAGCAAACCTTAATCGTCAAACGACTCGTGCGCGACCTAGCCTTCGACACAGAGATCGTCGTGCTGCCGACCGTGCGCGAAGACTCCGGTCTCGCGCTCTCTTCGCGCAACGCTTATCTGAACGGCGAAGACCGCCGCGCCGCCACGATCCTCTATCGGGCGCTCGCGCGCGCCGAAGCCGCTTATTTGAGCGGCGAGCGTTCGGCGCGCAAGCTCGCCGAAGGCGTGCGTGCAGAGATCGAGCGCGAGCCGCGCGCCCGCCTCGAATACGTCAGCGTCACAGACGCCGACACGCTCGAACGCCTCGACAAACTCGACGACCGCGCGGTGCTGATCGCCGTCGCCGCCCGCATCGGTCAGACACGACTGATCGACAACATCGTGCTCAACAAGCAAAAAGGCACGGGTGCGCTAAAGATGCCTTGAGCCTTTATCACCCTTGCAGCCCGCTTCCGCTCGACGACCAACCACAGTGCAATTCCCAACGCAAATAGAAACGACACGACTCACCTTGCGCGCGCCGACCATGGCGGACGCGCAAGCGATCTTCGACTCGTACGCGCACGACCCGGAGGTGACACGCTATCTCATTTGGCGACCGCACAACTCGGTTGCCGACACGGAAGAGTTCTTGCGCGGTCATTTGGTGCGCCGGCAGACGGGCGCGGAAGAGTTCTCTTGGGTGCTGACGCTCAAAGATGACGGCCGACTCGTCGGCATGATCGCGCTGCATCCGGGCGAGTATCGCGTGGGCTTAGGTTACGTGTTGGCCCGTGCGTATTGGGGACGCGGACTGATGCCTGAAGCGGCGCGCGCGCTGGTCGAGTTGGCGCTGGCGCAAGCAGACATCTTTCGCGTCTGGGCCGTCTGCGACACGGAAAATCTCGCCTCGGCGCGCGTCATGGAGAAAGCTGGCATGACGCGCGAGGGCGTGCTGCGCCGTTGGTCGCTGCACCCAAACGTGAGCAATGAGCCGCGCGATTGCTTCTGCTACGCGAAAGTGCGCTGAGCGCCCGGTCAGCGCCGGCTTGTCCGCGTTTCAGTCCCGCACCTATCTTCATATAAAATCCTTCTGATGTCTGAACGAAAACAGAAAGCGCACATTGAATTCACCTTAAACGGCGAGCCGTGCGAGGTCGCATTTGCGCCGCACAAGACGCTCTTGGAAGTCTTGCGCGAAGATTTGAATCTGACCGGCACGAAGCACGGGTGCGAGCTTGGCGAGTGCGGCACGTGCGCCGTGCTCGTTGACGGGCGCGCGGTATTGTCGTGTCTGATGCTTGGGCTTGACGCTGAAGGGCGGCGCGTCGAGACGGTCGAAGGCATGGCGACGGCTGAAGGCTTGCATCCTTTGCAAGAGACCTTCGCCGACACGGGCGCGGCGCAATGCGGTTACTGCACGCCCGGCTTTATGCTCGTGGCGAAAGAGCTACTCGCGCACAAGCCAAACCCTTCGCGCGCAGAGATCAAAGAAGCCCTGAGCGGCAATCTCTGTCGCTGCACCGGCTACATCAAAATCTACGAAGCGGTCGAACTCGCCGCCGCACGCTTGCGCGGCGAAGACGCGACGCTCCCCGCAGAAAGCATCTATGGCCACAAATAACGGATCGAACGGCGCTGGCGCGAATGGCCGCAACGGTCGCAACGGCGCGCCGTTAAAAGTCGTCGGCAAGCCGTACCGCAAAGTCGATGCGCGCGCGAAGTGCACAGGTCAGACGCGCTTTGCCGACGACATCACGCTGCCGCGCATGCTCTACGCGAAGATGTTGCGCTCGCATGAACCGCATGCGCTGATTAAAAGCATTGACACGGCGAAGGCTGAGGCGCTACCCGGCGTCTATGCCGTCATCACGGGCCGAGATTTGCCGACGCCTTACGGCATCCTACCCGTCAGTCAGGACGAGCACGCGCTCTGCATTGACAAGGTGCGTTTTATCGGCGACCCCGTCGCGGCCGTTGCAGCGATTGACGAGGATACGGCCTTTGCGGCGATGAATTTGATCGAGGTCGAATACGAACCGCTCCAGACGATCACGAACATCGAAGAGGCAATAATGATTGACGAGCCGCGCATACAAGATTACGGCGACGGCGCGAACGTCCACAAGAAAGTGCATCTCGAATTCGGCGATCTGGATGAAGGTTTCAAAGCAGCCGATCTCATCCGCGAAGACATCTTCTTCTACGAAGGCAACACGCACCTGCCGATGGAGCAGCACGCGGCCGTCGCGCACTACGACGCGGACAACAAGATCACTTTGTGGAGTTCCACGCAGACGCCGCACTATGTTCATCGCGCGCTCGCCAAAGTCTTGGGCCTATCGGCCGCGCACATTCGCGTCATCGCCACGCCGAACGGCGGGGGCTTCGGCGGCAAGAGCGATCCGTTCAACCACGAGGTCGTCGTCTGCAAGCTTGCGATGATGACAGGCCGGCCTGTGAAGATCACTCTGACGCGCGAGGAAGTTTTCTATTGTCATCGCGGCCGGCATCCCGTCTTGATGAAGATCAGAACGGGCGTGACGAAAGACGGCGCGATCACGGCGATGGACTTTGAGTCGTTCCTCGACGGCGGCGCATACGGCTCATACGGTGTTGCCTCGACGTTCTACACGGGCGCGCTGCAAACCGTTACCTACGAAGTGCCGCGCTATCGTTTTCGCGGCTTGCGTGCATTTACGAACAAGCCGCCGTGCGGCCCCAAACGCGGGCACGGCACGCCGCAACCGCGCTATGCTTTGGAAGTCCACCTAGACAAGCTCGCCGAAGAACTCAAACTCGATCCGGCCGAGATGCGGCTCAAACATCTCGTCAAGCCCGACACCATCACGGCGAATTATCTGCGCGTTGGCAGTATGGGTCTCGGCCCGTGCATTGAGAAGGTGGTCGCTGGTTCGGATTGGAAAAATAAATATCGCAAGTTCCCCTACGGGCGCGGCGTCGGGTTAGCTTGCAGCAGTTACATCTGCGGCGCAGGGTTGCCGATCTACTGGAACAACATGCCGCACTCAGGCGTGCAACTCGGACTTGATCGACAGGGCGGCGTGCGCGTGCAATGCGGCTCAACCGACATCGGGCAAGGCTCTGATTCCGTCCTCGCCTACATTGTTGCCGAAGTGCTCGGCATTGATCCGTTCGACATACGCATCCTGACCGCCGACACAGACCTCACGCCCGTTGACCTCGGCAGCTATTCGAGTCGCGTGACGTTGATGACCGGCAACGCCGCGCTGCAAGCAGCCGAACGCGCGCGCGAACTGCTCGCCATCGCGGTCGCGGAAAAACTCGGTGTGCCCGCAGACAATCTCGCGTTCGCAGAGCGGCGCGTCTTCGATGTCGAAAATCCTGAGACCGGCGTGACGTTTGCCGAAGCGGTCGTGCTTGCGGAATCGAAGTACGGCACCATCGGCACGGTTGGCTCGTACACGCCGCCGCGCTCGCCGGGGCATTTCAAAGGCGCGGGCGTCGGCCCGTCGCCTGCTTATAGTTATTCGGCGGCGGTCGCCGAGGTTGATGTTGACGCGAGCACAGGCTTCGTCACAGTCGAACGCATCTGGATCGGGCACGACATCGGCCGCTCGATCAATCCGCTCCTTGTCATGGGTCAAGTCGAAGGCTCGGTCTATATGGGCTTGGGCGAGGCGCTCATGGAAGAGATGACCTATCGCGCCAATCGCAACGTCGTGCACAAGTTTCCCTCTCTGCTCGAATACAAAAGCCCGACGACTTTGGAGATGTGCGATGTCGTCACCTACTTGATCGAAGACCCTGATCCGGCTGGCCCCTACGGCGCGAAAGAGGTCGGGCAAGGGCCGCTCCTGCCCGTCATGCCCGCCATCGCCAACGCCGTTTATGATGCCGTCGGCGTCCGCATAGACGAAGTGCCGATCACGCCTGAAAAAGTTTTAGCGGCACTCAAAGCCAAAGCGCAGGGCAAAGACCCACGCTACGGCCCGAAGTCTGTGCCCGCAGTCGAATGGCCCGCGCCCTTGAAAGTGCTCACGCCCGCCGAAGGCGGCGACGGCAAAGAGTTGCCGCGCGTGGCGGTGCATTCGTAGCGAACCGGAACGAGGAGCGCCAAGTGAAGTTCGAGTGGGATGATGAAAAAGCCTTCGCCAATTTGGAGAGGCACGGCGTCAGTTTTGGCGAGGCAACTGAAGTCTTCTACGATCCGAACGCACTGGAGGGCGAGGACGGCGAACACTCATTTGACGAGGCGCGTTTTTTCATCATTGGATATTCAACCAGCCGCATGCTCTTCGTCGTCTTCGCCGAACGGCGCGACGACGTAATTCGGATCATCTCGGCACGCCCGCCGACACCGGCGGAAAGGAAGTTATATGAAGAACAAGAAAGATGAGAAATCAGAGCCTACGCCCGAAGAGGTTGAACTGGTAGTCACGCAGGAGGACTATGAGGCAGGCTTAAAGCGCGGCTGGACGGACGATGATATGCTCAAGCCGGGCCGCTACAAGCTGAAGCGCGGCGGTTTCCTCGCGCGTCACCCTGAGTTGAAGCTCAAGGATAAGAAAAGAGCCTAACGCGGCAGCCATTGTTGAAGGCGGCGACGGCAAAGAAATGCCGCGCGTCGCCGTTCACTCATAACGGAACATAATTAGGAATACACTCAGGAGGGATTATGGCTATTACACTCAAAAGACAACTCACTGAGGCCGAGAAATCGCAGATAATAGCAAGACAGGGGCGCATTTGCTTTGCTACCGGCCATGACATTCTCATCGGGCAGACTGTTCAGTTCGACCACATTCGCGCTTTCGCTGATGGCGGGCCGAGCGAACTGCATAATATTGCGCCTATGTGCGAGACGCACAACAAAATGAAAGGCAGGTTGCCGCTGGAAGACTTCCGCGTAAAGCTCCGGTTAGACGACTTTTTTTCACTGGGGGATGCGCTAACACTCAAGCACCTACTCGACTACCTTAAACAAAAGGGTGATGTTACTGATTACGGGCAAAATGTTGTCGTACAGCAAACTGAGGGTAGCGTGCAGATTGAGACACAAGGAGGGAAGAAGCAAACCTACACGCTATACACTTGCCCAACGACCGGCTGGAAGTATTTTTATGCAACTCTGCCCGTCGAACTGCTAGACAGCGATGATGAGGACAATGGTCAAATGGGGCTACAACCAAGATTTCTCATCCCAGAAAAAGTGTTCGAACTGTTCCGACATTTTCAAACCCATCCCGTGCTACAGCCTTCGATTGGTCGCATCTACAATCAGCGCATCTTACTTTTCGACGGGCAGCACAAGGCAGCGTCATTACTTTGGACTGGTCGTAGGGAGTTTGAGTGTAAAGTTTATCTTGACCCAGACACTCGTCTCCTAAACCAGACCAACATCTCTGCCCATGACAAGTTCTCACAAACTAGATTTTACTCCTCCATCATGGTCAGTAAGCTCGGCAGTGTTTTCGGCGCGGAATTCGAGACTTACAAGAACCTTGAAGACGGCTCGGTCAAAAGTGAGGCGGGTTTCATGAAGTTCTTGGAGCGCGATCCGACACAGACCATGACGAAGGCAGAACGCAACAAGCTATTCAGAAGCTATCTCTATAACTCTGTCTTAGAAGATCAAGAGAACCTTGCCGCTCGGTTTGTATCCAACGGCAACCGAGGTACTGACGAGAAACCCCTTACCATTGACATGCTAAACAGATCGATCTTCGCTTCTTTTCTCTATACAGAACCAGTGGACGATAACATGGCGACAGATGCGTATAAGCGTGACAAAGAAATAGCCAATAACGTCGCATTGATGAATATGCTACATGACCTAGCTCTCGGCTCATGGAATCATAAGGCGGGGCCGGGTGATGGCAATCAGAGAAGATTAGAGAGATTGTTCCGCTCCAAATCTATCATGGCGTGGAGCGAATTGCTGCGTGACGCCGTGCGCGGGAAGCTTGA
The DNA here is from genome assembly GCA_003223935.1 of Acidobacteriota bacterium. GTDB lineage: Bacteria > Acidobacteriota > Blastocatellia > Pyrinomonadales > Pyrinomonadaceae > QHXQ01. The sequence goes on along the minus strand of QHXQ01000043.1, from coordinate 94,286 downwards.
GCTTCAGGATGAGGAAGACCGTGCCCGCCCCTTCTACCGTGATCTTTCGCCCGACGACCTCGAACGAATCAAGAAAATGATTGAACGACTTGTGCACTGGAAGCAATGGAGTTCGCCTCCAAATAGCGATATTGACCGCGTGCTTGCCGACAACAAGAGCGAAGTTAAAGATTGGTTCAGGAACAACGGGCTGACTACAGGCTATTTGATGGGTGCGAATGAATGATCAAAGTCCCTACAGCCTTCAGTAGTTTTAAGTGGTGATAACAAGCCTATGATGCGACTTCCGAAATTTAGTTACCGCGTGCCGCGAAGCGTCACGGATGCGGTAAAGATGATTGGCGATACTGGCCCTGAAGGGCAGTTCGTCGCGGGTGGGACGGATTTGTATCCGAACATGAAGCGGCGACAGCAGACGCCGCAGACGGTCATCTCGGTGACGCGATTGCCGGAGTTGAATGAGATCACGGGCGATGGCAAGACGGGCGTGCGGATCGGCGCGGCCGTGTCGTTGACCGATGTGTGCGAGAGCGAGATTATCAACCGAGATTATCCGATGGTCGCGGCGGCGGCGCGGACGATCTCGACGCCGATCCTGCGCAACATGGGCACGATTGGCGGGAATCTTCTGCTCGACACGCGCTGCAACTATTACGATCAAAATTACGAGTGGCGTAAAGGGATCAACTTCTGCATGAAGAAGGACGGCGAGATTTGTTGGGTCGCGCCCGGCTCGGCGAAGTGCTGGGCGGTGCAGTCGTCCGATCTCGTGCCGTTGATGGTTGCGTTGGGCGCGCGCGTGCGCTTGGCTTCGACGCTCGGCGAGCGCATCGTGGATGCGGCCGGTCTCTACAATAACGACGGCATCAACTACTTGCACAAGCGCCCCGACGAGTTGCTCGTTGACATTCATCTGCCGGCGCTGGGCGGCTGGCGCGCGACTTACAAGAAACTGCGCCGGCGCGGCGCGTTCGACTTCCCCGTGCTCGGTGTCGCGATCAAGTTAGACATGGACGACGACGGCACGATCAAAGATGCGAAAGTGATCTTGGGCGGCATCGCGCCCGCGCCCGTCGAAGTGAAAGATGCTGCGACGGCTTTGCTCGGTGCGCCGCTCGACGATGAACGAATGCAAGCGGCGGCCGAAGCGTGTTATGTCAAAGCGCGCCCGCTCGACAACACAGACTTCGTCATGAACTGGCGCAAGCAGATGGCCCGCCCTTACGTGTTGCGCGCGCTGGAAGAGTTGAGAGAGCAGCAGGCAGTAAGCAGTAGGCAGTAGGCAGTCGAAAAAACCGCTTTCTGCTTTCTGCTTTCTGCTTTCTGCCTTCTGCCTTCTGTTATGATCGCTGCCATTCTCTTGGCCGCCGGCCAGTCGCGGCGCATGGGTGCGTTCAAGCCGTTGTTGCCGTTCGGCGCGCGGACGGTGATTGAAACGTGCGTTGCTAATCTGCGAGCGGCGGGCGTCGGTGAGATCGTCTTGGTTGTCGGGCATCGCGCTACTGAGGTGCGGACGCGGTTGAATGATCAATCGTTGCGTTTCGCCGTGAACGAAGCGGCAGAGAGCGAGATGTCTGTCTCCATCGCGCGGGGCGTGGCGCAGTTGTCGGATGAGGCGCAGGCCGTTTTGATCGCGCTTGGCGATCAGCCTGCCGTCACGCCTGACGTTATTCGGCGCGTGCTTGAGACGCGAGCAGAGACGGGCGCGCGGCTCGTCGTGCCGGAGTACGAAGGGCGCGGCGGTCATCCGGTGCTCGTCGATCTCGCGTACCGTGATGAGCTACTGAATTTAGACCCGGCGCGAGGCTTGCGCGCGCTGTTCGACAAGCATAGAGATGAGGTGCGGCGCGTGCCCGTCACATCTGCTTACATCACGCGCGACATGGACACTTGGGCCGATTACTGTGCGCTGCACGAAGAGATTTTTCATGCGCCGCCGCCTGTGGCGCAGCCGGCGCAGTCAAGTTGATTTTGCCCGTCCGAGTTTCGTCCAACGGTTAGACTATCGCGCACATCTAAAGTTCCGGCATGACAGCGTTCAGTCGTCATGCCGCCCGCATGAGAGCGTGCGCCCAAGCGGGTTTGTCAGTCGCGCATGAAGGAGCAACTTATGTTCAAGCAACTCCCACGGCCGTTCAACGTCTTCGCGCTCGCACTCTTGGTTATCGGCGCGCAGGTCTTTGCGCCGACGCAGGCGGTCGCGCAAGCGCCGCAGCCCGTCAACTTCTCTCTGCGCTCGGTGGACGGCGGCACGATCTCGTCCGAGATGCTGCGCGGCGATGTGGTCGTGCTGGCGTTCGGCGCGTCTTGGCTGCCGCTCTCGCGCACGCAGGTGCAAGGGGTGCAGAAACTCGCGGACGAATACGCCGACCGCAACCTGCGCGTCTATTGGGTGAGCACCGATTCCGAGTCGCCGAAGTCGAAGAACTATGCGACGGACGAACAACTGCGCGCCTTCGCGCATCGCAACCAGTTGAAGATCGCCGTGCTGCGCGACCCGGACGGCGAACTGTTCAAACACATGGGCGTCGAGCGCAACGTCTTGCCGGCCCTCGTCATCATCAACAAAGACGGGTTAGTTGACGGCGCGCCCATCGGCGGGCTTGACCCCGAAGGCAACCTCGTCGAACAACTCGCGCCGCGTCTGAACAAGCTGCTGTAAGCACCTGCCATCAGTCAGTACCGCCTGTGGTAGCGGGCGGGTCTTGATCTCGTCACAGACCCGCCCGCTACCACAGGCGGTACTGATTTAATGCTTACTTGCCGCGCGCTAAATCTTCGCGCTCAACTCATAAACCAATCTGATCGGCAAACCGACCACGTTCCAATAATCGCCATCAATCGCTTCGATGAAGAGTGCGCCACATCCTTGTACGGCGTAAGCGCCGGCTTTGTCGGTCGGCTCATTGGTTGCGATGTACCAATCGATCTCTGCGTCGGTCATCGGCGCAAAACGAACGCGCGTGGCTGCGTGCGCTATGACCGTCTGCTTCGTCTCGACGCGCACGAGCGCAACGCCGGTCAGCACTTCGTGCCAACGTCCGCGCAGCCGCCTGAGCATGCGCCGCGCTTCCGTTGCGTCGTCCGGCTTGCCCAAGATTTCGCCATCTGCCACGACTACCGTATCCGCGCCCAGCACCAGTCCAAACAGCCGCCGCGCGGCCACAGCCTGTGCCTTCTCACGCGCCAGCCGCTCGACGTAGCGGGCCGCCGACTCGCCGCCGCGCAACGCTTCGTCAACATCGGCCGCTTCCGTTTCAAACGGCCAAGCAACGGCGCGCAAGATGTCTGCGCGGCGCGGACTGCGCGAGGCCAGCACGAGCGTCTCACGCGCCTGCGGCAACTTGCCGTTTTGCTCTGCGACTTGTGACGTGCGCTTGGTTTCCATTACACTCACGAAGCTTGATCCATTGATTCATTAAGATTTAACGCTCGACTAGGGCATTAAGTCAATGAATCAATGGACAAATGACTCAATGCATCAGTTCATCCGATGGACGATCTGTTTCGAGCACTGCCTGAACTGCTGCGCGCGGCCGGCGAGGCGGAAGAGGTCGCGGAGGCGGCGGCGCTCGCCGCTTGGCGGCGCGTCGCGGGCGAGCAGTTGCGCACTCAGGCCGTACCGTTTCGTCTGTATCGCAAGACGCTGACTGTGGCCGTCGCCGATGCGACGTGGCAGAAGCAACTCGAACAGATGAGCGGGCAGTTGCTCTTTCGTTTGAACTCCGTGTTGAGCCAGCCGCTCGTCACCTACATAGAGTTTCGCATTGACCCGCAGACCGTCCGCATCGAACGCGCGCGCCTACGCGGCCGCGAAATTGATCGCGCGACCCAAGAACGACGCGCGCTCCACTGTGCCCGCGCGCTCGCAGAAGCCGCCCGCGCAATCCGTGACGAAACCTTGCGCCAGCGCTTCCTGCTCGCCGCCGGTTGCTACATTGATGCACAAGAAAGGCAGTAGTCAGTAGCCAGTAGCCGGTAGTCAGCAGAAGAACAAGATGCTTTTCTACTGACTACTGGCTACTTACGAATCATGCCTATCACCGAAGCAGACATTGACAAGATCGCGCAACTCGCGCATCTGGAGATCACGGACGAAGAGCGCCGCGCGTTGACGCCGCAGATCGCTTCGATTGTCGCTTACGTCGAGCAGTTGAATGAACTGGACACGAGCGCAGTCGAACCGGCCATCGGCGGTCTCACGCCCGCAGGCGAACGCACTGAGACGACGCGCGACGACACCCCGCGCCCTTCGCTCGGCCAACAACTCGCCCTCGCAGAAGCGCCCGACCCGGCCGCCGGCCACTTCCGCGTGCCGAAGGTTTTGTGAAACAAGTGGTCAGTGGTCGGTGGTCAGTGATCAGTTAAAACAAAAACTGTCCGCATTGATCACTGACCACCGACCACTGACCACTGAGTTATGAACACTATCGAACGAATCAAAGAACGACGCGCAAGCGGCGTGAGCGTGCGCGAAGTTGTTGAGCCTGCGGTGAACGCAGCCGAGTCTCTGAACGAGACGTTGAATGCGTTTCTGCAAATTGATCGGGCGGGGGCGACGAAGCGCGCGGCGGAGTTGGATGCGAGCGGCGAGACGGCGGGCGCGCTCGCGGGTGTGCCGGTTGCGATCAAGGACAACATCTGCGTGCGCGGCTTGCAGACCTCGTGTGGCTCGCACATCCTTGGCAACTATCATGCGCCTTACGATGCGACCGTCGTCGAGCGCATTAACCAAGCGGGCGCAGTTATCATCGGCAAGACCAACTGCGACGAGTTTGCGATGGGATCGTCGAACGAGAACTCTGCGTTCGGCGTGGTGCGCAACCCTTGGGACACTGCGCGCGTGCCGGGCGGCTCGTCCGGCGGCTCGGCTGCGGCCGTGGCGGCGCGTATCGTGCCGGTCGCGCTTGGGTCGGACACAGGCGGCTCAGTGCGTCAGCCGGCTGCGCTCTGCGGCGTCGTCGGCGTGAAGCCGACTTACGGGCGCGTGTCGCGTTATGGACTCGTCGCCTTCGGCTCGTCGCTCGATCAGGTCGGCGTCCTGGCCGCGAACGTGCGCGACGCTGCGACAGTGCTCAGCGTCATCGCCGGCCGCGACGCGCACGACGCGACGACCGCAGACGTGCCTGTGCCTGATTATGCGTCTGAGTTGACCGGCGAGATCAAAGGCGCGCGGCTCGGCGTCTCGCGTGCGCTGCTCGGCGAAGGTCTGGACGCGGAGGTGCGTGCGAGCATCGAGGCGGCAATTGAAGCTTATCGCGAGTTGGGCGCGGAGATCGTCGAAGTTGATCTGCCGACCGCGCCGTATGCGATTGCGGTCTATTACATCATCGCAACGGCTGAAGCGTCGTCGAATCTCGCGCGCTACGACGGCGTGCGCTACGGCTTCCGCGCCGAAGAGTCAGAAAACTTGCGCGCGATGTACCGGCGCACGCGCGAAGCGGGTTTCGGCCCCGAAGTTAAACGCCGCATCATGCTCGGCACATACGTGCTCTCGTCCGGCTATTACGATGCCTATTATCTCAAAGCGCAGAAGGTGCGCGCGCTCATCAAAGACGACTTTCGCCGCGCGTTTGAGACATGCGACGCCATCATCACGCCCACGGCACCGACGACCGCATTCATGATCGGCGAGAAGGTGGACGACCCGCTCGCCATGTATCTGAACGACATCTACACGGTCACGGCCAATCTCGCGGGCGTGCCCGGCATCTCCATCCCCTGCGGGTTATCAAACGCCGGTCTGCCCATCGGCTTGCAACTACTCGGCCCGCACTGGAGCGAAGCCATACTGCTGCGCCTCGCCCACGCCTACGAACAAGCGCACCCGATAGACGCCCGCCCGCCTGTCTGCGCTGCGAGTGACTGAAAAACTTAACCGCAAAGGACGCAAGGCGGGCCGCATGATGTTCATGCGGCTAGTAACTAACGCGCGTCTTTATCTGGGATGAGATCGCCGGTGAAGAATTCGATTACGTCTTTGACTGAGCCGACGATTGGTGTGAGATCAAGCCCGACGTGGATGAGGCCGTTGCGGAGGCCCTTCTTTCTGATCTCATAACCGGCGAGACCGATGGCGACCGCCGTGCCGATGACTGGGATCGGCTTAATCAAACGCATCGCCAAACGCCTGCCGCTCGCGCGCGCCACGCGACGCTTGAGACTCGGTCGCGTCTGTGGCTTGCGCGTCATGTCTGTAGCCATCTCGCCTGCTCTCCTGAAAGAAGTTGCACTCATTCTAGCCGACCGCACAACGGTTCTGCCAGCGTCCGGTCGGCTCGCCGCGCGTCCGTGCTGCGTGCTAAATTGCGGCACAAGCTGCAAACAAGAACAGACACACGGCATGCTGCCTTTCCTTCATCTCAAATGGCCTGAGATGCGGCCGGTCGCGCACGAGTTGATCGCACGCATGCACGAAGGGCACGCGCGCGGGCGCTTCCGCGTCCCTGTGGTTGATTTCGTGCGCGTGTTTGCGCCGCAGGCGGACGCCAGCGAGTTGGCGAACCTGCGCGCGCGCGGTGATCTTGTGTTCACGCCGGACGCGCCCGACGGCGGCACGTTCACACTTGCTGCGGGTGCGCGCGTGCTCTGTGATCTACATCGTGAGGGCTTGGTCATCCGTGTGCCCGCGCGTCTCGGCGGGCGCTACACGATCATGGCGCGCGCCTTCCGCATCACGTTCACGCCGGGCGCGGAACTCGAAGGTTGCAAGCGCGTGCTACTGCTCGTCTGCAATCGCCTTGTCAGCGTCGAGGTCACACAAGACCACGTGGACGTGCGCTCACATCGGCGCATCTTCGATCTATTGGTGGAATTTTAAGAGCAGTAACTAGAAGCGATCAGCAGTCAGTTTTCAGCTATCAGTTTATTATCCTTAGTTAATAGCTGAAAGCTGATCGCTGACTGCTTCTATAGCCGTTTGCAATTGGGAGTAGCTCAGGTCAGTACCGCCTGCGGTAGCGGGCGGGTCTTGGTCGCGGCTGAGACCCGCCCGCTACCGCAGGCGGTACTGACTATACCTTTTTACCCGGCGGGCTACATGCAATCGCAACTCGCTATAGTTATTTGTCACTGCCTTTCGAGCTTCGCGCGGGCGCGCTGTAAGAAGGTGCGCATCATGTCGGCGACGCCGCGCTGCATCTCGGCACTGAGGCGTGCTGCGCCGACGAGACCGGCGAGCATGTGCAGTTCGCGCGCGTGTTGGCGGCGCAGTTCGACGCGCTGCACGATCTTCACTAGCACGCGCGCGCCACGTTGCTCGAACTGCGCCGCGTAGCGCAGGAAGTTGCCGCGCTCTTGCGGCGCGGGCGACCATTCGATGCGTGCGAGTTCGTTCTCCGTCTGCTCGACGGCGAACGCTTGCCGGATCGCGCCGATCATAGGAATCTCCGCACGGATCAGCCAACGCACCACGCCGCCCGCCTCCGCCTTGATGCTCTCGACGCCCGGCATCAACTCTGCGAAGTTGCGCAGGTCGCCGAAAAACGTTCGCGCCTGCTCCAGCGTCGTCCTGATCTCCAGTTGCTCGTCGTAGCCCGCTTTGATCTGAAACACGAAGCACCTCAAATGATGAATGATGAAGGCGGAGTGATGAATTGAATACCGGGATGGTTGGCTTTAGCTTTCAGTTCAGCATTCATCATTCCGCCTTCATCATTTTCAGAACGTTGGTTGAAACAGGAACGAGTTGAAGAACAGCCGCGTCGTGCTGCGAAAGATGGCGCGGAAGTTCGGGTCTTCGGCGAAGAGGACGACGTGCCCGCGCCCCGTCGGCTCTTCGATCACGTAAGCCGTGCCGCGCAACAAGCGCTCTGTGTTGTTCGGCCAGATGAAACCGCTCAGCCGCAACGGGCGATTGTCGTCCGCGAAGACGACCGCGTTTGTGCCTTCTTTCGATGGGCGGAAGAAGAACGCGGAATCAAGCAGCACGGGCAATGTCGGGTCTTCATAACCGTAAGTGAGCGGCGTCGTGCGATCAACTGTGGCGCGGAAGATCGCGCCGGGCACAGCTTCGGGCACACGACCGGGACGCGCCGACGGCGAGATGATCGGCGGCAGCACGGGCGCTGCGCCTTCGAGTTTTTCGGTCTGGTTGGCCACTTCGCGCTGCTGCTCGGTTGCATTCTGCGGCGCGGCTTGTCTGCGTCCTCTGCGCGCGGCCGTCTGCTCTTGCTGGACGTTCGTGTCTTGCGGTGTCGGGCTGGGCACAGGAGAAGGTGATGGGGTTGGCGTCGCTTTCGCTTCGGCCTCGCCGCCTTTTGCACCTGCCTGATCGTCGTCGGCGCTGCCGACCAGCCGCGACGAAGTGAAGTTCACATCCTTGAGCGCCGCGAAGACGGCCGCGCCTTTGATGCAGACGAGCGTGCCGCCGCGCTCGACCCACGCGCGCAAGCCGTCAACGCCCGACTTGCCGAGCGCCGCGAAGTAGCCGCCCGTCGAACCGTCCGGCATGATGACGACGTTGTACTCGTCTAGGTTCGCGCGCTTCAGGTTCGCAATCGTCATCGGCGTAAAGTCCACGCCGTAACGATCAAACGTCCACCAGATCGCGCCGTAGCTCGTCTGGCTGACCGCTTCATCCGCCACGACGATGATGCGCGGTCGCTTCAGCGAGACGACATTCTCCGAGCCGATCACCGTATCGCCCGCTTCACTAAAACCACTGTTCACCGCCGTCACGTCAACGCCCGTCTCACGCGCGAGCCGCGCCATCGCATCGTGCAACGTCTCAGGGTTGCGCGACACACGCGCGATGACCGTGCCGCGCGGCCACTCGCGCCCGCCCGCCGTCAGCGTCCGCGTCGCCACCGCTAATTTGAACCCTTCGCGCTCCAAACGATAGACGAGCGCCGCCGCGCCGTTCCGCTCATACGGAATGATGTACGCGACCTGCGCGCGACCTGTGACGCTGCCCGGTGGCGTGATTGTCGAACCCAAGACTAAAAATTGTAGTTCGGGATGCCCAAACGATATGGTCGTATCACTAATCGTCCGCGTCCCTTCATGGGGTGGCGGCGGTAACAGTACCGGATTAACCGAGACCGCTCCTGCATCTTCTGTCCAGTAAGCTTCGACGTTGAAGGCGAGCGGGAGCGACCAAGCGGTGATGTCGTAGAAGCCGTAATCCTCTTGCGGGGCGCTGCGCCCGCGCCGTTCGTTGCGTGCGAAACGCGCGAGTTGTTCGCGGATGAACGCCGCGTCCTGTTCCGTGTGCGGCTCAAGCAGAGCTTTGGCGAGTCGCTTCTGCGGCTGCGCGAGATCGACGACGTAAGCGCCCGCCGGAAACTCGTGCGCCGCAGACGTGTGCTCGTCCATAAAGCTGTGCGCGGCAGTCGAGCGGAACGGCACACCTGCGACGCCGACCTCGATGCCTGCACGCACAAGATTTTCTACCAACTCGGCTGCGCGACCCGGATCGTTGCCCGGCAGCAAGACGATCCGGCGCATCTGGCCCGCGCGCCCTTCTTCAATCGCGCTCTTGCGAAACTGATAATAGTCCGCGAGCCGCGCCGTGTGGTTGGCCGATGCGGTGTCGAGCGTGGTCATCGAGGCGATGAAGTGTTTGGCGATGCCGGAGCGCAGTGTGACGATGGTGCCGTCGTCGCGTCGCCAGTTGATGCCTTTGAAGCCGCCGCCGTCGGTCTCAAAGGTCATGCCGGTCGCGCCGTTCAAGGCGGGCCAAGAATCCCAGTAGCCCGGATAGAAGAGATCGAATATATCGCGCACGTAGTAATCCCAGTTGTGCTGATCGAACTGCGCGGCGTTGGCGCGCCCGAACGCAGTCAACCAACGCGCGGTCTGCTCTGGCGGCAGATTCGGATTGATCGGCAGCGCGTCTGGCGGAAAGAAAAACTGCGATGGTTGCCCGTGATGATCCGCCAAGACTTGCGGATGCCAGTCAAGGTAGGCGCGCTGCATGTTGTGCGTCTCGACTTGGCTCGACGCGATGTTGTCGCGATTGAGATCGAAGCGATAACGATTCAAGCGCCCATAGACCGACCAAGGCTCGCGATGCTCGGCCGCCAACGGCTCAGGATTGCCCGTCGCAATCGAGTTGTACCAAGTCACAAAACGCTCGTGCCCGTCCGGGTTCTCGCAGACGTTCACGAGCACCACACAGTTCTTCAAGATGTCGAGCGTCGCCTGTTCGTTCGACGCCGCGAGTTGATAGACGACTTGCATCATCGCCTCGAACGACGCCGACTCGTTGCCGTGGATCGCGTAAGCCAACATGACCGCGACCGGCGTCGAGTTGATCATTGCTTGCGCGTCCGCATCCGAGAGTGTGCGTGGATCGCTCAGGCGTGCGAGGTTCGTTTTGATCTGATCTATGCGCTGCAAGTTCTCCGGCGCGGTGATGATGACGAGGTGCATCATGCGATGCTCGTTCGTCTCGCCGATGTCGGTCACGCGCACGCGGTCAGGCGCGGCGACTGCGACCCGCTCAAGCCAACGCTCCATCGTCGCGTAGTTCGTGTGAAACTCGCCCACATCGAAGTGCGTGACGGTCTGCGGGCGCGGCACAGTGTCGCGGTAAGGGCCGCGCGCGTAGAAATCGAAGCGCGAGTCATCGCGTTGCGCGAAGGTTGTGATCGTTGTGAGCAGCAGGCAGAGCAGGACGAGCGACGAGCGGCGACCGATCTTGATCATCTAAAAGTTCTCCGTTGGGATGTGGGAGCGCGCCGATGATAACGCGCGCGGCATGTGATTCTCAAATTCGGCGCGCTGTTTGAGTTCCGGCATATGTGCGGCGCGGTTTATATTGCCGGTGAGATTCATGAGATGAGAGCGTGATGAGCGAGTCGAACCAAAACACTTGCCCGCGTTGTGGCGCGGGACGCTTGCGCGCGTGGCGCGAGTTGAGCGATGAAGAACGCGAGGTCGTGCGGCGGTTGCCTGCGTCGGCCGGGCAGACGCTTGATGAACGGGCCGCGCGCCATCGCTGGTGCACGCGCTGCTGGTACGAAGCGACAGACACACCGCGACAAGCCTAAGCATCATGACAAAGTAATGCGGTCGTAAGCCGCGCGGATCGCTTGCTTGTACGCGTTGACCGCATCGAGTAGATGTGCGACAGACTCATGCTTGGTCGCGCGCGCGAGGTCTGCGAGCAAGGGGTGGTCGGGTGCGTTGGGCAGACGCGCGGAGCGACCGGCGATGAGGCGCAGGTGATGATCGAGCGCACGTAAGCAGGCGTAACCGTCTGTGAGCGCGCGATGATCTGTCTCATCAAGTGAACCGGCGGCGCGCAAGGCAGCGAGTGTCGCAGGTGTGGAACGATCTGCGCCTACGTCGGGTACGTCGTCGCGCAGTTGTAGATAACGCGCGGCGAAATAGACGTCGAGCATGCCGCCCGCGCCGAACTTGATGTCAAGACCGCGCGATGTGCGTGTGGCTCGTTCATGCTCCAAGCGTTCGCGAATGCGGCGCGTCTCTGTGCGCAACGCTTCAAGGTCGCAACGGCGCGCGGCTTCATGAATGGCGCGGCGTGCATCACGCTCGACTGCGCGGCCGAGTTCGAGGTCGCCGCCGACGGCGCGCAGTTTCACATAAGCAAGCCATTCCCAGATAGACGCGCGCGTGCGCAGGTATTCAATGAACGAGACGGCGCTGCGCACGAGCGGCCCCTTCTGTCCGTCGGGGCGCAAGCGCAAGTCAACACGATAGAGATGACCCGCGCGTGTGATGCTTGAGAGCGCGGCGGTTAGCAGCTCACCGAGCCGCGCGTAAGCTTCATCGCGCGTGAGCGCGGCAACGGGCGATGGCACGTCGCTATCATAGACGAGCACGAGGTCTAGGTCTGAACCGTAGTCCATGCCGCCGCTACCCAATCGGCCGAGACCGAGCACGACGAGACGTGGGCCGGCATCTAGTTTGCCAAAGCGCCGCGCCAACTCGCGCCGCGCGATCAAGTAACCGGCGTTGATGCTCGCGACGGCAAGTTCCGTCTGCAAGCGATTCGATTCCGCGAGCGTGAGCGCGGCCGCCGCATCGCGCGCGGCCGTTTCCAACAACAGCCGCGCCCAAGCACGGCGCAAAGCTGACAACTCGGCGGCAAAACTTTTCTCTCGATCAATCTGTGCGCGCAACAACGCGCGATAGTCGCGCTCAAAGATGTTCGGCTGCGCATCCTCAACGAGCGCAGGGATCAAAGACGGATTACTCGCCAGCATCTCACCCAACAACTCCGACGCGCCGCACAAGCGAACGAGTGCGCGCAAGTTTGTTTCAGTCAATGCAACTTGCGCGCCCGTCTTGTCGAGCGACGCGGCGACGCGCGCCGTGAGCGTCAACGCGCGTTGCGCATTGAGTGCGGCACGTGCTGCCGTATGCAGCAATGATGCGACGTGCGCCGTGCGCGCCTCGATGGTTGCGCGCGCCGGTTCGTGCTCGTCGTCATTAGCGAGATGCGTGGCAAATACGTACGCGGCCGCGCGCGCAAGCGCCTGCTCCGTCGCCGTCTCGCCCACAACTTCAACGTGCGGCGCACTGTGCGGGGCCGATGCAGCGTCTGACCCGCGCAAGCCCTCAACCAAATTAGCGCCCGTGTTCGCGTTCTTGCTCGCGTTCGTGTCCGCGTCGTCTGTCGGCACGGCCGTCTGGCTGAACACGCGGTCATAGGCGGCGCGCACGTGCGTCGTGTGCCGTTCGAGCGCGCGGCTGAAGGCGGCGAGTGCTGCTTCGTCTGTGCCTGTGAAGTTCATGCGGCGGGCGAGCGTGGTGCGGCGCGCTGGATCGTCGGGGACGGTGTGCGTTTGCAGGCCGTGCTCCATCTGCAAGCGATGTTCGAGCATACGCAGGAAGATGTAAGCGTCGGACAATTCGCTGCGCTCGCGCTCGTTGATGAGCGCGCGGTCGGCCAGCCGACCGAGACTGACGAGCGTGTGCGGCGCATGCTGCAACCATTGATCATGACGGCCGTGCGCGAGTTGCAGAGCTTGCGCGATGAACTCGATCTCGCGGATGCCGCCGCGCCCGAGTTTGACGTTGAAGCCGCGCGCCTCTTGTGCGTGTTGCCGATCAATCTTCTGCTTCGCCAGTCGCACGTTCTTGAGCGCCAGCGCGACCGTGCCCGCGTGCGTATAGACGCGCGCGCGCACGCCTTCACTGAAGCGCGCGAAGAGTTGCGCTGAGCCGGCCGACGCGCGCGCGCGAATCAACGCTTGCAACTCCCAAGCCTGCGCCGTCTCGCGGTAATAGCGCAGAGCTTCGCCGAGCGAGACGCTCAAAGCGCCGTCGCGGCCGTGCGGGCGCAGGCGCAGGTCAACGCGATAAGCCGCGCCTTCACCGGACTGTTGGCCTGTGAGCCGCGCGATACGTTCGGCGAGGCGATTGAAGTATTCGCGATTGGTCGTCGCGTCGTGTGTGCCCGCGCCCGAAGTGTGTCCATCGTCGGAGTAGAGAAAGAGCAGGTCTATGTCGGAGGCATAGTTCAACTCGCGCGAGCCGAGTTTGCCGAGCGCGACGACGATGAAACTGGCGTTCGTGGTACGCCCGCGCGCGTCCACTGCGAGCGGCGGGCCATGGCGATTGTCTAACTCTTGGCGCGCGAGATCGAGCGCGTAGGTGAGCACTGCGTCGGCGAGGTTCGAGAGTTCTTCGGTGGTCTCGACGACCGTGGCGATGCGACGTATGTCGTGCAGGTAGATGCGCAGGAGTTCGCGGCGCCGAAAGCGTGCGAACAGAACGTGCGGCGCGAGTTGCGTGTGCGTTAAGGCGAAGCGCGCGAGCGATTCGTGCAACTCTTCGGTCGTGCGGCCGTGCGTGTCCGTGCGTTCGCGCGCAAGCCAAGCGATGTATTCGGGCGACTGCGCGAGCGTCGTCGCGAGTAGCGGACTCCAAGCCGCGAGCGTGAGCACGTCGGCGAGCAGGCCATCAGCGCGCGCGAGCCGTTCGGCGGCGCGCGGGTGCTCGCTCGCCAGTCGCTCATAAAAACGGCTTGCGCCCGCCGCGTCGGGCAAGTCGCGCACGAGCGTTTCGATTTTGTCTGTCGCGCCGGCCAAAGCACATCTATCTTACGCGGCCGACGCGCGCAGGAGAAATGATGAAGGCGGAACGATGAACGATGAATTAAAAACAGATTGTCTTTCATTCACCGTTTATCATTCCGCGTTCATCGTTTTCCTTAAATGTCGTAGTAGAGCGCGAACTCAAGCGGGTGTGGACGCATGCGCAAGGGTTGAATCTCACGCTCGCGCTTGTACGTGATCCAGCGCTCGATCAACTGCGGCGTGAACACGTCGCCCTTCAACAGAAACTCGTGATCGGCTTCGAGCGCACTCAAAGCTTCGTCCAACGAGCCGGGCAGAGAGGGCACGTCCTTCAACTGCTCGGGCGCGAGATCGTAGATGTCTTTATCGAGCGGTTCGCCCGGATCGATCCGGTTCTGGATGCCGTCAAGGCCCGCCAAGAGCATCGCCGAGAACGCCAGATACGGATTGCACGACGGGTCGGGCGGGCGGAACTCAAGCCGTTTGAGTTTCGGGTTGGTGGAGAACATCGGAATGCGGATCGCCGCCGAGCGATTGCGCGCCGAGTAGGCGAGATTCACGGGCGCTTCAAAGCCGGGCACGAGGCGCTTGTAGCTGTTGGTGGTCGGCGCGGCAAAGGCGACGATGGCAGCGGCGTGCTTCAAGAGACCGCCGATGTAGTAGCGCGCAAGCTCTGACAGACCGGCGTAGCCGTCGCCGGCAAAGAGCGGCTTCTCGCCCTTCCAGAGAGATTGATGACAGTGCATGCCACTGCCGTTGTCGCCGTACAGAGGCTTCGGCATGAAGGTCGCCGTCTTGCCCCATTGATGGGCTGTGTTGCGGACAATGTACTTGAAGAGTTGCAGATTGTCGGCCGTGCCGAGCAGGGTCGAGAAACGAAAATCGATCTCGCATTGACCGGCGGTCGCCACTTCGTGGTGATGACACTCGACCGTGATGCCGCAGCGTTCGAGCGTCAGCGCGATCTCGGAGCGCAGGTCAACGAGTGTATCGGTGGGCGAGACCGGCACGTAGCCCTCTTTGGCGCGCACCTTGTAACCGAGATTCGGCCCCAATTCATCATTGCCCGCGCGCCCGCTCGACCAATGCCCTTCGTCCGATTCGATAGCGTAGCCGGCGGAGTTCTGATCCGCGTTGTAGCGCACCGAATCGAAGACGAAGAACTCGGCTTCGGGGCCGTAGTAGGCTGTGTCGGCGATGCCCGTAAAGCGCAGGTAGCTCTCGGCGCGTTGCGCGACCGAGCGCGGATCCATCGCGTAGCCCTCTTTTGTGATCGGATCGACGGCGTTGCCGATGATGCACATGGTCGGCTCTTCCGTGAACGGGTCCATCCACAGGCGGACGGGGTCGGGCACGAGTAGCATGTCGGATTCGTGAATCGAGGCCCAGCCGCGTATGCTCGAGCCGTCGAAGCCGAAGCCGTCTTCAAACGAGCCTTCGTCCAGTTCGTGGATGGGGAAGGTCAAGTGTTGCCAAGCGCCGACTAGGTCGGTGAACCTGACGGATAGAAATTTCGCCCCTTGGTCTTCGGCGTATTTCAAGGCCGTTTTCGCGTCCATGATATCTCCTGAAATTGTGGTTTGGGAGTGTGGGGTCTGCTCGCCGCCCTTGCATGGCTTGGGCGGCTCGTACGGGGTTGCGCGTGCGTCGCGTTTGGCGTCATCAACTTCTCTGCGCCATTAAAAAGCTCGCATTATAAAGAGCCGCCCGCGTCTGTCAAGGTTTCACGCGCGTGGAACGCCAGACGGGCGCACCGAGCAAATTCGTGTGCGCGTCTAAGTCGTTCGCTGGCGTCAGCTTAAGCGCCAAAGCTCGCTTGCGCCGCCGCCGAAAAAAGTTATAGACCCGTCAAGTTTTTTTTGTTACATTGCTCGCCTTAGTTATTCCAACCTTGAACTTGTCCACCAATAAGCGGCGCGCACGAAAGAAGGGGCGAGCGCGTATGGCACAGACAGACGAACACAAGGGGAGGCGGCGGAGCGGAAGTTGACCACGGCCATTGAACAGACGCTTGAGACCTACGGCATAGAGAACTGGGGGGCCGGCTACTTTGGCATCAATCGCAAGGGTAACCTCGTCGTCCACCCGTCCGAAGCGGACGCGAAAGCGTCTGCCGACGTGCGCGAGATCATAGACGACCTGCAACGGCGCGGCATTTCGACGCCCGTCCTTCTACGCTTCCCGCAACTCGTCACCGCTCAAGTGCGCAAGCTGCAACGCGCTTTCCGCAACGCCATCCGCGAGTTTGAATATCAAGGCTCACACATGTGCGTCTATCCGATGAAGGTCAACCAGCAGCGCGCGGTCGTCGAAGAGTACCTGCGCGAAGGCTCGCGTTATGACTTCGGTTTAGAGGCCGGCTCGAAGGCTGAACTCTACGCGGCGCTCGCGTTCGAACAGTCGCCCGATAGTCTGCTCGTTTTAAATGGCTTCAAGGATGAAGAGTTCATCGAGCTGGCCTTCGCGGGCGCGGGCGCGGGCAAGCGCGTCGTCATCGTGATCGAGAAGATGTCTGAGCTGGACCATGTGCTGCGCCTCGCCGAGCGATTGCAGGAAGAGGAAGAGGGCGGCGACCTGCCGATGGTCGGCATCCGTGTGAAGCTCTACTCGAAGGGATCGGGGCGTTGGGAGAAGTCGGGCGGCGAGGCCGCGAAGTTCGGTTTGACGACGACTGAAATCCTCGAAGTCATCCGCCGCTTGCATGAGGCCGGCCGCATCGAGTTGCTGCGCCTCCTGCACTTCCACATCGGCTCGCAACTCACGGACATCAAACGCATTAAGAACGCGATGAAAGAAGCGGCGCGCGTCTATGCCAAGATCATTCAGATGAAAGTGCCGATTGATCTCTTGGACGTGGGTGGCGGCATGGCCGTGGATTACGACGGCTCAAAGACCGCGTTCGATTCTTCCGCCAACTACAACGCACAAGAGTTTGCCAACGATGTCATCTACACGATCAAACAGGTCTGCGACGACGAGAACGTGCCGCACCCGACCGTGATCCAAGAATCGGGCCGGTACTTGTCCGCCTATCACGCGATCCTCGTGACGAACGTGCAGGATGAGATCGAGACGGTGGTCGAAGACACGCACCAGCCGGTCGAGATTGACGAAGACGACCCGCAGGTCGTGACCGAACTCTACGATCTGCGCGAGACCATCAGCGTTAAAAATTATCGCGAGTATTACCACGACGCGCTCGAACACCGCGAAGAGTTGTTCACGCTCTTCAACCTCGGCCTCGTCTCGCTCGAAGATCGGGCGAAGGGCGAGGTCTTGTTCTGGGACGTGTGCGAGCAAGCTGACAAGCTGGCGCAAGCCGCCGAGTACGTCTCCGAAGAGTTCGACGATCTGCGGCGACTGTTGCGCGTGAAATACCTGACGAACTTTTCGGTCTTTCGTTCCGCGCCGGATCATTGGGCGCTCGACCAACTCTTCCCCATCGTGCCGATCCATCGTTTGAACAAACCGCCGACCGCTTACGCCACGCTCTGCGACATCACGTGCGACTCGGACGGCGTCGTGGACAAGTTCGTTGACCTGCACGACGTGAAGCAGGTGCTTGAACTGCACCCGCTCCTGGCGGGCGAACCTTATTACATCGCCTTTATGCTCGTCGGCGCGTATCAAGAGGTGATGGGCAATAACCATAATCTCTTTGGCACGCCGCACGAGGCGCATATACACATAGACGAGGACGGTTATCTGATCAAGAAAGTGATACGCGGCACGACCATCGGCGAAGCGGTCGAGACCGCGCGCTACGAGCGCGGGCAATTGCACGACGGCTTTCGTCGGCAGTTGGCTCAGCGCGTCAAGCACGGCGAGTTGACCGAAGCCGAAGCCGCGCGCCTCGTCGAGTTCTACGAGTCACGCATCAACGCTTACACATACCTGTCGGTGAACGGGCAGCAGAGGAAAGGACGTGAATGGTGATGAGCAGTGACGATTGACGAGGGACAAGCTTTGTTGTCTTAACTCGCCACTTGTCACTCGTCAATCGTCACTATTCCTAAAAGGTGATGACCAATATGGTGACGCAACGCAGACCGCGCCCCTCAAAGTACCTGACTGCCCCGACCAAGCCGGTGCAGGTGGATCGCGACCGCTCGGTGGCGGGTTTGCTCGAAAAGATGGAGAGCACGGGTTTCGGCGGGCGACAGTTGGCAGAAGCACACCGCATCTGGCTCGACATGCTTGGCGATAACACGACCATCTTTGTCGCCGCTTCGGGCGCGCTCATCCCCGCCGGCATGCGCCGACTGCTCGCTTGGGTGATCAAGAACCGCTTCGTTGATGTGCTCGTCTGCTCCGGCGCGCTGCTCTTTCACGATCTGCACGAGACTTTGGGCCGGCAGCATTATCAATCACACCCGAACATGACCGACGCCGAGTTGGAAGCGTCGCAGATCGGCCGGATGCTCGACGTGTTGGCGAGCGAAGAAGAGTATCGTGAGGCGGAAGAATGGGTCGGCGGCTTCGTCCATCAACTTGATCAGACGCGCCCCTATGCGACGCGCGAATTTCTGCATCTCTTGGGCCGTGAGTTGGCCGAGATCGCAACGGACGACGGCGTGTTGACTTCAGCTTACAAAGCGCGCGTGCCGATCTTTTGCCCGAGCATCGCCGACAGTTCGATCACCATCGGCATCGCCGCCGCGCGCTTCGAGAAGAAGAACAACTTCCTGTTCGATCTTGCGCAGGACGTACTCGACCTCGCACAGATCGCGGCGCGGGCGCGCGTCTCTGGCGTCATCAACATCGGCGGCGGCACGTCGCGCAGCTTTTTGCATCAGACCGAAGTCTCGACGCAAATCGTCAAGACGCCCGCGCGCGGGCACAAGTACGCGATCCAGATTTCGACCGATGCGCCGCATCCGGGCGGGCGCACCTCGGGGACGGTCAGCGACGAGACGCTCATCTACGGCAAACTCGCGCGTGGTGCCACGGCCGCCTACGTCAACTGCGACGCGACCATCGCGCTCCCCATCCTCATCACCGCGCTCTCGCAAACCGGCGCGAAATATCTCAAAGGGCGCAAGCGCCCCAACTTCATCTTTGCGCGCGAGCTAACGATTGAAGCGCCTTGACAGCAGCAGGCAGTAGGCAGTTAAGGAAAAAAGACGGCCGCCAGTTGAACGCGCTTCATGATTTGACGAGCCGCGCATCAACCGACGGCCCTTCGCTTCTCCTGAACGGCCTACCGCCTACTGCCTTCTGCTTTCTGTCGTTTGCCTTTTGCCTTTTGCCTTGTTATCTTCCTGCCTACCCTGCGGCATATGTGCCCGACGTAGTTAGTCTCAAGCGGCAACTGTCCCCAGCAGTTTCCCAAGTAACACAGTTTGCAACCGGCCCGAATTCAGGAGTTGATCATGCGTTCTTTTGTCCGCCTCTTCCTCGCGCTCGCCATGGTGCTGACGCTTTGCGCGAGTCTGCCGCCGGCCCAACAAGCGCAGACCAAGCGCGGCCCCGGCAAACTCGCACCGACGCTTGCGCCGGCCGCAGGCGACAGTTATCAGGTGACGCAGTCCACCGGCACGATTGTGCCCGGCATGACCAAGCTGACTTTGACGACAGGCAATACGGACGACGGCACGGCCGCGATCACTCTGCCTACAGACTTCACATACACATTCTTCAATGCGTCTTTTTCGACCGCCAATGTCGGCACTAACGGCAGCCTCCAGTTCAACAGCAACTCAACGGACTACTTCGGCTTTGCGGAGGGCTGCTTTCCCTTGTCGCGTTTGGCCTACGCTATTCTGCCGCACTGGGCTGACCTGACCGTCGGCGGCACAAACGAAGGCATCTTTACCTCTGTGTCCGGCACTGCGCCCAATCGCATCTTTAACATCGAATGGCGCGCTTCGTTTTTTGGCAGCACGCCCAACAGCCTCAATTTTGAAGTTCGCCTCTACGAAGGCCAGTCGCGCTTCGACATCATCTATGGCGCGTTATCCGGCGGCGGGCGTGAAGCCAGCGTCGGCGTGCAGCGCGAGGCGGGCGGCACGTTCATCGAATACGAATGCGGCGGCAGCACCCCTCTGCGCAGTGGGCTGATGCTCACCTTCGACGCCGCGAATGCGCCCGCGCCGCTCTTCATCGCCGGTCGTGTGACTGACCCGGACGGCAACCCGCTCAGCGACGTGTCGGTCGCACTGACCGGCAGCGCCACAGCCACAGTTATGACTGCTGCCGATGGCAACTATCAATTCACGGGACTGACTGCCGGCAACAACTACACGGTCACGCCTTCGCAGTCGGGCTTCAATTTCTTCCCCACCAGTCGGAGTTTCGGCCCCGCATCGAATCGGGCCTTTAACGGCAACTTCATCATCAATCTCATTCGCACCGTCGTGCCCAATCCCGGCGACGTGCTGATTAGCGAATTCCGTTTCCGCGGCCCGACCTCAGGGATCATCGGCAACGGTTCGCTCGACGAGTATGTCGAGTTATATAACAACACCAACGCAACTCTTGTCGTCAATACAACCGACGGTTCATCAGGTTGGTTATTGCAAGCCTCAAGAGCAGTGCCCACGCCGACACCATCACCCAGTCCGTCGCCGACACCGACGCCGCTGCCGCGCGCGTTCGTCGTGCCGAATGGCACGGCGATACCCGCACGCGGTCACTACCTGATCGGCAACGGCAGCGGTTACGTCTTGACCAGCTACGCCAACACCGATGCGGGGGCGTTCTTCCCGCTCGGCATGGACATTCCCGACGACAGCGGGATCGCTCTCTTCAATACTGCTAACACCGGGAACGTCAACGCGAGTACGCGCCTCGATGCGGTCGGCTTCACCGGTGAGACTAATCCGCTCTATTGTGAAGACGGCGGCGGCGCGACTGCTTGTCAGGACGCAGGGCTGGCTTCGCCCGGTGCGGTTGATGGGCAATACAGTTGGGTGCGCAAGCTTGTCTCAGGCACGCCGCAGGACACGGACAACAACGCGGCGGACTTCGTCTTCGTCTCAATAGATGGCGGCACTTATGGCGGCGTGCAGTCCACGCTCGGCGCGCCGGGGCCGGAGAATTCAAGCAGCCCCATCCAACGCAACGCCTTCATCAAAGTCGCGCTCATTGACACGGGCTGCACGGGCACAACCTCCGGCGCGAACAACAATCCTACCGGCGGCACTTGCCCGCGCGTGCGCGATGCGACGCCCGGCAGCGGCGCAACTGCCTTCGGCACACTCTCGCTCCGCCGCGCCTTCAAGAACAGTACGGGCGCGCAAGTCACGCGGCTGCGCTTCCGCATCGTGGACATCACCACTTTGCCCGCAGTCGGCACAGCCGACTTGCGCGCGTTGACCTCAACTGATGTCAGCGCCACCTGCGTGAGCGTCGGCACCGGCTGCCCTTCGGGCGCAGGCTCGACGGTGACGATTCGCGGGACGACGCTGGAGCAACCGCCCAACCAACCGAGCGGCGGCGGCGTCAACTCGTCGCTCGCGGCCGGCGTGATCACTTTGAGCACACCGCTCGTCAACGGCGGCGTCATCAACGTGCAGTTCCTGCTCGGCGTCGCCAAAGGCGGCCCGTTCCGTTTCTTCGTCAACGTCGAATCGCTGCCGTAAAGAGCAGAAGGCAGTAAGCAGCAAAGGCAGTTAAAACAAACTGCCTTTGCTGCTTACTGCCTTCTGCCTTCTGCCTACTATCTTCATGCAGATCGCCTTCGTCATTTTCGATCAGATGACTGCGCTCGATTTCGTCGGCGTCTATGATCCGCTCACGCGGCTTAAGACGATGAACTTCATGCCTGAACTGCGCTGGGACATCTGTGCCCGCACCCGCGAACTCACAGACGACCGCGCCCTGCGCTTCACTGCGACTAAAGTTGACGAACCACTCACCGGCTACGATGCAATCGTCGTCGCCGGTGGCTACGGCACGCGCGCCCTGATGCACGACGCTGCGTTCATCGCGTGGTTACGCACGGCCGCCCCGTGTCCGTTGAAAACTTCAGTCTGCACCGGCTCGCTGTTGCTCGGCGCGGCCGGCTTCCTCGCAGGCCGACGCGCGACCACACACCCAAGCGCCTACCGAGACCTCGCGCCCTGCTGCGCATCGGTCACATATGAGCGCATCGTTGCCGACGGCGATGTCGTCACCGCAGGCGGCGTCACGGCTGGTATCGATCTGGGCTTGTATCTCGTCGAGCGGTTCGCGGGCGCGGAAGTCCGTGCGCTCATCGCGCGGCAGATGGATTATCCCTACGCAACGACCAACAATCAGATATAAATATCACTCGCGCAACAACGGCCGCGCTTCGCTGCCGCGCACGTAAGGTGTGAAGTTGCGATGCGTGGACATCAGGAACGCGGTCGTACTTTGCCGACGGGCGTTGCCGTGTGTGGCATGCAGATGGACGATGCGTTCTAAGGCCGACCAGCCGTAGTAGTAGCCGTCGCGCGTGCTGACGAGCACGTCGGCGGCATTGTGCACACGGTCGCCGTGTTGGATGGCGGCGAAGAGATTGGCAAGCGCGTCCGGGTAGGTATGCGCGCCCGTGCGCGCAAACCACGCCGCATCGGCCGCGAAGCCTTGCGCGTCCACTTCGCCCGCAGCCTGCAACTCGCCGAGCACGGGCGCAAGCTCAAGCGGATCGCCGTCAAGCTGTTCATAGGCGAAGCGCGTGCCCGCGCCGTTCGTCGTGCGCCGAATGCGCGCCCGTCCGCGCGCGCCGTGAACGATGACTGCCGAGTTGCCGTCACGATAGAGACTGAAGTCCACGCCTTCGAGCGGCGCGAGGGTGGCGGCGACTTCGGCCGGATCGGTTTCATCAGAACAGTAGAGCGCGGCGAAGCCGATCAGACCGAACGCGGGCACGGCCAGCTTGCGCGGGCCGCGTCCGCGAAACTCCGACTTCACTTCATAGCCTTGTTCGCGCAGGTGCGTCAGCAAATGAACCTTGCGCACCTCTTCGAGGTTCATGCCGTGATCTGAGAAGAGCACGATCTCCGTCTCGCGCCCGCCCCACGCTTGCAGTTCGCGCAAGATTCCGTCGAGCGATTCGAGCGCGGGTTGCAACTTTTCGGGGCCGCGTATGTGCAGCAGCCCGTCCGTGCCTTTCAAGAAACCAAAGTAGTCGCGCGTCTGTGGCGCGGCGCGGAAGCGTTCGCGGAAGCGGCGCATGTCTGCGCGCCAGACGGCGTCGGGCGCGACATAGACCAGAAACTCGAACGGCAGCGGCTCTTGATAATCAAGCTCGTCCATGTAGGACGAAGGCACTTTGTCGGGCGTGCGCCGGCCGATGTATTTGCCGATGCTGCCGCGCAACTCTTGCGCTTGGCGATCAAAGTAAACAGTCTCATAACCGAGCGGCACGCTCGCCTTGAGCATCGTGGCGAGCGCGATGTTAGTCATCGTGGGAAAAGGCGAGAGCAGCCGCGCCGGCTCGTTGAAGCCCGCGAACAGCCCGCGCGCCTGCGCCGCTTGCATGATCTCAAACGGCACGCCGTCGAGACATAACAACAGACGGCGCGGGCGCGTCTGTGCAGCGCCGTGCGTGTGTCCCACAAGACGCGGCGTGTTCTCGTCATGCGCGCCAGCGCGCACGCGCGGCTGCGCGACCATGAACGCGCCAATACTTTGTAATGTTGTCTGACAACACATCAGCCCAAGTTCGTTAGTTTTCATCGTCCTGTTTTTTCTGTTCGGTCTTAATGTGATAAGGCTCGCGCAAGCCCTGCTTCGCCTCGTCCTGCGAATCGTAAACGTTCGGGCGCGCGAGCACGGCTTGATACTGCGCGACCGCATCTTTGCGTTTGCCCGCAAGGTCGAGCGCCTGCGCCGCGCGCAAACGCGCCAACGTCGCCTGACTGGCCTCCGCGCCGGGCGCTGCCGCCGCCGCCAAGAACTCCTGCGCCGCGCGCTCCGTCTGCCCCGCCGTGAACAACACAGAGCCGTATTGATAATGAATCAGATCGAGTTGATGCGTTGCCGTATCGCGCGGGTTGCGTTCGTGCAGCAGCGCGTCGAAGATGCCGAACGCTTCGCGTTCATAAGTTTCGGCTGCGGCTGTATTGTTAGCCTTTCGTTCGAGCGCCGCTTGCGAGACGAGCGCGTCGGCGGTTTCGAGTTTGAAGAGATAGTTGCGCGGGTACAGGGCCGCCAACTCGCGTGTGATCTTGAGCGCGTCCGTAAAGCGCCGCTCGCGTTTGTAGAGCGTGATGAGTAACACCTTCGCGTCATCACGCGCCCAAGTGCCTGCGCGCGCGACCTGTTCGAGCGTGGCGAGACCGCGCTTCTTCGAGCCGCGATAACCCATCAAGCCCGCAGGCGCGCGCACAAGGAAGGGCAAGCCACCGAGGATGTAATCGTACAGGCCGATGGTCAGGCGTGCGTCCGTGTAGTTGGGATCGAGCTTGAGCACTTCGCGGTGCTTATCAACCGCGTCCGAGCCGTCGCGCAAAGCGGCGATGAAGCGCCGCTCGACCGCCGCCTCGAACGAAGCTTTCAAGCCTTGCGTCAAGCCGAGAAAATAGAGCGCCTCCGTGTCGCGCGCATTCTTCTTCAGCCGCGCTTCGGCCAACTGTTTAGCTGTCCGCGTCAACTCGCGAAACTGTGCGACGAGCGCCGGATCAACCTTGTCCTCGTTCTTGGCATAGAACGACTCGGAGTTGTAAAGACCCGATTGCAAGCGGCGCGACTGGTTCAAAGTTTTGAGCCACAGGCTCGCGGCCAAGCATTGCGTCCCCGCCGGATGATCCGGAAAGCTGCGCGCCAGCTCTCTGAACTTGCGCTGCGCCTCCTCGTAGTCGAGGTTCAATAGCGCATCAAAGCCAGCCTTGCGCAATTCGTCGAACTTCGCGCGGTCGGGCGGGTCGTTTGTTGTCGAAGTTGCCGGCGTTGCGGTTTTATCGTTTACACCCGGCTGCGCCGCCGTCGG
The DNA here is from genome assembly GCA_003223935.1 of Acidobacteriota bacterium. Lineage (GTDB taxonomy): Bacteria > Acidobacteriota > Blastocatellia > Pyrinomonadales > Pyrinomonadaceae > QHXQ01. The sequence goes on along the minus strand of QHXQ01000043.1, from coordinate 69,398 downwards.
CGCTTGTCCGCGCGCAATGCCATAGACCGCCAAAGCGATCACGACGAGCAGCACGAACCCGTGCAGCCAAACCAAAATTTTTGAACGCTGCTTCATCAATCTCTCTCCCGCCATGACGTTGCTCCATGCGGCGCAGAAGCTTGTGCGCCGCGCTTACTTCTCATCCTTACTATTTTTCTTCTTAGCTTTTTTATCGTCGGGCTGTGCCGACGGCGGCGGCGCTTGCGCGCGCACCTGCGTCAACTTCTCAACCACTCGCTCAGCCATGTACGGCGCGCCGAGATTGCCGTCCCAGATGATCCGGCTGCCGGTGGCCACGACCACACCCGTCCGTTGATGCGTGAGCGTGAAAGTAAATTTGTAGGTGAAGAGGACGTGATCTATGGTCAAGACGAGATCGGCCACCTGCTCGTCGTCAACGAACGTGAGGCCCCAAGCGTCAAGCTCAGCTCGTTTCTTGAGCGCGTTGACAAGGTGTTCCGGTTTGAAGAAGGTCGTGCGGCTCGTCACGTAGATCGTCTTTGACGCCAGCAGCACGTCCACCGGCCGCGAAGGCTTGACGACCACAGAACCGGGCCCGCGCGCTTCTAGCGGCGAGACCGGCCGCTGCGGCACAGAGACCTGACTCTGCGGGATCGGATACGGCGCGGTTGAGACTTTCGCTAACGGCGAGGCAGTTAGCGTCTGCGGCAACCCGACGGCGCGCACCAAGCCGACGATGCTGCTCAACGGCACAGCGTAGCTCTGCGTCTGTGCTTGCGGCAGCGCAGTCACCAACCCAAGCGCGCGGCCCTTGTCGTCCACGAGCACGCCGCCGATGGCAGTTGGCGCGATGGGCACGGTGAATCTCAGCACGCGATAACCTTTGCCTGCACCCGATATCTCGTCCGCCAGACTGACAGAACTCAAGATGCCTAACGGGGCATCGCTCGTCTCGCCCGTCGCGTTCGAGATGACCGACACGGACGACCCGACCCAAGCCTCTTCCGTCGCCGCGCCGGAGATCGGGTACAAACCGGCCGCGGGGATGCGCAAGATAGCGACGTTGCGGCGCTCGTCCATCGCAATCAACTCGGCTTTATCAAAAGTCTCGCCGTTGCGCAAGCGAACTGCGACCGTGCGCGCGCCTTTGACCAGATGATAGGCCGTTAAGATCAACCCATCGCCGCGCACGACGAGACCGGAGCCGACTGCGCGCGCCTGTCCATCATCTTCAATCATAATCGTGACGATGGCATCGAGTATGCCATCGCCGAACTGTTGACGATAATTTGTTGCCTGCGGCGCTGCCGCTTGCGCGCCCAACGCGACGACATTGGCCGGCGCAAGCAAACATGCCGAGATCAACATCCATGCCCGCGTTCTGTTTCTCATCTCTTCCCTACTACTCTTTCGCCGCAGACATGCTTTCGCTTCATGCTGCGTAAGACTCCAGATACTTCACGCCCGCGCCCGTGTTGAAGAGCACGACGCGCTCGTCTTGCTTGACCTGACCAGCAGCGAGTAGCTTTTTCAGCGCGGGCAGACAGGCTGCGCCTTCGGGCGCGCAGAACAGACCTTCGGCCGCGCCGACCTCGCGCGTCGCTGCGATCAACTCTTCGTCCGTGACCGCGACGGCCGTTCCATTGGAAGCGCGCAAAGCGTCGAGGATCAGAAAATCGCCGATGGCCTTTGGCACGCGCAAGCCCGATGCAGTCGTCGCGGCGTTGGGGAACTCTGCGGCGAAGCGTTCCCCTTGCTCGAAGGCGCGCACGATGGGCGCGCAACCCTTTGCTTGCACCGTGACCATGCGCGGGCGGCGCTCGTCAATCCAGCCCAACTGTTCCATCTCTGCGAACGCTTTCCACATGCCGATGAGACCTGTGCCGCCGCCCGTCGGGTAGATGATCACGTCGGGCAGCGTCCAGTTCATCTGTTCGGCGAGTTCGTAACCCAAAGTTTTCTTGCCTTCGACGCGATACGGTTCTTTCAAAGTCGAAACGTCGAACCAGCCCTCAGCCTCTTTGCGCCGCGCGACCTCTGCGCCGCAGTCGGTGATGAGTCCCTTCATCAACGTGACGTGCGCGCCCGTCTGCTCACACTCGACGACGTTGGCGCGTGGCGTGTCTTCGGGCATGAAGATGTAGGCTGCGAGGCCGGCGCGTGCGGCGTAGGCTGCGAGCGCTCCGGCGGCGTTACCCGCCGAAGGCACGGCCAATTTCCGCGCGCCCAACTCCAACGCCATCGAGACGGCCGTCGCCATGCCGCGCGCTTTGAAACTCTGCGTCGGGTTCTGTCCCTCGTCCTTGATGTAGAGTTCCTTGAGGCCCAACTGCGCGCCCAGCCGCTCGGCGTGCAAGAGCGGCGTGAAGCCTTCGCCGAGCGCGACGATATTTTCGTCGTGCGCGACGGGCAGCACTTCGCGATAACGCCATAGATCACTCCGTCGTCCTATCAAATTTTCTTTCGTCAAAGAGACCGCCGCGCGTTCAAGGTCGTAACGAACGAGCAGCGGTTTACCACATGCGTGGCAGAGGTTGTGCAAGCGTTGTGCCTCGTGGCGCAGCCCGCACGCCGCGCATTCGAGATGTGTCACGTTCATCCTTGCCTATCCTTTCAGAATTTATGCTGCAACTAAAGGCTGCGCGATTTCGCTGGAAAACAGGCATAAGGCGGCTCGCACGCCGACCGCACGCAAGCGTATGCGCTCAACTAAAGCACTCGCCCTTTGCCTGTCTCATCTCTCCCGCGCATCATACGCCTGCCACTTTCATTCGTCAGGTGGAGCAAACATCTTGCACCTCAGAAAACAGTGCCGAGTGCCGAGTGACAAGTGCCGAGCAAAAGTTTTATCTTGTCACTCAGCACTTGCCACTCGGCACTGTTTTTATGATTCGCTTGCTCGCGCTCGACTTGGACGGGACGCTGCTCGATTCGTGCGGCCGTGTGTCGGCGCGCAACCGGCACGCGATTGAACGGGCGCGCGCGGCGGGCGTACGCGTCGCGCTCGTCACGGGCCGGCGCTTTCGTGATGCGCGCCCGCTTGCGCTCGAACTCGGCATAGACGTGCCCGTCATCGCACACAACGGCGCGCTCACCAAACACGCGCGCACACTTGAGACGGTCGCGGCTTATCCTTTACCGCTCACGGCCGCGCACGAAGTCTTGCGTCTTGGGCGCGCGCGCGGGGCCGACCCGCTCGTGAGCGACGACGCCGATGGCGCGGGCCTCCTGGTTTACGATCACTTGAACGAGGCAAACCGGCCCGTGCTCGAATACATCGAGTGGGCGCGGCGGATTCATGGCGACGAGGCGGAGCAAGCGGTCGTGCGTGTCCCGTCGCTTGAACAGTATCTCGATCATCCGCCCGTACACATCGCCTTCTCCGGCACGGACACGGCGATGCTCAGTCTCAGCGAAGTGTTGCGGCAGGAACTTGAGCACACGGTCAAGCTGATGGTCACGCTCTACCCGCAGAAGAGTTTCGGGCTGGTGGACGTGATTCACCCGGACGTGTCGAAGGGCACTGGGTTAGCTGCGGTCGCACGTGAATACAAGGTCGCACGCGCGGAGGTGCTGGCCATCGGCGACAATCACAACGACATCGAGATGCTCGAATTCGCCGGCACGCGCGTCATCGTCGCCAACGCCGAAGCGAGCTTACACGACATCGCAGGCGTCCACGTCACAACGAGCAACGACGAGGACGGCGTGGCCGTTGCAATTGAAGAGTTCATTTTATGAAGGAGCACACATGGCAAATCGCATCGCAAACATCAAGACGAACATGGGCACGATCCGCTTCGAGTTGTTGGAGCAGGATGCGCCGAAGACGGCGGAGAACTTCCGTCTGCTGGCCGAGCGCGGCTATTACAACGGCGTGATCTTTCATCGCGTCATCAAGAATTTCATGATTCAGGGCGGCGACCCGACGGGCACGGGGCGCGGCGGCGCGTCCGTCTGGGGCGGGCGCTTCAGCGACGAGATCAATCGCACGTCAGAGCTTTATCGCGGCCCTTACGCGAAGGGCACGGTGGCGATGGCGAATGCGGGGCCGAACACCAACGGCTCGCAGTTCTTCATCATGCACGTTGATTATCCGCTCCCGCCCAGTTACACCAAGTTCGGGCGTGTCATCGAAGGCCAAGACGTAGTGGACGCGATTGCCAACACCCCGACCGCGAGCGGCGACCGCCCACGACAGGATGTCGTGATGGAACAGGTCACGATAGAGCAAGAATGAACCAAAGGTTGGCCGTGGTCAGTTGTCCATTGCCCGTTGTTCTTGTTCCGCTAGTTGTCGTGTTCATCTTCAGCGAGCAACTCGCGGCAGAAGAACGATTGACAACTGACCACGAACAACGAACCGTCTTTAATTGTTGCAACATTTTGCCCGATCAAGTAAGCTGATTTTGGCTGTTCGTCCGCTAGGAACGTTTCAATCCTCTCCCGTTAGCGCACTTGCCCGAAACGCCCGGTCGCAGCCACAGTTGCCAATCTGCTGGATTCGTCGCTGTTCACCAAATAATGATTATCCAACCCGCACGGACTGAGGACTCTTCGGCGGCCAGTTAGTTTGTGTCGTCGCTCGTTCTGCCTGCGGCATGTTGCCTGATGACCACTCGCCAATCAGACATCGAACTCACAGGCCCGTCTGTGCTCGACGCGAGCAGGGCCGGGCGCGTGTGCGTCGACGAGAGCTTCGAGACGCTGCGCCAAGTTGAGCTAAGGTATCGCTCGATCTTCGAGAACGCGATCCACGGCATCTATCAATCAACGCCTGCGGGCCGTTTCCTCAACGTCAACCCGGCGCTCGCGCGCATGCTCGGTTACGATTCGCCCGCCGACATGATCGCCAGTTGCACCGATATTGCGCTCGACTACTACGCCGAGCCGCTCGCGCGCGCAGAGTTTCTGGCGTTGCTCTCAGGGCGCGGTGTGGTGCAAGGCTTCGAGGTGCAGGTGCGCCGCAAAGACGGCACGACCATCTGGACGCGCGAGAACGTACATGCCGTTTCGGGTCAGCACGGCCAACTGCTCTACTACGAGGGCAGCGTCGAAGATGTTACGGCGCAGAAGCAAGCGGAACAGGCGCTGCGCGATAGTGAGGAGCGTTATCGCAACCTGTTCCAGAACGCGAACGACGTCATCTATACGATGGACTTAGAGGGCCGCTACACGTCGGTCAACAAAGTCGGCGAACATGTAACAGGCTACAGCCAAGCCGAGTTGTGCCAGATGAACTTCGCCCAACTCGTCGCGCCCGAACACCTCCCGCTCTCACGCGGGATGATGGAACGTAAACTCAACGGCGGCGAGACGACGACCTTCTACGAGATCGAGATCGTGAACCGCGCGGGCGCGCGTGTGCTCTTGGAGGTCAGCACGCAACTCATCTACCAACACGGCCGCGCGGTCGGCGTGCAAGGCATCGCGCGCGACATCACCGAACGCAAGCGGGCCGAGGCGGCACTGCGCGAATCGGAGGAACGCTACCGCGAGCTATTCGAGAACGCCAACGACATCGTCTATACGCACGATCTGAGAGGCAACTTCACCAGTTTGAACAAGACGGGCGAGCGCGCCACGGGCTACACGCGCGCGGAGGCCGTCGAGATGAACATCGCGCAGGTGGTTGCGCCGGAACATCTGCAAATGGCCCGCGAAATGATCGGGCGCAAGCAGGCGGCAGGCGAGTCCACAGTCTATGAGCTTGAGATCATAGCGAAGGACGGCCGCCACGTGCCATTGGAGATCAGCACGCGCCTCATCTTTCAGGATGGTCGCGCGGTCGGCGTGCAAGGGATCGCGCGCGACATCACGGAGCGCAAACAGGCTGAGGAGCGTTTGCGCCAGCACGCGCTCTCGGATGCTTTGACGGGCCTGCCCAATCGCGTCCTCTTCACGGATCACTTGCACCTCGCCGTCGAACAGGCCCGCCGCCACCCCGAACAACGTTTCGCCGTCCTCTTCCTCGACCTCGACCGCTTCAAGATGATCAACGACAGTTTGGGCCACACCGTCGGCGATCAATTGCTCGTCACCATCGCGCGCCAACTCGAAGGCTGCCTGCGCGCGGGCGATACGGTCGCGCGGCTCGGCGGCGACGAGTTTGCGATCCTCTTGAACGACATCGCGCACTTCGATGATGCGATTCGCGTGGCCGAGCGCGTGCTGCGCGAGTTGAAGTTGCCGTTTAATCTCGACGGGCACGAGGTCTTCACGACCGCTTCAATCGGCATCGCCTTGAGCAACAATCGCTATGAGACGGCCGAGGACGTCTTGCGCGACGCCGACACGGCGATGTATCGCGCGAAGGCTGAAGGCAAAGCGCGTTATGAAGTCTTCGACATGGTGATGCACGCGCGCGTCGTCGCGCTGTTGCAACTGGAGAACGATCTGCGCCGCGCCATCGAGCGCGCGGAATTCTGTCTGCATTATCAACCCATCGTTGCGCTCACCGACGGGCGCGTCACAGGCTTTGAGGCGCTCGTGCGTTGGCAGCACCCGGAGCGCGGCTTGATTCAGCCGGCCGAGTTTATCCCTGTGGCTGAAGAGACGGGCTTGATCATTCCGCTCGGTCGTTGGGTCTTGCGCGCCGCTTGTGCGCAGATGAAACGTTGGCAAGCGTTGTCGCCGCAGCATGGGCAGTTGAAACTGAGCGTCAATCTATCGGGCAAGCAGTTCGCGCAGGCAGACCTGTGCGAGCAGATCGAGCACACGCTCGCGGTCACGAACTTCGATCCGCGCTGTCTGCAATTGGAGATCACGGAGAGCGTCTTGATGGAGAACGCGCGTTCAATCGTGCCGATGCTCAGCCGCCTGCGCGACCTCGGCGTCGAACTGGCGATTGATGATTTCGGCACGGGCTACTCAAGCCTAAGTTACCTGCGCCGCTTCCCCATTCAGACTTTGAAGATTGATCGCTCGTTCATCATGCGCGACGACGACGAGAACCGTGAGATCGTCCGTACGATCATTCTGCTCGCGCGCAACATGCGCAAGGACGTGATCGCCGAAGGCGTCGAGACGCCCGCGCAACTCGCCACCTTGCGCCTGCTCGCTTGCGCCTACGCGCAAGGCTATCTCTTCTCCCCGCCGCAAGACGTTGCGCAGACAGAACAACTACTCAAGCACGCGCTCGACCCTGCCATGCGCCTGCTGCCCGCCAACGCTGAATGCGTCGCCTGATGCGGCGCTCAAGTTTTTTTCTCGTCAAGTTCATCAGCAACAAAGACGCCTGCCTGTGTGAAGCGCACCGGCACAGTGTGATTGATCGGAGCAGTCCCGCGCCCGAGTTGCGGCGCGCGCCGGATGGCGGCGGTCACAAAACGTTTCGCCGTCTCAATCGCGGCGGGCAGACTCAAACCGCGCGCGAGACAGGCAGCGATGGCGGCGGCGAGCGTGCAGCCCGTGCCATGCGTCGCAGTGGTCTCGATGCGTGGAGCGCGGAACACATTTATCGTGCCCGCATCGTCGAGCAGGTCGAGCGCGTCGCCCGCAAGATGCCCGCCCTTGATGAGCACCGCGCGCGCGCCCGTTTCGCGCCGAATCAAACTCGCCGCCGCTCTCATCCCTGCTTCGTCTGTGATGTCGCGCAAGTTCGTGAGCCGTTCGGCTTCCGAGATGTTTGGCGTGACGACGCGCGCGTGCGGCAACAACTCACGGCGTAACGCCGTGAGCGCATCATCGGCAATCAAATCGTAACCCGATGTCGAACGCAAGACCGGATCAATGACCGCCGGTACTGTCCGCAACTCGGTCTCACGCAACAAGCGCGCGACTTCAACAATCACTTCGCGCGTCGGCAGCATGCCGGTCTTCAAGGCCGCGACACGGAAGTCTGCGATGATGGGTAGCACTTGCGCGCGCACGACCTCAGCCGTTTGATGCGTCGCACCTGAGACGCCCGTCGTGTTCTGAAAAGTCAAAGACGTAATTGCGGCCGTCGGGAAACAGCCGAACGCGCTGAACGTCCGCACGTCCGCGATGACGCCTGCGCCGCCCGATGGATCAAGTCCGGCGATGGTTAACACGACGGGCGGATGTTGCACTTCGATGTTGCTCGTCTGCGACATGATTAGATCGTTACAACCTTGCATGCGCGTCTTGCAAGGCGCGGACGTTGGCGGCGAGTGTCTGTGGATCGTCGAAGAGGCGAATGGCGGCGATGCCGTGTGCGCCTGCGGCGAGCGTATCGGCTGTGTTCGCGCGGGTGATGCCGCCGATGGCGATAACGGGGAAGGGCGCGAGTTCATGCGCGACGGCGTGGAGTTGATCAAGCCCGACGGGTGGGCCGTATGGTCGCTTCGAGGGCGTGTCGAACAGGGGGCCGAAGACGGCGAAGTCTGCACCGTCGGCGCGGGCAGCGCGGGCTTCCGCAAGCGTATGCGTCGAGACGCCGATCAGAAAGTCAGCGCCGAAGGCGCGGCGGACGACGTGCGCGGGGAGCGAACGGGTGGTGAGTTGCACGCCGTCTGCGCCGGCCGTGTGGGCGATGTCGGCGCGGTCGTTGACGAGGAGGCGCGTCGTTGTGCCGCGCGTGATGGTGGCGGCGCGCGCAGTCAGTTCGTAGAGCACGCGCGGACGCAGGAATTTTTCGCGTAGTTGGACGAGTGTGATACCGGCGACGACGGCCGCTTCGACGAGCGCGACGAGGTGCGTGAACTCTGCGCTCGCAGGGCTTGTTGTCTCGTCAGTCTTACCGTTCGTGATCAGGTAACTGATTGGCTGGATGAGCGTCTGCGGCATTGGCGGGCGTCTGCGCGTTTAAGGCGCGCACGGTCTGACGAAAGTGCGCGATCTCCCAGAAGGCCATGGCGAAGTTCAAGAGACCGATGCCGGTCACCGCACCGCGCACCCAGCCCGACGCGATGGCGTGCTGCAAGCCGGGCAACCCCGTCTTGTGCGCGAGATAGACGAGAAAGAAATTGTCGCCCCAGTCCGCCAACCCGAACGGATGCGCCCAAGGCAGAAACGTCAAGACGAGGCCCGCCTCAAGGCACAGGATGATGTAGAAGATGACGGTCAGCTTCGCAGACATGGCTAAAACAGTGACAAGTGACGAGTAACAAGCAAGAGTTTAACGCGTCACTCGTCACTTGTCACTCATCACTGTCTTTTGCGCTTGCAACTCTCTGAGTCTGTCGGCGACGCCGCGATAGGAGACATCTATACCGTAAACTTCTTGGAAGGTATCAATGGCGCGGTCAAGCTCGCCCAACTGTTCGTAGGCTGTGCCGAGTTCGTAGCGGAGCGCCTGATATTCCTCTTCACTGTGGCCGGGCGCAGCGAGACCTTTTTGAAACCAGAGCGCGGCGGCACGGGCCAAGTTTTGCTGTATGAAGCAATGACCGAGCAGGTTGCAGCATTGCAGATAACGCGGCGTGCCATCTTGCGGCGCGACCAGCGCGACGGCCGTCTGAAACTCTTCGACCGCCAGATCGATCATGCCCATCTCCATGTAGGCCAGCCCAGTGTTGTAATGCGTCTCATAGTCGGCCGCGCTCGACGTCTCCGTATCCTCTTCGACCGAACTGCGAAACTCGTCGAAGACGGCGGCGAGACCGGGGTCGAGCACTGACGGACTCGCTTGCGGCTTCGACTGCGCACCGTTCGTTGGCGTTGCCGTCACAAGCTCAGCGCTTGTCGGCGGCGCAAACGGCATCTCGAAAATGGGCGGCACGTCGGTCGCGTCGCTCGCGTCGCTCGCAGTTTGTTGAGCTGTCTGCAAACGCTGGCGGCGGTCGCTGATCTCTACCCTTGCGCCGTATTGCCGCTCAAGCATGTCGAGCGTATCGCGCGCGATGTCTGTGTAACCTTGCGCGAGATAATAATCAACGCTCTCCAACTCCTGCGCGAGCAGCGCCTGCACGCGCTCGTCGCCGGTCGTGGCGGCGTCCGCCGGCCCGCTCAACACGGACGCATCGAGCGGACTGCTGACGTGAATCTCTTGCTCATCATCGCCGCCGCGCTCGAACGGCACAGTGAAATCAATCGTCGGCTCGACCGCGACGGCCGGCGCGGCGTGGTCGGCAAACTCTTCGTTGAGATCGGCGAACGAGGCGCTTGGATCGGCGTGCGGCTTGGTCTCTTCAAGCGGGGCGGCAGCATGAAACTCAAACTCACTTGGCGGCGCGGGCGTCGTCGCACTCGACACGGACGGCACGGTGAACGTTTCGGGCGCGACGCTGTTCGGCTCAAACAGATCGCCGAAGGCCGGCGCTTCAATCGTCGGCGTCTGCGCCTCTGCGACGGGCAAAGCAGACTCAGTCGGCTCTTCCATCGCTGGCGGCGCTTGCGCCGACTCGCTCAAAGGCAGCGTCGCTGTCTCTGTGCGCGGCACGTCGGCGCTGGGCGCGTCGGCGCCGAGTATCTCGTTTAAGGTGGTAAGCCGTTCGGCGTAACTTTGATCGAAGGGCACGAGCCGGACGAGATGTTCGAGCGCGTTGCGTTCTTCTTCGTAGAGTTCCTGCGCTTGCGCGGCTTCGGCCAGCCGTTCGAGCGCGATGCGCATGCGGTCGTCGTCGCGCTGCCAAGTATAGATGCGCAGCAGCAGGCGCAACGCTTCGGTGTTTTCGGGATCGCGCGCGAGCGCGCCGTTCAAGAGTTCGAGTAACTGCTTCTCTTGTCGCTTGGCGAGCGCAGGCTCGACGGCGCGTGTAAGCGCGCGCACGGCCGCGTGTGAGTCGCCCTGTTGCAAGTATAGCTGCGCGACCTCGAAGAGCAGCGGATAGTTCGATTGATCGGCTTCGACCAGTTTTTCGGCGGCACGGTCGGCGGCGGGCGCATCCTCCGCGTCGAGATAGACGCGCGCCAACATCGCGTGCAACTCCGTGTCGCCGGGCATCTGCGCGACCGCCGCTTCGAGCACCGAGGCGGCCTCTTCCATCGCACCGAGCGCGATGTTTGCATCCACCAAGCCCTGCAAGATCGCGTGACTGTGAGGACGCAGATCGTGCGCCATCGTGAAGGCTTTGAGCGCACCTTGATAATCGTTGCGCGCGTGCAGGCGCGTGCCCGCTTCAGCGAACGCTTCGGCCGCTTCGTCGTGCATCACCTCGCGCATAAAACCTTCGGCGAGGCGCAGGCGTATCTCCGCGTTTTGCGGATCGAGATCGGCCGTGCGGCGCAAGGCTTCGAGCGCGTCGCGCGTCTGATGGGCGCGCGCGCAGGCGTCGGCGATGAGTAGATACTGCGCGCGGGCCTCGACTATCAACCCTTGTTGCTCGTAGAGTGCGGCGAGTTTCTGCGCGACCGTCAACTCGTCGGGGCGCAGGCGCGCGACCTTCTTGTAGATGGCGATGGCCTTGAGGGCAAAGCCCTGTTCGCGGTAATGATCGGCGACGAGGACGAAGCATTGGACGGCTTCCGCCTTTTTATCGAGACGCGCGTAGAGATCGCCGAGCGTATTGAGCGCGGTGAAGTCGTCCGGGTCGGCATCCGCGATGCGACGATACTCCTGCACGGCAGATGCGATCTTGCCTTGCGTGAGATATTTCTCAGCCGCGTGAACAGCCTTTGCCTTATCGAATGCCATGTAGCTTAAACTTTAGGTCACACGCGGGTTTTAGGGCGCGGGCGTGGCGGCACGAGGAGACCTGTAAATGTGTGACTCTGCCCTGAAGAAACCGCCCACCCCCAGCCCCGACACCCGAGGGGGACGGGCAGTTTTTAACGTTAGCACGCGCCGACAATGAGCGTCAACAACGCTTTTTTCAATCAACTGCGAGCGCGGCTTGCACCGACCCGAAACCAGACTTTAGCCGGCGCACACGCGCAAAGGATGAACTGACTCGCTTGGCCGCAAATGCCATAGATACGCCCGCGCCACCTCGTGCTCGCGCCACGCGATTCGCGGAGCGCACCGCACTCGCGGGGCTGTTTCTCTACGCCATCTTCGCGCCGCACTCGATTGCCGCCTCTTGGTTCGCTCTGTCGCTGCTCATCGCGGGCTGGCTGGCGCGCACCATCATCACGCGCCAGACAGGCATTCGCCGCACCGCGCTCGATCTGCCGCTCTGGCTCTTCTTCGCTTGGAGCGTGCTCTCGGCCGCCTTTTCGGCCGAACCGCGCATCAGTCTGTTGAAGCTCATCTCGGTCAGCACGTTTCTCATCTACTATCTCGTGCAAGCCGTCATCACGCGCCGCACGGCCGTCTTGCTCGCAAGTTTGCTGATCATGTCGGGCGTGGCGGGCGTCGTGTGGAGCGTGCTTGATGTCGTGCGCGGGCGCGGCGTCATCATTGAGACCATCGCACCCGACAGTCCACTTCGCGGGGCGACGCAACTACAGACGGGCGACTGTATCTGGCGCGTCAACGAGCAGCGCATCAACTCAATGGCGGAACTCACAGACGCGATCCGCCGTGCGCCTGTGGGCATGCCTTTGCGTCTAAGTGTCATCACGCACGGCGAACACGTTGAATGGACGGGGCCGGCAGTAACCGATGCGATGAAAACTTCAACGCCGCCCGCAGGCATCTACGGCACACGGCGCACGCATCGCTTCCGCGCTTCAGGCTGGACGCGCCACTACGAGACCTTCGCCGAGCTACTCCAAATCCTCGCGCAACTCGCATTGGGCTTTGCACTCGCACATCTCCAACGACGCGACCGACGCTCATCGCACACGCGCCTTATCATCGCACTCTACGCCGCAGCCTTCGTCCTGCTCGCCATCGGCATCGCGTTGACGGCAATGCGCACAGTGCTCGTCGCTTTCGTCGTCGGCGCGTGTGTGCTCTTGTGGCGCGGAGTTACATCAACACGCGCACGCATCGCGGTCGCGTGCATCATCGTGCTCGTCTGCGCGCTCGGCGCGTTCGCCGTCTGGCGCACACGCGCAAGCGGCGCGCTCCACTTGCAGGACGCGAGCGCGCAGTTGCGCTTTGAAGTCGCGCGCGTCGCGCTCACGCGCATCCCCTTGCATCCCATCTTCGGGCACGGTATGGACGCGGTGCACCGACACTGGCACGAGTGGGGCTTCCCCGGCACAGATATGCTGCACGCGCACTCGACGCCCATCCAACTCGCTTTCGACAGAGGCATCCCCGCGCTCATCCTCTGGCTCTGGCTCATCCTCACCTTCTGGCTCATGACCACGCGCGCCGAACGCATCTGGCGCACCGCTACAGACGCCGCCGCGCACGGACTCCTGCTCGGCGCAACCGGCGCACTCGCAGGCTTCTTTGCCAGTTCGCTCGTCAACTACAATTTCGGCGACGCCGAAGTCACACTCATGCTCTGGTGGCTGATGGGCGCGGTTGTCAGGGTAACAACGGACGAAGAAGTAAGAATAAAAAGGCATTAACCACGAAATCACACGAAGCCGCACGAATAGCGAATTGCAATTGAGTGTAACTGGTGTCAGAACCGCCTGCGGTAGCGGGCGGGTCTTTATGTTGACGAACCGCCTGCGGTAGCGGGCGGGTCTTTATGTTGACGAACCGCCTGCGGTAGCGGGCGGGTCTTTATGTTGACGACCCGCCCGCTACCGCAGGCGGTACTGACTTGGCCGCCCTGCCGAAGCGGCTACATTCAATCGCAAACCGCTATAGTTTTTATCCTTAGCGCGCTTGACGCGATTCAACCTGCTCCGCCCATTGCTCTAAGAGCGGCTTCAGTTCGGGATGGCTCAAGCCTGTGCCGCGCCAACGGTAGCGACTGAGACCGTCGATGGCGTTCCATGTCGGGTGATAACGGTCGTAGATGTCGGCCTCATCCGTGTCGCCCCAACTACCGTCGCGGTTCTGATGCGTGAGATAGAATTCAATCGCGGCGCGCAAATCCGGATCATCTTCGGTCACGCCGAAGGCGCGCAACGAGTCCATCATCTCGCCGAGCATGTCCGTGTCTTTGAGGGCGACGCCGTCGCGCAGGTGCGCGCGCAAGAACTCATATTCGGCGGGCAGCAGGCGCGGCGAGAGTTGTGCTTGGTTGTAGTCGTTTAGCGTATAGACGATGTGCGCGATGGCATAGACCGAGTCGTAGAAGTCTTCGCCGCGTGCGTGCACGGGGTACGGGCGCAAGGTGGGCAACCACTTGAGCACGTCTGCATAATGCGCGCCCAGCATGACGCCGTAGCGGTCGCCGGTGTAAGCGGTGATGAGCGCGTCGTACCACACGTCGTAGCGCGTCTTCATTTGCAGCGGCCGGTGGCAGACGCGGCACACCTTCGCCCCGCGCGGATTCTGTGCGCCATCGTATGCGCATTCATCGGGCACGTCCGTCGGCGGTGGCTCGCTCAATGGATCGAACGAGAGATAATCACGCGCCGGAAAACGGCCGGCGACGCGCTCTAATGTCTGCTTCATCTGTTCGTCGCGCACGCCCAGACTGTCCGCCGCATCGCTGCCGCTAACATAGTCCTCGATGGTCGCCGCATCCGCGTCGTCCGGCAGCGTGCGATGAAGTCGCCGCCACAGGCGCGCACGCTCGACGCCCATGCGCTGTGCCGTGCGCTGCACAACTGGATCGTCAACCGTGGCCGAGATGGTGTAGAAGCACCAGAGATAGTCGTCGCCGTACCGGTCGAAGTTGGCGCGGCCCAGCGCGGTGCGATAGATGAAGCGCAAGCCGCGCCGGATGGCACGCGCGCGCGCCGCTTCCGTGAAACGCGCGCCGGGCCAGAGCGGGCGACTGCGCGCCGCCGCGACCTGCGCTTTGGCGCGCGTGCGTGTTGCTGCTCGACTTGCCTGCGCGCTGTGCGCGGGCGACAGGCATGTGCCGGCGAGCGCGAGCAGCAACGACAGGCGGAGTATGTTGCTGTGCATGATCGTTTTGCTGTACATGATCGCTTAGACGGTGCGCGCAAGCAGGCTACTTGCGCGACGTTGAGTTTCTCTTGGGTGTCGCGGGCGACGCCTGAGTTTCGTTCAAGCGCGCGAGCAGTGGCGCGAGCTTGGGCAGACTGAGCCGCAGACCGCGCCAAGCATAATCACGCAAGCCGTCAATCGCCGTCCACGTCGGATGATAGCGCGCGTAGATGTCGTCGTCGTCCGTGTCAGTGTCGCCCCAACTGCCGTCCCCGTTCTGCTGTGCCAACAGATAATCAAGTCCTTTGCGCAGTAACGGATCGGCATCCGTCAAACCGAAAGACTTCAGTGTGTCGAGCAACTCGCCGCACATCTCTGCGTCCTTCATCGCGATGGCCGTCGCCACGTGCCGTTGCAAAAACGCGAACTCAGCAGGCAGCCAGCGCGGATCGAGCCGGTAGCGGCTGAAGCCGTTCAACGTGTAGATGAGATGTGTGACGGCATAGACGCTGTCGTAAAAATCAGGGTTGCGGTCGCGCTCGCGCCCGCGATACGGACGCAGCGTGGGCAGCCACTTGAGCACATCTGTGTAGTGCGCGCCGAGCGTGACGCCATAACGTGATGCGGTGTAGAGCCGGTTGAGCGCGTCGTACCAGACCCCGTAGCGACTCAACATCGTCAGCGGCCGGCGGCAGCGGCGACACGCTTTGCGCCCGCGCTTGTGCCAACGCCCGCAGCCATCGCACTGATCAGGCACGTCCGCAGGCGGCGGCTCATGCTGCGGCTCGAAGCATAGGTAGTCGCGCGCGTCGAAGTTGCGCGCCGCCCGTTGGAGTTGCGCTTTGAACGCGGGGTCGCGGACGCCGAGCAGGTCGGCGGCGAGACTGCCGTGCATGAGATCGAGGATGGTGTCGGCGTCTGCGTCTGACGGCAGTGCGGGCCAAACGCGCCGCCACTGGCGCGCGCGCTCGCGGCCCATCCGGCGCGCGGTGCGGCGCAGGTCTGGGTCGCGCGAAGTGGCCGCGATGAAGTAGAAGCAGTTGAGTAGGTCGCTGCCGTAGTCGGCGAAGTGCGCCGGGTCGCAGGCTATGCCGTAGATGAACGCAAGCCCGCGCCGGATCGCGCGTGTGCGCGCGCGCTGTTTGAATAGTCGCATGTCTATTAACGGTCCACGCCGCACGCATGTCGTGGGCGGCGCGATTCAGATCACATCGGCAAAGTTGCGCCGCGTCTTGGCGAACCACCAGTAGCCGAGGATGAAGAGCGCGAGCGCGAACAGGGTGAAATACAGCAGCCCGCCCCAGTCGGGCGGTGCGCCTTCGAGCAGGATGCGGCGGTAGCTGCGCACGAGCGGCGTGAACGGGTTCAGTTTGATGAACGTTTGATAGCGCGCGGGCACGACCGTTTCGGGATAGATGATCGGCGTCAGAAACATCCACGCGATGAGCAACAGCCCAAGCGCCTGTCCCGTGTCGCGCAGGAACACGCCCAATGAGGCGACGAGCCAAGCCGCGCCGAGTGTCGCCAACACTTGCGGTACGACCAGCACGGGCCACCAAGCGAGCGTTGCGTGTAGTTCACGATGAATGATCAAAGTCGCGACGAGCAGCACGAGTGTGCCGCACACTTGCGTGACGAGCGCCGCTAAGACTTGCGCGACCGGCAGCGCTTCGAGCGGAAAGACCACGCGCTTAACCAGATTCGCGTGCGCCACGACGACGTTCGCCGCCGTCTGCACAGACTCTTGAAACGCTATCCACGGCAACAATCCGCAGAACAGATAGAGCGCGTAATCCCAAGTCGTGCCGCGCGCGCCGAAGCGCGCGCCGAAGATGCCCGCGAAGATGAACGTGTAGATCGCGATCATCACGGCCGGCGTCAAGACCGTCCAGACCAAACCCAACACAGACCCGCGATAACGCGCCGCCAACTCGCGTCGCACCAACGACTCGATCAACTCAAACCGGCGCGGCAACTCAAACAGCGGCCGCCACACCGCCCGCCGCGCTGTCTGTGCGGATAACATGCGCGGGATTGTAACCGAAGAGAAGGTGGAAGGCGGAAGGCAGAAAGCAAAAGATAATAGCGCTGGCTTTCAAGCAGCGAGGTTAATCATCAGCTTGACCGCGTTCTGCTTACTACCTTCTGCCTACTGCCTGCCGCTTTCTTGTTATAGAATCTCACGTCATGAGCACCGCACTGCGCGTCGAGGGCGTGGCGAAGCAGTATCGCATCTATGAGCGGCCCGTGGATCGGCTGAAGGAGTCGCTGACGCGCGGGCGTTTGAAGCGGCATCGAGAATTCTGGGCGCTCAAAGGGTTAAGCTTCGAGGTCGAGCGCGGCACGACGACAGGGATCGTCGGCCCGAACGGCAGTGGCAAGTCAACGCTCTTGCAGATCATCGCGGGCACGCTCGATCCGACGCACGGGCAGGTCTGGGTTGACGGGCGCGTCGCGGCACTGCTCGAACTCGGCGCAGGTTTCAACCTCGAATTCACCGGCATCGAGAACGTCTTCATGAACGCGGCGCTGATGGGCTTCTCTAAGCTTGAGACCGAAGCGCGGCTGCCTTTGATCGAACGGTTCGCGGAGATCGGCGACTTTATTCATCAACCCGTCAAGACCTATTCGTCGGGCATGTACGTGCGCCTCGCCTTCGCCATCGCGGTCAACACTGATCCTGATATTCTGATCGTTGACGAAGCTCTGTCGGTCGGCGACACGATCTTTCAACATCGCTGCGTGCGCCGCATCAAGGAGATGCAGGAGCGCGGCACAACGATTCTCTTCGTCTCACACGAGCCGACGCTCGTGCGCGCGCTCTGCTCGCGCGCGATCTTGCTCTCGCAAGGCGAGATGCTGGCGGACGGTGCGCCGATGGACGTGCTCAATCGTTATCAGCGCATCATCATGGCGCGCGAGGCCGCTTACAAAGAGAGCGAACACGGCCCGACCGGCGCAGATGGACAACAAGACGCGGGCGCGTTTGCAAGCGCAGCAACGGAGATCGAGCGCGCGCCTTTGCAGTATCAGTACCGGCACGGCAACGGCGATGCTGAAGTCGTCTCTGCGGAGTTGTTGGACGCGAACGAGCGCCCCGTCGAATTGGTCGAGTCAGGCGCACAGGTTTACGTCCGCCTGCGCTTCGTCTTTCATCGAGATGTCGAGCGGCCGGTCTGCGGTTTTATGATCCGCAATCGGCACGGGCTAAACGTCTATGGCACGAATACAGAGCAGCGCGGACTTGAACTTGGCGCGGCGCGACGCGGCGATGTGCTGGAGGCGACGTTTGCGTTCAACTGTTGGCTCGGCCAAGAACACTACTTCGTCTCGGTCGCGGTGCATTCGCCCGACGGCGTCGCTTACGATTGGCTCGACGGCGTCATCTTCTTCCGCGTCGCCTGCGCCGTCGAGATGGAAGGCATCGCCAACTTGAACGCGCGCGTCAACGCACGGCGCATCGGCGCAAGCGAAACACTCAGCACGATGAAGGCTTAGATTAGAGTTGATGATCGAAGTGCAGAAGCCGGCGACTGAAGGGGAAGCGGACGCGCACGAGACGGGCGCGGCGGTCGAAGCGTCGTCCAGTCTTCCGCCGCTTGAATTGCAACCGGCGGCGGCGCGCGCGCCGGCCAGTAGTTATCAACTCGACGAACTGCTGCGTTATCACGACCGCGCGTTCGTCGAACAGGTTTACGTCGCGCTGCTGCGCCGCCCGCCGACGGACGCGGAACGCGCGCGCACGCTCGAAGACTTGCGCGGCGGACGGCGCAGTAAGATCGAGATCATCGAAGGACTGTTGACAGGCGCGGACGGACAAGCAACGGCACGCGTCGTTGGTCTGCCGTCGCCGACGATGCGGCGTGTCGGCCGTTGGCCCGTCATCGGTTATGTGTGGCGGCTGTTGCGCGGCCTTGTGCGGCTGCCCGTGCTGATGCAGCACCAACAGCAGTTTGAAGCTTACGCGCTGGGGCAGCAACAACGCATCGCCGAGCACATCAACGACGTGCTCGCGCCGACGCTCGCCGACGCGCTCGATAGCGTGGTGATGCTCTCTGATTCACTGCTCACGTTGCAGGCGCAATTACAAGCAGACATTGCCACACTCAACGAAGTGTTGACCGCACAGCAGCATGAGCAGCAACAGCAGCAGCAGCGATACGATGCGGGCATCGCTGCACAGCAAGAGTTGATAGTGCAAGAGCAGCATGTGATCGTCGAGACGCAGAAGGTGGCGCTCGAAGAGTTGCGGGCACAATTGCGCGAACTAGCTGCGACGCATGAACAGCAGCACGCAGAGTTAATCGAGCAGGTGCGGCGCTTGCAAACGCTCTTCGAGTCGGCCCGAGCAGGCGCAACGGCGCGCGCAAACGATCAGGCATGAAGCCCGTCGCCATCGTCATCCCTTGGTTCGGTGCTGAACTGACCGGCGGCGCGGAGCAGCAAGCTTTCCAGATCGCCACGCGCCTCGCCGCGCGCGGGCACAACGTTGAAGTGCTGACGACTTGTAATCGCTCGTTTCATGCCGACTGGTCAGTTAATCATTACCCGGCCGGCGCGAGCCATGAAGACGGCTTGACGCTCCGGCGCTTCCCCGTTGACGCGCGTGACGCACACGCCTTCGATCAGGTCAACGCAAAACTGCTCGCGCTCGATGCGACTGTGTTGCGTCCCGGCGTCAGCCCTCTCTCTGCCGATGAAGCGCACACGTTCATCCACGAGAACATCAAGTCGGGCGCGCTGCTTGAGCACCTGCGCAACGAGCGCACGTCTTATCATGCCTTCATCTTTCTGCCTTACATGTTCGCGCCCGCGATGTTGGGCTTGCCTCTTGTCGCCAACCGCGCGTGGCTGCAACCGTGCTTGCACGACGAAGCGGCAGCTTACTTACCGGAGACCGCAGAGCTTTTCCGCCGCGCGCGCGCGCTCCTCTTCAACTCGGAGGGCGAACTGGAACTCGCGCTCCAACTTTATGGCCCCAGCATCCACTCGCGCAGCGCGGTCGTCGGCGAGGGCATCGAGCGTGCGGCCTACGAACCGGAGCAACCAGCGCGTGCGCTGCCCGCAAGCGTGCGCGACACGCGCTTCGTGCTCTATCTGGGCCGGCGCGACCGTGTGAAGAATGTTGACCTGCTCACGCGCGCCTTCGCGCAGTTCAAAGCGGCGCAGCCCGAATCCCGTCTGCAACTCGTACTCGCAGGCCCCGGCGCGGAATCTTTCAACGCAGACGGCGTACATGATCTCGGTCTCGTGGCCGACGAGACGAAAGCAGCGCTGCTCGCACACGCACGCGCGCTCGCGCAGCCGAGTCGCAATGAAAGTTTTTCGCGCGCGTTGATGGAAGCTTGGAGCGCGGGCCGGCCCGTCATTGCTCATCGTGATTGCTTGGCGACGGCCATCGCGGTCGAGCGCGCCGCTGGCGGTTGGCTCGCGGCCAACGAAGCTGAGTGGATGGAACTGTTCGCCCGCATCGAGGCCGCAAGCGATGAAGAACTGGCCACGCTCGGCGCACGCGGGCGTGTTTACGCCGCCGAGCAGGCCGACTGGGACAAGACAATCGCGCGCTATGAGATGCTGCTCGGCTTGACTGTGCAACCGAACGTTCAGGCGCACGTCAAGCACGCGCCTGAGCCGCGCGCGATTCATCAACTGCTGCCTGACATCGTCTTTGGCGACGCGATCTCGAATCAAGCGCGCGCCATTCGTGAACACCTACGAAGCTTCGGTTACGAGTCGGAGATTTTCGTCAAACGCCGCGAGGCGCGTCTGGCAACGGAAGCGCAGTTGTTCGACGAGACGCAGCCCGCGCCCACAGACGGTCTGCTCTATCATCACTCCATCGGTTCTGAGTTGACCGCTTTCGCCAGCGCGCACGCGGGGCCGAAGTGTCTCGTCTATCACAACGTCACGCCCGCAGAGTTCTACGCGCCCTACCGTCCCGGCTTCGCGTGGATGCTTGAGACTGGCCGCGCGCACTTGCCGAAGCTTGCGTGTCACTTCCCCGTCTCGGTCGGCGATTCGGCTTTCAACGCGGCGGAGCTTGCAGCCTGTGGCTTCCGTGAGCCGGGCGTGTTGCCGATCATCGTTGACCCGGATAAGTGGAACATCGCGCCCGATGCGGAGTTGATGGCGCGCTTGCAGGACGGACGCACCAACATCCTCTTCGTCGGTCGCGCCGCGCCGAACAAACGGCAAGATCGGCTCGTCGAAATGTTCGCACACTATCGCGCACATGACCCGCACGCGCGGCTCATCATCGCGGGCGAAGGGCGCGCCTTCGATCCGTACTTCAATCACGTGCGAGCAACGATCAAGCGGCTCGGACTCGAAGCGCACGTTGAAGTGACCGGCTTGATCGAGGACGCACGGCTGCTGGCATACTACCGCACGGCGCACCTATACTGGTCTGCAAGCGAGCACGAAGGCTTCGGCGCACCGCTCGTCGAAGCGATGTGGTTCGACGTGCCGGTGCTGGCATTGAACATAACGGCCGTCCCCGAAACGTTGGCCACGGCCGGCATGCTCTTCGCGCCCGACGAAGAGTTGTCGTCAGTCGCCGCGCGCGCCTATCAGCTAACGCATGAGAAGGATGCGCGTCGCGCTGTCATTGCGGCGCAACGCGCGCGCCGACTTGATTTCACGTCCGCAGCCGTGCAGCCTATTCTCGCGCGGCTTGTCGAACGTCTGACGAAGGTTGTGGCGCTTGAGCCGGTCGCGTAAACCTGAAGCGAAGAGAATTGTTTTGAGTCTGACGACACAGAGCACAAGCAAGAGCATCGGCGCGCATGTGCAAGCGACGACGGATGAGCGCGAGCGTGTGCGGCCGTTGCTCGCCCTCGTCGTGCCCTGTTTCGATGAAGAGTTGGTCGTCGAACAAACAGCCGCACGCCTCTTGGAGTTGCTGCGCCGCTTGAGCGCAGACGGGCAGATCGATCCGGCGAGTTTTATCTACTTCGTGGACGACGGCAGCCGCGATGCGACTTGGGCCATCGTCGAGGCGTTGCACGAACAAGAGCCAGCGGTTAAGGGGGTGAAACTCGCACGCAACGTCGGCACGCAGAACGCGCTGCTCGCGGGCCTACTCGGTGTCAAAGATCGCTCCGATTGCGTCGTCTCGATTGACGCGGACTTGCAGCAGGACGAGCAGGTGATCGAGACGTTTCTGGCAAAGTACCGGCAGGGCGCGCACATTGTCTATGGCGTGCGGCGCAGGCACGGCGCAGACTCCGTGCTGAAGAAAGCGACTTCGTGGTTCTTCTACAATCTGATGAACCTGATGGGCGCGCGCATCATCAAACAGCATTCGGAATTCCGGCTCGTCTCGCGCAAGGCGCTGGCAGCCATCGCCGAGTATCACGAATACAATCTCTTCCTGCGCGGCATCTTCGTGGACATCGGCTATCGCTCAGAGGTCGTGCCCTTCGACGCACGTCGGCGCGAACTGGGCCAGTCCAAACACTCTTTACGCAAACTCGCTTCGCTCGCGCTCGACGGCATCACGTCGTTTAGTGTCGTGCCGCTCCGGCTGGTCACGTTCACGGGCGCGCTTATTTTTCTGTTCAGTTGCGCGATGACGCTCTTTTATCTCTATCACAAGTTCATGGGCCACACGCCGCCCGGTTGGGCGGGCACGGTCATTCCGATCTATTTTCTTGGCGGCGTGCAGATCATGTTCTTAGGTTTGGTCGGCGAATACATCGGCAAGATTTACAAAGAGGTGAAGGCGCGCCCGCGCTTCATCAAGGACGAAGAACTTTTCTAACTCATCACTCGACCGTAAGCGTAAGCGAGGCCGGCGAGCACAGCCGCGAGTTTCACTGCCCGATGGCCCAGCGCCAAGCGTGGAACTGTGAGAGGCAGGGCTGACGCATGGTTGGCGGGGCAGCCGAAGTGAAATGTGGATCGTTACTCCGCATATTCGGCTGCCCCGGCCGGACTGAGTCGTGGGGCTGCGGCACCTTACTGCCGGACTTCATTTCAGCGTCTCGATGACGCAGATGAAGGGGTTGTGCCCGCGCTGCCGTATGAAGCCATGCGGCGTGAGGGGCACTTGGCTCTCGCGCACCGAGTCGCCCTCGTTGCCGCCGATGCAGCGCGCGATAGGGCCATCTGGGCCGTGCGCGATCTCGACGACGATGACCGAGTGGGACGTGTAAAATTCGTGATGCCGGGCGAAGTCGAACGTGATGGTCGCACCGTTGCGGTTATTCTGGATGATGTCGCCGACCTTGGGCGCGTGCGCGGTAATCTCGCGCCCGCGGAAGACACCCGTCCCGCTATCAGCGTTCTGTATCGCCTTATGCACAAAGACTGAGTGTGACTTTGAGAACTTGAACTCGTCGGCGGTCGCCCCGGCCCGTTTGACGCACCACGACACGAAGACGGCCGACCAAGGCTCCCGCGTACAACTGACGAAATCTGCGCCGATGTCTTCCGTCCACTGTTTGATCTCACCG
Organism: Acidobacteriota bacterium; assembly: GCA_003223935.1. Taxonomy (GTDB): domain Bacteria; phylum Acidobacteriota; class Blastocatellia; order Pyrinomonadales; family Pyrinomonadaceae; genus QHXQ01. The sequence goes on along the minus strand of QHXQ01000043.1, from coordinate 46,208 downwards.
CACAGCCGCGGGTCGGATTCGATTATGGTGTGAAATCTGGTGTGCAAGTCGCGCGCGATGGCGGCGAGCCGGCTGGTGAAGGTCGTGGGCGCAGACGGCGCGGGCGGCGGCCCTGCCGTTTCTTCACCGGGGATAACCAGCACGTCGCCCGGATGTATGACATCCGGGTGCGACTTGAAGATAGGATTGGCGTCGAGCAGTTGCTGGGGAGTTATTCCGAGGGCTTGCGCGATCCCGTTTATGGTCTCCCCGCTCTTGACGATATGGGGCATAAGTTTACTCTCCTTTCATTGAGCACTAAGCGCACAGGCGAAAGCATAGCGGCTCTTATTTCAGTAAATTGCGCGCTACATATTTATATGACAAAAATTAAGAGAACATTTCTTCTCTACAGTCATATCGGATCGTTTAAAAGAGTTTGATGGACGAGACACAGTGCATCGTCTGCGGCACAAAGGCCGCGCCCGCGCCGCTCTATCGCGGCATCGTGCGCTGCCCGACGTGCGGCTACGTCTCGGCCGACATGCGTTTGACAGATGAAGAGTTGTTCGCGCTCTACAACGAACAGTTCTTCACCGGCGCGGAGTTCAGCGACTACGCGGCGGACGAGCGCTTCTTTCGCAAAAATTTTCGCCTGCGCTTCCGCGAGCTAAAAAAATTCATCGCCCCCGCACGCCACAGACACCTGCTTGAGATCGGCAGCGCCTACGGTTTTTTTCTCGACGAGGTGCGCCAAGAGTTCGCGTCCGTCGAAGGCATAGACATCACCGACGCGGGCGTCGCGCACGCGCGCGCACGGTTCAACTTGAACGTCGTACAGGCCGATTTCCTCGCGCACGACTACGGCGCACAGAAGTTCGACGTCGTGTGCCTGTGGGACACCATCGAGCACCTGCGCGCGCCGCATCTCTATCTCGAAAAGATCGCGGCGCACACCGAACGCGGTGCGCTCCTTACGATCACGACCGGCGACGTTGCGAGCCTCAACGCGCGTTTGCGTGGGAAGCAATGGCGCATGATCCATCCGCCCACGCATCTGCACTACTTTGCGCCTGAGACGCTCGCGCGTTTGCTTGAGCGTTACGGCTTCGAGGTGATTTACAACCGCTACTGCGGCTTCTATCGCAGTCTCGGCAACGTCGCTTACAACATCTTCGTCTTGCGCTGGCAGCGCCCGGGCTTCTTCCGCCAACTTGAACGCACGGGCTTGACGAAGTTCGGCTTCTACCTCAACCTCTACGACATCATGTACGTCATCGCGCGCCGTCGTTAAACGGCGCGCGAGAAGAACAGTCAACCAGATGACCGAGCCACAGACGCGCGTGCCGGACGAACACGAAGCAAGCTCCGCGTCGCCGCGCCTAGCCGCGCACCTGCCCGCACGTTCTTCGTTCAAGCACGCGCTCGTCGTGCTCACCAGCTTCGCGCTGCTCTACATACTCTTCTTCGCGCCCGTCATCTTTTCTAATCGCTTGCTCGCACCCGGCGACGGCATCATCTACTTCTTACCAAACTTCGTTGCGCCGCATGTGCTGTGGGACACGACCATCTGGGGCGGCTTTCCGGCGGTCGGCGATGCGCAGTTGATGTTGTGGTATCCGCCCGCGCTCTTTTTCTCGCTCTTCGGCGCGGCGGGCTATCAACCGTTTGTGCTCGCGGCTTACGTGCTCGCAAGCTCGTTCACTTACGGCTATGTCTTCACGCTCACGCGCTCGCGCATGGCTGCGAGCATGAGCGGCTGCATCTATGGTCTCTGCGCTTTCATGATCGCGCATGTCGGGCACGCGGCCATGATTCACACGGCCGCGTGGCTGCCGCTCGTCATCTGGTCGCTGATGATGCTGCAACGCTCAAAGCTCAGCCGCCTCTGGTTCGTCGTCGCTGTCGTCGCCATCGCCTGCGCCGCGCTCGCCGGTCATCCACAGATTTTCGTTTACACGCTCGCGCTCGCCGCTGCCTTCGTCGTCGTCACAGGCTGGCGCGCGCCGTTTGGCCGTTGGCGTTACTACGGGCTGTGCGCGCTCGTCATTGTGCTCGGCACGGGACTCGCCGCGCTGCAACTCTGGCCGACGGCGGAACTGGCGAACTTGAGTTGGCGGGCCGCGCTCGACTTTACAGAGTTCAACGCTTACGCGCTGCCGCTCAGACAAGCGCCCGTCGTTATCTTTCCATTTCTTTATGGCGGCGCGCCCGATGCGTTCTACGCGACCAATTACTTCGGCGCGTGGCCTTCGAGCGCAGACGGTTGGGGCGCGGGCGAGTTGAGCGGCTACGCTGGCCTGCTCCCGCTCCTGCTCGCTGCCGTCGGCTTCATCACACATCGGCGCGACACACGCGCGCGGTTCTGGCTCGGCGTCTCTGTCGTCGCGTTCCTCTTGACGTTCGGCGCAGCCACACCGCTCGCGCGGCTCACATACCTCTTGCCCGTCATCAATAAATTCCGCGCGCCCGTGCGCCACTTCATCGAACTGACATTCGCCATCAGCGTGCTCGCAGGTCTCGGTACAGCGGCCGTCCAACGCGGCCGCCTGTCGCTCGACACGTTGAAGCGCACAATCATCGGCGCAGACCTTGCGCTCGGCGCATGCTTGCTCTCTTTAATCTTGTGCGCCGCGAAGATCAACGAACTCGCCGTCCAGCGTCTGGGGCACGCCGTTACGCTCAAGCCTTGGCGCAACCCTGCGGTCGGCGTGCCGCTCCTGCTCTTCTTAGTCGCGTGCGTGGTGCTCCGCTACTGGCACAACCGGCCGCACTCGAACGCGCGCAGTGCTCTGCTCATCTGCCTGCTCGTCTTTGATCTCGCCAGCTTCGGTTGGTTCTACGAGTGGCACTATCGCGCACCGTACAAGGCTTACTTGCGCGCGCCTGCTGTTGCGCAGAACTATCGCGCTGAAGTTGCCGCGACGAAGCAACGCATCTTGCCCGTGCGCGGCGGCACAGGGCGCGTCGGCGAGTTGCCGCCCGATCTGTCGAAGCTTTGGGACATCGAGAGCGCGAGCGGCTACGGCCCGTTCATCCTCACGCGCGTGAGCCGTCTGTTGACGATGCCGCCGCATGGCAGCCTCGATGAGTCTTGGCGCGATCCGGCGAATCGTAGTCTCGATCTCATGGCCGCGCGTTATCTCATCGTGCCGCCGGACGAGATCGAGCCGCCTGCGACTGTGGACGAGCGCGGCATGCGTTGGGCTGCGAGCGATTTCAACGCGCAACTCGGCGCGGGTTGCGATCCGAATAATCCGGCTGACTTCAAACTCGATCTGCCGACGCCGCAACGCGCCACACAGATCGGTCTGGTCAGCGCGCTCGCTTGCTCCGTGCCGCTCGCCGACGCGCAAGCCTTCGCCACGCTCACGCTCACAGATGTTGACGGACACAAGCTCGATCTCAAGCTCGCCGCCGGACACGAGAGCAGCGAGTGGGCTTACGATTGTCAGGACGTGCGCCCGACGCTGCGGCAGGGGCGCGCGCCTGTGTTTCGCAGTTATCCGGTTGCGCGCGGCGATGTGCGCTGCGCGGGGCATGATTACGTCGCGTTGTTGCCCGTCGGCGGACTGAGTGAGATCAAACGGATCGAGTTGCGCTGGACCGCGCCCGCCGGCACGCTCGCGCTCAAGAAGATCACTCTGCTCGACGAAGCGACGCGCACATCAACGCCGCTCAAGCCCACTGCCGGCTCGCTCAACGACGCGACGCGCTGGCGGCGCGTCGGCGAGATCAATGCTGCGAATAGCGGTTATGGCGCGGAGGTCAAAGCGGAGGACATCGGCGCTGGGCTAGTCTTTGAAAATCTGCGCGCCCGCCCGCGCGCGTGGCTCGTGCCGGAAGTCTTGGGCGTGTCGGCGGACGAAGCATTCGCGGCCGTGCGCTCTTCGCGTCTGCCCGATGGCCGCGCGTTCGATCCGGCCCGTCTTGCGCTCGTCGAAGAACGGTTCAACTTCAAAGCAGAGCGGCTTGATCAAGCTGCGACCGCGCAGATCGCGCGACTGACTGCGCGCGAGTTGGAGGTGCGCGTCACGACAGACGCGCCCGCGTTCCTCGTCACCAGCGACGTGTTCTATCCCGGCTGGCGCGCGACTGTGGACGACACGCCCGCGCATCTCTATCAAACAGATTATGCGCTGCGCGGTCTCTCTGTGCCCGCCGGCTCGCACGTCGTGCGCTTCGAGTTCCGCCCCAAGAGTTTTTACTACGGCGTGATCGTCTCGGCGTTCGCGCTGCTCCTGCTCATCGGCTGCGTGTGCTATGTGCCGAGATTGTCTCACATAGACGAACGATAACTGTTGCTCTTAAGTCTTTGCTGTGAGCCATGCGTAGATAGCAAGCGCGCAGAGCAACAACAGAGTGAGCGCGGAGATGAGCGCGCCGTGGCGCGCGGCGGGCGCGGCGTAACGCATCTCGACGATGTGTGTGCCTGCGGGCAGCGCGACACCGCGCAACAAATAATCGGTCAACAGAATTTGCGTTGCGCGCCCGTCCACTTTTGCTTCCCAACCCGGATAAAAAATCTCACTCACGATCAAAACAGTCGGCGTTGGCGCGCTCGTCTCAATCATCAATTTATTCGCCGCATAGTTGATGATGCGCGCATCGCTCGCGGGCGCGACTGCGCCGCCGGGAAGCTGCGGTAACTCGTCGGCGCGCGCTTCGATGAGCGCCGTGCGCCGTGGATCGAACTCATGCGTGCTCGCGCCGCGAATGCGCCTTAAGGCTTCTTCGCCATCAACGGCTTCGGCTTCGGCGACGAGCCATGCGCGCGGGCAGGCGCGCGTGTTGCGCAAGACGATCACGCCGTCAAACTCTGCGACCTTTGGCCAACGCGCGGGATCGAGCGACGGGCGCGCCGCATTGTTTGTGAGCGGGGTTGAGCGCTTATCGGTCGAATCGTAAAGCGTGGCTTTCCAGATTGCGAGGGCTGCGGCCTGCGTTGTGTTTGTGATCTCGATCTTGCTGACGGATGTGCGTGCGTCGAGCGATAAGCGTGCCCAGTAGCGTTGCGCGCGAAAACTGTCTGTCGCATCGCCCGCTTGTGTATCGAAGATCGGCGCGAGCGCGTGCTTGACGACGGCGCGCACGTCCGCGCGCTCGTGTGCCCACTCAGACGTGTCGAGACCGGCGCGCAAAGTCCGTTCGATGATGCGCCCGTCTGCCGTGTGCAAGCGCAGACGCGCGACCGGCGTGCCTTGTGCGAGCGCGACCGAGTTGGCGAGTGAGGTGACGACGGCGAGCGTGTCGCCGGTGTTGTCGGCACCGTTGATTTCTGTGCTTGTGCCGGGTTGGAGTTCGAGCGCGAGATCGGACTGTGCGAAGCCGAACTGCTCGCGTTTGGTGAGCAGTTCAACCGGCGGCGCATCGAGATCGCTAAAGGCGACGACGAAGCTCGTGTTCAGCAGATCGAGCACGTGCGACTCAGGCGCGAACAGTTCGCGCGGCGGTGCGTGTCCGGCGCGCGGGCGCACCGCGTCGTAGTCCACATCGCCGAGCGCGCGGCTGTAGCGTTCGAGCATGAGCGATTCATAACCGCCGACGTTGTGCAACCCGTAGAGCGCGGTCCCGTCGAGCACATCGAAGCGCGGCGCAACGGCGTTCTCGTCCACGCCGAGATTCGCGTGCACATAGACGCGATGCTGTTCGGGCGCGAACTGTTGCAGATAGCGCGTGGCGCGCCCCGGTGTCGTAAAACGCGCGGCCGGTTTCGCAGTGCCCGGCCACCACTGTGAGATCAAAATGAGCGGCTCGCACATGCAACCCAACAGCAACGCGCAGACAAGCACCTGCTTGCGCCAAAGCGCCACGCCGAAATGCTGCGTGCGCCAAACAACGAGCAGCACGCCCGCCGTGAAGATAAATTTCCACGCGCCGTATGCGCGCCCGTGCTGCGTGACGGGCAGCAAGCCGAAGATCGAAACGCGGTTCACAGACAAGAACCAGAGCGCACCGACGAGCGCGGTCAGCGCGAGCAACGCAGCGACGACGAAAGATCGTCTGCGATCACTTGCCTCAGTCTCAATGCGTTGCCGCGCGGCGTAAGTTGCGCGCAGCGCGTCCCAACCGTAAGCCGCGAGCAGGGAGAGCGCGAACGTCCACTCGAACGCATGACGCGAGGGGATGCGGAACAGGTTGATGATCGGGATGTAATAGGCGAAGTGGTAGAGCGGCGTGTGTTCGCCGAGCATGAACAGGAGCGCGCCGACTGCGACCGCCAGCCAGAAGCAGATGCGCGGGTCGCTCGTCTCTCTGCGACGCATGGCCCAAAGAACGGCGTAGAGCGCGAGCGCGCAGGCGAGCGGCGCGACGTAAGTCGTGACATCAATGTAATGATAGAGCGGCGCGATGAAGGAAAGGATCGCCGCGCTTGGCGTGAACGAGCCTTGACTGAAGAAGTCGTAAGTGATCGAGTGCCGGATGCTGCGCCGGGCCGCGCGCAACGTCTCCAACAGTTGAAACGCCGCGACGCCGAATGAGAGCACGCCCGCGCACGCGGCGACGAACAGAGGCCGCCAGCGTGACCGTTTGAGCCATGAGTGCGTGCGTTTATTCGTCGCCGTTGAAGCTCGTGCTTGTTCGATCTCATCTGCTGTCGGCACGAGCGCAAGGCAGAGCGCGTAAGCTCCGGCGACGAGACCGACGAGGAGGAAACTCTGCGCGTGACCCGTGAGGACGGGGAGCGTATAGGCAATGGTCGCGCCGAGCAGTGTGGGCAATAGGCGGCGTGTGCGTGCGCGTTCCAGCGCGATGAGCAAGAGCGGCAGCCACATCATCGCATTGGTCGGGATGGCGTTCATGCCGAGCGCATTTGTCGTCAAGCCGCTGTAGCCATAGGCGAGACCGGCGAGCAAAGAGGCGAGGCGGCTGCGCCCAAGCTCGCGCGCGTAGGCGTAGGTGAACGCGGGCGCGAGCAGGAAGGGCGCGAGCACATAAATCTCTTCGGCCCAGTGATCGGGCAGAAACAGGTGCAGCCAAGTGAGCGGGTAGGCGAGACCGAGTTGCACCATCGCCAACAGGGGAAAGCCTGAGAGCACGAGCGGCGTCCACAAGGGCAACTCACCATGCCGAATCATGCGCCAAGCGACGGTGCGCAACGGATAGGTGTAGAAGAACACGTCGCCGCCGATCAAAAACCGCCCACGAAAGATCGCCCAACCGAACGCGGCGCAGAACGCGAGCACAATGCAGGCGAGCGCCGCCGCATCAGCCCGTCGCGCCCGCCACCAAATTTTTAATCGGGCCGTGCTCATCGCCTTGTCGTGTGTGCTTCGTCCGATACGACAGCCGTGCGTCTTTGATAGATGAACAGCGCGCAGAGCAGCAACAGCGCGCAGCCTGAGATGACAGCGCCGGTGCGCGCGGCCGGTGCGCTGTAGCGCATCTCGACCGTGTGTGCGCCGGCCGGCAGCACGACGCCGCGCAGTAGATAATCCGCGACTTTGATCGGCACAGCTTGGCCATCCACCGTCGCCGTCCAACCCGGATAGAAGATTTCACTCACGACCAACACGGTCGCCGTCGGCGCACTCGTTTCGATCAACAGGCGGTTCGGCTCGTAGCTCGTGATGCGCGCGCTGCTCTGCGCTGGCAACTCACCGCTCGGCAGTTGCGGCAGCTCATCTGGTTTGACTTCAAGCAACGCGGTGCGGCGCGGGTCAAACTTGTGCGCGCTCTCGCCGCGAATCCGGCGCAAGGCTTCTTCGCCGTCCACGGCTTCGGCCCCGGTCACCAACCACGCGCGCGGGCAGGCGCGTGCGTTGTGGATGATCTGCACCCCGTTGCGTTCGTACACGGTCGTCCAGAATTCGGAGCGGATGTCGGCGGCGAGCGGCGTCGAGATGCCTGCGTGCGAGTTGTAGAGCGAGGCGCGCCAGACGGTGAGCGTCGCCTCATGCGAGAGATTTGTGACTTCGATCTGGTTGAACTGTTGCGGCGCGTCGAGACTGAGGCGCGTCCAATAGCGATTGAACGGGAAACTGTTCGGCGCATCGCCGGGGCGCGCATCGTAGATGGGCGCGAGGCCATGTCTGATGATGGCGCGCACGTCGGCGCGCTCGTGCGCCCATTCAGATGTGTCGAGACCGGCGCGCAAATCGCGTTCGATGATGCGCCCGTCTGCCGTGTGCAAGCGCAGGCGCACGACCGCAGCGCCCTGCGGCTCGTCCATCGAGTTTGAGAGCGAGGTGACGAGCGCGAGTTGATCTGTGTCTGTGCCGCCGGCGGTCAGCCGCGCGTTCGCGCCGGGCGGCAGATGGAAGTCCAGATCAACGACGGAGAGACCGATGCCATCTCTGTAAGTTAAAGGGTCTTCAAACGTCTTGAGGTTGACGAACGAGACGACGTGCGTGGTGTTCAGCACGTCGAGGACGTGCGAGCGCGCGGTGAAGAGATCGTCGTTCGGCGGTAGCCCTGCGCGTGGCGTGACCGAGTCGGGGCCGACGCCGCCGAGCGCGCGGCTGTAGCGCTCAAGAATCAATGGCTCCATGCCCGCGAGGTTGTGCAGCCCGTAGATGGCGGGCAGGTTCGGCGCTTCGAGTTGTGGGCTGGCTTTGAACTCTTCGGCGAACAGACCGGCGCGCGTATAGACGCGATTCTCTGCGGGCGTGAACTGTTCTAGGTAGCGCGTTGTTGGCGAGACGAGTTGCAAGCGACGCGCGGGCAGACTAAGCCGCGCGCCCCACCAACACGCGACGGTCGCGGACTGTTCGACGAAACAAGCAAGCAGCACAACGCAGACGAGCAACATCGTGCGCGTGCGCGCCGCGCGTACATGAAAGCACCAAACGACGAGCGCGATGATGACGACGGTGAACGCGAGTTTCCAGAGCCAGTAAGACGCTTCAAGCAGCCCCGTGTAGATCGAAGGGTTCGGGACGGGCGGCGTGTTTGTCGCGCGCCACCAGAAGATGCCGACAAGGATGCCGAGCGTGAGCAACGCCAGTGCGATGAATAGGTCGAGTTTGCGCGCGCGTGTGGTCTGCGCGCGGCGGCGCGCGAAGTAAGTTGCAACGGCGTCCCAACCGTATGCGGCGATGATGCTGATGGCGAGCGTCCATTCGAACGTGTGGCGCGAGGGCACGCGGAAACTGTTGAGGACGGGCACGCGATAGACGAGCCGGTAGAGCGGCGTGTGCGTGCCGAGCATGAGGGCGAAGGCGACTAGGGCGATGGCGAACCAGAACCAGAGGCGCGCATCGTGTGTTGTGCGCCCGCGCCTAGCGCAGACGACGGCCACAATGGCGAGCAGCACTACGAGCGGCGCGAGATACGCGCTCGTGTCAACGTAGTGATAGAGCGGCGCGCCGATGGAGAGCAAGGCCGCGCGCGGCATGAACGAGCCTTCGCCGAATGTTTCATAACTGAGCGCGCTGCGAGCGCTGCGCCGTGCGGCGCGCAGGGCCTCAAACAGTTGAAAGGCGGCCACGCCCGCCGCCAACAGCAATGCACCGAGCGCAACGATAAGCGGTCGCCAGTTCGACCAAGCGAACCACGCACGTCTGTCTTGCTGTCCGAAGCTTGACGCGAGCGAAAGGAACAGCCCGTAAGCGAACGCGAGCACGCCGACATAGACATAACTCTGCCCATGTCCAGCGAGCACGGACATTGTGTAAGCGAGCGCTGCCCAGAACAGACAATGCGCCAGCGCGCGCCGACGCGCGCGATCAATGAAGAGCAAGACGAGCGGGGCCCACATCAGGCTGTTCGTCAGCACGCCGCTGTTGGCGATGAAGCCGCACATCATGCCGCCGTAACCGAAGGCGAGACCGGCCAGCAGAGATGCCAGCCGGCTGCGGCCGATCTCACGCGCGTAAGCGTATGTGAACGCGGGCGCGAGCAGGAAGGGCGCGAGCACATAGACTTGCTCTGCCCAAGGGCCGGACAGAAACAGATAACCCCAAGTGAGCGGGTAGCCGATGGCGACTTGCGCCATCGAAAGGAGCGGATAGCCTGAGAGCACGTAAGGCGTCCACAGTGGTAACTCGCCATGCCGGATCATGCGCCATGCGACGGTGCGCAGCGGATAAGAATAGTAGAGCGCGTCGCCCGCGATGATGAAGCGGTTGCCAAAGAGAACTTGCGGGAAGAAGCAGATGAAGAAGAGCACGACGCAAGCGAGCGCGCCCGCGTCCGCGCGTCGCTCGCGCCAACACCTTTGCCAATCTGCCCTGCTCATCAAATTAATGTCCGCCCTTCAACCGCGCGCGCCGCTTTAGTCGCGCGCATCAGCTTGTGCCTCCGGCTCAGTCTTCACAACCGCATAGAGGTCTGCGTCGCCGTAGTGGCCGATCAGACGTAGTCTGTCCGCCGCGACCGCAGCGGCGAAGAACGTCTCGAACTCCGCTTCTCGTGCTGGCGCGGTGAGACCGCGATGAAAGACGACGTAAGAGGCTGGAATCTCTTCGAGCAGATCGAGGAACTCCGGCGGGATGCCCGGCCCTCCGGTCAGGTCGTGGACTTTTAACGTCAACGGTGGGATGAAACTTGACGCGGCCATGACGACGGGGCGGCCGTGATCGGCCGCGCGCAGCATAGACAGGTGATAAGAGTAAAAGGGTGGTTCGGGCAAGGAAGGGAGATCGACCACGCCGCCACGCATCGGCGTCTCTTTGAGGCGCAACGTCACCGCATCAGGTAAGACTGCACCATGCACGAGCGGCAAAGGCGCTGCGTGCAGTTCAAAGAGCAACGCGCAGGCGAGCAGTGCGTAAACTGTGGCCGGTTTGACGAAGGGCCGCCAACGCGCGCCGAGTTGCGCTAGTTTGTTTGCGCCGAGGCCGGCCAAGACGGCGAGGCCGACGTAAGCCGTCATGGCGGCGCGGTATGGCGCGCGCAAGCTCTGGAACGGCAGCGCGAGATCGTAGAGCACTCGATAGAAAAAGAAGCTCATGCCAAACGAACAGAGGAAGCCCGTGACCGTCCAGATTAGTCCTAACCAAAATGCGTCGTCACGCCGCTCTGCGCGGAGCGACGCGATCAGATTATTAGCTCCGGCGGGTCGGAGCACCTGCGGATACGAGAGGCAGAGGCGTGCGCCGAGCGCGCTGGTGAAGACGAGGAGCGCGCGCGCCGTCGTCGCGCCGCGAAAGAACCCGACTTGCGATCTGCTCAAGCCGGCGGCGACCACGGCGAAGCTGCCCGCGAGCACGCAGAACGCATCGAGCGCGTTGAGCCAACGCTTGCGCGCGGGCGAGTCGGCAGTTGGCGCGTCGGCCTGTGGCTCGCATGATGCGCGACTAACTATCAAGAGCGCGGCGAGCGCAAGCAACGGAGCGAGGAGACCCGGAAAGAGCGTCGCTTTCACGCCGGGGAGGCCACTGCCCATTCCCTGCCAGACTTTGTTGTAACCTGTGGCGGTCAGCCAATCCACCATGCCCGCAGAGTTCCGCGCCACCTCTGCGGCGTCCCGCTTGAATCCATAAAGCTTGCTCGCCTTGTAATAGGGCCACATGAAGGGCAGGAGCAACACGGACGCGGCGGCGAGCGCCAACAGGCCGCGCCGCCAGAAGGCGCGTTCGCGGCCTGTGCGATAACGTATGACGAGCACAGCAACAGAGAGGGCGAAGGGCACGAGCGCGAGCAGAAACCAGTTGATGCAAGTCAGCCCGTTCATTAAAAAGGCGACGCCGAGCCACACGGCGCGGCACCGACTGCGCACGCGCGCAAAGAGTACAAGCGCTTCGAGTAGTAGCGGCAGCCATGCGGCACAGAGATAGGGCAAGGCCGTGAGGAAGATGAAACGATAGGGGATGAACGCGAAGACGATGCCGGCGACAAGGCCCGCACCGCTTGAGCCGGTTAATGTGCGCGTCAAGCGGAACGCGCCGTAGCCGCAGAAGGCAAAGCCGCAGAACGTCGCCACGCTATAGACTGTGAGCGGGCGCAGGCCCGCAGCGAAGAGCGGGAAGCAGAAGAGGGCGACGCCGTAACCGTGCTCTGTGAACGCGAGTGTGTAGCGATAAGGGAAGAAGATGTTGGCGTGAAAGAGATTGAGCGGGTCGTGAAAGGTCTGATGATAATCCCACCAGAGCGTCCAAGCGAACGCATAAGAGTCGCCGGTGTCGGCGACCGCGTCGCGCAAGTGCAGCACCCAAGGCCAAGTCATCAACGCCGTCAGGGCAAGGAAGCCGACGAAGACCAGGCATTCACGCAACCAACGTGGTCGGTGCTGAGCGCGCAGGTATTGTAATGTCCCAAGCATTTTAGCCACAGCGTGGGCGTTGGAGCGTCAACTCTCTTTGTGTGTCTCTGAGCAACTTGCGGTGGATGAACCGGCCGACGTGCGTCGCCCATAGATGAAGAGCGCGCACAAAAGCAACAACGTGCAGCCGGAAATGATCGCGCCGGTGCGTGCGGCCGGCGCAGTATAGCGCATCTCGACTGTGTGCCGGCCCGCAGGCAGCGCCACGCCGCGCAACAGATAATCGGCGACGCTCATCTGCGCCGGTTGCCCGTCAACCGTCGCTGTCCAACCCGGATAGAAGATCTCACTCACCACCAGCACAGTCGCCGTCGGCGCATCTGTTTCGATCAGCAAGCGCGTCGGCTCATAACTCTTGATCTGCGCTGTGCTCTCCGGCGCGACTGTGCCGCCGGGCAAGTGCGGCAACTCATCGGGTCTGACTTCAAGCAACACGGTGCGCGCCGGATCAAATTCAGCTTGACTATCGCCGCGTATGCGCGCGAGCGCCTCTTCGCCGTCAACGGCTTCGGCTTCGGCGACGAGCCAGGCGCGCGGGCGTGCGCGCGTGTTGCGCAGGACGAGCGTCGAGTTCTGTTCATAGACGGGCTGCCACGCTTGGGAATAGAGCGTGAAGAGCGGCGCGCTCGTCTGCGTCTGCGAGTTGCGCAGGGCGGCGCTAAAGATGCCGAGATGCGCCGTCTGCGAAACGTTCGTCACGTCCACTTGGCGCACGCGCAAAGGTTCGACGAATGTTAGTAGCGTCTTGTAACGATAGGCCGGATAACCGTCCGCGCCGCCCACCTGCGTGCTGTCGAAGATGGGCGCGAGTTTGTGCTTGACGAGTGGGCGCACGTCCGCGCGTTCGTGCGCCCACTCGGCCGTGTCCACGCCTGCACGCAAACTCAGATCGATCCGGCGACCGTCCGTCGTATAGATGTGCACTTGCGCGACCACCTTGCCATCCGGTTCGAACGTCGAGTGCGTGAGCAAGGTCACAAGTTCAAGCGAGTCGGCGACGGTCGGCGTTGTGCCCAGAGTCTTGGTGGACTGCGGCCAGACCTCGCCGGGCGCGCCCAAGCGCGTGGTCTCATCCGCCGAGCCAAGCGCAGTATTCAGGTTCGGATAGGAGACGACGAAGACCGTGTTGAGTATGTCGAGCACGTGCGAGCGCGTGCTGAAGAGCGACGGGTCAGGCACGCTGCCGGCGAACGTGCGCACTGTGTCTAAGCCGACACTGCCGAGCGCGCGGCTGTAGCGTTCGAGAATGAGCGGCTCGTAACCCGCCACGTTGTGCAGCCCGTAGAGCGCCGACAGATTGGCGGCATCAAGCCGCGGCCGACTTTCAAATTGTTCGGCCATTAAATCAACGCGCGTGAAGACGCGATTCTCTGCGGGCGGAAATTGTGCAAGATAGCGCGTCGCATCCGACATGGCCGCGAAGCGACTCGCGGGCAGACCCAGCCGCCCCCACCAACGCATCACGAGCGCCGACGGCTCGACGTAACAACCGACCAGCACACACGCCATCAACAGACATGCGCGCCAACGCGCCGACGTGATCAAGGCCGCGCGCCAGAGCGCAACGAGGATCAGTAAGACGAACGCGCCTTTCCAGAGACGATAGACGGTCATGGCCGGTGCTGCGCCCACGACGCCGACCGGCAACGTCTGCACACGCAACCACCACAACGCGCCGCACGCGACGGCCGCCGCAAGCAGCGCGAGCGCGGCGTAGAGCGTAAACGTGCGCGCGTGTTGCTGCTGCTCGCGTCGTCTGCGCAGCACGACTGCCGCCGCGTCCCAACCGTAAGCCGCGAGCACGCCTAGCGCGAACGTCCACTCGAACGTGTGGCGCGAGGGGACGCGGAAGCGGTTCAGCAGCGGCGTGTAATAGACGAGACGATAGAGCGGCGTATGTTGACCCAACATCAACACGAGCGCGAGGAGCGCAATCGCGAGCCAGAAGAAGACGCGCGGGTCGCGCATGAGTTTGTGGCGCGCATGCGTGTACACGGCGACGAGCATGAGCATGAGCGCGAGCGGCGGCACGTAGGCGTTCATGTCGAAGCCGTAGAAGAGCGGCGCGCCGAGCGACTTCCACAAAGACGCCGGTGTGTATGCGCCTTGCGTGAAAATGTCATAGCTCAAGCTGCTGCGCACGCTACGCTTGACCGCGCGCGCCGTCTCGAAAAGTTGAAACGCGGCCACGCTCGCCGCCAGCATGATCGAGCCGCACGCCACGAGTAGCGGTATGAAGCGGCGCACGTCCGCGAAGCCCGTGCGCGCCTGATCAGTGTGCGCGTCGGCCGCGCGTGGCGGTGCGAAGATGGCGAGGAAGCCAGCGTAAGCCGACGCCAGCAACCCTGTGTAGAGAAAGCCTTGCCCGACGCCGGTCAGCATGGACATCGTGTAAGCGCACGTGCCGAGCAGCAGGCACGGCACGAAGCGGCGATGGCGCGCGCGCTCAACGGCGACCAGCAAGAGCGGCAACCACATACAAGCGTTCGTCATCAAGCCGTTGTTGGCGAGCGGGCTGGCCATCATGCCGCCATAGCCGAAGGTCAACGCGCCGACGAGCGCGGCCAGAGGGCTGCGTCGGAGCGTGCGCAGGTAGGCGTAGGTGAACGCGGGCGCGAGCAGGAAGGGCGCGAGCACGTACACCTGTTCGGCGATGCGACCGGGCAAGAATAGGTAGCCCCAGGTGAGCGGGTAGGCGAGACCGAGTTGCGCCATCGAGAGGAGCGGGTAGCCGGACATGATGTAGGGCGTCCAGAGCGGCCACTCGCCGTGCCGGAGCATGCGCCACGCGACGGTGCGCAGAGGGTAGGAATAGAAGAAGCCATCGCCGACGAACAGGTACTTGCCGCCGAACAGCCCTTGCGGGAAGAACGCGACGAAGAAGAGACAGAGACAGGCGAGCGCACCCGCGTCCGCCCGTCGTTCGCGCCACCAGTTCGCCTTGAAGAGTCTGCGCAACTCAACCTCTTTTTTGCAGTTTTTTTTCGCCGGCCGCAGCTTTTTTTATCAACCTCCGACGGTGCCTGTGCGTCTAACCGTGCGGCAGAGCCGAGATTGTTGACAAACGATCCGCACGCACGATAGAGTACAGATCGTAGGGCTGCGCCCGAAGCCTATCGCAGCAGTTGCGATTTGGCGCGGCTCTCCCAGTTGGATTCAAAACGCTTACGAGCTTAACAGTCCCACCGCTTTTAAGAGTACCGGAGTAACCGTCATGCGAAAGATTGCCGTTGCCTTTTCCCTGTTCATCCTGCTGGCCCTGAGCGCCATCGCGCAAGGCCAGAGCGCGCCGACGCTGCGCATCGTGACCGATGACCCGACCCTGCCGTCTGATCTCTTCTACGGCGACATCAAGGTCAAGCCGCTCCGTTTGCGCCCCGGCACAAACACACGCATCACGATTGACGACAGCGACTTCTTCGTCCAGCAGCATTACATAGACTTCCTGAGTCGCTTCCCCGAAGCAGGCGGTTTCGCCAACTGGATGACGTTCCTCAATAGCTGTTCTGCGGGCGACGCCGAATGTCTGCACCAGAACCGTCTGACCACTTCGGCGTCCTTCTTCGGCTCGCAGGAGTTTCAGTTAAAAGGCTTCTACGCTTTCCGCTTCTATAGAGCGAGCTTGGCGCGGCTGCCAACCTACAACGAGATGGTCGCCGACATGCGCAGCGTCACCGGCGCGACTGCCGCCGACGTGAACCAAAAGCGCGCGGCGTTCGCCACCAACTGGGTGCTGCGCGGCGACTTTATTGCTGCCTTTCCGCGCAGCCTGTCGCCCACGGCCTTCGTGGACAATATCGCGCAGACCGCCGGCGTCACGCTCGCCAATCGCACACAGATCATCAGCGACCTGACTGCGGCGGGCAACTCGGATGCGGGCCGCGCTGTGGCATTGCGCGCCATCGTCGAGAGCAATGAAGAGTATCAGAAGGAGTACAACCCGGCCTTCGTCTTCATGCAGTACGTCGGCTACCTGCGGCGCGATCCTGAGCCGGCTGGCTACAACGCTTGGCTCACCTACTTGAACGCGCACCCGACCGACTTCCGCGAGATGGTGCGCGGCTTCGTGGACTCAACCGAGTATCGCAACCGCTTCTAACGAGCACTTACGTTTCAAAGACCTAAGGGGCCGGCGACCTTGACAAGGTCGCCGGCCTTTTCGTTTGCGCTCATAGCTCTCCGATCCGAGTTTGCAGTTTGATTTGCCATCTCAAATTTGAAATTTGAGATCACAAAGCTCCGCTCGCATTCAGGCTTGCGCCCGCCGCCACGCCCAACACTTCACGATAAACCGCTAACGTCTGTTGCGCCGTCCGCGCCCAAGTGAACTCGGCGGCGCGCTTGAGTCCCGCGCTGGCAAGGTGCGCGCGCGCGCCTGCGTCTGTGAGCAGTTCGACGAGCGCGGCGGTTAACTCTCGTACGTCGGTCGGGTTGATGAGCCGCGCGGCTTGGGCGGCGGTCTCCATGATGACGGGGATGCGGCTGGTGATGACGGGCGCGCCGCAGGCCATCGCTTCAAGCGGCGGCAGACCGAAGCCTTCGTAGAGCGATGGATAGACCGCGACGCGGCACGAAGAGTAGAGCGCGCGCAAGTCTGCGTCCGAGATGTAGCCGGTGAACAAAATGCGCTCGCCGAGCGCCGTCTGTTCGATGAGCGTGAACAGTTCGTCGTTCAACCAACCCTTCTGGCCGGCGATGACGAGTTGCGGGCGCTGGTCGGTCGTGCGCAGCAACTCATCGAAGGCGCGCACGAGCGTCAATAGATTTTTGCGCGGCTCGACCGTGCCGACGAACAGGATGAACTCGTCCTCGACGCCGAGCCGTCGGCGCGCTTCACGCGCTTCCATCTCCGCGACGGGATGAAAAGCGCGGCGCGGCGCAAGCGCAACGGCCGTGATCTTTTCAGGTGCAACATTGAGGTGCTCGCAGATTTCGCGCCGGACGCTTTCGGAGTCGGTGATGATGCGCGTGGCGATGCGCGTCATCGCAGGCAGCCGACGGCGTGCGCGCCGGACCAGATGTTCGGGGTGCGTGTCGGCGTGCAAGAGCAGCGAGAGATCGTGAATGGTGACGACCGTTGGGCAGCGTTGCCAGAGCGGCACGTTGTAGTTTGTGCCGTGAAAGAGCGCCAGCTTGTTTTGTCTGACGTAGAGCGGCAGCCCGATTGTCCACCAACGACGGCGCAAGGCATTAACCGGCGCATGCATGGCGCGCAGATTCGCGGGCCCGTCCGCACCCAACTCGACGGGCACCGGCGCGACCAACTCGAACTCATCTTCGGGCGCGAGCCGCGCCAACTCCTGCGCCAACTCGAACGTGTAATGTCCGATGCCGGTCTTCGGTGTCGCCAACGGAATGCCGTCAATACCGATGCGCATAGTTTACAGTTAATGACAAACAAAAATGCCGGGCATGAAAGCCACCGCGCTCAAGCGAGCAAGTGCGTGACTTTCATGCTCGGCAAATTTTCATCCGAGCGCGCCTCGGTCAGTTAATCCTAAAGCGCGGCGCGGTGTCGGCCGCCCGGCTTTGCGCGCCGTTGGCGATGACGATGACGGCCACGTCGCCTGCGCCCGCGAGCGATGCGGGCAAAAGGAAATCGAGTTGGAAGAGGCCGGGCGTGTCGGTTGCCATGAGCGCGGTCACTTGACTGCCCGTGATGTCGGTTGCCGTGTTGTCGCTGACCTTGACCAACCGGACGGTGACCCCACTAACCGGGACGCCGCGCACGCCCGTCAGGATCAGGCGCAGCTTGGTCTGCGCGGTCACGGTTGTCGGCGGCATCGTGCTGCTGTCCACATAAGTCGTCGTGACGGTGAACGGTTCAGCCGTGCCCATTGACAGCAATGGATTCGTCACGTTCGAGACCATAGCGCGCCCATCGGGGCCGTTCGACGAAGTGCCGATGTCAGGCTGCACGGCGACGATCTGCAACAGGCTGCGGATGGTACGCACGCCGCCCGACTCGCGTATGTTGATAACGACGGGAACGGTCGCCGTGCCCGTCGTGGGCGCAAGCCCTTTCGGCACGAGGAAATCAATTTCGTTCTGGCTGACGAAGGAGATACCGGCCGAAGCGTTCGCAATCGAGAGCGAGACGCCGTTCAGTTCAAACGGCAGCGACGGCGCGCGATGCGATTCAGATGCGGCGTCGCAGTTCACGCTCGGAGGCGTGCAACTAACCGTCTGCGATGTGGCCGAGAACGTGACGCTGCCCGATTGCGTGGTCGTCTGCACGACCGCGCGCATGCCCGGCGCAAGCCCCGCGAGCGGCGTCGCCGTTGGCGTCGGGCTTGGCGTCGGTGTCGGCGAAGCGGTCGGCGTCGCAACTTGATTGCGGCTCAGGCCCGTGAAGTAAGCGAGCGCGCTTGTGTTCGCATCCGTGTCGCTCGTCTCCGGTGCGGGCGGCGTGACGAGATAGTAAGCTTCAGTTGATTGATCAGAGTTGCCGCCGCCCAGTTCGGCAAAGGGCAGGCTGAAGGCGATGCGCGCGATGGTGTTGCTGACCGCGAACTGCATCAACGGCGTAACGGCAGCGAGGATATTGCTCGCCTGAATGTTGGTCAGCCGCGTGACGACGAGCGTTGCGCTCGAAGATGCGGGCACAGGCTCGGTGAAGAGTTGAATAATGCGGGTCGGATTCAGCCCCGTCGCATCGCTCACATCCACGCGCGTGCCATCCGCCTTGATGTTCAGCGTCGAGGCGAAGACGAGCCGACTGCTGTCGCCGGTAAAAGTCGGGAAGCGCGGAATGTCGCCTTGCCCATTGGTTACTTCCGTGTCTGAAGCGCGCGGCACAGCTAAGACGAAGCTGTTCGCGGTGACGTTATAGATGAAGACTGCGGGCGCGTTGGCGCTCGTCGTGTTGTTGGCCGACGGGTCTTGCGAGATCGACTCGAAGGCGATCAGGTTGCCGTTGCGACTGATGCGCCGGCCGAAATTGAGCGCGTTGACGACCGTCGAGAGCGACGGTGCTTTGGTGCGCGTCACCTCGCGTAGATTGGTCAACGTTGCGCCGTTATAAGTGGCGAGGAAGACTTCGCCGTTGCCGTCCGCGTTGTCGGCGGCGGCGTTCGTGCCGCCGATGTCCGGCAAGGTCTTCGCGTTCGAGTAAAAGGCGATGAACGAATCTGGACTTTCCTCGCTGCTGCTGCCGCTTGTGCCGCCAGAGATCGAAGGCGTGTCGTTAAAGATCGTATCGCCGCTCGTGACCGTGATCTGCAAGAAGGCGTTCGTCAGTCTGTTCCAGACGAAGACTTCAGGGTTGCCGTCGCTGTTGCAGCGCGTGTTCGTCGAGTTGCACGGCGTCAGATCGCGCGTCGAGACAAAGGCGATGCGCGAGCCTGTGTCGTTGATGGTGGCGAAGCGGTTATCGTCGGCGACGAAGGGGCCGGCGTTAGCGCTGCCGGCGCGGGGTAATGCGCTCGCGGCCGTGTTGGTGATGCGCGTGAACGTGCCGGCGCTCAGATCGAAATAACCGGGATCAGTCCCGCTTGTCAGATCGGCGGCGGGCACGTCCGGGATGCGATAGATGAACAGTTCCTGATTGCCGTCGGCTTGGAGCGCAGCCTTCGCGGCGGTCGTCGTGCCGTCGAAGTTGCCCGGCGTGTTTGCGTTGGAACTAAAGACGATGAACTTACCATCGCGGCTAAGCTGCGGCCGGTTGTTGCTGACCTCAACCGCGATGTTTGTATTATCGAACGACGATTTCGTGTTATCAACCAGCGCGCTCTGGGTTTTGGTGATCTGGAAGATACGGCGTTGGGCTGCGTCCCAGAGGAAGATTTCGCGGTTGCCGTCGGCGTTGAATTTATCCACCGGCTCGCGCTTCAGATCGGTCGGCGCGAGCGTCGCCAGATCAGCCCGCGACTCGAAGACGACGAAGCGCCCGTCGCCACTCACATCACCGACGAAGGCGTTCACGTCCGCCAGGCCCGGCGTAGGGCTGGCGACGGGCGCGGCCGAAGTGATCTGGACGACGAATGGATCAGGCGTCGGCGTAGCGGTCGGCGTAGGCGTGGGCGTCTGCGCCGCCGCCCAAGTGGCCATTAGGCAGAGCAGCGCAAAGCTCAAACCGGACAGACGGAAAGAATAGTTCACCGGAAAAATCTCCCAATGAGGCCTTTTTGAGATTTAAGCAACGTTCAAGCGAAAGTGCTTCAGACGAATCAGACGAAACGGTCGCGCGCTTGCTCTCCACATGCGACTTGAAGTGGACACGCGCGGCGCGACCGGGAACGGGCATTTTAAGCGACGCGCACGCACTAGAGCAAGTGACCGCAATCGCTTCTCAGATGTACGCTTGCCGCCCGCGCGTTGGCTGGCAAGGTGGAAGCAAAGTGGAAAGACGAAGGCGCAAGGCAGAAGCAGAGGAGAAAGTTAGGGCACAGCGAAGCTATGACTTTAACTTACCATCGGGCGGGGCGCAGTTTCGTTGGGCGCGCATGCAGCATCTTTGACTCCGTTGCGGACTCTGTTATAGCCTTCGATACGCTCCACCGGCCGCGCCTGCGCGAGCGGGTTTCGCGCGGCATCTGCCGCTTCAACAGCTTCCGGCGCAACCACGTATGGCGCACCTCGTCATTGCCCTCGGCTCGACGCGGGCGGCTAAATTGGCCGCCGTGCGCGCCGTCTGCGCCCGCATCGCCAACGTGGACGCCGCTTGGCGCGAAGCCGAGATCATCGCGCGAAGCGTCGAGACGGACGCGCCCGCGATGCCGCTGTCGGATGAAGAGTTGATGCGCGGCGCACGCAGTCGCGCTCATGAGTTGCGCGCGCAACTGACGCGCGAACGAGTCGCAGCCCATTTGTTCATCGGTCTCGAAGGCGGCTTTCACACCGTGACGCTTGACGACAGCGCGCACACGTTCCTGCGCAGTTGGGCTTACGCGACCGACGGCGCGCGCGCAAGCTACGGGCTGGGGCCTTCGATCCTCGTGCCGCCGCAGATCGCGCGGCGCGTCATCGAGAGCGGGCGCGAGTTGGGCGAAGTGATTGACGAGGTGGCGGGCGAGCAAGACGTGCGCAGCCGGCAAGGCGCGTGGGGCGTGCTCGCACGCGATCTGTTGACGCGCGCAGAAAGTTTCGAGGCGGCGCTCGTCGCGGCCTGCGCGCCGTTCTACAATGCGCGATTGTACGACAGTTGAACCTTGCAGTTTTTAATCAGACAGGAACACGCACCGAGATGGAAGAGTTCACCGCACAGGGTAACGACGAACACCTGAGCATCCTGCACCACAACACGCCCGGTTGGATCGAAGTGATCGCCGGCTCGATGTTTTCGGGCAAATCCGAAGAGTTGATCCGCCGCCTGCGCCGCGCCAAGATCGCGCGCCAGAAGGTGCAGGTCTTCAAGCCCGCGATTGACAATCGCTTCTCAACCGAGCACATCGTCTCGCATTCGGAGATGCGCCACGAGTCGGGCGTGGTCGAGACGGCCGACGAAATTCTCGCGCGTGTCGAAGCGCGCACGGACGTGGTCGGCGTGGATGAGGGGCAGTTCTTCGACGCGCGCTTAGTTGATGTCGCTAATGAACTGGCGCAACGCGGCGTGCGCATCATCATCGCGGGCCTCGATCAAGATTACATGGGCCGACCTTTTGGCCCGATGCCGCAACTCTTAGCCATCGCCGAGTACATCACCAAGACGCACGCCATCTGCGTCCGTTGCGGCCAACCCGCCAACTATTCGCAACGCATCGTTGATGTCGAAGGCCAAGTCGTCGTCGGTGCGGCCAATGAGTATGAAGCCCGCTGTCGGCGCTGCTTCGTCCCACACGCCGACGCGCCGACGCGCCACCTCACGGAATAAGGGATAAATGATCTATTGCTTCAATTCTTTTCAGCCCTAATCCTTCTTGCCCACGCAAGAACCCGCCGCTGCCTCGTTCAACGGCCAGAGCACCTCGCATAAGATTTAGCTCTTAGCTGTTAGAAAGAGGAGTTGAACAAGATGAAAGCGCAAAAGCTCTTGGCGACCTTCGTGGTCGTCGTGTTGGCCGTGTGTCTCCCGCTCGTGCCGTCTGCCGTAACCCAAACACATCATCGCGCACCCGCGCCGCAGCCAACCGCCGATGCCTACAAGGTCACCGGCCCCTACACCTACCAAAACCTCGCGGTCTTCCTCATCCACGGCCCAGACAAGCTGCCGGGCCAGAATTTCCTAACGCTCTCCGAAGCGCTCAAACAGCGCAAGGTGATCGTCTATGAGACGCGCAGCGTCAACCAACTTGCCATCGAGAACGTGTCGAACGAACAGGTCTTCGTGCAATCGGGCGACATCGTGAAGGGCGGGCAACAGGATCGCGTGCTGGGCGTGGACATGCTCGTGCCGCCGCATTCGGGGCGCATCCCCGTTGATGCTTTCTGCGTCGAGAGCGGCCGCTGGACGCGACGCGGCAGCGAGTCCGTCGGCCGTTTCGACTCTTCGACCGAGCGCGTGGCGACGAAAGACTTGAAGCTCGCCGTCAACCAGTCGCGTTCGCAAACGGAAGTCTGGAACAAGGTCGCGGAGGGGCAGGAGAAGTTGAGCGCGAACGTCGGCACGCGCGTCAACTCGGCCGCTTCGGATTCAAGTTTCCAACTCGCGCTCGAAAACAGACAGGTGCAAGAGACGGCCGCCAACTACGTCAAGGCGCTCACGCACATCGCGGACGAGCAGACGGACATCGTCGGCTACGCCTTCGCCATCAACGGCCAGATCAACAGCGCCGACGTGTACGCCTCAAGTGCGCTCTTCCGCAAACTCTGGCCCAGCCTGCTCAAGGCGAGCGCGATTGAAGCCATCGCCGACTTGCAAAAGGGGCAGAAGTTCACGCCGATCCAGACTGATGATGTGCGCGACTTCCTCGCGCAAGCCGACCGCGGGCACACCTCCGACGAGCATCCCGTCACCAAGAACATTCAACTCGTCACGCGCGAAACCGACTCGCACCTCGTCTTCGAGACCCAGGATCGCACACAGAAGCAGGTGTGGCTGCATCGCAGCTACATCAAGAAGTAAACGATAAATGATGAACGCGGAACGATGAATGAAGGACAACAACTTTTAGCTCATCGTTCCGCGTTCATCGTTCATCATTTCTGTGCTATTCTGCCCTTGCTGATTCCCCTACAACACGAAGACGCCCTCGCGGATTTTCTGCTTGACTTGAGGAGAAGACTGCTATGCGCATTGTGCCTGCAAGTAAGATGCTCTGCGGCGCGCTGGCGCTCGTCTGTGTGCTCGGCGGCGCGGCCTGCCAACAGGGCGCGGTCACGGTCGAGACCAACACGAACGCGACGAACGCGAACGCCACGACCAACACCAACGCCACCTCGTCCCCAACACCAAGCGTCACCCTTGCGGCGCGCGAGCCTGAGCGTTATCGCGCCACGCTCGCCTTCACGGTTGAAGCGCAAGGGAAACAGCCGCAGGCGTTGCCGCCCTTGCAGGTGGCGCGCGACGGCGACAACCGGCGCTATGCGATCAATCTGCCGGCCATCGGTGAAGCCGTCTTTCTGGATCGCGCCGACAAGCGCTATCTAATTCTGACCGGGCGCAAGCAGTACGTCGAGTTGAATCAGCAAACGACCGGCTTCGATGTGCGCTCGCTGACGCCGGGGCAGATGGTCGCGCGCTTGCAACAGCAACCGGGCGTGCAACTCGTCGGCGATGATCAACTGAACGGCCGCAGCGTCACTAAGTATCGCTACTCGGCGACGGCCAAGACGACGACGCAAGCCGGTGATGTGCATACGGACAATTTCATCTACGTGGACAAAGACACAGGCTTGCCTCTGCGCGTCGAAGGTTACGGGCAATCAACCGGCAACGTGCAGGGCGTCAACAGCGGTCGCCTCGTCGCCGAGATGAAAGACATCTCGACCGACGTTGACCCGACGCTCTTCGACCTGCCGACCGGCTACGCGCAGATCACGCAGGAGCAGATCAAGCAGCAGATGGTCGCGCTCGCCGCCATCTTCCAAGCCGTGATGAGCACCATCAACGCACAGGCGAACGCCAACGCGCCCGCGCCGACGACCGCATCGCCCGCTGCCACCTCAGCGTCGCCTGCGCCATCTATTGCGCCGTCTGTGCCGCCGGGCACGCCGCCGCAGTGATAGTTGATTGAGGGTCAAACGATGCGCTACTTCCTGCTGTTTTTGCTCGGCGCGATCATCGGCGGCATTGCGACGTTCTACTTCTTCGTCGGCCCGCCGCACATCAAAGCGTTGCACACGGGCGCGGCTGTGGCTGCGCCCGAAGCGACGGGCGATCCGCCGGGCACGGCCGTCTTAACGCTCGACGAAAAATTCTTCGACGCCGTGCTCGACACGGTCTTTCGTGATCTGAACGCGCCGTCGTTTCGGCTCAGCGCCACGCAGCTTGATCAAATGGACGCACGCGACCTGACGCAGTTCGTCACGACGCAGGCGGGCGGCTGCACGAATCAAGTCACAGTGGTGCGCGATGCGGGCGGCGTGCGCACGGGCGTGCAGTTGCAGAACGGGCAGATCAACGCGCCCATCGTCTTTAGCGGCAGCTACAACGCGCTGGGCAACTGCATGAACTTCAACGGCACGGCGCAGGCGCACGTCGAACTCAATTTCAAAGCTGAAGATCAAACGTTGTCAGGTCAGATCAGCGTCGTCGGCGTGAACATCGAAAACTTGCCGCCGCTGATCAAGCCATTTGCCGAGCCGGTCATCGCCGCCTTCGTGCAGAACGCGATCAACGAGCGCGGCAATCCCGTCACCATTCTGCGCGGGCAACAACTCACGCTCAACCTGCCGGTGCAGACCGCCGCCGGCACCCTCCGCGCGCAAGCCAAAGACATCCGCGCCGAAGTCAAAGACGGTGCGTTGCGACTGCACATCACCTACGCCTTCACTGGCACGCGCGGCGCGGCGGCCGGGCCGTCGCCGCAAAGTTGAGCGCGCACACGACGACGCGCTAACATCGCAGGCGCGCAAACTTGGCTTACCGTTTGCGCGCTCGTTCTATCATCATTAAATTGTTCTCTGCCTAAATTCAACAGGTCACTTCATTGCCCCAATCCGCGCGCACGATTCGTTGGTGGCTCGGCGTCTTGGCTGGCCTCGCGCTCGCGCTCGTCGCATTGATCCCGCAGTTTCATTTGTGGGCGGTGCGCGGGCGCAACTGGCACGGCGCATATGCCGGCGTGTGGACGGATGAGACGGCCTATTGCAGCTACATCAACGCACTGATTGACGGTCGCCCGCGCCGTTGTGATCCGTACACAGGGCGTGACGACCGACCCGACGCACCGCTACCCGAATCGCTCTTCTCGATCCAGTTTGTGCCAGCTTACATTCTGGCGTTGCCCGCGCGCCTGTTTCATATCTCAGCCACGACCACTTTCATCGTGCTGGCCGCGCTCGCAGCTTTCGCCGCGACGCTCGCAATCTTCTGGTTGCTCAATCTCATCACGGGCGATGACGCGCTCGCCGCCGCCGGCACGCTCTGCGTGCTCTCGTTAGGCGCACTCGTGCGCGCGCAGAAACTTGTGTCACTGCTTGGCGGCCAAGCGACGACCTATTTCTTCATGCCCTTCTTGCGCCGTTATCTGCCCGCCGTGCCGTTTCCGTTCTTCTTCATCTGCTGCGCGTTCGTCTGGTGCGCGCTCACAACTAAACGTCGGCGCGCGGCACAGCTTTACGCACTCGCCGCCGGTCTCACGCTCGCGTTGCTCATCTTCTCTTACTTTTATCTGTGGACGGCCGCCGCCGCTTGGCTCGCTTGTCTTGCGCTGCTGTGGCTCGGCGCACGCGCAGACGAACGCGCGCACAGTCTGCGCATCTTCGCGCTCATCGCCGCGCCGGCCCTTGTCGCGCTGGCGTTTTACGCGCGCCTGCTTGCGCACCGCGCCGCGATCATGGACGACGCGCAAGCTCTGATCCTCACGCGCGCGCCCGACCTGCTGCGCCCCGTTGAGTTGTTCGGCTTGCTGCTCATCTGCGCGCTCGTCTGGCTCGTGCGGCGTGGGCGTCTGCTCAGGCGCGACCCGCGTGTGCTCTGCACCGTCGCATTCGCGCTCACGCCGCTCATCGTCTTCAATCAACAGATCGTCACACGTCGCTCGCTCCAACCGATCCACTACGAGATGTTCATCGCCAACTACATGGTGCTGCTCGCAGGCGTCGTCGCCGTCTCACTCATCCGCGCGACGCGCGCAAGCGCGACAGATGAAACAGATGTTGTTGCTGCGACGAACGTCGCGCCTTCGACGTTGGTTCGCGGACGCGCGCATACTTCTCTTTTTCCCACGCGCGTGCTCGTCGCCTGCGCGCTCTTGGCGCTCGGCTGGGGCGCGTTCGAGATGTGCGTGGCCACGCGCCGTGTGGCGCGCACCAACTACGACCGCGACGAGAGCCAGTTGGTCGCCTTGCGCCTCGCAGAGATCGCGCGCACCACAGGCGAGACCAGACGCGAGCCGCGCCCCGTCGTCTTCGCAGACTTGCGCACCATCGGCAAACTACCCGACATTGCGCCGCAGGCCGTGCTCTGGACGCCGCACCTCTTCTCGTTCGCGGCCGTGACGTGGCCCGAATACAAGGAGCGGCTCTACACGTACCTCTACTATTCCGGCTACACCGAACAGCAGTTCAACGCGCTCATCGGCGATCACACGTATCTACAATTCTGGGTCTTCGGTTGGGGGCGCTTCGTCACCGGGCTGGCCTACAATCCCGCGCCGATCACGCGCACAGAGATCGAAGCGGAGCAGCGCGCTTACACAGACTTCGTCGTCAACTTCGACCGCACACGCGCGGCCCAGCCGGCACTCGCTTACGTCGTCGTGCCGGTCGAACAACTCAACCTCGCCAACATAGATCGCTGGTACGAACGCGACGCAGGCGAGCGCGTCGGCAACACGATCATCTATCGCGTGCGCTTGCGTCCTTGACGCGCAGAAAAGGTTTGGCGATTGATACAACCCGCGCTAACATCTGCGCCGCCTCACCGAAACAGATGCTAGACGCGAGACTTGCGAGCGCGAGACGATGAGCACAACAACCCAGACACAGACGGCGAAGCTCGAACGCGGGCTGGGCTTGCTCGACGCGACGATGATCGTCGTCGGCTCGATGATCGGGTCGGGTATCTTCATCACGTCGGCGGAGTCTGCGCGGCTGGTCGGCGCGCCGGGTTGGTTGCTCATAGCGTGGGCGCTCGCCGGCGTCTTGACGATCACGGGCGCGCTCTGTTGCGCAGAGTTGGCAGCGATGTTGCCGCGCGCGGGCGGGCAGTACGTTTTCTTGCGCGAAGCTTACGGGCCGCTCTGGGGTTTCCTGTTCGGTTGGGCGCTCTTGCTCGTCGTGCAGACGGGCACGATTGCTGCGGTCGCCGTCGCCTTCGCCAATTTCATCGGCGTGCTCGCGCCGCAGATTTCCGGCAGCAACTATCTGATCGCGCCGCACACGCTCGGCCGCTACGCCATCAGTCTTTCGACGCAACAACTCGTCGCCGTCTTGATGATCCTCTTGCTCACCTACACGAACACGCGCGGGCTTCAGGTCGGCAAGGTCATTCAGAACACGTTCACGTTCACAAAGACGGCGGCGCTTGCCGCACTCGTCGTGCTCGGTCTCGCGTTCGGTCTGAATCACGCGAGCGCCGCATTCACTTCCGATTGGTGGCATCCGTGGGCGAACGGCTGGCGGCCCGAAGCGGCGCAAGCCGGACTGACTATCACCGGCGGCCTCGCGCTTGTGCTTTTGTTAGGGCGCGCGATGACGGGGCCACTGTTTGCGCAGTCGGCTTGGAACAACGTGACGTTCACGGCGGGCGAGGTGCGCGATCCGGGTCGCAATCTGCCGCGCGCCTTGCTGCTCGGCTGCGCATCGGTCGTCGCGCTCTATCTGTTAGCGAATCTCGCTTACGTCGTCACGCTGCCACTCGCGGGGATTCAGGACGCGCCGCAGAACCGTGTGGCCACCGCGACGATGCAAACGATCTTCGGCGCGCCCGGTGCGACCTTGATGGCCATCGCTATCATCATCTCGACCTTCGGCTGCAACAACGGCTTGATCCTCGCGGGCGCGCGCGTCTATTTCGCGATGGCGCGCGATGCGCTGTTCTTCAAGCGCGTCGGCACAGTCAACGCGCATCGCGTGCCCGCGTTCGCGCTCGTCATTCAAGGCATCTGGGCGGCGCTCTTGACGTTGCCGCGCACGGTCACAACTGATCCGCGCTCCGGCGCGCTAGTCTTCGGCAACGTCTATACGCAACTGCTCGAATACATCGTCTCAGCCGATCTGATCTTCTACGCCCTGATGGTCGGCGCAGTCATCGTCCTGCGCCGCAAGCAACCCGACACCGTGCGTCCCTATCGCACCTTCGGTTATCCATTCGTCCCCATCATCTACATCACACTCGCTGCGCTGCTCGTCCTTGATCTTGCATACTTGACGCCCTCAACCTCCGGCATCGGCTACCTGCTCGTCCTTACAGGCATCCCCGTCTATTTCATCTGGCGAGGGAAAGCAAGGAATGAACAGGAAACGCGGAACGCGGCACGCGGCACGATGAATTAAAACAACTGTCTGTTATTCATCGTTCAGCGTTCCACGTTCAGCGTTCATTTCACCCACTCATCTGCAACCTGCGTCTCGACCTTGACCGGCACTTTCTTCACGTATT
Source organism: Acidobacteriota bacterium (assembly GCA_003223935.1). Taxonomy (GTDB): domain Bacteria; phylum Acidobacteriota; class Blastocatellia; order Pyrinomonadales; family Pyrinomonadaceae; genus QHXQ01. Next base: position 17,379 of record QHXQ01000043.1, on the reverse strand, counting down.
CCGCGCCGGCCGCGCACATCGCGTCTTCGACCAATTTGGCGATCTCGGCCGCCACGCTTGCGTCTGCTTCGACCACGATCTCGTCGTGAATCACGTTGACGACGCACGCCGTCGTGGCGCGCAGTTTGTCGTGCAAGAGGCGCAGCGCACGCTTCAAGATGTCGGCACTCGCGCCTTGGATCGGCATGTTCTTGCCGTTGCGTTGCACGAGCGAGACGGCTTGGCGGTCTTCCGGATCAAAGTTGAAGCGGGCGAGCCGGCCCGATAGCGTGCGGGCGCTGCGCTCGCGCACGGCGCGTTGGGCGGCGGCGCGCAGCCAAGCGTCGAGCGCACGATAGGTCTGGAAGTAGCGCGCCATGATCGTCTCGGCCTCTGTGAGCGATAGGCCCGTCAACATTGAGAAGCGTTGCGCGCCGATGCCATAGACGACGCCGAAGTTCAGCCGCTTGGCGAAATCGCGCTGCTCTTTCGTCACCTGTTCGAGCGGCACGTTAAAGACCTGCGCGGCCGTGACACGATGCAGATCAGCGCCGGAGTTGAACGCTTCGATGAAGCCTTGATCCTCTGTGACGTGCGCGAGGATGCGCAACTCGATCTGACTGTAGTCGGCGATCACAAGTTTGCGTCCCGGCGGTGCGGTGAAGCAGCGACGGTACTCGTATTCGTGCGGTATCTGCTGCACGTTTGGTGAAGTGCAGGCCATGCGTCCGGTCGGCGCACCGATCTGGTGGAAGTTGGCGTGGATGCGTTTGGTGACCGGGTTGATCTCTTCGAGGATGTTCTCGCCATAGCTCGTCAAAGATTTTTGCACGGTGCGATATTCGAGGAGCTTGGCGATGACGGGATAGTCTTTGGCGAGCGGTTGTAGTTTCCAGTTGCGCGTCGAATCAGGCAAGGGCACGCCGAGCCGCTTCAGGGCGGCGGTTAGTTGTGTGTGCGAGTCTAGGTTGATGTCTGTGCGCGCTTCGGCGAAGAGCATGCCTTGCTGTGCGCCCTCGGCGAGCATCGCTTGTAGTTCGCGTGCGAGTTCGGCCCGGCGCTTCTCGACGCGCACAAGTTGTTCGCGCCAACGATGCTCATCTAAAAAGATGCCTGCGAGTTCGAGGGCGGCGACCGGCAGCACGCAATCGAATTCGAGTGCGGCGCATTTCAAGAGCGCGTCACGTTTAAGCCGCTCGATCAACTTCTCGCGCAAGGGCAACAGCACGACCGCATCGCGCGCGGCGTATTCGAGTTGTGCGGCTGACAACTCACCGCTCCAGTCGCTCAGACGCTCGGCCTTGTCCAGCGTCTCATCTAGGTAGCGCGCGACGACCACGTCCAGCCCATGCCGATCATCGGTCTCACCTGCCGAGACGATTTGACTGGCGAGCAGCGTGTCGAACAGACCGCCGAGTTCGCCGCCGAGTTGATGCTTCGTCCACTTCGCATCGAACTTCGCGTTGTGCGCGACTTTGACGGGGCGCGGCGCAGCGAGCAGTGCGCGCAATGGTGCGAGCGATTCGGCTTTATGTGCATCACCGGCTGCGAAGCGATCGAGATCGATAACGAAGACGCGACCATCGGGCGCGGCCAGTTGCACGAGGCGCAAGCGACCGGCGTATGGATCGAGCGAAGTTGTTTCGGTGTCGAAGCCGACGGCCGGGTGTTGATTTAACTCGGCGATAGCCGTGCGCAGTTCGTCGGCTGTGTTGATGAGTTGATAAGTTGAAGCGATCATTGATTCAGACGAAAGCGGAACGAAGTTTATGCAGCTTGTTGCGCGGTCTGTGCCTGCGCGCCGCCGCGCACGAGCAGGCCGAGCAGTGCGGCGGCGAGCGTGCCGAGCACTGCGCTCAAGAGAAACGCGATGCGCGGCCCGCGCCAAGTCCACATCATACCCATCAACAGAGACGCGGGCCAGACCGTGACACTGAACGCGAGATTATACAAGCCGAAGGCTGTGCCGCGCTGTTCTGGACGCACGAGGTCTGCGACGAGCGCCTTCTCCACGCCCTCGCACAGACCAAAATAGATGCCGTAGATCAGAAAGAGCGCCCATGCTGCCGCCGCCGTCGAGACGAACGCGAAGCCCGCATAGACGGCCGCGTAGAGCAACCAACCCGCGATGATCAGTTTCTTGCGGCCCACACGATCAGACAGGTCGCCGCCGATGAGCGAACTGACAACTTTGCTCACGTGCAACGCCGCCCAGAGCAGAGGGATCGTGATGGCCGCAATGCCTGCGTCGCGCGCACGCAAGAGTAAGAAAGCGTCCGAAGAGTTCGACAACGTGAAGAGCGCGACGAGTACGAGAAAGCGTTTGAAGTTAGCATCGTAGCCGCGCAAGCTGAAACGCGGCGGCGCTTGGGTCAGCGTGTGGGTGACGTGCGGCTCGCGCACGAAGAAGATGACGACCAACATGGCCGCCAGCGCGGGCACGGAGGCGCACAAGAAGATGCGCGTGTATTCGGCGTGCGTCGGCGCGTTTCTGTCGGCCGCGAACCAGATGAGCAACGCGAAACTGAGAAGCGGGCCGATGATCGCGCCCGCGTGATCCATGGCGCGATGAAAACCAAAGGCGAGACCGCGCTGCTCGACCCTTGCAGCGTCGGCGATCATCGCATCGCGCGGCGCTGTGCGTATGCCCTTGCCGACGCGATCCGCGAGGCGAATGACGAACGCCTGCGGCCACACACGCGCAAACGCCAATAAGGGCCGCGCGAAACTCGCCAGCCCGTAGCCGAGTACGACCAGCTTCTTGCGCCGGCCTTCTTTGTCGCTCACGTAACCGGCGAAGAGTTTCAGGAAACTCGAAACGGATTCCGCGCCGCCTTCGATCAGACCGATGACGCGCGGGCTAGCGCCGAGCGCGCCTGCGAGAAAGAGCGGCAGCAACGGATAGATGATCTCGCTCGACGCATCGTTCAAGAGGCTGACCAAACTAATGGCGAAGACGTTACGCGGCAGCCGCCGATAGCGCCGCCATAAGCCCGGCGCACGTTCGGCTAATTGTGGTGCGGCGACGCGAGCGTCAAACTGATCGGCGGCGTCGGTGTCTGTCTCCCCCATGTATCTTGCGCAGTCGAACGAATGAAGGCGGAATGAATTTCAGTGAGTGCGCCGCGCGGGCGCGCTCGGCTGGCGCTCACTGTGCGGCGCACCCGTGCCCGCCTGCCAGCGCCACCACGCGAAACCGGCGAGCAACGCCAACAATAACGCGCCGACGAGCGCCAACTTGATAAAGAAACGGATCGTGCGCCACGCAAACGCGAGCACGATGGCGAGCACGACGAAGACGATGGCGATGGCGATCAGAGACATAAGAGAAAGTAGGCAGTAGGCAGTAGGCGGTAGGCAGCAAATATATGCTGATAGTTATGCGTTGAGCCGAGCAGCGAATGATGAAGCGCTAAAAACATACTGCCTATCGCCTACTGCCTACTGCCTTCTGCTTTTCGTATTTCGCGCGCACGACCGTCTTGACGTTGCCGCGCACGTTGAAGTCGCCTTCGAGTTCGACGCGCAAGGGGTCGCACGCCGCGACGAAGTCTTCGAGGATGACGTTGATGACGTGCTCGTGGAAGATTTTCACGGCGCGGAACGAATTGATGTAGAGTTTCAGACTCTTCAACTCGACGCAGCGTTCGTTGGGCACGTAAGCGAGTTTGATGTTGGCGAAGTCGGGAAAATCGGAGAACGGGCAGATGCAGGTGAACTCGGGCAACTCGAAGTTGATCGTGATCTCGCGCCCGACGTATTCGTAGGGGAACGTATCGAGCGGGTAAAGGTTCATCTCTGCGCGCGGCGTCGGGCGTATGTCGAGCGCCTGCTGATTGACCGGCGGCAGCGCGGCTTCCGTGCTAGACATCTTGCTGGCTCCTTATTTTAACCGCTCGATCTTAACCGAGCCGCGCGTGCCGGGCAAACCTTGCGACGAGCAAGAAAAAGGAGGCGACGCGAAGACGCGCGCGTCAACCTCCTGTGCGAAGCTGCATGACCGTTGCATGTGCGCGGCCCAGAGTGCGCGCCGTCAACGGTTCGAGTTGTTTGCATTTGAATTCATGTTTGAATTCATGTTCGCGTTCGAGTTGCCCTTCTTGCTCTTGCTGGGCTTCGTGTTCGCGTTGGTGTTGCTCTGCATGTTCGAGTCCATGTCGCTCGGCCGGTTCATATTGCGGGACGTGGATGCGCTCGCGTTGCTAGGCTTCGCGCTCGTGCGACTGTTGACGTCTTCGGCCATGCGCAGGTGCTCTTGCAAGGTCGGCAGCGTCGTCGAGGCGAAGCCTTTCACGTCCGTGTCCTGCCCTTTGTTGGCTTCGTCCTGAAACTCTTTCACATCCTTCTTGTGGTCTTTGACCATCATGCTCATGTAGGCGCGGTCGAACTCAGCGCCTGAGAGTTTGCTTAACTTGTCCATGTCGGCTTGATGCTTTGGGTCGAGCGCGGCCGGCAAGGTGACGCCCTTCTGCGCAGCCACTTGCTTGAGTTGGTCGCCGGCCTTTGTGTGATCGTCAACCATGCGCTGGCCGAACTGCTTGACCTCTGCGCTCGCGCCATGTTCGGTCGCCAAGCGCCCCAACTCAACCTCTTCCATCCCGCCCATGCCGGCATTCAGCACGAACTTGCGATCCGCCGAGCCGAGACCGGCCGACGTGTTCGTGTTCATGTTTGCATTCATGTTCGAGTTCGCGTTGTCATGTCTGCTCTTGTGCTTGGCGTTCCCGTTCATGTTGCTGTTCATGCTCGCGCCCGTGTTCGTGTTCGTGTTCTGATCCTGCGCGGGTGCGAGGCCGGCCAGCAATATGATCAAGCCGATGACCGCGCACAGAGCGATCCACATCATCCCTTTGCTCATTGGCACTCCCCTCCTTGTCCGTCTGCCCTTTTTGTGTCTGGCGCGACGCGAGCGACGCATAACTCGCGGCGCGCAAAATTCAAGCTCAACTTTTTACGCGCCCTTGCCGGTCGCGCGCTCCAACGCGCGGATGCGGTCGTGCGCCTCTTTGACCTGCGCGAACTGTCGCTCGACGAGCGCGCGGATGTCGTTCGGCAACTCACCTTTGAGCGCGTCTTCATAACGGCGCACCGACGAATCTTCGCCGCGCTCACATTCGCTGATAACCGCGCTCTCGTCGCCGCCCGTCAACGCAGATTTGATATTGATCCAACCGTGATGCAACGCGCCGATGGTTGAGCCGCTCTTTTCCGGTTCGCCGCCCAAGTGCAGCACCTCGTTCTGCAACTCAGCGGCGAACTGTGCGCGTTGCTGCGCATAGGTGTTGAAGAGCGTCTGCAACTCGCTGTTCTTGACGCCCTCGGCGGCTTGGCGAAACCCTTCCTGCGCGTCTTTGCAAATTTCGATCAGGTCGTTGAGGCTCGAAATCACTTTGTCGTTGTCAGCCATAGTTCGTTTCCCTCCTTTGAAAAGAAGCTGTTAGCTAAAGACCAAAAGTTAATCGCTGACAGCTAATATCGCATCGGCGTCGTGGCGACTCTGCCGCCTTGATCGAATAACTTGACGAGCACTAAGCCAGCGATGAAGCCGCCGATGTGCGCGGCGTAAGCGACGCCGTCTGCCTCTGCGCCGCCGCCCAAGAGACCGATGCCACTGATCAGTTGGAACAAGAACCAGATGCCGAGCGCGACGTAAGCGGGCACGGTCGTCAAAAAGCGAAACAGGATCACGCGCACCTGCCGGCGCGGAAAGAGCAAGACGTAGCCGCCGAGCACGCCTGAGATTGCACCCGATGCGCCGAGACTCGGCACGATCTGATTGCCGCCGAACATGACGGTCGAAGCAACGTGCGCGAGTGATGCGATCACGCCGCAGACGAGATAGAAGATCAGATAACGCGCGTGCCCCATGCGATCCTCCAAGTTGTCGCCGAAAATCCAGAGGAAGAGCATGTTGCCGAAGATGTGCATGATCGAGCCGTGCATGAACATCGAGGTCAGCAGCGTCAGATAGACGCTCACGGGCGTCGGCTGCAAACCCGGCTCTTCAAAACGCTGCCCGCTCACGGGGTCTTCGACCGCGTGCGGCGGCGTCACGACATCGCGCCCCGTCATGATCTCGCGCGGCACGGTGGCCCAAGCGTAGGTGAAGCGGTCGTTCGAGCCGAGACCTTGAAAGAAGACGAAGACTAGAATGTTCGCGGCGATCAGAATGTAGTTGACGACCGGAGTGATCGTGCGGTCAGAGTTGTCGTCGCCGATAGGAAACATTCCGCTATCCTCTTCAAGTTGCGCCGCTAGCGCGATCCAAGCACGCGAACTTGCAAAGCGTGTCGCGTCCGTCTCACGCTTGCGTCACGGGAAGCGCTGATCAATCAAGAGGCGATCTAAGCGCGCTCGCTTTGCGCGTGAGTTAAAGACGTTGGCGCTCGACCGGCCAACAAGAATTTATTGCATCTCGCGTTCCGCGCCGGAGGCAGATGGACGCCGCCCGCGTCATTCATTTTCACAGCCGTAAAAGCAGCGAAGCCCGCCGCAATGAGCGGCAGGCTTCACGTTCAGCATCGTTCTCATACAGCGTCGGCGCACGCTTTCACGTCGCCGCTTCGCTCCATCTCTGCGCGTCTCAGGTCTGCCCTTCGGCGACCGCTTTGGCGAAGGCCGGCTCGCCGTGCGCGAGGTCGTAACTGATCTCCTGCGGCGTGCCGAAGACGCGCGCGCGCGTGTCGTCAAACTCGCCCTCCCAACGCGCGACCACACACGTCGCCAGACAGTTGCCAATGACGTTGACTGAGGTGCGCCCCATGTCCATCAACTCATCCACGCCGAAGATGATGGCGACGCCGACGGGGCCGAGACCTTGCGGCATGAAACTGTTCAAGGTCGCCAACAGGATGACGAGCGCCGCGCGCGGCACGGCCGCCACGCCCTTCGACGTGACCATGAGCGTCAGCATCATCACAAGTTGCTTTGCGAAGCTCATGTGAAAGCCGGTCGTGGTTTCCGCCGCCTGCGCAACGAAGATCGAAGCCATCGCCAAGTAGAGCGTCGTGCCGTCGAGGTTGAAGCTGTAGCCGGTCGGGATCACAAACCCGACGATGCGCGGCGGCACGCCCAGACGCTCCATCACTTCCATCGCTTTCGGCAAGGCGGACTCGCTGCTCGTCGTCACAAACGCAATCGTCGCCGGCTCGCGCACAGCCTTGATGAACTTCAAGATGGGGATGCGCGCGATGAGCGCGACCGCGCCGAGCACAAAGACGATGAAGATGACCAGCGCGAGATAGAGCGAGCCGATCAACTTGCCGAGGTTGACGAGCACACTCAACCCTTGCGTGCCGACCGTGTGCGCCATCGCCGCGCCGACGCCGATAGGCGCAAACATCATCACGTAAGACGTGAACCGAAACATGATCTGCGACAGGCTCTCGCACGCGCGCAGGATCGGTCGCCCCTTCTCGCCGAGTGCCGAGACCGCCATCGCAAACAGCACCGAGAACGCAACGATCTGCAACACGTCGCCGCGCACCATCGCATCAACGATTGAGGCGGGGAAGATGTGTGTGAGCGTGTCGGTGAACCCTTGCGGCGTCGTCTGCTGAATTGATTGAATCGAGCTAGTGTCAGCACTGAGCATCACGCCCACGCCCGGTTTCGTCAGATTCACGACGCCAAGGCCGATGAAGAGCGCAACGGTCGTCACGATCTCGAAATAGAGCAGCGCCTTCGCGCCCATGCGCCCGACCTTCTTTAGATTGCCGCCGCCTGCGATGCCGACCACGAGCGTCGAGAAGACGAGTGGCGCGATGATCGATTTGATCAGGTTCAGAAAGATAGTGCGCAGAAAGAAGACGCGAGTGCCCCAATCGGGGCGCACATAACCGAGCACGCCACCCACGACCAACCCGATCATGATCCAAGTCGTCAGCGACAGCCGATACCACGGCCGGCGCGGCAGCGATGTTGTGGCGGCCGGCGCGTTATTAGTTTGAGGAGTCATGTGTAATTTTTCAGATGCGCGTGGTACTTCAAGTTAGAATTCGACTGCTGATCTTTATCGCCCCCAGCGCAGTTTGCCGCGCAGGACTTCAAAGTAGTTGCGGTTGAGCGGCTGCATTAGATTGAAAGTCGTGCGGCTCTTCTTGATCAAGACGCGGTCGTCCAGCTCCATCGGATAGCCGACCTGCCCGTCGAGCGTGAGCGCGACCTCTTCTTTGCCGGTCTTGAGGACGAGTTCGATCTCGGCATCGTCGGGGACGACGAGCGGGCGGTTCGAGAGCGTGTGCGGGCAGATGGGCGTGATGACGACGGCGGCCATCGAAGGATAGATGATGGGACCGCCGGCCGAGAGGTTGTAGGCGGTCGAACCTGTGGGCGTCGAAACGATGAGGCCGTCGGCGCGAAAGCAGTTGACGAACTGCCCGTCGAGCCGCGTCTCGATCTCGATGATGCGCGCGAGCGCAGACTTGCTGATGACCACATCGTTTAAGACGCGATTGCGCAGGAGCGAGTCCGCGCCGCGAAACAGTTCGGCGGCGAGCATCATGCGGCGTTCGAGCCGGTAAGTGCCGGCGAGCGCGGCGTCGAGCGCGGCGAGCATCTCTTCGACGCGCACTTCGGTCAGATAACCCAGACTGCCGAAGTTGATGCCAATGACGGGCACATCGCGGTTATCCAACAGCCGCGCGGCGGCGATCATCGTGCCGTCGCCGCCCAGCACGATGATCAGATCGACGCTGGCAGCGAGTTCGTCATAATCCAACACTTCGAGCGCGCAGCCCGTCTCCGCTTCGATGCGCTCGCGTTCGGCGCGCGGGCTGGCGACGAGCGTGATATTGCGCGCCGTCAAGTATTCGAGCAGCCGACAGATCGTCTTGACCGCCTCCGGCTGATGCGGTTTGACGAGCACGCCGACGCGCCGAATCTTGGACTCTTCTGAAGTTTGCACGAGACGAAGAACGCGCGTTCGCAAACGCGCCGGAGTTTTGCCGAAGAATAATCGGGGCCGAACAGTGAAGGATGATACCTGCGGGAATCGAATGGAATCAAGGTTGAGTACAGCGCACGGCGTAGAGCGTGCCGTCCCAGCCGCCGAAGTAGATGAGACCATCTTTGACGGTCGGGGCTGAGGTGATGATGCTCTTGGTGGGAAACGACCAACGCGGCTGGCCCGTCTGCGCGTCGAGCGCAATGAGACCTTGGGCGCTGCCGAAATGGATGAGCGCACCCGCGACCGTCGGCGCGGAGGTTACGCCTTGCTCGCAGGTATAGCTCCAAAGCTCGTGCCCGTCGCGCGCGTCGGCTGCGTGGAGCGTGCCAACGATGCCACCGAAGTAAACCGCGCCGTTTGCGACCGCAGGCGAGAACGGCAAAGCGCCTTCGACCTGCGTGTGCCACTTCTCATGTCCGGTCTTCGCTTCAAGCGTGTAGAGCCGCCCGCGCAACGTGCCGAAGTAGAGCGTGTCGTCTGCAACGACCGGCGCGGCGACGACCGCGCCCTCGCTCTTAAACGACCACTTCTGCTTGCCATCCTGCACGGCCAACGCTTGCACGCCGACAGCATTGCCGACGAACAGCAGTCCATCGAGCAGCACAGGCGCGGTCGGTGTGCCGCGCTGAACGGCGAATGTCCACTTCTGTTTGCCCGTCGCCGCGTCAACCGCGTAGAGCGAGCCGTCCGTGCCTGCGACGAAGACCGTGTTGTGCGCCACCATCGGCGTCGCTACGATGGCCAGTTCGGTTTTGAATTTCCACTTGACCTGTCCGGTCGCAGCGTCCAACGCATACAGCTTGTTGTCCTGACTGCCGAAGTAGAGCACGCCGTCCGCGAGCACGGGCGCACCGATGACGCGCCCGCCCGTCTTCGCGCGCCAACGCTCGCGCCCCGTCGCCGCATCGGCCGCATAGACGTTGTAATCGTAGCTGCCGAAATAGACCGTGCCATCTGCGACCAACGGCGGCGCATAGATGCTCCCGCCGGTCTTTAACTGCCACTGCACCGCAGGCGCGCTCACAGCTTCGACCGGCGCGGGCGTCGGCGTCGCATTCGCCGCCTGCTCGTTCGCAGACTGCGCCCGCGCGTCGGCACACGCCCACAACATCACACTAAAAAGCACGACGAGTTTGAGGTTGCCTCTCATAACGTGCCTCAAGAAGAGATGATGAATGCAGAATGATGAATGATGAGTTAAAAATAGATCATCTGTTATTCCGCATTCCGCATTCCTAATTGCTTGTCTGCGCCGTCTCGTCCTTCGGCATGTAGTAGCCTTTGCGCGCGGTGACGAGCAGCTTGCGCTCACGGCCCTTCGCGTCCTTCGCGGTGACGCGCACGACGAGCGGGTGCATCTGTCCGTCGTCGCGTTCGGTTTCGGTCAGCGTGAAGCCGAGACTGTAGCGCGCCGTCAGGTTGCCGACGATCTTCGCCAAGCCTGTGGCGTAATCGTCGGGCCGGTGCACGCGCACCACTTCGCCGCCCGTCTGTTTGGCGAAACGTTGCGCGCTGCCCGCGATGCTCACGCCGACCCAGTTGCCGAGCGGACTCAAGATCGGCATCGCGAGTTTGAAACCGGTCTTCATGTCCACGACGAGCGCGTTGAAGATCGTGTTCGACTTGACGAGCCGCGACTCGATGAAGTCGCGTTGCGCATAGAAGATCGGCTCGATGCCGTCGGTCACATAGACGATGGCCGGTTGCGAGTTGGGCCGCTCCTTCGTCAACACTTTATTGATCTCCCAAGTCGCCGCCGCCAGATCGGAATCATCCATGTCCACCGACACCGAACCGTCCGCGTTCGTGCGCTCGATCATGATGTGCCCGTCGGGCTTGACGATGCGCCGCACCGTGCGGCCATCCTTGTCTTTGAACACATCAATCACCTCGTCCTCGCCCTTCTGCTCGTCAGCCTTCTTATCAGCAGACTTGTTGTCGGCAGATTTATTGTCGGCCGCCTTCTTGTCGTCTTTCTCTTTCGCCTTCTTCTTAGCTTCGGCGGCTTCGCGCTTCGCCTGCTCGGCCTTGCGCTGTTCGTCGGCTCGTTTAATCTCGGCGGCCGCATCTGCGCTTGCATCCGCCGTCTGCGAGACGGGCGCGCCACTGTCGTCTTTGTCGGCCGCGCCGTTGCCTGCACCGACGAGCGTCGGGATGATGGCCATCGCGGAGGCAAGTTGCGCGCGGTTGCGCGTGAACCGTGTCAGCCACTCGCGTTTGCCCTCGACGCCGCCCGGATCGAGCACGATGATCGCCACTTCATCTGTGGGCGGCAGCCGGCTCAACTCATTCGCCATCGCGGCGAGGATTTCTGTGCGCCGCAGGAAGCGCCCCGCGCCGAGTCGTTCGAGATCGAAGACGAGCGCAAGCGCGAGCGGCTTGCGCCCTGTGTCGCCTTCGCGCGAGAAGTAGCTGAGCTTGCGCGTCTGCCCGTCGGCGAGCACTTCGAAATTTTCCAACTTCAGATCGGTGATCGGCTGCCCCGTCTTCTTCTCTTTGACCAACGCATCGAGCGACACGACGCGCGTGCGCACGCGCAACACCGCATCCTCCGCCACCTCCTGCGCGCGGACGAACGTACCGCCGCAGAGCGACCACGCACAGAACAACGCCAACAGGCTGCGCTTGATCAACATGATGCCCAATCTCCTACGATTAAACTCAATGCTTGCATGTCAGAGTCAGTACCGCCTGCGGTAGCGGGCGGGTGATGGTTACGTTAACTCGGCCAGTGTTATCACGAGCACCCACCCGCTACCGCAGGCGGTACTGACAAAAGCGCGCTCAATTGTCTTCATTGGCGGCGCGGGTCGCTTCGTCGTTGATGTTCTTGGTTTCTTGCTCCGGGTCTTTCAAGAGTTTGACGAACTCTTCCCGGTTGAGATCAACTTCGAGCACCGTGCCGTCGCGCTCAGCGATGACGACGATCAGAACTTTGTAGCGTTCGCCTGCGTCCTTGACGAAGGTGTAGGTCTGCCCTTCATCGCGCCCGCGCACGGCGAGCAGCGTGCTCCAATCAGGTTCGAGCGTCTGGCGCAGCAAACGATGAAATTCGATGAAGCCGTCGCGCGTGGTGAAGTCTTGATCCTCAAAGATCGCCAACTTGAAATCGCCGAAGCGCATCGCCTTGCGCACGTCCGCAGAGAGCACCTTCGCCGTCTTCAAGCTCAGGTTGGCGAGCATGGGCACGCCTCTATGTTTGACGTGATAGTAAGACTCGATCAGTTTGACGACCGTGTGGTATTCAGCCGCCTCTTTCGTCGCGCCAGCAGCTTCGAGCGACGGCACGAAGACGAAGAGGAGGCAAGCAACGAGCAAGAGGTTTCGTGTGCTGTGTCGCATCCCATTAACCTCCACGCTATGGCTTCTTCGTTGCGGTGGCCGGCTTCTCAGGTTTCTTCGCTTCGGGTTTGTCCGCGTCGTCCGGCTCGATGCCGAGGTCTGGGATGCCGAACTGCCCTTCGAGCTTCGACAGCTTCTCGATGTCAATGATGCCGACGATGTTGACGACCGTCAGTTCTTTCGGCTCGGCGGCCAGAATCGCCAACCCTTCGACGCGCGCACCCGTCGTTCCGGTCATCAGATAGACCTCGACGTTCTTGTGCTCCTTCTTGTTGATGACGTTGACGAAACGCACCCAACCGGGCGCACGCAGTTGCGTGCGAATCGCCGCGATGTCCGCCTCGCCGTACTCGCCTTCGTTATTGAACTCGAAGTTCTTAACATAGACGCCCTTTAAGCCGGCGACGATCTCCTTGATATTTTTCGCGTCCGGGTCGGTGCTGTGCATCAGCCCGACCGGGATCAGGCGCAGCAGACGTTCATCCAGATTCACGTCCACGATCTGATTCGCTTTGACGGCGAGCGGTTCGAGACTTTCGATCTGCAACTGCGCGGGATAGCGCGTCTGCGCGCGTGTGGCCAGACTAGCGCCGCAGATGACGAGCGCGAGGCTGAGCAGTTTCAGAAGCGTATGTTTGTTGTTGTTCATGATTGCGTTACTCCGAAAATAAATTCCAACGGGCACTGTGGCTTCACCGTATGTCGGGCTTGCGCGCGGCGCTCATCTCTTGCACCTGCCGCTCCGCGTAGTTGAGTTTGGCGCTGGCGATGCGCAGTGCAAGCAGAAGCTTCTCTGTGGCCTCGCGCTGCTCCGGCGTCAATTCTTGCGGCGCGTTGGCGTTGGCCACTTGCACCTCGCGCGGCGACGCCTGCTGCGGCACGGGCGACGAACGACGCGGCGCGCTCAAGTCATGATGCACTGACGCGCGACGAGCACGACGATAGTCAACAGGCAAGACGCCTGCGGGCGTCACGACCGGCTGCGGCGCTGGCTTGTCGTTCGTGCTCGTGTTTGCAGTCTCATCTCGGCGCGGCTGCTCATGAGTAACCGGCGCAACATGGTCGTGCGCAGCCTCGCGGCGCAGTTCGTTGCTGTGTTGCCATCTGATCAACCATGCGCCTGCGAGCAACATCAGGAGGAGCGAGGCGGCAAGAGCGAGCCGTTGCCATTTGAATGGCCGTTGCGGCCGAAATTTGCTGCGCGCCGGCTGCGCGCTAAAACTTTCGGGCAGTTGGAGCGGGCGCGGTTGGTAGCGGAGCGGGCCGAGCAGTTCTTCGAGCCGCTCAACCTCTTCGTCCGCCTCGCCCGACTTGTCCCACAAGTAGTCGCTCATAAACTTTACTGCTCCTTCCCGCCTGTGCCTTGCAGCCGCGCCCGCAGCAACTTCATGCCGCGATGTATGTTGACGCGCACAGACGCGGGCGCAAGTCCCGTCCGCACTGCGATCTCAGGCCCCGTCATGCCTTCGACGAAGCGCAAGATCAAAGGCTCGCGGTAAGCTTCCGGCAATTCACAGATGAGCGCCAGCACTTCGTTTGCTTCAGCGTGTGGCGCGCTCGTGTGCGCGAGCGTGTCGGGCAACTCATCTGTCTCGCGCGTGCGGCGGTGATAATCCATCGCGCGGTTGCGCGTGATCATCGCCAGCCAAGGCCCGAAGGCCGACGGATCGCGCAGCATGTCAATCTTGCGGAGCGCGACGAGGAACACATCTTGCACAAGGTCGTCCACCTCATCGTAGGGGACGCGCGCCAAGAGGATGCCGTGCACCATGCGCGCGTAGAGGTCGTAGAGTCGGCCGAACGCATCGCGGTCGCCGCCGCGCACGGCTGCCACCAGCGCGATCTCCACAGGGGTCTCAGTCATATCCGCTGCGACGGGGCTGGGACTCGTGCCGATAACGCCGAAGCCGACGCCTGTCGCCTCAACTTTATACATTCGGGAAATAACCTCACACGACGCCGGTGGAGAGTTAACACTCGCGTGCAAGTCCGCCGTGTTCCGACTCTAAAGACGCGCGCGGGCGGCGAGTGTTAACCGCGTTCTGATGCGCGCCGCAGATTTTTTAACCGAAGGACAAAACGGATTGGCCGCACAAGGGGCGCGTCTGACCGGCACAGACGCTTAGGCGGAAGTTATTACGCGCAGAGGTCGGCACAAGATGCAAGCGCGCGGCATTGACATAGACCAGCCGTTGGTAATATCGTGCGCGCCTCGAACCTAAACGGGCGGGCGTACCTTCATCGCGCACGTTGCCGAGTACACCTCTCGATAACTGGCGCATAACTTTCCATTGCAACCCGCGCAAGGCCCTACAGTCGCCCTGCACGACACACGATGCGACCTGAGGGGGCCGGCGCAAGATAAGGAGACCTCAACATGTCTGAGAATCGCATCAGCGCACAACTCTCGACCACAGACCAAGCGGCCGTCTTGGCGGCCATCAACACGATCCGGCAGAAGCTACCGTTCCTGCTCGATCTCACACCGGAGGAGCGGCGCAGTCTGCCACGCATGGGCGACAAGAGCCGCGCCTTCGTCACACAGGCGCTCAACCTAGCGGAGCAGAACGCGGACATTCTGCCGCGCTCCTTCGACGTGAGCGAGATGCGCAAGGACGTGGAACTCGTGCAGGCGCTCGAACCCATCCTGCCCGCACTCGCGCAGCTACAAGAACTGTTCGAGGACACCTACATCGCCGTCGGCAGCGAAGCTTATGCGGCGGCGCTGGCCGTCTATCAGTACGCCAAAGCGAGCGGCAAGGGTGCGGCGCTCGACAACCTGCTCGACGCCCTCGGTCAACGCTTCGCCCGCAAGTCTGGCAACAAGCCCAAGACCGGCGGCGACAAGTCCTAACACGCAACACGCCCGCCCGCCGCAACATCGAACAACAGTCGGAGCAGCGGCCACGTTCGCTGCTCCGACTACATTATCAGCCCATACGCAACCCGCCGCGCGAGCGGCGCATGAGTTTAGCCCGGCGTTTTAACGCCGGGAACACGCGCGCCCGATGTGGTCGCGTCGCGTAAGCGACGCATGAGTCATTGCCGGTTCATGCGTCGCTCGCGCGACGCGGCGGATTGATCCCGTCATTTTCCCAGCGTTGAAACGCCGGGCTAAACTCACCGCGCCGCTCGCGCGGCGGATTTGTGCGCGGGCTTCAATGGATGTTGCTTAATGCTGCTTGCGGCGGGCGGGCGATTTGCGTCTGATGCCTTCACTCTTCGTCGGGCTTGGTAGGTTAGCGGGCAGGTCTAGCTCATCATCAATCAAAACGTCTGTGCTGACATTCGCCGCCCGCGCGTATTGCAGGAGAATCCGCAACGGCGGCTCGTTCTTGTCTAGTTCATACTTTGAGATATTGTTGTACTCAATCTGGTCTTCCACGCCGAGCCGATAGAGCATCTCTGTTTGCGAGAGACCGAGCGCAAGCCGAATCTGCAACAGCTTTTCGCCTAACCGTTCCTGCTTCGGCCGCGCTTTTCTGCCCATCAGGAGTCATCTCTTTTTATTGCGTGCCGCGTACTTGCGCCGGATGTCTGCGTGCTTCACGTCGCCCGGCAGTTTGTCGGGCAAGTTGAGTTCGTCATCAACAAGGGCTTCCATGTGGACGCCGGCCGCGCGAGCATAACGCAGGAGAATCCGCAACGGTGGCTCTCGTTTCCCTAATTCATATGCCGAGATTTGCTTAATCACGATTAGGTCTTCTACGCCGAGATACCGCCATATCTCAGCTTGAGAAAGCGCAAGCGCAAGCCGAATCTGCACTAGCTTTTCTGCTAGGCGCTCTGGCTTAATACGGGGCTTTGTTCCCATCAGGCGCGGTTCTACAATTAGCTTTTCTACAATAAACGCGCGCCTGTGGTGGCGTTCTTACTTTTTCTTGCGACGGGCATATTGACGGCGGATTTCTTCATGCGGCGCAGAGCCGGGAATCTTTTCCGGTAAATCTAATTCATCATCAAGCAAAACTTCCGTTGGCACACCCGCTACACGAGCGTAGTTCAGCAAAACGATAAAGGGCGGTTCACGCTTTCCTGTTTCAAATCTTGAAATCTGGTGATAGCTGATGAGGTCTTCTGCGCCGAGTCGGTAGAGCATTCCTGTTTGAGAAAGACCAAGCGCATTCCGAATCTTTAGTAGTTTTCCAGCAAGCCGTTTTTGTTTTGGTCGTGCCTTTGTGCCCATCAGGAGTTTCCTCCTGATGTCGTCACTTTTAACTTGCTTTTATTACAGAATGGTAATAGTCTGTGTGCGCTCAATCTGTGCGCCGAGAGAATGAACCTTTCATGCTCAACGGCGACGCTCATCACTCATCAACGGGTGAGACTGAGCTACGCATGACCGTTGTTTTCAAAGACACGAACGCGCGCAAGGATAGCACAGATGCCCCTCACTATCTTGTATGTCGAAGATAACCCGCTCGTCGCCGCGACGGTCAAAGATGTGCTCGAATTTGAGGGCTGGCAAGTCACACTCGTCGAGGATGGTCTCGCTGCCTTGCACGAGATCGAGAGCGCCACGCACTACGATCTGTTCCTGCTCGATAACGAACTGCCGCGCCTTGACGGCTGGCAGCTAATTCGCCATGCGCGCACGCTCCCGCACCGGCAACAGACGCCCATCATCCTGCTGTCGGCTAGAGACTGCGCCGCACAAGCGCGGCACGTCGGCGCAAACGCATTCTTACAGAAACCGGAAGGCATCTCGCGCCTCGTCGCAACGATCACTGCATTACTCAATCAGGCTGCGTGACGGGTGCGCGCGCAGCCTGCGCTGGCACGTCTTTGGGTAGGCCGTGGGGACTGTGCCGCGTGGCCGCCATGAGCGGGGGCATGGCGGCCAAAACTTTGGCTGCACTATCGGAAGCGCACGCAGCGCCCAGAGGAAACCGATAAGATCACGTTCAACCCGCAAGAGTCCGCCCTTTTTGTGCGAAAGTTCGCACAAAAAGGGTGGTCTCTCGCGCTGAAAGTGAGAATGGCCGGGCTGAAAGCGCGGTCTGTCGCACTTTTACCCCGGCCGGTCTCACTTTTTACCCCATTGTTCCCACTTTGACCCCGGCCATTCTCACTTTCAACCCGACAGTTCTCACTTTTTACCTCATCGTTCG
>QHXQ01000020.1 GCA_003223935.1 Acidobacteriota bacterium | reverse complement strand
CGACATACACACGGCGCAACCCAACGACCGCGTGATTGAGGTCGTGCGCAAGATGGGCGACAAACAGGTGCGCCGCATCCCCGTCGTTGATCGTGATCGGAACTTGCGCGGCATCATCTCGATGGCCGACGTGGCCCTTGAGACCAACGACGACCGCGAACTCGCCGACGCGCTCGAAGAAATATCGAGCGGTTCGTCGTTCTGGAACAGAATCTTTGGATGAAATAACAGTGGTCAGTAGTCAGTGTCCGGTGGTCAGAAGGAAGAGACGAACAACACTTCCTGCTCTGCTACTGACCACTGACCACTGACCACTGACCACTGACCACTGCTTTCATGGCAAAATCAATCGAGCGTTATTTTCGTCTGCTGCACACGACGCACAGGCAACCGGCGGCGGGGCAGAAGTGGTCGCCGGCAGCGGACGTGTATCGCGTCAAGGACGGCTGGCTGGTTAAAGTTGATCTGGCGGGCGTGCAACCGGAAGAGATTGAGATCGAGATCGCGGGGCCCGTCCTTCGTCTGTCGGGTACGCGCCGCGATGCTTTCTGCCAAGAGACCATCGCCTATCACCAACTCGAAATCACTTACAGCCGCTTCGAGAAGACGCTGCGCTTCCCCTGCGCGATTGAAGGCGCTGAAATCGAGCGCGACTACCGCGACGGGCTGTTGATCTTGCGCCTGCGCAGCAGTGTGGAATGTGACGAATAGTGGTCAGTGGTCAGTGGTCGGTGGTCAGTAAAAAACTGATCTTGCTGACCACTGACCACTGACCACTGACCACTGACGATTATGGCTGACAATCAAACGAACAATCCGACGACGGCCGACGCGCCGCCTGTGAATGCGGCGCAACCGTTTGAGATCGCGGTGCTGCCGTTGCAGAACACGACGCTGTTTCCGGGCACGGTCGTGCCGTTGGCTGCCGGTCGGCCGCGCTCGGTCGCGGCGGTCGAGGCGGCGCTCGCGCATCCTGAAAAGTTGCTCGCGTGCATTAGCGTGCGCCCCGACCGGGGCATCGAGCAAGAGGCGACGCCGGAAGACCTCTACTTGGTCGGCACGCTCGTCATGATCAAGCGCATGATGCGCACGCCTGATGCGTTGCAGTTGATCGTGCAGGGCACGGAGCGCGTCAAGGTGTTGGAGTGGACGCAGGTTGATCCCTTTTTGCGCGCGCGCGTCCATGTGCTGCCGGAGTTGCGGACGGTCAACCCGGACGAGGTCGAAGCGTTGCAGCGCAACGTGCGGACGCTGATCGAACGTGCGTTGGCGCTCTTGCCGCAAGTGCCGCCCGAAGTGCGCGCGGCTGTGATGGGCGCAAACGACCCAGTGCAGATCGCTTACTTCCTCGCGTCGATCCTCAATCTCGGACTCGAACAAGAGCAGGCGATGCTCGAAGCCGACACGGCGGACGAACTCTTGCGGCTCGCTTACGCGCGGCTCGCGCACGAGATCGAGATCATGGAACTGCGCTCGAAGATTGCGAGCGAGGCGCAGACCGAGATGGACAAGGCGCAGCGCGACTACATCCTGCGCCAGCAGATGAAAGCGATTCAGAAAGAGTTGGGCGAGGACGAAGGCGGCGAACGTGCCGAGGCTGAGCTTCTGCGCGAGCGTCTGAACGAAGCCGACTTGCCCGACGAAGTGCGCACCGAAGCCGAGCGCGAGTTGCGCCGCATGGAGCGGCTGCCTTCGGCTGCGCCCGACTATCACGTGATTCGCTCTTATCTGGAATACATACTCGAACTGCCTTGGCGGAAATCTTCCGAAGATAAACTTGATCTGAACGAAGCGCGGCGCATACTTGACGAAGACCACTACGGGCTTGAAGACATCAAGGAGCGCATCCTCGAATTCCTCGCAGTGGTCAAACTGCGCCCCGACTCGAAGAGTCCGATCCTCTGCTTCGTCGGCCCGCCCGGCGTCGGCAAGACGAGTCTCGGTCGTTCGATTGCGCGCGCGTTGGGGCGCGAGTTTGAACGTCTCTCTCTGGGCGGCGTGCGCGACGAAGCGGAGTTGCGCGGTCATCGCCGCACGTACATCGGGGCGATGCCCGGTCGCATCATTCAGGCGCTCCGCCGCGCGAAGGTCAACAACCCCGTGATGATGCTCGACGAGATCGACAAACTCGGCAACGACTATCGCGGCGATCCGTCCGCCGCACTCTTAGAGATTCTCGACCCGCAGCAGAACAACACGTTTCGCGATCACTACATTGATCTGCCGTTCGATCTCTCGCGCGTTTTCTTCATCGCGACGGCGAATCAGTTGGGGCCGATCCCGCCGCCTTTGCGCGACCGCATGGAGATCATCGCGCTCGCGGGCTACAGCGAGCGCGAGAAGCTGCACATCGCCAAGCAGTATCTAGTGCCGCGACAGGTGCGCGAGAACGGTCTCACGCCCGAACAGTTCGAGATCACAGACGCGGCGCTTGAACTCATCGCTGGCCGCTACACGCGCGAGGCGGGCGTGCGCCAATACGAGCGCACCATCGGCAGCGTCGCACGCAAGGCGGCGTTGAAGATCGCGCAAGGCGAGACGCAGCACGTGCGCGTTGACGAAGCGGACATCAAAGAATACTTGGGCGCGCCGCGTTTCTATCCCGAACAGGCGCGCAAGGAGTTGCCTGCGGGCGTGGCGACAGGGATGGCTTGGACGGAGATGGGCGGCGAGATTCTGTTCATCGAAGCGACGCTTCTGCCCGGCGGCTCTGGTCTCACCTTGACGGGGCAACTCGGCGAAGTGATGCAAGAGTCTGCGCGTGCGGCGCGCTCTTATCTCTGGTCGCACGCGGCAGAGTTTGGTATCTCGCCGGAGATGTTCAAGGGTTACGGCATACACCTGCACGTGCCCGCAGGCGCGATCCCGAAAGACGGCCCCTCGGCCGGCGTGGCGATGACCATCGCGCTCGCGTCGCTCTTGACGGGCCGGCGCGTCAGCCCGAACACTTCTATGACGGGCGAGATCACTCTATCGGGTCTTGTCTTCCCGGTCGGCGGCATCAAGGAGAAGGTCTTGGCGGCGCACCGCGCAGGCATACGCCGCATCATTCTGCCCGCGCGCAACGAAGCCGACCTCGAAGACATCCCCGCAGACGTGCGCAGAGAGCTAGAGTTCACCTTCGCCACACGCATCCACGAAGCCCTCGACGCCGCGCTTGAGCGCACCGTCTCCAACCCGCCGCCCGCGCCCACCACCGACGGCATGCACGAACCCGCGCATACGGAAGAACCGGAGACCATCCACGCACGCGAGGCATAACGTCAGTACCGCCTGCGGTAGCGGGCGGGTCTCTAGTTCCAACAGTAAGTAGGTCGGCGTAACTAACACCCGCCCGCTACCGCAGGCGGTACTGACCCGCCCAGCCCGTCCGCCCCGCTAAACGCGCCCCCAACAACACTTAACCGCACGCCCCGCACGTCGTCCCCACCCACAGCAACACCCTAACGACCCCTCGTTACAGCGTAACATCGCGCCGTAATAGCGAAACGATGTGAAGTTATAGCGTTACGTCGCCCCGTTACGGCATCACGTCGCCCCGTTCCAGCGTAACAGTGCGACGTAATAGCAGAACGACGTACCGTTCCCGCATAACGGCGCGACGTAATGACGTAACAGCCTGACGTAGTAATGAAACGGCATGATGTACCAATGAAACGGCGCGACGGAACAGCATAACGGCGTGCGGAAACGCTGTTCCGTCAGGTAGTGCTGGCACAACGCCGCACAGTCAACCCATAACCACGCCCGCGCACGGCATCCCCGCCCGACGGAACAGCGTCATGCTGCACCCGCACGCCATTCCCCGCACGCATCCAACCTCCCCACGCCCGCGCACCCCCTACCCGCGCCCACGCCTAAATCCGCCGCCGCAGCGCGGCGCTTGAGTTGAGCATGGCGTTTCAACGCCGGGAACAAGCAATGGAATTGATCGCACGTCGCGGCAGCGACGATTGAATCATGCCCATGCATCCGTGCGCCCGCCCACGCATTCTCAATCGTCGCTGCCGCGACGCTAAATAAATTTTGCCTCTACTCTCCCGGCGTTAAAACGCCATGCTCAACTCACCGCGCCGCTCACGCGGCAGCTTGCTCCACCGGCTGCAACGCATCTCACTCCCCCGCACCCTCCACCCGCGCTGCTTTCACTGCCAACTCGCCCGTGCGTAGTGCCTCGTCCCAGTAGCCGCGGACGAACAGTATCCTTTCAATAAGCGCATACGCTATTCGCATGACCCCTCATCCAGCAGCGATTGCAGGAAGCAGTGAGTTTTCAATAAGCGCATACGCTATTCGCATGACGCTTGTCCAATTCGCCTGAGCGAATGCCGTTTCAGCCGCGCTCAATATATTGTCTAGCTCTGCTTCCAGCGCGTCGTAATCTTCCGGCGTGGGCTGCGCGTGTGCTTCGGCGTAGCGCAGGAAGTGGGCGACGAAGCGGCGGCGGTAGTCGGCGGCGTGGGCGTCTTGGCTTAGGCGCGCTTGCGCTAGTTGGCGTGTTAGCCCGCGCAGGAGCAGGCGCTCGTTGCCGGGCGTGGTCTCGACGAGCCAGAGCGCGGAGAGGTGTTCGATGGCGCGCTCCAAGCGTTGCAGGTCATTATCGAAGCCGGCCACTTCGGCGAGTGCCGTGCGCGTGGCGCTTGGGACGAAGAGGGAGAGGGCGAGCAGCGCCGCGCGCCCGTCGTCGCCGACTTGGGGCAGATTGAAGGAGCGGGTGAAGACGCGCTCGGCGGCATCGCCTTTGCCCTGTGCGAGTTCGGCGAGCACGGTCTGCGGTTGGTGCGCGAGATCGATCTGCTTGACCACCCATTGCAGCACAAGCGGGTTGGCTTCGCACTGCGCGATGAGCGCGTCCATGTCGAGCGCGGCGAAGTTCTGCGGGTGGCCGGCCTGTCCGATCAAGCGACGCAGGAACTCTTGCGCCTCATCCCGTGACATCGCGGCGAGCGCGATGTTGCGCACGTCTCCGCGCTTCGTATCGTCGCGCGTGGTGACGAGCGCGGAGCAGGCGGCGCGTGTGGCGAGGAAGTCGAGACAGCGCGCCTGTTCATCCGCCGCGACGGTCTCGAAGTTGTCGAGCACGACGAGCGCGGGCGCTTCGGCGAGCAGCGCGGCGACCTGCGGCTCTTTGTCTTCAAGCTTGAGCGGGCGCAGGTCTGTGCGACCAAGTTGCGCGGCCACGTCGTCGAGCAGCGTGGCGAGCGTGAAGTCTGCACGCGCGAGCGCGCTGACCCACGCGAGACGTTGCGGGAACTGCGGGCGTAGCTCGCGCGCCACCTGCGCCGCCAGCGTCGTCTTGCCCGTGCCGCCCGGCCCCCACAGCGCGATGAGTTGATTGCTCTCTGGCGCAAGCTCTGTCTTGAGGCGCGCGAGTATGTCGTTGCCTTCGGTGTCGCGGCGCGCGACGAAGCCGACCACAGGCGGGCGCGGCAGAGAGACAGGCAGCAGCACGCTCGTCGTCGCAGCGGCCGGCGCAGGCTTGCCGACGGGCTGCGTCAACAACTCGTCAACCACTGCGCCGATGCCTTGCGCCGCGTTCAATAACGCCTCATCAAGATCATCCCAGCGCGTGACCGGCTGCGCGCCGACAGGCAGCACTTGCAGGTCTGCGAACTGTGTGCGCTGCCAATTGCACGGACGCAGGATGACGCAGACGATGCGCGCCGCGCCTTTCCGCTGCCGTTCGAGCGCGCGGGCCATTTCGATGTCGTAGCAGTAGTCGGAGTGGATGAAGTCGGAGCTAATCAACAGCAGGATGATGTCGGCGGAGTTCAGGTGCTCGTCAATCTTGCCGCGCCAGTCTTCGCCCGCTTTGATCATGCGGTCGAACCAACTCTTGATCTTGCCTTCGCGGCGCAGAGGGCTAAGTTGCCTGTCCAGCTTGTCGCGCAGTTCTTCATCCAGATGCGCGTAGGAGCAGAAGATTTCGACTGCGCCGACGGGTGGGGACTTGGTGGGCATCGCAAACTCCTTTCAAGAGTCGGCGGCAATATAACATCGTGCTCAGTTTCGTTGTAGAGCTAGGTTCACAGCCGAGCCGGTGTGATGACGGGCGATAAAGCGATGGGCGCGGACGCTCAAGGTTTGTGCGGCGACTGCTTGGCGATGACGGCGGCGAGGAGTTGGGCGTATTCGTCGGCGTGTAGCTCTGTGAGTTTGGCGCACGCAGCGCGGGCTTGGTCGGGTTGGTCGAGGGCAGCGTAGGCGAGACCGGCGATGTAATAAGCGCCGGGCGCGCGGGGTTGGAGTTTGATGGCGTGCGCGGTGGCTTCGAGGGCGTCGGCGTACTTGTGTTGACCGTAGTAAGCCTCGCCGAGATTCTCGTAGGCGGCGGCATTCTGCGGCTGCGATTTGAGGACGAGTTTGAAAGCTTGCGCGGCTTCGTTATAGCGATGGTCTGCGTTGTAGATGATGCCGAGCCGCAGGTGCGCGGGCGGGTAGTTGGGATCGATTTGCAGCAACTCTTTGAAGGCCGCTTCGGCCGCCTCACGGTCGCCGGCCCGCAGCCGCTCGTCGCCCGTGATGTAGTAGGCTTTGGTGGCGGCAATCAACGCGGTGTCCGCATCTTGTAAGCGATTCAACTTGAGGTAGGTGAGCGCCAAGTTGAAATGCGCTTGGCCGTAGTTGGGATCGAGTTGAATGGCTTGATTGAAAGCGTTAATGGCAAGGTCGTAGCGCCCAAGCGCGAAGTAGGCGCTGCCCATGTTGTTGTGGGCGGCGGCGAGTTGCGGGTCGAGGCGGATGGCTTCGTCGTACTCCTTGATCGCCTGCTCGTACTTGTTGCGCGCAAAATAGTCGAGACCTTTTTCAGTGTGCGCGAGCGCCTGCTGCTCTGCGGGCGAGACGGCGTGCACGACGCCGGGCTTGGTCGCCGCCTGCGCGTCTGACGGGAAACGGCTTTCGTCCTTGTGCTCCTCGAAGCGGCGGCGCGCAGTCTCTTCCATCGCGCGTTGCGTCTGTTCCATGCGCTCGCGCGCGAGCCGGCGATAGGTCTCGTTTGGGTCGAGTTGATTGCGTTGTTGTGCGTGGGCCGAGCCGCCGGATAGAAGCAGCAGTGCGGGTGCGAGCAGCGCGCGACCGGCGAGGCGCAGCCATACAGGTTGGCGCGCATTGGCTAGAGACGACATGATGCACATCCTCCGAACGAAAGACCTGCTTTGGCGCAACTCAACCGACACTTGACTAATAAAGGCGGATAGCAAGTATGCGTGCGCGATTATACGCCGACTGCGTTAATCGCGGGCCAAAATTCTCTCTTGCCTTTTCAATCGGCTGCTCTGCGGGTTAACGGCGGTTCAATCCTGTTCCGTCGGCGCGCCCGCTTCCTGCCAAGCCTTCCAGCCGCCGGCCATTGAATAGACGTTCGTGTAGCCCATGCGTTGCAGGTTGTCGGCGGCAAGGGCCGAGCGGTAGCCGCCGCCGCAGTAGAGGACGAGTTCGGTCGCGTGGTCGGGGACGCGCTGCTCGATGTCGCGTTCGATGATGCCGCGCCCCAAGTGTTCTGCGCCCGTGGCGTGCGCTTGTTGCCACTCGTGGTCTTCGCGCACGTCAATCAAGTGCGCCTGCGGATTCGCGGCCAAGTGCGCGCGCGTTTCGGCAACGTCCAACTCGCGTATGCGCGTCTTGGCGTCTTCGACTAATTTGAGAAAACCTGCGGAGTGCTGCATTGGGTCTTAACGTCCTTTTCGTCGCTGGCTGAAAAACGTGCGACGCATTATAATCCCGTTTTGCAAGACCACCCATCGCACAATTCAAGCGTGAGAGAGCGGCGCGCCCCTTTGCGCCGTGTGGGCCATTCCTGACAGGAGAGGACTAAACAGCTTTGGCGACCGAACAGTTTGATGTGACAGTGATCGGCTCGGGCCCCGGCGGCTACGTCGCGGCGATTCGCGGCGCGCAGCTTGGCTTAAAAGTCGCGCTCGTCGAGAAGGACAAACGGCTCGGCGGCACATGCACCTTGCGCGGCTGTATTCCGACGAAACAGCTTTTGATGTCGGCGCACATCTACGAACAGATGCAGCACGCCGCAGACTTTGGCGTGCGCGCCTCAGACATTCAACTCGCCTTCGCCGACGTGCAGAAGCGCAAAGAGCGGGTCGTGACCAAGAACTCGAAGGGCATCGAGTTTCTGATGAAGAAGAACAAGATCACGGTCTTCAAAGGCGCAGGGAAACTCGCGCTGCCGGGCAAGGTCACGGTCACAAGCGAAGACGGCAAGACCGAGACGATCAATACGAAGAATATCGTCATCGCCACTGGCTCGGTTGTTCGTCCGATCAAAGGCTTTGAGACGGACGGCGTGCGCGTCGTCAATAGCGATCACATACTTGAGTTGAAGGACGTGCCGAAGTCTCTCGTCGTGATGGGCGCGGGCGCGGTCGGCGTCGAGTTCGCATCAGTCTATGCGCGGTTCGGCGCGGACACGACCATCGTCGAACTGTTGCCGCATCTGCTGCCGCTCGAAGACGAAGAGATTTCCGCCGAGTTGGAAAAGTCTTTCCGCAAGCGCGGCATCAAGTTTTCGGTCGGCACACGGCTCGAAAAGATGGAGCAAACCGACAACTCGGTCATCGTCACGGGCAAGAACGCGAAGGGCGAGGACGTGCGGCTCGAAGCCGAGATGCTCCTTGTCG
This sequence comes from Acidobacteriota bacterium, assembly GCA_003223935.1. GTDB lineage: Bacteria > Acidobacteriota > Blastocatellia > Pyrinomonadales > Pyrinomonadaceae > QHXQ01. The sequence continues at coordinate 123,436 of QHXQ01000020.1, read as the reverse complement.
CAGTCGGGCGCATGGCGTATCTCGAAGGACTTGGGCTTGAAGGCACGAAGATCAAGGTCGAGCGCGGCACGGTGCAAGTGGATGAATACTGCCGCACGGGCGAGCCGAACGTCTATGCCATCGGCGATGTGATCCCGACGCCTTTGCTCGCGCACCTCGCGTCGAAAGAGGGCATCCTCGTGATGGAGCAGATCGCAGGGCAGCACGCGCAGCCGATCAATCTGCGCCACGTACCTTCATGCACGTATTGCGATCCAGAGGTCGCGTCGGTTGGTTTGACTGAAGCGGCGGCGAAGAAAGAAGGCTACGATGTGCGCGTCGGCAAGTTTCCGTTCTCGGCGTCGGGCAAGGCGCGCATCCTTGGCGAAGAAGAGGGTTTCGTTAAAGTCGTCAGCGAGGCGAAGTACGACGAACTGCTCGGCGTCCACATCATCGGCCCGCACGCGACCGAACTGATCGCCGAAGCGGGCGTCGCGCTCCAACTCGAATCAACGGCCGAAGAATTGGGGCGCACCATCTTCGCGCACCCGACCATCTCCGAAGCCGTGATGGAAGCGGCCGAAGGCGTGCATGGACAGACGATTCACTTTTAGCCATCAGCTATCAACAGTCAGCTTTTAGCTGTGGCTTAAACCGATAGCTTCTTCACCATGAAAGCGGAAACGAAACAACGTAAAGCCGCGCGCGGCACAACGAAACAGAGCAACGGCGCGCAAGCGCAAACGATCACGGGCCGATTTGCGCCGTCTGAGGACGCGCTCTGCACGACCGAGACGACATTGACGCCCGCGCAGATGCTTGGGCTTTATCGCTACTTGATGCTGACGCGGCTCGTCGAAGAGCGGCTCGTCAATCTGTACCGGCAGACCAAAGTGGTCGGCGGTGTATTCCGTTCATTGGGACAGGAAGCGACGGCCGTCGGCTCTGCTTACGCGCTCCAAACGCAAGATTTTGTCGCGCCGCTCATACGCGACCTCGGCGCTGTGCTCGTCAAAGGCATTCGCCCGCGCGATATTTTCGCGCAGTACATGGCGAAGGCTTGGGGCCCTTCAGGCGGGCGCGACCTCAACATACACTTCGGCGATCTCGCGAAAGGTTTCCTCGGCCCGATCTCGCATCTCGGCGACATGATCCCCGTGATGACCGGCATCGCGCTCGCCGGTCGCATGCAGCAGAAGCAGATCGTCGCCGTGGCCTACATCGGCGATGGCGGCATGAGCACCGGCGCGTTCCACGAGGGCCTAAACTTCGCCGCCGTCCAGCGTCTGCCATTGATCGTTATCGCCGAATATAACTGGTACGCCTATTCGACGCCGACGCAGTTGCAGACGGCCGTCGAAAATCTCGCCGACAAAGCGGCCGGCTACGGCATTCCGGGTCACATCGTTGACGGCAACGACGTGATCGCCTGCTACGAAGTGACGAAACAAGCGGCAGAGTTTGCGCGCGGTGGTGGCGGCGCAGTCTTGATCGAAGCGAAGACCTATCGCCGCAAAGGGCACGCAGAGCACGACGACCAACGCTACATCGAGCCGGACGAGCTTGAGTTCTGGGAGCGGCGTGATCCCGTCACGCGCTACGAACGCCATTTGATTAAGCACGACAGCGCCACGCGCGAACAGCTTGATGAGATCGTCGCCGACGTGAAGCGCGAGATTGACGAAGACGTGATGTGGGCCGAATCTTCGCCGATGCCCGAGGCGGAACAGGCAGCGCGCAACGTCTTCGACAACTCAATCGTGCCGCCCGCGTTTCGTCCCAAAATTTTCGGCGGCAACTGATGAGCGCCTAATTTGCAATTTCAAATCTCAAAGTTGAGATCACCGAATACATGTCAACCGCAGTCAAAAAAGAGAACAAAGCAAATCGTCCGGCGCGCGGCGGTGTGGCCACGTTTGTCGAGGCGATCCGGCAGGGCATCTGGGAAGAGATGGAGCGCGACCCGTCTGTGTTCGTCATTGGCGAAGACGTGGGCGCGTATGGCGGCGCGTTTAAGGTGACGGAGGGGTTGCAAGAAGAGTTTGGCGCGGAGCGCGTGATTGATACGCCGATCTCTGAGGCGGCGATTGTCGGCGCGGCGTGTGGCGCGGCGCTGATGGGGATGCGGCCGGTGGCGGAGTTTCAGTTTATAGATTTCATCTCGTGCGGCTTCGACATGCTGACGAACTATGCGGCGAAGTGTCGCTATCGTTGGGGCGGGGGCGTCGCGGCCGTGTTTCGTGGGCCGTGCGGGTCGGGCGTGCACGCTGGGCCGTTTCACTCGGTCAACGCCGAATCGTTCTTTCTGAACACGGCGGGCCTCAAGATCGTCGAGCCGGCGACCGCTTACGACGCGAAGGGTCTCATCAAAGCCGCGATCCGCGATCCTGATCCGGTCATCTTCTTTGAGCATAAAAAACTTTATCGTTTGCCGCGCCTGCGCGAAGAGTTACCGGAGGATGATTACGTGGTCGAGATAGGCCGTGCGCGCGTGGCGCGTGCGGGGCGCGATCTTTCGATCATCACGTTCGGCTATCAGGTCTTGAATGCGCTTGATGCGGCCGAGGAGTTAGAGAAGGAAGGCTTGGACGTTGAAGTGATCGATCTGCGCACGCTCGCGCCGCTCGACCGTGAGGCGATCCTTGCGTCGGTGAAGAAAACGAATAAAGTTCTGGTCTTGCACGAAGCGGCGCGCACGGGCGGCATCGGTGGCGAGATCGCGGGCGTGATTGCCGAAGAGGCGTTCGAGTGGTTGGACGCGCCGGTCGTGCGCCTCGCGTCGCTCGACACGCCCGTGCCCTATTCGCCGCCGCTCGAAGAGTATTACTTGCCGCAAGTCTCGGACATACTCGCAGCAGCGCGCAAACTCGCAGCGTATTGAAAACAGCGAGCAGTAAGCAGTTTGCTTTTTCTGCTCACTGCTCACTGCTCACTTTGGAGGTGACAGCCATGCCGAAATTTTTAATCGAGCGCGAAATCCCTGATGCGGATAAGCTCTCAACGCAGGAGCTACAGGAGATCTCGCAGAAGTCTTGCAGCATACTGCAACAGATGGGGCCGCAGATTCAGTGGGTGCAGAGCTACGTGACGGGCGACAAGGTCTATTGCGTCTATATCGCACCGAACGAAGAGTTGATCCGCGAGCACGCGCAGCAGGGCGGCTTCCCCGCGAACCGTATTTCAGAGATCAAGTCGGTGATTGATCCGACCACAGCAGAAGGGTGAAGAGCAGTGGTTGGTGGTCAGTGATCAGTGAGAACAAATTTTTAACTGCCCACTGCCCACCGACCACTGACTACTGAGGTAAATCATGAGCACAGAAGTTGTCATGCCGCAGATGGGCGAGTCCATTGCGGAGGGGACGATCACGCGTTGGATCAAGCAGGTGGGCGAGCGCGTCGAGCGCGACGAGCCGCTGTTTGAGATTTCGACCGACAAGGTTGATGCGGAGATTCCGTCGCCGGCCGCAGGCGTGCTGACCGAGATCAAATTCAAAGAGGGCGAGACGGTCGAGGTCAATAAAGTCGTCGCCATCATCGGCGATGGCGACGGCCAAACGGCTGCGCCAACTGCAACGCAGACTGAAGCGCCAGCACCGGCCGTGCAAGCAGCCGCCGAGTCAACGCCACCGCCGCAACCGACGGCCGCGCCGCAAGCAGCCACGCCCACCTCTGCGCCAGCACAACAGCCGACACCGCCGCAGAGCGGTGCATCGGCGCAAGCCTCCGGCGCGCAGGCGCGCGGCGATGGCGGCGCGCAGACGGTCGAAGAGTTGCGCCGCACGAAGTCCAGTCCGCTTGTGCGCAACATCGCGCGCGAGCACGGCATAGACATCTCGCAACTCGAAGGCACGGGCGCGTCGGGGCGCGTAACGAAGAACGACATTCTCAGCTACATCGAATCGGGCGCGAGCACGCAACAAGCGCCACAAGCCCGCGCGCCGCAAACGCCCGGCTTGCCTGAGCCGACGCCTGCGCCGCCGGTGCAACCCGCGCAAGGTGATCGCGTCGAGCCGATGAGCGTGATGCGGCGGAAGATCGCCGAGCACATGGTCTTGTCGCGGCGCACGTCGGCGCATGTGACGACCGTCTATGAGATTGACATGACGAGAATCGCGCGGCTGCGCGAACGGCACAAGGCCGAGTTTCAACAGCGCACGGGCACGAAGCTCACGTTCATGCCGTTCATCTTCCAAGCGATCACGAGCGCGATTCACAAATTCCCCATCTTCAACGCGCAGGTCTCAGGCGATCAGATCATCTACAAGCGCGACATCAATCTCGGCATGGCGGTGGCGCTCGATTGGGGCCTCATCGTACCGGTCATCAAACGCGCCGACGAACTCTCAATCGCCGGTCTTGCGCGCGCGGCAAACGACTTGGCCGACCGCGCGCGCGCCAAACAACTCAAACCCGACGAGGTCGCAGGCGGCACGTTCACGATCACAAATCCCGGCGTCTTCGGCGGTCTCTTCGGCACGCCGATCATCAATCAACCACAGGTCGCCATCCTCGGCGTCGGCGCGATTGAGAAACGACCGAAAGTGATCACAACCGAAGAGGGCGACGACCTGATCGCCATCCGCCACATGGCCTTCTTCGCACTCTCGTTTGACCATCGCATCATTGACGGCGCGGACGCCGAACGCTTCCTCGCCTATGTCAAGCAGACGCTCGAAGCCGGGCAGTTCCAACTATAGGCTGGCGGCGCGAAAGCATAGGTGGCGGCAACTTTAACGCGCCCATCGGCGCGCGGCGTGATGACCACGCGCGGCACGAGTTGGCGGACGACCTGCGCGCGTTCCTCGTCCGTGAGCGCGTCCACGCGCGCAGCGAGCGACTCAAGGAAGGTTTCCACGTCTGCGAGTCGTTCGCGCGCGGAGCGCGCCGCCGCTTGCGCCGCGCCAATGCGTGCGCTTTCTGCTTCGAGGGTCGCCACTTCAGCGCGCAACTGCACTAGTTGGGTGTCTAATTCCTCCTCCGTGATCATCCCCTGCCGCGCCCAAGTAATAACCCGCGCCCGCTCACGCTGCTTGGCGGCGAGGTGCTGTTCGATGCGGCGCGGCTCAACTTCCGCCCCGCCCCGCGGCGCGCGTGCCTGCCGCAGTTTCCCTAAGACCTTACCCGGATTCGTCGCAAAGCGGGCGATCTCTTCCCAAACTAAATGCTCAAGGTCGGCAGCGCGCACGCGGCGGTTGCCGCAGTTGGGCACACAATGCTCGGCGCGCGAATTACACTGATAGTAGAACCAGCGGTGTTGGTTGCTGACGCCAGTAAAGGTGCGCCTGCATACACCGCAGCGCACAAGCCCGCGCAGCAGGTAAAGGTGACGTGCATTGCGCGGCGCGAGTTTCGTCTTCTCCTGCCGCAGATGAGCGCACTGCGCCCACAACTCAGGCGGCACAATGGCGGGCACTTGATAGTCTTCGTAACGCACTACGCTTTCGGGCGATGAGTTATATTTGCTCAGCCCGCCGCGCTCGTTCTTAGCCTCATAGCGACGTCGCCACACGCCCTCTCCTTTGTAGAAAGGATTGCGTAGCATGTAGCTGAGCGTGCTCTGCCGCCAGCGATCACCGGTCGGGTGCGGGACGCCGCGCGCGTTGAACAGGCGAGCGAGTTCTTTCTGCGAGTGCCCAGCGGCGTAGAGCGTGAAGATTTCCAAGACGAAAGCGGCGGTCTTCTCGTCGGGCACGAGCCGCTTGATCGGCTTCATGCGACCGGGCACACGCACCGTTTCCAGCCTTAAGCCGAAAGGCACGCCCCCACCCGACCAACGCCCTTCTTTGGCGGCGCGAAGCTTCCCGGCGCGCATCGCGGCGAGCAACTCTTCGCGGTCGTACTGGGCTACGCCTGCGTACATGGCGCGCATGAGCGCGCGTGCGCCGGGCGTAAGCGCGGAAGGAACAGGCTCGCGGATGGCTTGAATATCGCCGCCTAATTCCTGCTCGATCTGTCGCACCGCCAAGTGAATGACGTAAGCGTCGCGCCCGATACGCTTGTGATTGAGACATGCTACTCCTGCGTATCGTTTCGTGCGCAGAAGTTCTAGCACGCGTGCGCCGCCCGGTCGTTCGTGAAAAGGAATTATCCCTGACACGCCATCGTCAGTGATCCATTCGGGCGCGAGCAAGAGGTTACAGACTAGAGAGTGCTGCTCGACCTCGGCGATTTGGGTCTTGATTGTCTCGGCGTCCTTCTGTTCGTCACTGGAGACGCGCGCGTAGGGGATGTACTGTTTCATGGTGAGCATGAATCTCATCACATCTCGTGGTGTGATTCAAGAGTGATTTCCCCCACGATACGCTCGATTTCTTCCGCCGGCAGCCCTATGATGAGCAGTATGGCGCGCGCCGTCCGCGCTTCGTTCGGCTCGTACTCGATGAGCAGATCAAGCTCCGCAGTGCCTTTGCGATTTGACTCTCTGCAAATTGTTGGCGGCCTATTACTCATCGTTGCACGATCCCGCGCCCGTTCATCTACCGATGCCTCACCGTTCACAGGTTCAAACCTCTCCCCGCGTAGCCTGCTCTTGCTCTGCGTATAGGCGCGCGTACTCTTCAATGGTCATGCCGACAGGGAAGTAGTTTTCTTCTACCGTCGGATGATGCTCAATGCGTCCCTGATCATGTTCAGGCACTGCGCCTTGAACATCATCGAGCAACTTCTTGGTATAAGTACCTTTACCGTTGCCACTTACCAGATGATGTTCAACTGCCATCTTCTGGGCATCAACCGGGCGCGCTTGAGCATCATCGTTGGCGGGCAGTGACCAGTAGAACTGTTGGGGTTGACCTATCGGGCCACACCTGCGCATCTTTATGCGCAAGTGTTCGCGCGCGCGCCGTAGCGACGCGCCGGATATGCTGGCGCTGCGGGCGTCGGCTTGCACTTCCTTCATCCCCCGCTCTCCGTTAGAGAGCGCCGCCCGTAAGAACTCCACCGCCTCGTTCAGGGCGCTACGCCCTTCTTCATCGGTGGCGGCGGCAAGGATACGACCGGCAGTTAGATCGCTCTCACCCGTCCACCAGAATTGACCATCTTCCAGCTTATAGCCGAGCGCCGGCCCGAGGGTGGCGAGGTTATTCTTAGTCTGCACGACAGCGCGCTTTGTTTCGTCATCAGGGTCTTTCCCAGCCAGCAAGACAGAGCGCGCCGCCGCCGCGAAATCAATGGAGCCGATGCCGGCGTTCAAGGCGTGCCCGCCGCCGCGCGACTTACTCAAGTGCCGCACGGCGACCAGCGCGCATTCACACCGTTCGGCGATGGCCGCGAGAGGCGCGGAGATCGCCCGGCATTCATTCGCCCGGTGAATGTCCACCTTGCCGCTCGTGTATGCGAATAAAGGATCGACGATGACGAGAGCGGGAGAATGTTCGTGGATCGCAGCTTCGAGCTTGAGCAGCCCGCCGGCATCGAACATGATAGGCTCAGGCAAGGCGAACACGCGCGCCACGTCTGCACCTACCGCATCCAGCCGAGGTCTGAGCGTATCGCCGAGGCCGTCTTCCGCAGAGAGCATCAACACGTTACTTGGAGCCAGTGGCTCGCCGCCCGGTAGCTTGCGCCCGCAGGTGACAGCCGCTGCGAGCGCGCACGTCAACCACGACTTGCCCAAGCCCGGATCACCTTCGAGGATGGTCAATTTGCCGAGCGGGATGTAGGGATACCACAGCCAGCGCACATCTTCGGGCTCAACGTCGGACATGCGCACGACATGTACCACCGCGCCGACAGCTTTGACCTTTTCGGCCAGTTTATTTGCCGCCCATGCCGCAGTAGTAAAGGGGTCGCCATCCTCTTCAAGCGCGCGGGCGACTAATTCATCGCCGAGATGGACAAGTCGTCGCAGCGCGCTTTTCTCACGCACGATCTCGGCATAAGAGGTGAGTTTCGTGAAGTGCGGCAGCCCGTAGGCGAGTTCAGAGATGAAGGCGACGCCGCCGGCCTGTTCGAGCCAGCCCTCGCGCCGAAGTTCTTCGCCCAAAAGGATCGGGTTGATCTCTGAGCCGCGTTCGGAGAGCGCGATCATAGCGCGAAAGACTAGCTGGTGCGCGCGCTGGTAGAAGTCGTCGGGCCTGAGCAGTTTGGTAGCCTGATTGACTAAGTTGTTGTCGAGGATGATCGCGCCGAGGATAGCGCGCTCGCTCTCCGCAGAGTGCGGCAGCGGGCGCTCGATTATAGACTGATGGACGGAACTCACGCTGCCACCTGCCCTTCGTCGAGTTGGCGCTGTCGCACGTTACAGCGAGGCACTCGTTGCGCGTTAAGCGTTCTAAGTCCCGTCAGATGTCGAGTACATAATGTGGAACCACGTCCGCACTCAACGACGAAATCGCACGCAAGATGGCAAACAGCAAGGGCGTGACTATTGTCCAAGATGAAAGTGCCTGTGCCATCCTCATGATCCGCTTTTTCATCTTCATCCGCGCGTTCCGCTAACACGCTGGGTGCTTTGCTTTGCGCGTTCATGCTGCTTCCGGCTTCCTTTCGTTTCGTTGCAGAAACTCATCAATGAACTGCCGGGTGGTGAAGACGCGCGCCCCGATTCTGTACGCGCCGAGTTGCCCGCGCTTAATCGCCCGGTGGACGGTGATCGGGGCGACGCGCAGGATTCTTGCGGCCTCGACCTTGGTCAGGAGAGGACTGTCTAGGGTGGGTGCTGCGCTCGTCATGCTCTGTCTCCGTGTTGCTATGCTTGCTTCCGAGAAACTAAAACGGCACCGAGTTATCAGTGCCGTTTTAGCAAGACGAGCGAGTGCCCGCTAGTGGGTATTTTTGTGTCTAGGCAAAATACCCATGGGTATTTCGTTAAATCTCTAATTTACCCAGCAGAGGCACGGTAAGGCTAGAGTCCGATCAGGGCCGCAGCTTCCTCAATCGCTTTTTTGATGTGCCACCTGTTATCCGAGTTAGGATAGTAGAGTTTGTTGATCTCATACACCTTCCAACCCTGCACCCGGCTGCGAACTAGCCATTCAATGGGAAGGTGGGCTTTGCGGCCGCGCTTCCGCGGCGGGATTGGGATATAACCCCATCGGGGAGCCTCGACAGCGATGCGGTCACAATATGCCTTCAAAGCCGCCTCAAAGGCTATTCTGGCCGCTTCTTCGTACTCCTCGCGGAGATATAAAACAAATTCCCACGTAGGGTATTGAAAGCTGAACTGTCTCTCGCTCGGTAGGGATAGCCCGAGCCACTCGTGGGTATGTATGGAGGGTGCCCACGAAAGCTCCTCTAAGCTTTCGGGCCAGAGCACCCAATCTCTTAGCGTATCGAAGCCCGCCTTTAAGCACCAATCAGCAGTCAGTTTCCAATGCTTGCCCCACGCCCATAACGCTTCTCGAAACTGATGTAAGCTGACTTCGCTACATTGGCTTTCCCAATCATCAGCCGTGAGCTTCTGCCATAAATCAAACTGCTCAGGCGCTAAAAAGCCCGGCGCATCTAAGCCAGCCTTGCGGAAAAAGCGCAGAGGTTCTTGGCTCAGTTTCTTTAAGACCTTATCCTCAAGCTTTCTTACAACCTCTAAGAAGATGCCTCGCCAAATCTGTTGCGATACGCGACTGTCGCGAGGTTCGAACGCGCCCGTATCTGCCTTCAAGGGCGCATCATCATCCTTGTTCCCCATCTTGGCCTCCCTGTAGCCGCCCTGCAATTGTTGGCTCGCCCGTCGCGGCAGGGATTCGCGCGATCTGTCCGCGCGCTGATCAGGCGCACGCAGGGCGAGCCGCGCCGGAGTTTATCATGCGGCTCTGAGGAATGTTCAGAATGGCTATATCGGTGGCCGGGGCGTTAAGCGATGATTAGCATCTGCACCCGCAGACGCTATGAAGCGCAGGCAGAATCGCAGCGGGTGCCCTACTACAGGTCACCCATATTTAGCCCCAAAAGCTTAGAAAACAGCAAAAACTGCCGACCGCATGTGATCGCCCCCTGAACAAAACTGCGGCCGACTTATCCGTCTGATATTAGACACCGCACTTAACCGAGCAAACTACTCGCATCCTTAACTTTATGACGCAGTTAAAGCGTTCAACAGGCGTACCACGCTTGGCCTTGCAGTCAGCCGAGATCGGCAATAACCCCTAGGGTCGTGCGCGTCCGTCGCCTCGTTTGCGTCTGCACTTTTACGTAGGCGTTAAGGATGCGAGTCGCCGAGCACAGATTTAAGGTTAGCTTAAGTCAAGCTGACTTCTGTTTGCTTTTGATGCTTGCCGGCTACGTCCTCCCCGCCACCTATATTTGTCCTGCACCGCCGGCAGTTTTCGGTTTGGGCAAAAGGTAGCTTTTAAGGTTCGTGGGCAGGGCGGCATGGGCGCAGCAGATACCGTCCGGCGAGTAGTGGCGTCTTGCGTCGCGGATCGTTAAAACCAGTTAGCTCGACTATTCGGCTATCACTGATTGAGTAGTGACGAAGCGCGGTCAACGTGCATGTTGGCAGCGGCCCAGATGAGGGGCAGAGCGGCGTCAGGTAATGACGCCTGATCATCAATGCGAATGATATTACCAGAGGCGTTTAGTACGGAACGCTTATGCTCGAAAGTCTTTAGGGCATACTTTGGGATCAAGGTTTTGCCGGGTTCTTCACCTGCATACAGGTAGGTACTGAACTCTCTGAACTTGATGCTCCATGCTTGCGCCGCATCTGTGTAAGCATCCATCGCTGCGTCTAGCTCGGTTTTCAACTGACCTTCGGGCAGCATGGCATGGGCGGTATTAACCTTATCTTTCGCCTCAATGACTAGCATCCCGTACTGTTGATAGTTGACGCCGACCTGCGTTGCCGCCTGTATCTTCTTCAAAGCTGAAACCGCCTCACTAGCTGCTGTCTTTTGTTTATTCGACAGCCCACTGCACGCGGTTAATAGCGGTAAGACGAGCAGGGCTAGGATCATTAACATCCTCGCGCTGTGTTGTGTCATCGTATCCTCCCGTTAGCAATATCCCTGTTGTGGTAAATGCAATCCTGCCGCATAATCCGCGCAACAATGTGTGAGGCGGACTGGCGTCAAGCGTGATGCGGCGCGCCGAGAGATTGGCGTCAAAGCAACTCCGGCCACCTGCAAGTTCAAGCGATAGTTTGCCCCTTATTAGGGGCAAATGGGAAGCACGCAGACGCCGCCCATCAGGAGGTATGGACTGATGGGTCGCTCGCGCCGCCCGCGCCCGTTGCGCCTCGCCGGTAAGTTACGGCAGATACGCACCGCGCTCGGTCTCACACAGCAGCAAATGTTCGAGCGATTAGGCGCGCCGCCGACCGCGCTCTACCGGGGGCATATCGGTGAGTACGAAACGGGCAAGCGCGAGCCGCCAGTGCTTGTGCTCTTAGCGTATGCGCGTGTGGCGGGCGTGCCGATGGAGCTGCTAGTTGATGATGATCTTGATCTGCCGGAGCGATTGCCGGCGACAATCGGTTATGAATGGGTAATGAAACGTGTACGGAAAAGTAAGTGATATTGCGGTCAGACCAAGACGTTTTAACCTAACGCAATAACGGGCTGTGAATGCTTCATCCCTTACTCCATCTGCTGATGCTGTGATCTCATCGTCCCTGCCACTCATACACGAGCATTGACCTCAGATTAGACTTAGATAACAATGTCCGCGTTAAGTCAGCATCGGGAAGAATCACTTCTAGTCCTTGTGCGCCACCGAAGCCGTAGCCGTACCCTAATGCCAGCCTGTGCTTTTGCGTGTGACTTAAGGCGGGCGATAATCTTGAACCCTGACGTGCAATTGGTGCAATGCCTGAACTCGACTTCACCACTCAGAACACGCTCTATGCCACACACGGGTTGCACGCCTATGCAGCCAAGTGCCCACCGCAATTAGTCCGTTATGGACTGCGGTACTATTCAAAGCCGGGCGAGATTGTGCTTGATCCGATGGCCGGCAGCGGTACTACGCTCGTTGAGGCGCGGCTGAGGGGGCGGCACGCTGTCGGCTACGACATCGATCCGCTGGCTCGGATGATCGCGCAGGTCAAGTCTCGACAAGTGCATGATAGCCAGATCGAGCGGGCTTACAAGGTGATCACACGTAGAGCGGCAGCAGATGTGACCGCACTACAAGGCAGAGCGGCTACCGCAGCTTTGTGCGCGCGCGCTACGCCGCCTGATTTCCCTAATCTCGATAAATGGTTTGAGCCGACGGTCGCCGCCGCATTGGCCGTCCTGTCGTATCACATCAGTCGAACGCCGATGTCGGCGCACGCGCGTAACTTCTTCTGGGTCGCATTCTCATCGCTCATTCTAGCTAAGACCAGCGTAGCGAATGCGCGGGACATCATTCATTCGCGGCACCACTACTGGCAACACGAGCAGACGCCTGACGTACTCAGCCGCTTCGCCGCCCGCGTGCGCCAGATGCGCCGGCAGATGGCCGACTTTCGCGAGGGGTGTCGGGCGGCGGCGCAGGCAACAACCGCGACGGCCAAACTCGGCGATGCACGCTCACTACGCGTGCGGAGCGAGACCATCGATCTCGTGTTCACCTCGCCACCTTACGCCACGGCGCTCGACTATTCGCGCGCGCACTTTCTGGCGGTGGCTTGGATGCGGTACGCGCTAGGCATCAAGCTGACGGACTATCGCGCGCTGGGGCCGGTCTATATTGGCAGCGAGCGTGGGCGCACAGGGCGTGGGTTCGCGCTCAACCCGCGCTTGGCTCGGTTCGAACTCGCAAGCTCTGTGCTGACGCAGATGGCTGAGGACTCAGCCCGGCAGGCAAGTCAGCTACAACGATACTTCGCAGATATGCATCGCGTCTTCCGCCAAACGGCGCGCGTGCTCAAGCCTAAACGGCACGCAATCATTGTGATCTGCCCGTCGCACATCCGTAAAGTTCCCGTCCCGACGCATAAGGTCTTCGTCGAACTCGCGCGCGTACACCAGTTGAAACTCAAGCAGGAGGTGCAACGCACCATCAGCGTGCGCCGGCGTATCCTGCCCTACATGCAAGAAAACTTCGGCCAGCGGATGGAGACCGAATATGTCTTAGTGTTCCAGAAAACAGCTTGAGCCATGTCCTCACAAATTGATTTAAGAGAGCTAGGCGAGCGCCTACATCAGCTCTTGCTCGAACAGGCGAGCCTCACAGTCACGAGCCGGATCGCCGAGGTCTTTCTGCCCGAACTGCTCAAGCGTTTACCGCGCAGCTTCCCGACCGTCAGCGACCAACACCTGATCGCGAGTTGTGCCGAAGATGCATTGCTCGAATATCTTGCCCGACCGGAGAAATTCGACCCGGCGCGCGGCACGCTGCTGACCTACCTGCGGCTGCTTGCGCGGAGCCGCTTGCTCAACGAACTCAGACGGAAAAATTCTACCGGGCAGCAGGAAGTTGTCGCAGTTGAAGAGGCAGAGACTGTATATGGAGTAGCGTCGGGTGCAGATTGGGATGAGTCTGTCCGCCTGAGCGAGCATGAGACTGAGCAGCGAATAGCAGCAAAACTCCGTCCCATCGTCACCGACTCGACAGACCAGCAGGTGCTCGAACTGATGCTCGAAGGCGTGCGTGAGACGAGCGCCTACGCCGTGGTGTTGGGCATTACGGAGCAGCCGGTGTCCGAACAGCAGCGGATTGTCAAACAGCACAAGGATCGGGTGCGCAAGCGTGTGCAGCGCAAATTGGGGCCCAGAGGTTGGCAGGTATGAATGAACAAACGACGCCGAATCCGTTGAGCGCGCTCGCCCTCAAGCTGCGGCGCGACCCGCGCTACATGGCCTACGCGCTAGCCGCTTACCAGCAGCAAGAGAATTTGTCGGACAAGGAGTTAGCCGAGACGCTGAGCATACTGCCGGAGTTGATCGTGCGGCTAGCCCTATGTCGCCGCCCCGCAGCCTCCGCCCCGCAGTTCGCGGAGCAGGTGCGCGAGTTGGCCGACTTCACGCTCACCGACGAGTCCCAGTTGGCCGGAATCCTGAGGCAAGTGGACGGGTTGGAGAAACTGGCCGCGCTTCCCGTCACCGCGCCAGAAACCGAGGCGCAGGCGGAAACACAATTCGGGCTGCCGCTCGCTGGGTTGCTGGCCGCTGCGCGCGACCGCGAAGAGGAGACAGACGATCAGGCGCAAATAAATGAGCCACCAGCCGCTAAGAATATGGCGGACGACGAATGAGATCACGGCGATGTGGTTGGACAGCGCAAGTCAGGAAGCGGTTGAACGATTCTGGCAGCAATGCGGAGAAGTCGAGCCTTACCCACGCAGTTTGGAGCGCTCTCTCTCGCTTGCTCTGCCCGTCGTCTTAGTCAAGCTGCCACACCTCAAGCTGCAAGGCGTCGAGAGTTGGTTCGCGCAGCGCAGCGCGACCTTCCAGTTTAACTGCCGCAGCCGGGCGGTGCGTGGCTGTCTCCTCGCCTACGGCGGCCATGGCTTGATCTTCGTGGACGGCGCAGACCCTGAAGACGAACGCCGCTTCACCGTCGCGCACGAGGTTGCGCATTTCATAGTGGACTATTGGCTAGTGCGCGAGCGCGCGTGCGCGAAGTTCGGCGGACAGATTATCGAGGTTTTCGACGGCGTGCGTCGGCCGAGCGTTAGCGAGCGCGTCGGGGCGCTGCTCGCGGGCGCGCAACTCGGCGTTTACACCAAGTTAATCGAGCGCGATGAGGCAGGAGCGGCAACGCAAGGCGCAGTTTATCAGATCGAAGATCGCGCCGACCGCGTTGCGCTAGCATTGCTAGCGCCGCCTGAAGACGTACTAGCTGAAGCGGATACTTCAGCGGTGAACTTCACGTTGCGGCACGAAAGCGTAAGCGAGTTGCTATGCACGCGGTTTGGACTGCCTGCCTCCGCCGGTGCCACCTACGCGCGGTCATTATTGGAGAGCGTCGGGCGCGGGCCATCTTGGGTCGAGACGCTCCGGTTGCGGTGAAAAAAAGTTGTCGCACTTTCGAGCGCGGCGGCTGTATAGGAAGCGACTGGTTGTGGAAGTAAGGGAGTTGAAGAGATGGGAGATGAAGAGCAGAAAATTGGGCGCGCGGACGGTGCAGTGCTAACTGAAAGCGCGGGCGACTTCGCCGAGTTCGAAGAGGCTTATGAAGAACGGCTCGCGGACACGCTAAATCTCGCCACGTGGACGCTCGGCGAGGACGTGGCGGCCTTTCTGGATCGCACCGAACAGGAGATAGCCGACGCCATTGCACGAGAGACGGCGGTCGCCAAGTATGTGCGTGAGATCATCTTCCCACAGATTCCAACCGCCCCACACGCACCGAAGAATGCTGGGCGGCATGAGGCGCAACGCAGTGCTTTAGAAAAAGTACATCGTGGATTGCTATTCAACGGCGCTGTTGAAGCGTGCGATGGCACGCGCGTCACCCACGATACGCTGCCGCTGACGATCACGCAGATCGGCGTCTGCCTTGTCTCATACAACGGACAGCAAGGCTCATGGGCGCATCGCCTTTACCGGCGCGACCTACGCGCTCGTCTCTCCGATCCCGTTGAGGAGGTGCTCGATCTGCTGCACCGACGCCAGAAGCGTGGTAGTCAGGGGCAGGAGGAAGGTGAACAAATTAGCGAACTTGCCGGGCGCGGCATCATGACATGGGCTGAGCGCGCCATTCTGCGCGAACGCTCAACTGCGCTATGGCGGATGGGGCACGGTCATCCTGTGCCTTATGAGCTGCTGACCAATCTCTGGTCATCAAGTACCGCCAGCCTCAGCATCCCGCTTGAACTGATCGAATGGTACGTCGCACATAAGCGTTTTGTCTTCGTGCCGAGCGCGCCGAGCAAACGTCACTGGTTGACGCTTGGTTATGCCCTCCGCCCGCTTGAATTTCTCATCGTCCAGACGCTTGAGCCTGAGATTGAGAAGTTGATCAATACAGGGCATTACCGCGAAACGCGCGCCATGTTGAAAAAATTCTCCCGTGAGGTCGCGTCACAGATTGTTGTCGGGTTGTACCGAACATCGTTGGGCGCTCCGCCCTTCGTCTTCTACGCGCACGTCGAGCAGGCGGAGATGGCAGCCCACATCGCCATGGCCGACAGCTTGCTGCAAGAACACCGCGGCTTCCCAATGCTGATCGATCTGGCCGATACGGTCTGCCGCACGACTTTCGGCGTGGATAGTTTCAAATCGTCGGTGCAGATGGCCTACGCCCGCGCCGGCACACCCTTCCAGTATCTCGGCGAGCGCGAGACGCGCGCCCGCTGACCGAGCGTAAGTAACGGAGGTGTTTTATGGCTGAACGACAGGACGAATTACACGAGCGTGCTGCGGCCGACCCAAGTGGTGTGAGTCGGCAGATGGCAGACAACTTCATGAGTTCGCTTGAGGAAGAGATCGATCAAGCGGGCGGCGAGTGGCAAGAAGATGAAGAGACGCTCGGCTCGGTCGGCTTCACGATGTACGACACGCCAGCGAGCAAGGACAACACGATCACGGTCTTATTACCCGCAGAGCAGATCGGCAAGACGCCGGCGCAGTCGCTCGTGCGCATCAAGAGCAGAAAGAAGGAGCGCGGCGGCGACGGCCGACAGTACCTCGGCGCAATTATCGAAGGGCCGTTCGCTGAGCCGGACGGCCTGCGTGCCGACGCGCCGCTCGTTGTTACCACGACCGTGCGCGGCGCGCGCTTCATGCCGCGCTATCACGGGCGCGTGCAGGTCGAAATCATGGGCGAAGAGATTGGCGGCACGCTCGTCCCGCCGCGCTTCCGCCCACTACCCAATAGCCCTGTCTTCGTCCTCGATCAGGAGGAGACGGCAGAGCGACTGAGACTCGGCGGCGACGTGACACTTGGTCTCGCCGTCGGCTATGAAAAGATGCCTGTCGCCTTGCCGGCGACGCGCAAGGACGTGTTCCCGCGCCACACCGGTATCCTCGGTACGACCGGCGGTGGCAAGTCAACGACCGTCTCTGGCCTCGTCGGCAAGCTAGGCGCGGCTGGCGTCGCCGTCGTCATCTTCGACACCGAGGGCGAGTACACGAAGATCATGGAACCAGCCGGCGGCGACGAGATGCGCGAGATGCTGGCGGCGCTCGAACGGCGCGGCCTCAAGCCGGCAGGTGTTAAGAACGTCGCCATCCGCCGGCTTGTCGGGCGCGAGAGCACCAACCCGACGTACTCCGATAACCGCGAATTCAGTCTTGAGTTCTCGAACATCTCGCCTTACGCGATGGCCGAAATCCTCGGCCTCAACGAGGCGCAGCAGGATCGCTTTCACAAGGCTTATGAGATCACGCGCCGCGCGCTGATGGACTTGAAAATCTTTCCTGCGGACGAGAAAGATCAGGCAGAACTGCTTGAGCTGGACGAGATGGAGCGCGGCTTCCCGCGCATGACGCTCAGGCACATGTACGATATCACGCGCTTCTGCGCCGACATTGTAGCGAAGGAGGAAGACGCCGGCGCAAGTTTGCGGACACCTGCCTTCCGCACCCCCGCCGCCCGCGCGCAGATCGAGCAGCTCATCAAGACCGCGAAGCCCGAAGGGCACGCCGGCAGTTGGCGCAAGGTGCAGGGCAGCCTCGCGCGCCTGCTGCGGCTCGGCATCTTCGACGACCAGCAGACAGGCCTACCCGACTATGACGATCTGACGCGCCCCGGTCGCGTCACCATCATCGACCTGAGCGACACGGACTCGCCGCAGGTCAACAACCTCGTCATCTCGGAAATCCTGCGCGGACTGCACCGCCAGCAGGACGAGAACTACCGGGCGAGCGAGAAAGACAAAGCACCGCTGCGCCGCGTCGTCGTCGTCATTGAGGAGGCGCACGAGTTCCTGTCCGCCGAGCGCATCAGGCAAATGCCGGTACTCTTCCAGCAGGTGGCGCGCATCGCACGGCGCGGGCGCAAGCGCTGGCTCGGCCTATGCTTTGTCACACAACTGCCGCAGCACCTGCCCGACGAGGTACTCGGTCTCATCAACAACTACGTCCTGCACAAGATCGCCGACGCCAACGTCATCAGCCGCCTGAGACGCTCCATCGGCGGCGTGGACGATGGGCTGTGGAATCGGCTGCCCAATCTCGCGCCGGGGCAAGCCATAGTCACCGCCGCAAGCCTCGCGCGGCCGCTCCTCGTCGCGATTGATCCGACGCCGGCGAAGCTCCGCATGATCGAATGAGCGCGCGCTGTCGGCTCAGCGCAAGTCGCTGCCGCCGCAGAACGCGTCTTGCTCCACGGGAGACGCGCCGAACCGTGCCAATGCGCGGCACGGGGACACTCGTCGTCACCCGTGCTGCGCTAATGTGTCACTGCTATGACCCTGCGCCGCGAACATAAAATAGAACGTGTCCACACGCGCGCGTTCAACCGGCTCAGCCTGATCGACGCCGAGATCAGGGCTGGGCGCTGCCCGAACGTGCGTGCGCTTGCCAATAGGCTCGAACGCAGCGAGCGCACCGTCAAGCGCGACCTGCGCACACTGCGCGACGACTTCCACGCGCCGCTCATCTTCGACCGCGCGCGCGGCGGCTTCCGCTATCGCGAGCCGGGCTGGGCGCTGCCGCCCTATAGCTTCGACGAGGGCGAGTTGCTCGCCTTCTTTACCGCCGAGTACGCGCTACGCGCTACGGGGCACGCGCCCGAAGCGATCCTCTTGCGCGCCGCGCTCGCTAAACTTGCGGCTTACCTGCCGCCAGAAGTCAACATTAATCTGGCCACGCTCGGCGAGGCGCTGACCTTCCAGCAACTGCCGCACGTCGCCGTCCAACCCGACACGCTGCAAACGCTTGCCCGTGCCGCCGCCGAACGGCGTACCATCGCGTTCGACTATCACTCGCAGCATCGCAACCGCGAGACGCATCGCGAAGCGGACGTGCTTCTGCTCCACAACTTCGGCGGTGACTGGTACGCCATCGCCTTCGACCATCTGCATCATGAAGTGCGCGACTTCCACGCCGGGCGGATGAAGCGACTGGCGCTGACCGACCGCTACTTCGACCCGCCCGCCAACTGGCGCGCGGACGACTACCTGCGGCGTGGCTTCTACATGATGCGCGGCGGGCGCTCGACCACAGTCAGCATTGTCTTCGACGCATATCAGGCGCGTTGGATGAAGGAACGCATTGCCTTTCACCCCGATGAGCGGCGCGAAGATTTACCCGGCGGCGCGTTGCGCCTCTCTTTCCCCGTCGGGCGCAACGGTCTCGACGCCGTCGCCCGCTTTTGCCTCGCCTATGCAGGCAACTGTCGCGCCGAGCGTCCCGCCGCCCTGCGCCGCCTGATCCACGAACGCCTGACGCGCGCCCTTGCCGACCACAAAGATGACAGCCCCGCTGATCATGCGCGCACACGAAAACACACATACCAAAAAGCAACCAAACGCCCCAGCCCAAAGAGCGCGGGCTAGGGCCACGGAGAACTGACATGCAACTCGAAGCCACACTACCGTCCGCACTCGCCGCTGGCACAACGCCTTACATCGGCGTCCACTTCCCGGCCCAAGGCCGCCAACTACCCGCCGACCACGGCTACGCCCTCTATGCAGCCATCGCGCGGCAGTTGCCCGCGCTGCACGGCGCATCTTGGCTCGGCATCGAACTCGTCAGCGGCATTCCTTGGCGCAACGGTCTCGTCGCCCTGCCCACGCGCGGCGCTGCCTTACGCCTACGCATCCCCGCCGACCACTACGCCAACGTGCTTCCGCTCGCCGGTCGCCGGCTCGACATCGCCGGCCACCCGCTCCGCCTCGGTCTGCCCACCGCGCGCCCGCTCACACCCGCGCCTTCGCTCTACGCCCGCGTCGTCACGATCAAAAAATTCACCGACCCCGATCCTTTCCTCGCCGCCGCCCAACGACAACTCGACGCGCTCGGCATTGCCGCCACACTTGAACTACCCCACGATGAACAAGGACGCTACCGCCGCCGCATCCTTAACATTCACGGCAAACAGATCGTCGGCTTCTCCCTCGCCGCCCACGGCCTCAACGACGAAGATTCCATTCGCCTACAGAGCCACGGCATCGGCGGCCGCCGCGCAATGGGCTGCGGGATTTTTGTTCCGATTCAGTCCTGCATTCAACACACAAAGAATACTGGCACAAGCAGTTCTGGGCAGACGGAAGAATAAAGATGAGAAAGCAACTAGCCGAAACGCCGCCAAATCTGCTTGCGAAGACGCGGAAGTTCGATGAGGACGGCAAGCTCAAACAAGGTTGTCTTTTAGTTGACCACACATGCGATGTTGTGACAGCGACTAAGACAATTATTCAGGTTTTGAGCCATGATCTGCAAAGGTTCTTTAAACTCACTGAAGAGCAGATGCCGCAACTTATAGCCACTTCCGTACTTGCCGCATTTTGCCATGACATCGGCAAAGCGAATGATGGCTTCATCGCAATGTTAGAGAAGCAAGGGAAGCAAGCCATTAGGCATGAGCATCTATCGGCGCTGGTAATGAGTTGTCAGAAGTTTAAAGAATGGATAGAACTGGCAACAAACGTGGATTATGAAATTGCAAGGTTGGTTGTGGCGGGTTATCACTTGAAGACGGCCGTCCGTGAGACCACGAATCCTCGCTTATTCGGATTCGCCCAGAAGTTGCGCGGGGTCAACACCGATACAGTCATCTTTTACTCACAACACAACTACTTACCACATCCCCAATTCGGCGAATGGTTGGAGTCGTTGCGTAAGGAGTTTTCCTTGAAGCCGCCGGATTTTGACATTCCTGCTCGTTGGAGTTTTTCCAGAAAGACAGCTAACGCGGAATATATTCATGAAAACGCAGAACGAATCGTCGAAGAATTCGCACACAGTCTCAGGCAGATCAACCGCCAAATGAATAAAGAAGATTGGTC
The DNA here is from genome assembly GCA_003223935.1 of Acidobacteriota bacterium. Lineage (GTDB taxonomy): Bacteria > Acidobacteriota > Blastocatellia > Pyrinomonadales > Pyrinomonadaceae > QHXQ01. The sequence continues at coordinate 102,694 of QHXQ01000020.1, read as the reverse complement.
GAGAATGCGTTTATGGATGGCCGTCAAAAGTGTATTGCTCGCTGGGGATGCTGCCGCCTCAGCAATGCGGCGAAAGGGCTTGGGTTTAGAAGATTGGATCGAAACCAGTTTGGACGTTTGTGCGAGTACCGAAGATTTGAAACAGTTGAAAAAGAAATACAAGGCTACGGTGGAAGTGCGAGAGCGGAATAAGAATCCCGATTTCGAGTTCGTGGAACGTAAATTTCAGACTGAAACAGCAGGTTTAGGCAAGTGCGCCGCACTGCTTACATCTTGCGGATCAGGGAAAACTTACGCGGGGTATTTGTGGGCACAGAAACAGATTGAGGATATTAAACAAAAACGGAAAGTCATCTTCCTTTACCCAACAACGAATACTGCGGCGCAAGGCTTCAAAGACTATGCCGCACACGAGGCGAAAGCAACGCTCATCACTAGCCGCGCGGAATTCGACCTTGTAGGTATGTTCGAGAATCCAGACGACAATACAACTGACGAACGTGGGCAGAACGATTATACGGCGGACAAGGAACTCTTCGCGCTTGGACATTGGGATCGCTCTATCTGCGTTGCAACGGTTGATGCCTTTCTCGGTTTCATGCAAAACAGCTACACTTCGCTCTGCTTGCTGCCTGTGTTAACTCGTAGCGTCGTAGTAATTGACGAAGTTCACAGTTTCGATTATGCGATGTTCGCTGCGCTGGTCGAATTTCTTGAAAGGTTCGATGTGCCGATCTTGCTGATGTCCGCATCGCTACCCAAAGGTCGCCGCACACAGCTACACAGAAAATTTCCGCAGCTTGCGTTTTACCCACAAGATGAAGACCTTACAAATTTGCCCGACTTGGTGAAGGCAATGTCGCTTCCTCGTTACCGGATCAGCCACAGTAAAAACATCTGGGAAGCGGCGCAGGGGATTTATTGCCCGTCGTTTTTGTTGGACATCGTTCGACAAAAACTCAGCGAAAACTGCAAAGTGCTCTGGGTCGTCAACACGGTGGACAGATGCATTGGCATCGCGCAAGCGTTGGAACAACAGGACGCTTACTGCTATCACAGCCGCTTTTTGTATGAGCACAGAAGAGACATACACGACGCAGTTGTCGAAAAGTTTCATCCCGATAGTCATGCTGGTGTAATCGCCGTCACAACGCAGGTCTGCGAGATGAGTTTAGACCTTGACGCAGACGTATTGATTACCGAGCTTGCTCCCGCGACATCGTTGATTCAGCGCATGGGGCGTTGCAATCGCAAGACGACCGGACGTGACAACGGTGAGCCGGGACAAGTCTTCATTTATCCGCCGCCAAGCAAAAATGGCAAACCAAACCATAATCCATACGAACCTGATTTCTTTCAAACGGGTGGAGAATTACTAAAACTCAGCGAAGAACTGCTAAAACTCAATCGCAGCGAATTGATTTCACAGGAGAACCTAGCCGAGATGCTTAAGAGCGTCGGGGTAGTGGATGATAAAAATAAGATTTGCAAATTCACGACGCCGGATTGGGTGTCAATAAGTGAAAACGACTTCCGCGATACAGACGAACTGACCGTCCCCGCCGTGCTTGAATCAATGCGTGATGAGTTTCTACGTCTGAAGGAAGCGCGAGAAAGCGTCGCCGGAATACTTCTACAAGCTCCGATTGGATATGCAAAGGAGAAGATAAAAGACACTTGGGTTCGTCTTGTCCCAGACGAAACGGAAGCGGATCGCTACAAGTATTGCAAGAAATATGGCTTGAGAAAGGTTGAAGCAAAATGAGTCCAAGAGCAAGTAAAGGGAGAAACAAGAAGAGCGAAATCGTGACCGTAGCGGTAAGCGAATTGCCGCCGCTTAGATATGACCCGCTTGACACTTCATTCAACGCTCTGCATCGAGCTGGGATGGTCGGACTGGCATTACAGATCGAAGCAATGAGGAAAAGAAACGAGATGTTGCCGGAAGAGGATGTTGTCTCTGTACCGGACTTGAAATGGATCGAAGCTGGGCGCGGCATCGAAGTGACTTTCACAATGCAAAGCTTTGACGCGGTTCTCCAAGAACGATATTTGGGAGAAGCATGGGTGAACGACAAGACCGCGAAGACGGTGCTTATGCCGCGCTTGAGGTATTTAGAAGTATTAGGTGCAGATCAAAAAATACAGAAGGACATCAGATCAGCATACTTAGGCTCTTTCTTCTCGATTTATCAAGAACGGGAATCATTCTTTAGTGTTACCAAAGAAAAGAAAACCCTTGCCGAAAGAATCAACACGCTATGGGCTGCGATTGCTTCTGAAGGGGCGGCAGATATTCAGAAATCCTCGCTTCCGAACGTAGTAGGCAATAATCTTAAAGGAGCATCTCTGCACGAGCGTGGTAAGGATGCGCTACTCCTTCATTTCTGGTCGTTAGCGTCGTGGTTCTTTAAGCCTAAATCTCTAAAATACGATAAGAATGAGAAGCGGGTAATAGATGCGTGGCTACCGCCTGTTATAGTTGTGCCCGATGTCTCACACGTTCAGGACTTTTTTGACTATATCAAAGGCACATACAGTAGGCAGTTTGAGCCAGTTATTAGCACTCATCTTGAAGCGGCTCTTGCCTTCTACGTCGCGCCAAGCATCGCTCACAGCCAAGCCATTACGAGAGAAATCAAAAGCGAGATAAATCAACTCGTGAACGGTGCGACTGTCTTCGTTTATCGTCCCGGCAAACAGCCGGAAGTGGTGGGGGTCTTTAACGAAACTTACGACGACGCTACTCTTCAAGAATACCGTGATTTATTAGGACGAGACTTGAAATCGCTGCCGTACCGTGCATTGCGCGTTGAGAACTTACTCGCGGGGCGCGTCTGGTATGACGGCTTTAATAAACTCGTAGATCAATGGCCGCTTGAACTGTTCGTGCCAGTGAAAGAGCGGGGCGAGGATGGCATATATAAACTTCGAGAGAAGGCGCACGAGTTAGTACAAGACCTAGCCGCAAATTTCAAATATTTCGCTGAAAAGGAGGATGAAATGAGCGATGTAGAGACCAGCGTTCCAACGCTGATTGACAGGCTTGTAACGAGGTACTTGTGGTGGCATGTATTCAATAAAGGACAAAGACCACCTGATGAGCAGAAGGTAAGGGACATCTCTGAGAAAAGAACCCAAAACATCGCTTTGTCAAAAGATGAAAGCGACATCTACAGAGACTATGAGGAGAAATACGCTAAAGGCGTCAATCAAGAGTTTGTTGATTTTCGCGGTGCGACCGATCAACCACGATTCGCAGAACTCTTCATCGCGCGACTTTTTGAAGCCGAGTCTTACACAACGCCCGCGCAACGCGAGATGTTACGTCCATTTTATGATGGTGAATTATGGGAAAGCGGACGGTGGCTTGTGCTGATGGCAATTTCTGCCGCAGGCGCGAACCTTCGATACAGAGCGCAGAAGTCAACAAAGACAGATAGTGTTACAGCTAAACCCAAGAACTAAAAGAAAGGAAACCAACGCCAATGACGACCGAACAAGAAGTCAAGAATATCGAAGGGAAGTTCAAGAACATTTTCGGCACGGTGCTAACCAACGTCGCTCCCGCCTCGAACTATCGCGGTGAGACACAGAACAATCGCGCGGTTTTGCAGAAACTCTCTTTCCCCAATAAAGAGCAATACACGCTCGTTAGCGCGGAAGCGATTCGTAGCCGCTTGCGTGAAATGCTGCGCGATGATGATCTGCTGAAGGGCAAGCTGAATCGCTCGCGTGTCATTAACCCCAAAGTTACGAACCCGAAAGCTAAAGAAGCAGAAGCTACGGGCGAAGAGGAAAAGGATCAAATCACCGTCAAGTTTGACGCATTACCTGACAGAGACAGATTTGCCGACGACCTGTTGTTCGGGTTTTTAATGATTGATGAAAAGAAGAAAAAAGAGGTGTTAGAGAAACAGGGCGATTCGATCTTGCGCGTCAACTACGCCGTTTCGCTTGAGCCTTTCCCGCGCTACAACACCCATACGATGCACCAATCACCGAAGGCTTCAGAAGACAGCGCGTACCGCAACGCAAAGAAATCGGCGCTCATTGAGCGCGAAGTACACGTCACAGCTTTTCAGTATCCGTTCGGCTTGAATCTTAATGACCTGCGCCATCTGCCCGGTTGGGATAGCTTCCCAGAAGAAAACAAGCAGGAGAAGAAGCGTTGGATTGCGCTTCTGCTACGCGCCATCGGAGAACTTAACGGAGTCGGCGGTAATCACGCGCGCACGATGTACCCGTTCGCGCCCGTCTCAATTGTCTTGCGCTTAACGACGCGACGCGCACCGGAGTTTGACATCTATGGCTTCAGGCCAAAGCAAGACAACAAACCAGATGAGAGTCAACAGGAATTGATTCAAATGTTGAAAGAGGGGCTATTGCCACCGACAGATTTTTATCTCGGTGGAAGGATTGTGAGAGAGCATCCCGCTTTGCGCGCCGCCTTAGCAAAAAAGAAAGGCGAAACTTCACATACCGCAGACGACGCGCAAGATTTAGGGCAACTTACAGAAGTGCATCTGTTTGAGACTTCCGATGCAGCAATCGAAGCCGTCATCGCGGAAGCCAAACTTGATGCGGCTCGAACTAATTCTTGAAAGGAGCAATGACGAATGCTGTTCTTATACTTCAAAGCTCCGTTCGGCGCGTTTCGCTCCTTCCAAAGCATAGAGATGTCTATGACGGCAGATTTTGTCACACATTCCGCCGCATACGGCCTTCTGCTTGGTCTCGCCGGAGTCCCACGCGAAAGCAAAAAAGACTATGCAGGGGCGCGAATCGCGCTAGGTCTCAAAGGCGAAAGGCTACCGTTGCATGGGCGTGCGTACCAGCAATTGCATTGGGTGAAACTTGAAGGCCGAGTTGAGAAAAGAAAAGGCAAGCCTCCAAAGGGTGAAACTCTCAAAGCGGCTTTTGAACGCTCGAAAGGAACAAAGCCGGATATACGCCCTTACATCCGCGAATTCTTGCACGGGTGCGAAAGCTATGATGAGGTTGACCATGATCCAACCGGCAAAGTAAGCGGAGCACGCTACCGTTTACACGGATTCGAGGGCTACATCGGTCTTAACGATTCCGCGCTTGAAGAACTCGTGAGAAGAGGAGTTGAGGAACCGACAACACTTGACTATTGGGGATTGCCGTTCATGGGTGACAACAATTTCTTTGTAGAGAGACTTGAAGTTTCGGATGATCCGTCACCATGTCGCTGGTTTAGCTTGTATCAGGGCGAGCCTTTATCACGCGGCGCGCGCTTGCACTACCTGTCTGTGTGGACTGACTACGAGGCTGATAATGAATCTGAACCACGATCCGTTTCACGATCTGGCAGTTTGCCGTTTGCCCTGACAGACACAAAAGACTCTCCGCCTGATAAAGCTTGGATTCCGGTTCAGGAGTTCAATACTAAACAGTAAACGCATTTCGATTGATTTGCTATGACCGCATTACGTGTTCACTCACTTCATGCTCTCGCTTACTGCGAGCGGCTGTTCTATCTCGAAGAGGTGGAGAATATGCGGGTGGCGGATGCGGCGGTGTATGCGGGGCGGCGTTTGCACGTGGAGCTTGAGCGGGCGGAGGACGAGGAGGAGTGGCTGACGTTCAATCTCGCAAGTGAGCAATGGGGGTTGGTGGGGCGGATTGATTGTGTGCGGCGGCGGGATGGGGTGATCGTGCCGTATGAGCACAAGCGGGGGCGGTCGGCGCGGTCGCGTGCGGGGGAGGCGGAGGCATGGGCGAGCGACCGTTTGCAGGTCATCGCGTATGCCGCGCTGGTTGAGGAGCATACGGGGCGCACAGTGCCGGAAGGGCGTGTGCGTTACCACGCGGACAACGTGCTGGTGCATGTGCCTTACGACGAGCAGGCGCGGGCTGATCTGGCGCGGGCCATCGCACGCGCGCGTGAGTTGCAAGCGTCGGTCGAGCGCCCGCCGGTGACGACGAACGAGCGCCTATGTGTGCGTTGCTCGCTCGCCCCTGTGTGTCTGCCGGAAGAGGCGCGCCTCGCTGAGCGGCTAGACGTGCCGGCGCAAGGAGAGTCGCCCGTGCGCGCAACCCTCAGACTCTTCCCGGCGGACGATGATCGGCGCACGCTGCACGTGTTGACGCAAGGGGCGCGGGTCGGGCGCAAAGGTGATCGGTTCGAGATCACCGCGCGCGACGAGCCGCCGCAGCTTCATCCGGTGCATGAGATCGGACAGATCGTCCTGCATGGCTTCGCGCAGATCACGACGCAGGCACTGCGCTTGTGCGCCGAGCAGGAGATCGGCGTGCATTGGCTCACCGGGGGCGGGCGTTACACGGGCGCTTGGTCGGCCGGCGTCGGGTCGGTGCAGCGCCGCATCAGGCAGTACCGGGCGCTGACTGACGCGGAGCTGTGTCTGCGACTGGCGCGCCGGCTGGCAGAAGCGCGTGCGCGCGGGCAGTTAAGTTTTCTCCTGCGCGCAAGCCGGGAGGTAGGGCGCGCCGTGCCAGCGGTCAAGGATGCCATCAGCGGGATGCGCAAGCTGCTGTCGCCCCTTGCGCGTGCGGACAGCATAGATTCACTGCGCGGCTACGAGGGCAGTATCGGCGCTTATTACTTCAGTGCCTTACCGCACCTTGTAGTACCGGAAGCCGGCGAAGCGATGCGCCCCGAAGGGCGCAGCCGACGGCCACCGCGTGATCGCTGCAACGCACTGCTCTCGTATGGCTATGCGCTTTTGCTTAAAGACGTGACGAACGCGATCCTGACGGTCGGGCTTGACCCCTGCCTCGGGTTCTATCATCAACCGCGCTCGCAGGCCCATCCCCTCGCCCTCGATTTGATGGAATTGTTCCGTGTGCCGCTGGTTGATCTGCCCGTCATCGCTTCGATCAATCGCCGGCAGTGGGACGAAGACAGCGACTTCCAGATTGCCGGGCAGCAGGTCTGGCTGTCCGAAACCGGGCGGAAGCGGTTCATCGGCATCTACGAGCGACGTAAAGCGGATCAGTGGAAGCATCCCGTCATCGGGCATTCGCTCACCTACGCGCGCTTGATGGAGTTGGAAGTCAGGCTGCTGGAGAAAGAGTGGATGGGCGAAGGCGGCTTATTCGCCCGGATGCGAATGCGTTAGCCGAGGGACTGTAGGGCATGGAAACCAAGCAGTGGTATGTCATCTGCTATGACATCACCGAGCCGAAGCGCTGGCGGCGCGTTTACAAGATGCTACACGGCTACGGTCGGCGCTTGCAGTATTCTATCTTCAGGTGCCGTCTAACAGTGCGGCAGATGGAAAGGCTGCGCTGGGAGTTAGAGAAGATTATGACCGACGAAGATCGGCTCCTCATTCTTAGCCTGTGCGAACCGTGCGAGCGGCGCGTGGCCGCGCACAACCGGCCGGAATCATGGTTGGATGAAGCGAAGAGTTTCGAGATAGCTTAAATACGTTGCTCGTAATCGCCCGCTCATGCGGGCTTTTTCAGTGCTAGATAATTGATGCAAGCACCTGCGCTTGTTTCTGGTCAGCATGTAGTCACGGAGACCAAAGTAGAGGTTTAAGAAATGGTTAGAGAGATACTGCAATACATACGATACTTGCGCATAAGGATGCTGATGTTTCCAAAAGGGTTTAAGGGTTACATATCGCTCCGACGAGTTTGGGCGGAGGGTGGATTGTTAGTACGAATCAGTGATCCCCGCAAGGGGAAACTTAAACTACAGCAACTGCGTGCTTTGGCCCCCGCGCGGTGAAGATTCCTATGATGCCGAAAGGCGTTGAGCACCGCGGGCGGCGGTTGGGCTGTGTCCTAATCGCCGCCTGTGAAGATTCCTATGATGCCGAAAGGCGTTGAGCACCGTGCGTAGAGCCTCACGTTGAAAATCAGATGACTTTGTGAAGATTCCTATGATGCCGAAAGGCGTTGAGCACAAGCAAGCAGATGAAGAACAACCCACCTGAGACGATAGTGAAGATTCCTATGATGCCGAAAGGCGTTGAGCACCTCTTTTTTGCCAGTGCGCTCGATGCCGCCACGCCGTGAAGATTCCTATGATGCCGAAAGGCGTTGAGCACCCGGTTGAACTCGCGCGTGCGGGTTGGCGCTTGCTAGTGAAGATTCCTATGATGCCGAAAGGCGTTGAGCACATGAATGCAGGAGATGCGGAAGTTACGGACGTTTCCGGTGAAGATTCCTATGATGCCGAAAGGCGTTGAGCACTCTAACTCAAAGATGATAAATAATGTCGGCGGCCGGCGAGTGTGAAGATTCCTATGATGCCGAAAGGCGTTGAGCACTAGGGAGTCTCGCGTAGCGCCGTCTCGACGGCGTGCGTGAAGATTCCTATGATGCCGAAAGGCGTTGAGCACCACGCCGGCCTCAGTCACTAGAATGTGACCGCCGCGTGAAGATTCCTATGATGCCGAAAGGCGTTGAGCACTGATCGTGCGCCTCAAACCAACGCATACTTTGTCGAGGTGAAGATTCCTATGATGCCGAAAGGCGTTGAGCACCGAGCGCGAGCATGGCGAAGCCTTGCGCCAGTTCAAGTGAAGATTCCTATGATGCCGAAAGGCGTTGAGCACCTGGGGCTGCGTGATTGGGTGCTCGCGGTTGATCTGTGAAGATTCCTATGATGCCGAAAGGCGTTGAGCACAAACTGGCCTATGACCTTCAGCGCGTCGGCATCAACGGTGAAGATTCCTATGATGCCGAAAGGCGTTGAGCACAAGACGCGCCAGACCTCAGCCTCTTCATCGTAGAAAGGGAGTGAAGATTCCTATGATGCCGAAAGGCGTTGAGCACCGCGCTGCTCTGAGGTTTCAAGCCCACAACCTTTCTCCCTTGTGAAGATTCCTATGATGCCGAAAGGCGTTGAGCACGGCGCGTGTCTGGATGCCGGACGTGGCGAGCATGTCGGGTGAAGATTCCTATGATGCCGAAAGGCGTTGAGCACGAGACCTGTGTGGTTCGCGCTGGGTGCAGGGCACAGATGTGAAGATTCCTATGATGCCGAAAGGCGTTGAGCACATCTGTTGTTGCGTTCGCTACTTGAAAGTTCGCCGTAATGTGAAGATTCCTATGATGCCGAAAGGCGTTGAGCACCAGATAGCGAAGCAAGTGCTTCGCGGAGATGTTGTGCGTGAAGATTCCTATGATGCCGAAAGGCGTTGAGCACGTCAGTTGGATCGACAATGGCCGTCTTGTAATGGCTGTGAAGATTCCTATGATGCCGAAAGGCGTTGAGCACCGGATGCACGCGCAGGAAGTATTCATGCCGTGTCCCAGTGAAGATTCCTATGATGCCGAAAGGCGTTGAGCACAACCGCGTCCGCCCGTGCGCAAGGCCGTCAAGCAGGTGTGAAGATTCCTATGATGCCGAAAGGCGTTGAGCACCAGACCGGCGCAGCGATTGCTAATGCGAAACGTTGGTGAAGATTCCTATGATGCCGAAAGGCGTTGAGCACCACCAACTCTTGCGCAGCATTGACGAGACGGGGCGGTGAAGATTCCTATGATGCCGAAAGGCGTTGAGCACTCTTCGGATGGCGGCGGCGTGCAGCGCGTGGCGAGTGAAGATTCCTATGATGCCGAAAGGCGTTGAGCACCCCTGCCGATAACGATGGAGTGGAAGAACGCGCGGGGTGAAGATTCCTATGATGCCGAAAGGCGTTGAGCACATTGACGCGACAGAAATCCTGCGCCGGTGTTGTCCGTGTGAAGATTCCTATGATGCCGAAAGGCGTTGAGCACATGTAGGGCTGCGGGCGCTCAACTTGAAAGATGCGTGAAGATTCCTATGATGCCGAAAGGCGTTGAGCACAGGTATGGGGCAATTCGATTGCGCGCCGGATCGCGCAGGTGAAGATTCCTATGATGCCGAAAGGCGTTGAGCACTAAGGCTTCAGCCGACATGCTGCCCGCGCAAACGGTGAAGATTCCTATGATGCCGAAAGGCGTTGAGCACTGGTCGCGCATTGGGGCGTGGGCGCGGCGGCCGGGGTGAAGATTCCTATGATGCCGAAAGGCGTTGAGCACTCGGTTGGGTCGCCGGCGGCGGCGCAGGCGTATCGGGGTGAAGATTCCTATGATGCCGAAAGGCGTTGAGCACAAACCTAAAAACCAACTTAAAGCGGCGCTCGTTGCGCGTGAAGATTCCTATGATGCCGAAAGGCGTTGAGCACAACTTCGCCCGTCGCATTGAGGTGGCCATCCCAACGTGAAGATTCCTATGATGCCGAAAGGCGTTGAGCACACGGCTTGACCGCCTATGTGCGCGATCTGGCCGGTGGTGAAGATTCCTATGATGCCGAAAGGCGTTGAGCACTGAAGCTTGGGGCGTCGTGACCTTCATCATTAAAAAAGCGTGAAGATTCCTATGATGCCGAAAGGCGTTGAGCACGCTATAGTATGCACCCGATGATTAGAAAGCCGGTGCGTGAAGATTCCTATGATGCCGAAAGGCGTTGAGCACTCGCGCTTCATTCGATTAACGACATGCAAAACCCATTGCGTGAAGATTCCTATGATGCCGAAAGGCGTTGAGCACTACAAGTGTTAAGCTCCTTCCTGCCAGCCGAAGCCGGTGAAGATTCCTATGATGCCGAAAGGCGTTGAGCACATGAAGGCACAAACCTTGTCGGTTGGTACGCTTGGGGTGAAGATTCCTATGATGCCGAAAGGCGTTGAGCACCTGCACGAGATGAATCAGAATCTGCGCGGCACACTGTAGTGAAGATTCCTATGATGCCGAAAGGCGTTGAGCACCCGTAATTAGGCATCATCACGCGCTCGCCCTGTCGCGGTGAAGATTCCTATGATGCCGAAAGGCGTTGAGCACTTGAGTCCACCTGAAGAGGTGGACGGCGCAACCAGCGTGAAGATTCCTATGATGCCGAAAGGCGTTGAGCACACATAGACGTGCTGGTAGCCGTCCGCGTCCTCCGTGTGAAGATTCCTATGATGCCGAAAGGCGTTGAGCACTTGTAATCGAAGCGATTGACAATTTAGAGAACGTGTGAAGATTCCTATGATGCCGAAAGGCGTTGAGCACGCAATTAGCACGGCTCAAGAATTAGTGCGTTCGCCAGTGAAGATTCCTATGATGCCGAAAGGCGTTGAGCACCAGCCGGTATTTTAGAATCAATTCCAGCGCAGCCGGCGTGAAGATTCCTATGATGCCGAAAGGCGTTGAGCACCGCGCCATGCGTCGCAAGGCGCGCACGTTACCCTCTGTGAAGATTCCTATGATGCCGAAAGGCGTTGAGCACGAGGGTGGCAGCAGCGCCATCGCCTCTCTGCTGCGTGAAGATTCCTATGATGCCGAAAGGCGTTGAGCACCAGCCACAATCAACCGTGTTCGTCATTTTCTTTTCAGAGTGAAGATTCCTATGATGCCGAAAGGCGTTGAGCACCAAGATCATTTGACCCACGCGCGCGACTTTCTTGACGTGAAGATTCCTATGATGCCGAAAGGCGTTGAGCACTCCCAGATGGCCTGCGCGTCTTCCGCCTTCATTTGCCGTGAAGATTCCTATGATGCCGAAAGGCGTTGAGCACGACTTGGCTCTGGCGTGGTTGGAAGCATGGCCGGGCGAGGTGAAGATTCCTATGATGCCGAAAGGCGTTGAGCACCGCGACAACATCAGGTTCATCGCGCAGAAATTCGGTGAGAATTCCTATGTCGCCGGAAGGCGTTGAAAATTGCTGAAGACCTGTGGCTTGGTAAGTCGTATATTCATATTGTTCCGGTGTACAGATTTGTCCACTGTAATATCTATCTATAATGGACAAGCTCACATGATAAACTCGCGCGTTATATCTAGTTGTGACTGCCCCGCCGAAGCGGGACAGTTCACGGTGTGAGAAGGCAAAAGTAAAAAAGTAGTAGTCAGAAGACAGTAGCCGGTAGTCAGTAGAAGAACCGCAGGCTTTTCTACTGACTACTGGCTACTGTCGTTTGCCTTTTGCTTTGTTGCGATCCGGTAGCGGACAAATTCTATTTAGATTAAACGCAACCCGTTTGCGTCTTTTCGTCATCTTCTCTCTTGACTCCTCTGAATCGTTGGTCAAAAATCCACGACGATTCAACTCCTCGCAGTTAGGTTGATGCAGAACAATCTCGTGCGTTGCGCCCGCACCCGACCAACTGGCGCAAGGGTGCGAGATTGTGTGCACTCCAAACCTAAACGTTTAGCGGAGCGCAGGCGCGCATAGCGTCTTGCTAGTGAGTTGCGGGTGAGATTTTAATTTGAAAGGGAGAAACTGATGAGCGTCTATAGTTCCAACACACTGCGCCGGCTCGCATGGGCCTGCGCGCTTGTTTTGTCACTGTCTGTCGTCGCCTTCGCGCAGACCAACAGCACTTCGACCAACACGAACACATCAGCCAGCGCGCGCACCGTTACGAGCGGCCAGAAGATGACCGTCAAGGGCGTCGTCACGCGGCGCGATGCCGACACGTTCGTCGTGCAGGACGCTAATGGCGTCTTGACGACTGTTTCGTTGACCGACCACACGAGCGTCAAATCGAAGGGCGGCTTCCTGCGCAGCGGCTCGACCTACGGCGCGTCGAATATCCTGCGCGGGCTGAGCCTCGAAGTCGAAGGGCGCGGCAACGATCAAGGTCAACTCGTCGCCGAGAAGATCAGGTTCAACGATTCAGACTTGCGCGTGGCACAGTCCATCTCTTCGCGCGTCGATCCGGTTGAGTCCGACCTGCACACGACGCAGGGTCGGGTCAGCGAAGTTGAGCAGAACGCGCAGCGCCTGTCCGGTCAGTTGGACGAGTTGGCGGCGGTCTCGAACGCGGCGCGTGGCGGCGCGAAGGCCGCGCAGGAGACTGCGGACGCGGCCGTCGCGGGCGTGAACTCAACGAACGAGCGCATCTCAGCTTTGGATGATTACACGGTGCAAAATAAGAATGTGATCAACTTCAAGGTCGGCAGTTCCATCCTCTCGCCCGAAGCCAAGCAAGCGCTCGATCAGATCGCGCAGCAGGCGCAGAACGCGCGCGGCTTCGTTATTGAGGTGCGCGGCTTTGCCAGCGCCGAGGGCGGCGACGAATTGAACCGGCGGCTGAGCCAGCGCCGCGCCGATGCGGTCGTGCGCTACCTTGCAGAGATTCACAACATCCCTCTGCGCCGCATCATCACGCCGTTCGGCTATGGCTCAGCACAGGCGATTGCAGATAACGCCACCCGCGAAGGCCGGCAGCAGAACCGCCGCGTCGAAGTGAGCGTGCTGGTCAATCGTGGCTTGTTGCAGTCTGCGCCGAACATAACGCCGACGAAGACCGACAGCGCCACGCCGTCGGCACCGCCGCCGCAATAACGCGGCCGCGTCGGGTCAGAGCGTCAGAGCGTGAATCGTCAAACGTAAACTCAGTCGGGCGCGGCGCGGGCGCGCCCAGACGATTCACGCTGCTCTTTATCTCCGACTCTCCTTTTGCTCCCCCGTTTGCTTTTGCCGTCGAACCGGACGGGCGCGCTGGGGCTACGGCGCGCTCGTCGCGTTGGCCGACTGTGAGGACTAAACTGATGACGCTGGCGCGAAGCAGAATGTGGCGCGGGACGTTTGCGACTCTGTTGTCGTGCGCGTTGCTGTTGACGATGCTGTTGCCAACTGCCGCCGCACGCACGCGCCAGACACGACGCGCGCACACAAGCGCGCGCCGCTCGTTCATCTCGTTCATCGCACAACAACAGCAGCCAGTCCGCGTGCCGCAACTATCGCCGGCCACGCAGACGCAAACCGCGACGCCCACGCCGACGCCTAAACAGACGCCGACACCGGCACAATCACAACCATCGGCGGAAACGATTGATGACGACGAAGTGATCCGCGTCACTTCAAACTTGGTTGTCGTGCCTGCGTCGGTGACGACGGCGCAGGGTGAGCCGGTGCAAGGGTTGAAGCCGACGGATTTTCATCTCGAAGAGGAAGGGCACACGCAGGAGATCGCGCAGGTCGGCGACGCCGAGCAAGTGCCGCTCGACATCGCCATCCTGTTCGACGTGTCTTCGAGCGTCACGGCGAAAAACTTCTTCACCTTCCAACAGCAATCCGCCGCGCGTTTTCTGAAAGACGTGCTCAAGCCGATTGATCGCGCGGCCATCATTACCATCGCCGCCGAGCCGACGCTTGTGCAACCGCTCACCAGTGCCGCCGCCGCAACGGCAAAGCTCGTCAACATTCCGGCGGCGGCGCAGAGCGTGCCGACGGCCTTCTACGATTCGGTCAGCTTTGCCGCCAAATATTTGGCCGAGAATGCGCCGGGTCGGCATCGCCGCGTCATCCTCGTCATCTCTGACGGCGACGACAATTTCAGCAACGCCGTGCGCGAGCAGACGGTCGCTGAGTATGAGGCGCAACGCAAAGCGGAGGAAGCAGGCGGCGACCGGCCGCAAGCGGTGCGCGCTGCCGCGCACAGAGATTTGGAGGCACGCCATCATCGTGCCGTAGTCGCCGTGCAGCGCGACGTGCAGCGCGCGGACATAGTCTTCTATGCGATCAATCCGGGCGGGCCGTCAATCCATCTCAACGAGAGCGCCACACGCGCGCAGAACAGCATGCAGCAGATCGCCGACGCGACCGGCGGCACGGCTTACGTGCCCGATAGCGCCGACAGGCTCGCGACCGTCTTTCGTCAGATCGCCAATGAACTGCGCGCCCAGTATCTCTTGCAATACTACTCAAACAGTAACGCGCCCAACGGCAAATATCTCACCATCAAAGTCACCACGCCCGCGCACCCAGACCTGCGCATCCGCGCGCGGCAGGGCTACTACGCAAAGAAATGATGATTGATGAACGATGAATGACAAGCAAGTTGTTTTTCGTTCATCGTTCCGCGTTCATCATTTCCTCTGCTATCATTGCGCGCATGGAAGTGAAAGTTTACGGTGCGGATTGGTGCGCGGACACACAGCACACGCTCAAGCATCTGCGCGAGTTGGGCGTCGCTTTCAGATACATCAACATCGAGCAAGACGAGACGGGGCAGCGTTGGGTCAGAGAGCACAACGAGGGCCGCGAGCCTAAGCCGACGCTCGACATCGCCGGCCAAGTGTTGACCACGCCGACCGACCGCGAACTTGAAAGCGCCCTGCGCGAAAAAGGTTTCATGGCCTGAGCGCGCGGCTGATGTGCAGACAGCCAAGCGCATCGCTAAACTATGTGGCCCGCATCCGCTCCTCTTTGTGAGTACACCTGAGCCAAAACGAAACTGGTTAGCGCTCCTGCTGCGCGTCGGCTTGCTGGTCGCACTCATCGGCGCGGGCTGGCGCATCTATCATCGTCTGCCGGTTGAAGAGTCAGACACGGACGGCGGACAAGCGCACGCCACGACCTTGCACGTCGTCCTGCGCCGGCCGGCTGAAGTCGGCACAGCGAACGCAGACATAGGCGTGCAGCTTTACTCTGTGGACACGGCGGCCGTGTGGCGCGAGTTTCAATCCGAGCGTCGCCCCGGCGTGCGCTTCAACGATTTCCTCAACAGCCGCATGCAAGGTCGCCCGCCGCTCGCCGCGCGGCTCGATGCGACAGGGCAAGCCTACCTCGCCGTCCCGCCCGGTCGCTGGTGGATTCACGCGACGCTCGACGGCACAGAAGAGATCACTTGGCGCTTGCCCGTCAACGTCGCCGGGCGCGAGCAGACCGTCGAACTCACATCGGACAATGCGTACATGCGCGCAAAGAGTTTCTGATTTTCTATGAAGGCACTTCGTTACGAGGCGGGGCAGACACACGTCGCAAATGTGCCTCTGCCGAACGAGCGCGGCGAGGCATTGGTGCGCGTCACACGTTCCGGCATCTGCAACACTGATCTCGAAATCGTGCGCGGCTACGCGGGCTTTCAAGGGACGTTGGGGCACGAGTTTGTCGGCGTGGTCGAGCGCGCAGACGACGAGCAACTGATCGGGCAGCGCGTGGTCGGCGAGATCAATGCGGGCTGTGGGCTTTGCGAATTGTGTCGCGCGGGCGACGCGCGTCATTGCCCGCAGCGCACGGTGCTCGGCATCGTCGGGCGCGACGGCGCGCACGCAGAGTTTTTACAACTGCCTGCGGTCAATCTTCTGCCCGTGCCTGACGAAGTGTCGGACGAGCGCGCAGTCTTCACCGAACCGCTCGCCGCCGCCTGCGGTATCCTCGAACGCACACAGATCGATGAAGCGATGCGCGTCGTCGTCATCGGTGACGGCAAGTTGGGCCTACTCTGCGCACAAGCGATCAAAGCACTCACGCGCGCAGATGTGACGCTCGTCGGCAAGCATCGCAACAAGCTCAACATCGCGCGTCGTCGCGACATCGAGACTATGCGCCTCGAGCAAATCTCAGACGCAGCCGCGCGCACCTTCGATGTAGTCATCGAAGCGTCGGGCGCGGCCAGTGGTTTCGCGCTCGCCATGAATCTTGTGCGCCCGCGCGGCGCGCTTGTGCTCAAGTCCACCTTTCACGGCGCGACCACGCTCGCTGCCGCGCGCATCGTCGTTGATGAGGTGAGCATCATCGGTTCGCGCTGCGGTCGCTTCGCACCCGCGCTCGAACTGCTCAAACGAAACGCCGTTGACGTGGACAGTCTCATCAGCGAAGAGTACGCGCTCACAGACGGCGTCCGCGCGTTGAAACGCGCACGCGCAAGCGGCGTGCTCAAAGTTTTACTGAGACCGTGAAGAACAGAAGGCAGTAGGCAGTGAAAAGTAGTTGTGGCTTGAACTGCCTACTGTTTTTTTTATGCGACTGCGAGCCAATCTGTCGGGCGATGTGGCGCTCGTCGTGACGACGCTCATCTGGGGTTCGACGTTCGTCACAGCGAAAGACATACTCGCGTATTGGCCGCCAATTGCGTATCTGACGTTTCGGTTTGCGCTGGCGGCGTTGGTGCTCTGCGTGTTGTTCGGGCGCGACGTGTGGCGGGCACAGCGCGATGTGTGGCGCGCGGGATTGATCTTGGGGCTGCTGGTTGGCGGCGGGTTTGCGCTCCAAGCGGCGGGACAGGTTTATACGACCGCCTCGAAGTCCGCGTTTGTGACGGGACTGACGACGCCGCTCGTGCCGTTTGTCGCTTATGCCTTGTTGCGCGCGCGGCCGAGTCTGGAGAATCTGATCGGCGTCGTGCTCGCGTCCGTCGGCGGCGCGTTGATTCTGTTGCCACGCGGAACTGAATCCATCAATCAAGGCGACCTGTTGACGCTCGCATCAATCATCCTCTTTGCCGCGCACATCACGCTCGTGAGTCGTTACGCGCGCCGTTATGAGATTCGGCAACTGACCGTACTACAGATCACAACCGCCGCCGTCATCTTTCTCTGCGTCTGGGCGAGCGCACAACTCGGCACGCGAGTAGTGCCTGCGACGACGCTCCCACAGTTTCTCGCGCGCGAAACGGTCGCGCTCGTGTGGAGCGCGCGCGTCTTATGGCAACTCGTCTATCTCGCGCTCGTCGCCACGCTCGGCGCTTTTCTATTGTGGACGTGGGGCCAAGCGCGCATGTCCGCGACGCATGCGGCGATCATCTTCAGTCTGGAGCCTGTCTTTGCCACCGCGTTCGCCGTCGCCGTGCGCGGCGCGAGCGAAGCTTTAGGCGCACGCGGCTATGTGGGCGCGGCGCTCGTCTTCACCGGCATCATCGTGTCGGAGTTGCGTTGGACGACAGCAACGCGCGGTCGTTCAGTGATTGTTGAGAGTAAGCAGGGCAGCGATTAAGGGCTGACTTCTGTTTGTTTCGCTAGCTGCATCGCTTGCTGCTGATAGATGGCAGCGAGGGCGACGATCTGACGCAAAGGGTCTTTGAAGGTCTCCGCCGCTTGGCGCGTATGCGCTTCGTTATGGACGGCGAACTGCTTGAACACATCGGCATCGAAGCCTGTGCGCCCTAGCCCCGTATCCAACTCGCTCGCATTCGCCGCCCGTACCATTTCATCTAGAACTACAAACGCTAACGACTCGTTGATTGGCAGCATAGCTTTAGCAAGTTGATTAAGACTCAATAAAATGGGGTCGAACTCCCGGCTGGTCGCAACTGACGGTGCGGGGAGACCTGCGGGCGGCAGAGCCGGCGTTATATCAGCACTCTTGATCTGTTTCATCGCTTGGTAAACCAATGCGGCAGCGCAGGCCTGATCCTTGTTCTTGCTGCACACGCCGATGAGCGTTGGATAGACTTGCAGCATTGAGGTTGCTTTGGTCAGTTGTTCGGCGAGCCGTTGGGCACCGGGCAGATCGCCTTTGGCGGCGAGGCTGAGTGCTTCGCGTGTATTGACCTCGTCGGTTAGCTGTGCTTTCTGCCCACCGTCCGGCAACTTGGCGATGAGTTTGCGCGCCTTAGCGAAATCGCCATGACTGATAGCCAAGTAAATAATTGTTTCGTCGGGTCGGTCGCTATCGAGCGCGGCTTTAAGTCGCTGCTCGTAATCCTCGCGGGTTGATTCTTTCGCGCTTCCCGGCGTCGGCAGTGCTACATTCTCGCCCGGACGACGGCTTAGCCGCTCTAACTCCATAAATTTGCCAGTTAGCTCCGGGGCATACTGCCTTAACGGTAGCCATGTTGCCAGCAAGAAGCCACGCAGATTCATTACGCTGCCCGGCTCTCTTTGCTCCAATTGGCTTAAACTTTCCAGCACATAACTAACATATGCCCTAATTACGGCCGGCCCGGCAGGCAGAATCGGCTGCGGTGGGCGTGTGGCATCGTTATTGTTCGTCAGCAAATGCCCCATCCTGACAAAATTCTCACTTGGAAACACAAGATTCTGTAGATTGAAAAAAACTCTAAATGCAGTGTCATCTGTGAGCGGTGTCGTGCGCAATCGCTCTATATACTGAATGATTAGCTGATCGGCTGCCTTACGATCTTGCGTCGCCACGTCAAGGATAACAAAGCCTGTGTTGATGACAGTGGGATCAGCATCAATCGCTTTAAGAATGTAATCGCCAGCAGTGTCATAATTATTCGCCCTGATCGCCTGCGCAGCAAGGTTTGTATAGTTGGAGCGAGCTTCGGCTTTTCCTAATTGCTGTGCCCCCAGTTGTGCCAACTGATCGGCGAAGGCTTGGTCGCGAGTAGCAATGGTGAGCACGCGATTGCGGATATTATTTCTCGCCACGTCGAGTGCTGTAGGCACTACGAGTGGCGCGCCAACGGGTTGGTTACGGAGTCTGGCCCTCCCTTCTTCTGCCGGGAAAGTGAGTTCGTAAGCATCGCGTAGCAGTTTTTCGGCCCACGTTTTATCAAGCGGCCATGCCGCCCCGGCGATCTCAGTCTTGGCCAGAGCCTGAGGTAAAGGCTTTTCAAGTTTCATGGTCATCGTTTCAAGGCCACGAAGATCGAGAAGTAGGGCGTCCTTTTTTGCGCTTAATTCATCATTTGATTCAACCGCGATAGCTTGTCCATGATAAGAAGTTGCTAGTAAAAACAACGCTATTAAGAGCATTGTGAACAGCCGCGTTGTCCTAATCATAACTTAGCCTCTTTCTTGGCATTTAAGAAATGCTGCTGTACCCAAGCTGTATGGGAGCAGTAGATATGCTCCCATACAGCGTCTATTGAACTCGCTGCCATTAATTACATTCGCCGGGAGCAGCATCGAAGAAAGTCCACCCCTGAGTGCTGGCTGACCATACTACCTCGAAGTTTCCAGCAGAACTACCACAACTCAACAGTGTGTAACTTCCATCTTCACTCGTGGCTAAAAGTCTCAGGGTGTTAGCGCAGGTGGAAATTGTTCCGACAGCTAAGATTGTCGCCACGGTGGCGGCAAGGAACAATCTCCTTGCAAATTTCTTTGGAGAGAATCGCATGAGTTGGCCTCCTTAGGCTGTTTGGTTAGGGTTGAGGTCAAGCTACTTGGGTAACAAGCAGCAGTTAGGTTTCGTTGAGTTCGCTCCGTACTCGGCGTAGCGAAAAGGACCTGCTTGAAGTGACAGGCGTATCCTAGCCCCGCCCCCCCCCCCATATTTGTCAAGCTAAATTTTTCACTGTTCGCCGCAGTGACGTTGCGTTGGACGACAGCAGCGCGTGGTCGCTCAACGATTGCTGTTGAAGGCGACTGAGCCGAGAAACTTGTTGACGTTCTCCGTGTCGTCTTTACCGGCGAAGACAATGGCCGCGAACCGATAGACGCGATTGCCAGCGAGATACACGCGACACTTGAACGAAGCCTGATCGCTTTCGGCCGTGAACTCAAGACCGGGATATTGATTGAGCGTGACATTGCGACTGTTGTTGAGGTGCGCCTTAAAGTTGCGGACAAAGTTGTCGCGTAGAGCCAAGAGTTCGTCGTCCACGTTCAAGTGCATGCTCGGCGCATAGTCGCCATAGCCGACGACGTAGATCGCGCGCTCGTTCTTGGCGGTGAACAGGTGCGAAGTGAAGTTATCCTTCGACCCGGTCTCCTCTTTGGGCTGGCTTGGCAGCAAGATCGAGAAGCCGCCGGCGGTTGGGGCAAACTTGATCCATTGACCTGTGCTTTGGGCGCAGACGTGCGTTGCTAAGAACAATAAGACAAACAGCGCGGCGTAGATTCTCTTCCGCATAAGGTCGTGCTCCGTGTCTCTAACAGTTGCGGTGACAAAGGCGAGGCGGCTTGTGCGTGACCGGCTTAATACAACGTTCGCTGTCCCGTCGTCAACCTATCCGCCCATGCGGGCAGCACATCTGCTTTGCGGCGCATCTCGTATTTCGGCTATACTCGCGGAACTGGCACTCGCGCCGGACGTTTGTAGGACACAGAGGTTTTCGACGACTCGACGCACGTCAAACTAACATAGGCGTCGAGCCTATTCGCGTCTTCAGCTTGACAGCAATAAAGGTGGTAAAAGATTTATGTATCAGCTTCCTAAAGGCGAAACGAATGAGGCGGAGCGGGCGCTGCTCGGCCGCTTGCGCATCTGGATCGCGGCGCTGGCCGTCGTGTGTCTGGTCGTCGGCATCGGCTTGGGCGCACTGCTCGCAGGCCGGCCCGCCGTCGCGCAGAACGAAGTGCAGAAGACGGACGCGCAGATCGCGCGCGCGCCCGAAGCTCTGTCCGCATCGTTCGCCGAGATCGCCAAGCGCGTCGAACCTGCGGTCGTCAACATTGACACGGTCTCCGCGCCGCAAGTCGCGGACAAGGACGACAACGCCGATCAGGACGACAAGGACGGCAACTCGAACGATAACCCTTTGATGGAGATGTTCCGCAAGCACATGCGCCAGCCTTCGCGCGGCGTGGGCAGCGGCTTCATCGTCGATCCGAAAGGCTACATCCTGACCAACCAACACGTGGTTGAAGACGCGACGCGCATCAAGGTGCGCTTGCAGTCGGGCGAAGAGTTGATCGGCACAGTCGTCGGGCAGGATGAAGAGACAGATGTCGCGGTCGTCAAGGTGAACGCGCCGCGCGATCTGCCAACTGTGAAGCTCGGCAACTCCGACGACACGCAGGTCGGCGATTGGGTGCTCGCCATCGGCTCGCCCTTCGGACTTGATCAGACCGTCACTGCCGGCATCATCTCCACACGCGAGCGCACCACGATTGCCTCGACCAACTTCCAACACTTCCTGCAAACCGATGCCGCCATCAATCGCGGCAACTCCGGCGGCCCGCTCGTCAACATGCGCGGCGAAGTGATCGGCATCAACTCGCAGATCGCTACTTCGACCGGCGACTACAACGGCATCGGCTTTGCGCTGCCGGCAAACGACGCTAGCTTCGTCTATCGCCAACTCATCGCCGGCACACATCACGTGCAGCGCGGCTATCTCGGCGTCTTGCTCGAATCGGTCAAGGGCGAGTTCGCGCGCGTCTATGGCTTGCCCGATGCGAAGGGCGCGATCATCACGGACGTGCGCGAAGGGCCGGCATCGAAGGCCGGGATTCAGGCGGGCGACGTGATCGTAGAGTTCAACGGTCAGCCCGTCACTAGCTCGCAGGATTTGATCAACAAGGTCGCCTCGACGCCCGTCGGGCAGACGGTACAACTCGCCTATCTGCGCGACGAGAACAACAAGATGGAGCGCCACACCGCGAGCGTCGCCGTCGGCGAGCGCCCGCCGCTCACCGAATCCAAGGTGAAGCCTGCGGGCGCGTCCGTCGAGCAGCCGAAAGATAAGCCAAGTGTAGGCGATGGCAACAGCCACAACGCGCGCCCGACGCTCGGCGTGAAACTGAGCGAGTTGACCAACGTGCTGGCCAACGAGAAGAATCTGCACGGCGTGCATGGGCTGCTCGTGTCGGATGTCGATCCGGGCGGTCTCGCCTTCGACGCAGGCTTGCGCGAAGACATGGTTATCGAGCGCGTCAACCGCACGAGTGTGGCCACACTCGCAGACTTCGAGCGCGTCGCCAGCACGCTCAAACCCGGCGATGCCGTCGTCATGCAAGTCGCTTACTTCGCCAACGGCCGCGTCCAACAGGGGATCATTCAGTTCACGTATCAATAAAAAAGAGTTACAAGTTTAAGGTTCAAGGTTTCAAGTTGAAAGGCACGAAACCTTGAACCTTAAACTTGTAACCTGAAACTTATGGCTCAAGCGAAAAAGGCGGTCAGTAAGCAGGCGAAGAAACAGGCGCGCGCCGCCGCGCCGCGTACGACGGTCGAGACTTATCACAACTACATCGGCGGTGAGTGGGTCGCCTCAGCTTCAGGCGAACACTTCGAGAACATCAACCCGGCCGACACGCGCGACGTGGTCGGCCGGTTTGCACTTTCGACTGTGGAAGATGTGGCGCGCGCAGTTGCGGCGGCGCAGGCTGCGGCCGACGGGTGGAAACGTCTGCCCGCGCCGCGTCGCGCTGAACTGCTGTTTCGCTTGGGCGACATTCTCATCCGCAACAAGGACGCTTATGCGGCCGCGATGACGCGCGAGATGGGCAAGGTCTTGAAGGAGACCGGCGGCGACGTACAAGAGGCGATTGATTGCACGTTCTTCACGGCCGGCGAAGGCCGGCGCTTGCACGGCTTCACCACGCCCGCCGAGATGCCCGACAAGTTTGCCATGTGCGTGCGCCAACCCGTCGGCTTGTGTGGCTTGATTACGCCTTGGAATTTTCCAATGGCGATCCCTTCGTGGAAATTGATCCCGGCGCTTGTGTGCGGCAACACGGTTGTCATCAAACCGGCCGAGGATACGCCGCTCTCGACGATCAATCTCGTCAAGGCTTGCGAAGAGGCTGGCATTCCGAAAGGCGTCGTCAACGTCGTCACAGGCTACGGCGAGACGGCGGGTCGTGCGCTCGTCGAACACCGCAATGTGCGTTTGATCTCTTTCACCGGCTCGACCGAGACGGGCCGTGTGATCGCTGCTTCGTGTGCCGACCGCAATGCGATCTGCTCGCTTGAGATGGGCGGCAAGAACGTCATCATCGTGATGGACGACGCGGACATTGACAACGCCATCGAAGGCACAATCTGGGGCGCGTTCGGCACGTCGGGGCAACGCTGCACCGCTTCGTCGCGTGTCGTCGTGCACAAGAAAGTCTATAAAAAGTTCACGCAAAGCTTGGTCGAGCGCGCCAGAGCTTTGCGCGTCGGCGACGGGAGCGACGCGCAGACTGACGTGGGGCCGGTCATCAACGCAGCGGCCGCACACAAGATCATGGGCTACATCGAAATTGGTCAACGCGAAGACGGCGCGACCTTAGCCTGCGGCGGCAATCGTCTGGCAAAGGGCGCGCACGCGCGCGGCTACTTCATCGAGCCGACGGTCTTCACGAACGTCGCGCCCGACATGCGCATCGCGCAGGAAGAAATCTTCGGCCCCGTCACCGCAGTCATCCCGACGAATTCGTTAGAAGAAGCCGTCGAGATCGCGAACGGCGTGCGTTATGGATTGTCCGCCGCGATCTATACGCAGGATGTGAACCGCGCCTTCCGTGCGATGAACGACATGTACACGGGCATCTTCTACGTCAACTCTTCGACTATCGGCGCAGAAGTCCACCTGCCCTTCGGCGGCACGAAAGCGACCGGCAACGGCCACCGCGAAGCGGGCACGCAAGTGCTGGACATCTTCACCGAATGGAAGTCGATCTACGTGGATTATAGCGGCAAGCTGCAACGTGCGCAGATTGACGAAGTGAATTTTGAATAAGTGCAGACGGCGTGCGGCAACGCGTGTCGTTATCAGCAAGCTAACCTGATCGCAGTTCGGGCCAAGTGAACGCAGGTCTGGATCGGGCGAAGCTTTACGTCCACGCTTTTTATTCCCGACAAATAAAACTGAGGAGGCGCGAAAAGGTGCTCGTCGGACTTCCGAAGGAAATTAAAGACAACGAATATCGTGTCGGTCTCACGCCTGCGGGCGTGCGCGCGTTGACGGATGCGGGGCATAAGGTGATCGTCGAGCGCGACGCGGGCGCAGGCTCAGGGTTTGAGAACGAGTTGTACGAGCGTGCGGGCGCAAAGCTCATTGACTCGGCCGATGACGTGTGGGGCGAGGCCGAGATGATCGTGAAGGTGAAAGAGCCGATTGCGCCCGAATACCCGCGCATGAAAGAGGGCTTGCTGCTCTTCACCTACTTGCACCTTGCGCCCGACCCGAAGCAGACCGAAGCATTGCTCGAACGCAAAGTGACGGGCGTCGCCTACGAGACGATCACGGATCGCAAGGGCACGCTGCCGCTTCTAACGCCGATGTCTGAAGTTGCCGGCCGCATGGCCGTGCAGGTCGGCGCGCACTACTTGGAGAAGATGCAGGGCGGGCGCGGCATACTCTTGGGCGGGGTGCCGGGCGTGCCGGCGGCGCGCGTCGTCATCATCGGCGGCGGCGTGGTTGGCACGAATGCGGCGAAGATCGCCGTCGGCATGGGCGCGCATGTCACGATCATTGATAACAATTTGGATCGGCTGCGCGAACTTGACGACATCTTCCTGACGAAAATCTCGACGCTCGCCTCGTCCGCTTACATGATCCACGACGCCATCTCGCAGGCCGATCTGATCATCGGCGCGGTGCTCGTGCCCGGCGCAGCCGCGCCGAAGCTCGTCACGCGCTCAATGCTCAAGGACGTGCCGAACGGCGCGGTGATCGTGGACGTGGCCGTGGATCAAGGCGGCTGCATTGAGACGACGCACCCGACGACGCACTCTAATCCCACCTACTACGTCGAAGGCGTCTTGCACTACTGCGTCGCCAACATGCCCGGCGCTGTGCCGCGCACCTCGACGTTTGCGCTCACCAATGCGACCTTGCCTTACGTTCTGCAACTCGCCAACCGGGGCCTGCTCGCGGCGATTGCGCGCGACCCCGGTTTGAAAGAGGGCGTCAACACTTACGCGGGCAAGCTGACTTACGAAGCGGTCGCCACCGCGCAGAATCTCGAATACACACCGATTGACGAGATGCTCGGCGGCGCAAGCAGCACGCGCGCGGCCGGCGACTGAGCGACCGGCGCAGGTGCGCGCAACAGGCACGAACTTGTGGGCTGGTCTGTCGCCAGATCAGCCCTTTGCTTTTGCGCCGCAGACATATACTCGACAACCCACGCACGGGTGCGGGTTCTTTGCTGGACCGGTTAACGCAGATCACCGCACAAGTGTTGCAGCAGCGCCGGCACGACGATGGCGGCTGACTCCGCGCGCAGTGTCCGCCCGCCCAACGTGATGAGTTGCCAACCAGCCGCGCGCCCTAAGGCGAGTTCTTCATCCGCCCAACCGCCCTCCGGCCCGACGAGTGCTGTTAATGTGGACGGGCACGCTGCCCAAGAGTTGCTTGTCTCCAGCAGACCGCAGCCGTCGCGTTCGGTGAAGAGTAGACGCATTGAAGAAGCGTCCGCTTCATTCGTCAGCAACGGTTCAAGCGACACCGGCGCGCTGACCGTTGGCACGCGCGCCCGCCCCGATTGCTTGGCCGCTTCGAGCGCGAGTCGTTGCCAACGCGCCACGCGCGCGTCCGCACCACTGCCAGCGCGCAAGCGCACATCGCCCCGCGCCGTCACGACGGGCACGATCCGCGCGACGCCAAGCTCGCACGCTTTCTGCACAACCAGATCAAACTTCTCGCCTTTCAACAACGCAACGGCGAGCGTCAACTCAAGCGGCGACTCAGGCCGCTGCGGCTCGACCTGTTGCACGACTTCGAGCGGCGCGCGGCCATCGCGCCCGCGCGCCTCAGTGATGACGCAGCGGAACTCGCGGCCCGCGCCGTCGAACACAAACACCTCATCGCCCGCGCGCAAACGCAACACATTAACTAAATGCGCCGTCTCTTCACGCGACAACACGACGCGCGCGCCATCAGGCGCGAATGCTTCGGGTGGAGCATAGAAACGGCGGCGCGTCATAGGGATTAAAGTTCAAAGTTGCAGGTTTAAGGTTCAAGGTTCAAGGTTCAGGCTTTGAGATACACCCTTTGAACCTTGAACTTTGAACTTAAATTCAGACGACGAGCGCGACCCACTCGCCGTCGGCCATCATCTCGCATTCGTTGATGCCGAGTTCGTAGAGGCGTGCGCGGATCGCTTCGGCTTGCGTATTGAGAATGCCAGACAGGATCAAGCGCCCGCAGGTCGCGCCGACGAGCGCAGGCAGCAACGGCGCGATCACGTCCGCCGTCAGATTTGCGCAGACGCAATCGGCAGACGCTGTCTGTTCATCAACCGAGCCGACGTAAAAGTTGATCTGATTGGCGACGCCGTTCAGTTGCGCGTTCGCCTGTGCGATCTCAACCGCTTCTGTGTCAGTGTCGCAGGCCGTGATGCGCGCGTCAGGTTGAAGCTTGGCGGCGGCGATGGCGAGGATGCCTGTGCCCGTGCCGACGTCTAGGAAACTCGCGCCGTCGAAATGTCTTTCGATGGCGGCAAGGCAGAGGCGCGTCGTCTCGTGCGTGCCCGTGCCGAAGGCCATGCCCGGCTCGATGCGGATCACGAGCCGCTCATCTGTCGCTTCGATCTCACTCCACGGCGGCGCGACGAGGAAACGTGCGCCGACCTCGACGGGTCGCCAACTCTCTTTCCACTCCGCCAACCAATCGTGCGCCGCCACTTCGCGCCCGCTCATCGCGCGCACAGCCGACGAAGGCAGCCCATAGATGCGCAGAGCTTCAAAGAGTGCCGCGCGCACAGACTCGCGCTCCGGCACGCGCTCAAAGTAGCCGCTCGTCAATAGCTCATCCGCGCTGCCCTTCGTCTCCGTGCCGAGCGCGCCCGCCTCCATCAGCGCGTACTCCACCGCCTCGCGCGCCGCCGCCGCAAATCTGACATCGAGAGCGAACCAAGACATAAGAGCAGTGCCAAGTGACGGGTGACAAGTGCCGAGTTAAAGACTTGTGCTTGCTTGGCACTCGTCACTGCTTTATTCCTATTTCGTTGAGTGCGCGTTCGCTGTTACGCCAATCGGCTTCGACTTTGACGAAGAGTTCAAGGTGGACGCGATGGCCGACGAGGCGTTCGATGTCTTGGCGGGCGCGCGTGCCAACCTCTTTGATCCGTGCGCCGCCGCGCCCGACGATGATCTTCTTCTGCGATGCGCGCTCGACGAAGATGACGCAACTGATGCGCGCGAGATCGGAGCGCACCTCTTCATATTTTTCGGTCACGACCGCCGTGACGTAAGGAAGCTCTTCGCCCGTCGTCTGCAAAATCTTCTCGCGCACGATCTCTGCGACGATGGCGCGCATCGGCTGATCGGTCAACTCATCTGCGGCGAAGACGGGTTCACCCTCCGGCAGTTGCTTGATGATCTCCGCGAGCAAATCTTCGACCATATCGCCCGTCCGCGCCGAGAGCGGCAGAATGGCGCGCCAGTCGTACTCGCGCGCGTACCACTCGATGAGCGGCAGCAGCTTCGCCTTGTCCGCGAGCCGGTCGGTCTTGTTCAAGATGAGCAGCGCGGGCTTCTGTGCTTGTTTGACGAGGTCGAGGACGAAGCGGTCGCCGTTGCCGGTCGAGACCGAAGCGTCGCGCATGAGCAAGATGAGATCAACGCCTGCGAGTGCGTCATGCACGGCGGCCATCATGCGGCGGTTAAGCAAGTAGCCGGGTTGATGAACGCCCGGCGTGTCCACCAAAATGATCTGGCCTTCGGGGCGCGTGATGACGCCCTGAATCTGATAGCGCGTCGTCTGCGGCTTGTTCGACACGGCCGCGATCTTCTCGCCGACGAGCCGATTCAAGAGCGTGGACTTGCCCGCGTTCGGTCGCCCGATCAGCGCGACATAGCCGCTGCGATAAGGCGTGTGCTCAACTTTCGTCTCTTCCTGCATGTTCGTCTGTGCGCGTCTGCGTGCCCAACTCGATTATCGCACGACGCAAACGTTTGTGCCGTTGCAGCCGGCGCAGATAATCTAACTCATCTGCGCTGGCTTTCGCGCGAATGACTTGCACGAGCGCGCGCCGCTCTGCGACCGACCAACGCACGAGGTCAGGGATGAGCGCGAGGACAAGCGCGAGATCATCGAAGGCGCGTTGCTCATCCGCGCGCCACGAATCAAGCCGCACGTCGAGCGCGCGGGCGACTGTCGCAACAGACGCGCGCCCGATTTTATCGCTGTCGCCGCCAAACTTGCGGCCCATGCGCCGCGCGATCTTCAGACCGATATGGTGGACGTGGAAGCGATCCCACGTGCCGCGTTCGGCGTCGGGTGCTTCGTAGAGGACGTGGCCGGTGGCGAGCCGGCGCAGAGTGTTTGCGCTGGTGCGATAGCCTGCGCGGGTGGCGATCTTGTGCGACTCGCGCGCGTCGAGTTTGACGAGTTCCGTATCGGTGGGGCGAAAGCCGAGTTTGCGATAGAACCAGTACGCGCCGGATTCGATCCCCTCTTCGTTGCCCGCGCCGAGTTGGTATGGATCAATCGAGAAGACGCTCGTGCCAAGCAGTTGATGAAAGAGACGCATCAAGCGCGCGTAGAGCCAAGCGGATTCGCCCGCGCGAAAGGTGTAGAAGATGTTGACGCCGATCTCCGTGCGCTCAAAGAGCGAGAGACCTTCAGCATAACCACAGGGCACGCCGTTCTTTGACAAGAACATCGCGTGATACGCAAGCGTCGGCAGACGACGTGCGGCGGGCACGCCCCAGACATAGATCACGAGGCCGCGCCCTGCCTGTGCGCGCCAGACTGTTTCAGGATCGCCGTAAGTGAAACCGTGCAACTCACGAAAGCGCACAGCCATCGTGTCGCGCCCCTGTGCAAGCAGACGCTCGCCCTCTGTGCGCGACAGCTTGACGATGGGTAACGGCGGCGCGGCAAACTCACGTTCAAGCGAGACATCGCGCCGGCCCAAGAGCGGCGTGCGTTGATAGAAAATCTCGCGCGCCGACAGACGCATGTGCGTGCGCGTGGCTTTTGTATCGCCGAGTTCCCAACGCACCCAGAATTGGATCGGCTCGAACAGTTCCGCCTGCTCCTTGTCCGTCAATGGCAACTGCTCAAACTGTCTGAGCAGCCACGCGAGTTCAGTCTCACCTTTTTTCTTCGCCGCGCGCAGCCACCTTGGAAAAGGCACGCTTGCATCAACGTAGGCGCTCTCGGCGAAGAGCGGGAGAAAGCGCGGGAAGGTGGCGGTGATGCGCGCGAGCTGATCGAAGCGATCCCAGACGAGTTTAACTTGACGCGGGTGCGCGCGTGCGAGCCAACGTGTGATGTCGTAGCTGAACGCGGCAGTGAAGTCCGTGCCGACGATGCCGGACACGTCGGACTCTGAGAACGTCTCGAAGTCCGCAGCGCCCTGCGCGCGCAGTTCGTCAACACGTTGCTTGAACGTGGCGAGCATCTTTTCAATCTGGCGCAACAGCGTGGCGCTTGGCGGATAGGCGCGCAGGAACAGCAGGCTTTCGTGAAAGCGGATCAGTGAAGCGGCATCAGGAAAACGGCGGCGCGCGAGTTGGCGCAACACACTTTGCAACTGCGCGCGGACTTGCGCACCGGAGTCGCGCTGCAACTCTTCGAGCCGTTCGAGCAGACGTGCGAGCGACTGTGCGGGCACTGGAAGCGATCCAACTTGCGTAGAGATTTAATCGAGCGCGACGTTTCTAACTTAGATGGCCGGGCAAGTCAACACAGACGTTAACTTGGCGTGGCTAGTTCTCTTTCAACGCAGACTCTTCAATGACAAGGCCGCGTTCAGGTTGAGCCGCATCGTAGGTGAGCCGGTAATGATGCTTAAAGAGAAAGTTGTCGTACTCCGCGCGCAGGATGTTCTTGTCAATCTTGTAGCCGTCATCGCTCGTAGCTGATTGCCAACAAGATTCGTAGAGCGCCGCATGTGCTTCGGCGATGCGCCACGCTGGCGTGAGCTTGACCCAGAGCAGATCACATTCCGTGCCCGCGCCGCACTCGTGCATGTCCGGCTTGAGCTTGGACGGGCCGCAGACGGCCGCCAGCAGATAATTGAAATCTGGCCGGCGCGTGAAAAAGAGCGGCGTCGCATCATCCAACTTCGCCGCTTCAAGCTGCGCCGAGACGTCGAGCAGGTGCGTATGACCGTCAGCGTTGAGCATTAACTGTCGCTTGTGTGGCCGCAGCTTAACGTCTGTGCGCGCGTTCGGCTGTTGCGTCTGAGCCGCGCCGATGGTCAGCCACAGGCAGGCGAGCGATAGAATTATTAGCGCCGCATGTTTGCTCATCTGCGAGCTACTTGTTCATGGCCAACTCGCCGTTGAGTTTCAGAACCTCAAGCGTCATCTCGGCCGAGGCGTACATGTCTTTGACGTCGAGCCATTCTTTGACGGTGTGGATGGCGCGCATGCCCGTGCCGAAGTTGGCGCACTCAATGCCGCGCTTGTTGAAGATGTTGGCGTCGCAGCCGCCGCCCGATGACATGACTTCGACCTTTTGGCCGAGCCGCGCCGCCGCTTGATAGACGAGTTGCACGACGCGCGAAGATTCGGGCACGTCCATCGCATAATACTCGCGCGTGATGTCTGACTCGACCCGGCCCTTCGTGGTCACGCCTGCGACCGTGACTTCATACTTCGCCGCCGCGTCTTCCAAGCACTTGACCATGTGTGCGGTCTGCGCTTCGAGTTTGTCGTCGTCGAGTGAGCGTGCTTCGCCGCGCAGGGTGACGAGGTTCGTGATGATGTTGGTCGCTTTGCCGCCTTCGATGACGCCGATGTTGGCGGTGGTCTCTTCGTCTATGCGGCCGAGTTTCATCGCGGCAATCGCTTCAGCCGCGATCTTGATCGCCGAGATGCCCTCTTCAGGTGCGACGCCCGCGTGCGCCTCAAGTCCGTAGATGCGAAACTCCATGTGATTGGCCGAAGGCCCTTTGGTGAACAGAAAGCCCGGATCGTCTGAGTCGAAGACGAGACCGTATTTCGCTTTAAGCCGTGACACGTCAACGTGCTTCGCGCCGAGCAGACCGACCTCTTCGCAGATGGAGAAGACCGCTTCAATCGGCGCATGCGGGATGTTCTGCTCTTGCAGGCAGCGAATGGTTTCGATGATGACGGCGCAGCCGGATTTGTCGTCGCCGCCGAGCACGGTCGTGCCGTCCGAGCGAATGATGTCGCCTTCGATGATCGGCTTGACGCCTTCGCCCGGCACGACCGTGTCCATGTGCGCGCTCATCATGATCGGTTCAGCATCAGGAATCGTGCCCGGAAACCGCACGATCACGTTGCCCGAATTGCCGCCGACTTTCGCGCCTGCATCGTCAATCTCAGCTTGCGCGCCCATCTCTTCGCAATACTTTTTGATGCGCTCGGCCACGTCGCGCTCCTTGCGCGAGATGCTGTCGATCTGGACGAGTTCGAGCAAGAGATTCTTGAGCCGCTCTTGATTGATCATTCGCTCCTCCGTGAAACAGTGCAGGACTGGCAAGACTTTGGGCCCGCAATCCTACTACACGCCGCACTGAAGGTGCTAGACGAGACAAAAGTAACAAACAGCGCAAAATTTGCACGGACATGATCAAATCACGATATTGTTAGTTTATTGCCTGCATGCTATTGTCAGGTGCATGAAACGGCACCTCATTCGTCTCGCTGTTGCGCTGCTGACATTTGCACTAGGTCTTGCGACTTATACAGTTGGTGCTCGTCTGAGCCAGTACATAATTGTTCGTAAGGAAAAAGCCGAGGCAGTTAAGCTGACGAATCAATTTCATCATGCGCTTGTAAAAGCCGATGCGACCATGCTGGATGAAATTGTGGCGGACGATTGCATCGTCGTCAGCGAGAACGGCATAACCCAGCCAGTCATAACCACTAAAGCTGTGCTATTGGAGAGAGCCAGTCAGATAGCGCAAGCAGATAATATATCTTCCAACGACTCGATTGACCTCCGCCAGTTCAACGTGCAGCGCGATGGAGTTGATGTAGTCGTGGACGGAGACGCGGTCGCTCATCTAAGTGGGCGCTCTGATGCTCCGGCACATTTCACCTACACATACGCAAACTGCCAAGGGCATCTGCGTCTTATCTACGCAAAGCTCAAGGCACAATAAAGAGACACACCATAAAACGCACGTGCTAGTTGTTGAGTGAGTCCAAGGCTCGCTGTAGCTCGTCACGTTTGGCGTTTAGTAGCTCTTCATCTGCATCTGTTGGCACGTAGATCGGTGGGACGATGCGGACATGTGCGCGGGTGAAGGGGAGCGGGATTTGGAAGCGATCCCAACTCGACGCGGCATAAAAATGTTCAGGGTTGATCGAGAAGGGCAGGATGGGGCAGCCGGTCTTTTTCGCTAATAGCAGCGCGCCCATCTTGGCCTCGTAGCGTGGCCCGCGCGGGCCGTCAATGGTGAAGCCGGCGGGGCGGCCGGCGCGCACGAGTTTGACCATCTCGACGAGCGCGCCTGCGCCGCCGCGCGTGGATGAGCCGCGCACGATGCCGTAGCCGAAGTGTTGCTGGAAGCGCGCGCTGCATTCGCCGTCGAAACTCGGCGAAGACATGACGACCATGCCGCGCCGCCGCCAGAAATAGACGGAGAGCAGCGTGCGGTCGTGCCAACAAGCATAGATGGGCTGAAGACCGGCGCGCCTGATCGCTGCCCAATGCTCCCAACCTTCGACCTTAAAGCGCGTCGTCCCGCCGATGAACTTGACGAGCAGATAGGCGAAGCGCGCGATGGCGCGGATGGCGAGCCGTTGTTTGAACGTGTAGTTGGATAGATCGGCGTATGCGTCTGCGCGCGCCAGCCGTGCGGCTGCGCGTTCCGCGCGTGCGCTTGGCTCTGCTGCTTGTTGTTCGAGTGACGCCTGCATGAATTAGAGGTTAGAGGTCAGAGGTTAGAGGTTAGTGAAAGACAAAAACTGATCTCTAACCTCTGACCTCTAACCTCTGCTCTAATCGAGTCTAACAGAAATGCACGGCGTGGGCGAAAGCAGAGACTTGTGCGCTGGCACAGCGCGTGTGCTATATTCGGAAACCTCGCCGCGTGCCGGAGCGTAAATTGATTTAACGAACACGGGTTACTTGACCGGCACGTCGTTCGACCCTCCCCGGACTTAAGCTTTTGACACGGGATTCGTGAAGCCCTGATGGACAAACGCCGCATCTTGATCGTGGACGCCAACGAAGAGTTGCGCACCTTACTCGCGCAGGTCTTGAGCGATCTGGGCCACGATGTCATCGCCACAGGCAACCGCGAAGAGGCGCTCGCGCGCGAAGACTTGGAAGACTTCGATCTGGTCATCAGCGATCTGACCGACGACGTAGAGGGCGGCATCCAAGTCCTGAGCGAAGTCAAACGCAAGCGGCTAGTCGTGCCCGTCGTCGTCTCGGCCGATGAAGCGCAGCCGCACGGCATCATCAAAGCGTTCAAGCTCGGCGCGGCCAACTATCTGCGGCGGCCCTACAATCACGAAGAGTTGCGCACCATCGTTGAAAAGACGCTCTCGTACAAGCTGCGGTTTGTCGAAGACGTGAAGGTGCTGCCGTTCGTGCATGAGAAGATCGAGTTTGAACTGCCGAGCGATCTCAGCTTGATGAACGGCGTGCTGCACTATTTGCACGAGCGCGTCGTCCAACTCGGTATCGTCAATCCCGAACGGTCGAATCTTTTCATTGCGCTCGACGAAGCCTTCGTCAACGCCGTCAAGCACGGCAACAAGTTCGACACCTCGAAACTCGTCCGCATCACCGCCGATCTCTCCGCCAAAGAGGCGCGCTTCACCATCGAAGACGAAGGCGAAGGCTTCAAAGTCAACGAGATTCCAGACCCTTGCGATCCGGCCAATCTGTTCAAGTCTTCCGGGCGCGGCGTGCTCTTAATTTACAACATCATGGACGAAGTCAAGTACAATGAGCGCGGCAATCGTCTGACGATGGTCAAACGCCCGGATGAATCGCTTGACCACAAACTGATCGAATCGTTCACGCCCGATGACAAGCACCCACGCGACGGGTGAGATACAGAGCAGAGACCGCGCACCCGGCGAGTTGACTTTGCGGGCGGCGTGGCGCTGGTGGTTGCCGCCCGCGCTCGTCGCCCTCTTGCTTGCGCTCTTGTGCCGCGATCCCTTTGCCGGCGATTGGGACGCGCTCGACTACACGGTGCTCGCCCTGCGCGGCGCGCCCTCTTCGATGCTCTTCGGGCGCACGCTCTTCATCTACACGAATCACTACGCCTACAAGCTCGCGCACGCGCTCTTCCGCGTCCAACCCGAACACGCTTACCTGCTCTTCAAGTACATGGTCATCTGCGAAAGTCCGCTCGCCATTATCGGCATGTGGGCGTTCGCGCGCAGGCTGTCGGGTTCAAGACAAACCGCGACCATCGCTGCCTTGCTGCTCGCGCTCTCGCCCTTCTTCGTCATCTATAGTGGACAGGCGATGACGGAGATTCCTTCGCTCGTGCTCTTAACTTTCGGTCTCGCGCTGCACCTGCGCGGCATGCAGGAGCGACAGACAAGCTTCGTGCTCTTGAGCGCGGCGCTGCTCGGCTTGAGCGTCAACGTGCGCGAGTCGGTGGCGCTCTACGGGCTGTGGCTCGTCGTCGCGCCGCTCGTCTATCGGTGGAAACTCGACGCGCGCACGCTCGGCTTGACCGTTGCAGCTTGCGCGCTCTTTTTCGTCTGCGCGCTGGGTCCGTTTGCGCTCATCTACCTGTTTGACGTTGACGGCTATCGCGCCGCTTGGCACGGTTGGGTCGCCTCGATGCACATGGAAGAGGCCGCGCATCCGGTCACGCCTTACAACTTTTTACCGCTCGCTTTCTTCTTCTTCGTGGCCGCACCCATCGTTTTCATCGCGCTCCCGTTCGCAATTTACAGAGAGTGGCGCACGCGCGGCCTCTCGCCTCTGTTTGCGCTCGCGCTCATCGGTCTCATCGCCAACCTGTCGCTCATCACGCACTACAGCGCAGTCATCAACGGGCGTTATCAACTGACAGGTTTGCCCGGCGCGATCCCGCTCGTCGCCGACTTCCTCTTGCGCCGCGCACAAGCGCGCGGGCGCGACCTGCGCCGCGCGTTTTGGCGCGTTGTCGTCATCGTTAGCCTAACCGCGCTCATCATCGGCACGCCCTTCATGCTGTTCGCATGGCCGACGATCCAAAGCCACGCCCTCACGAAAGAATATCGCGCGCGGCTCGCGCTCTTGCCCGACGATGCGGTCATCATGGCGGGCGGACAGACCGTCGCCGTCACTTACTATCGCGGTCTCGGTCTCGGCCGTTGGGACGTGATCGGCACGGGCGGCGGCTGGCCCGGCGCGCGTCTGCCCGAACTGATTGACGCACACTTGCGCGCCGGTCGGCGCGTCTTCGTGGACGCAGACGCGCGCCTCTGGTTCACAGACAG
Organism: Acidobacteriota bacterium; assembly: GCA_003223935.1. Taxonomy (GTDB): domain Bacteria; phylum Acidobacteriota; class Blastocatellia; order Pyrinomonadales; family Pyrinomonadaceae; genus QHXQ01. The sequence goes on along the minus strand of QHXQ01000020.1, from coordinate 67,060 downwards.
TTGGCGCGGCGCAGAGACGCGCCAACTCGTCGCCTTGCAAGACCGTTATCACTTTCGTCGCAGCGCCGACGCGCTCTACGAAATTCGCCCGCGCACAGACGCGACGGCGCAAGACGAGCCGCACCTCGAACGTCTGCTCGCCAAACCTGCGTCCAAACTACGCAGTCTCGTCAGGCACTGATGCCTTATGAACTTTTTCTTGCCTTGCGTTATCTGACCGCGCGGCGGCGCGGGCGTGCGGCGGCGCGCGTGACTGCGCTTGCGGCACTCGTCGGCATCGCGTGCGGTGTGGCCGCGCTCATCGTCGCGCTCGCGCTCGCCAACGGTTTCCGCGACGAGATGCGCGACAAAATCCTGCGCGGCACAGCGCACATCACACTCACGCGCACAGATGGTCAACCGATCAAAGACTGGCCCGCACTCGTCGCGCGCTTGCGCACAGTGGACGGCATCGCGGCGGCCGAGCCGACGACCTACACCGGCGCGCTCCTCAACGGCCCAGACAACGCCGCTTACACGATCCTGCGCGGCGTCGCGCCCGACTCAACACGCACGCGCACAGACCTGCGCCGCACGCTCATTGCTGGCGACAGCGAAGCTCTGTCGCACAACACGACGCATGACTCGCGTGCGGCGAACGAAGAAGAACCGCCGGTTGCTTTGATCATCGGCGCGGAATTGGCGACGCGGACGGGTTTACAATCCGTCGGCGCTGAGGGCTGGTTGATCACGGGCGAGCGTGTCGCAGAGCCGCCCGGTCTCGCGCCCAACGCGCGGCGCGTGCGTGTCGCCGGCATCTTTCGCACGGGGCTTTATGAGTTCGACTCGGCTTGGGCCTATCTCGCGCTCGCCGACGCTGTGAGCTTCGAGTCTGCGCCGCAGGGCAGCGCGCCAGTCATCAGTCTTGAGACTGAAGACATCTATCGCACGCCAGAGACGGCGGCGCGCGTGCGCGCCACGCTCGGCGCGGAGTTCACGACCGTTGACTGGCAAGACGCGAACCGTCCGCTCTTCGCCGCGCTCGCGTTAGAGCGGCGCACGGTCGGCTTGATCATCGCGCTCATCCTGTTCGTCGCCGCGCTCAACATCACGACGACGCTCGTGCTCGTCGTCACCGAGCGCCGCGCAGACATCGCGAGCCTCGGCGCGCTCGGCGCACGCGCGCGCAGCATCATGCTCATCTTCATCCTCGAAGGCGCAATCATCGGCGCCCTCGGCGCACTCGCCGGCGTCGCGCTCGGACTCATCGCTTGCTTCCTCGGTGATCGCTACGGGCTGGTCCGTCTGCCCTCCGCAGTCTATTCGCTCAGCGCGATCCCCTTTCATCCACACGCGAGCGAAACGATGCTCGCCGCACTCGGCGCATTCGTCCTCTGCCTGCTCGCCACCGTGTATCCGGCGCGCACGGCCGCGCGACTACGACCGGCAGAGGCGTTGCGTTATGAATGACAGTTCAAAGTTTAAGGTTCAAGGTTCAAAGTTTGCTGCCGTCGCTTGAACCTTGAACTTTGAACTTTGAACCTTGAACCTTGAACCTTGAACCTGCCAACCCGATCTTGCGCGTGCGCGAGTTGCGCAAGAGTTATCCGTTGCCGTCGGGCGGCGCGCTTGAGGTGTTGTGTAATGTTGCGTTCGACGTGCGGCGCGCTGAGCTGTTGGCGGTCGTGGGCGCATCGGGTGCGGGCAAATCAACGCTGCTGCACATCTGCGGCGGCCTCGATGAGGCGGACTCAGGCAGCGTGCGCGTGGGCGAAGTTGATCTGTTACGCGCTAATGCTGACCAACTTGCGCGCGTGCGCAACCGCGAGATCGGTTTCGTCTTTCAGTTTCATCACCTGCTGCCCGACTTGACCGCGTTGGAGAACGTCGCGCTGCCGTTGCTCGTCGCGCGCGCGCCAGCGCGAAGGGCGCGCACGGCCGCCACAGAGATGCTCGCAGCCGTCGGCTTGCAAGCGCGCGCCGCGCATCGCACGGGCGAACTATCGGGCGGCGAGCAGCAGCGCGTCGCCATCGCCCGCGCGCTCGTCACGCGCCCGACGTTAGTGCTCGCGGACGAACCGACCGGCAACCTCGACGCACAGACCGGCGCTGAAGTCGCTGCACTGCTCGCGCGCCTGTGTCGCGCGCGCGGCGCAGCCATCGTCGTCGCCACGCACAATGAACAACTGGCGCGCGCCTGCGACCGCGTGCTGCTATTGCAAGACGGACGACTGCAAGAAAGCAGAAGGCAGTAAGCAGAAAGCAACTGGTTGAGCACTGCTCAACGTTCGAGCTTCATTCAACTGGCCGTTTTCTGCCTACTGCCTACTGCCTTCTGCTTTCTGCTTTTTGCCTTTTGCCTTCGCTGCGAAGCGGCGTTGGGTTATAATGCTGGCGGGCGGACAAGAGCGGCGTTCATTTCGGCCAACGCGCAGTCCGCCACATCAACCCGGTCAGCATCATCAGCTTTTTATGTTCGAACGCTACACGGAGAAAGCACGGCGCGTTATCTTCTTCGCCCGCTACGAAGCTTCGCAGTTCGGCGCGCCCGCTATCGAGCCGGAGCATCTGCTCTTGGGCCTGATGCGCGAAGACAAGACGCTGACTGCACGTTTTCTGGCGCGCGCGCAAGCCTCGCTTGAATCGATCCGCAAAGAGATCGAAGGGCGCGCCCCCTTGCGTGAAAAAATCTCCACCAGTGTCGAGCTACCGCTTGCGCCCGAAACGAAGCGCGTGCTGGCTTACGCGCACGAAGAGTCGGATCGTTTGCAACACCGGCACATCGGCACTGAGCACTTGCTGCTTGGCCTCCTGCGCGAAGAGCGTTCGCTCGCGGCGGAGATTCTCTACGAGCGGGGCTTGAGGCTCGCCGCCGTGCGTGAAGAGGTTGCACGCGCCACCGGCTCAGACACGCGCGCCACACAGAAGAAGGACACGCCGCACCTCGCAGAGTTCTCGCGCGATCTCACCGAAGACGCCATCAACGATAAACTCGATCCGCTCATCGGGCGCGAACACGAGATCGAGCGCGTCATTCAAATCCTCTGCCGCCGCACGAAGAACAACCCGGTCTTGATCGGTGAGCCGGGCGTCGGCAAGACCGCGATTGTCGAGGGCCTTGCGCAGCGCATCGTGCGCGGTGAAGTGCCGTCGTTTTTAGAGAACAAGCGCATCCTGTCGCTCGATCTCTCATTGATCGTCGCGGGCACAAAGTATCGCGGGCAGTTTGAGGAACGCCTTAAACAGATCATGCGCGAGTTGATCGAGAACCCGCAGTACGTCGTCTTCATTGACGAACTGCACACGCTCGTCGGCGCAGGCTCGGCGGAAGGCTCGCTCGACGCGGCGAACATCTTGAAGCCAGCGCTCTCGCGCGGCGAGATTCAATGCATCGGCGCGACCACACCCGCAGAGTTTCGTAAGTCCATTGAAAAAGATCGTTCGCTCGAACGCCGCTTCCAAGCGGTGAAAGTGCCGCCGCCATCGGAAGAGGAAACCGTCTCGATCCTCGATGGCGTGCGCGAACGCTACGAGGCGTTTCATCAAGTGCGCTACACGGAGGAGGCGATTGAGGCGGCCGTCTATCAATCGAATCGCTACATCCCTGATCGTTTTCTGCCCGACAAAGCGATTGACGTGATTGACGAAGCCGGCGCGCGCGTCAAACTCCGCGCCCGGCGCGAAGCCGCCACGCGCGAGCCGCTCACGGACGAGCGCGGCGCACGTTCGTCGCCGTACACGATGGAGAGTCTGACGGCTGCACGCTTGACGGAAGAGGAAGACATGTTGATGTCGGTCGCCGTCACGCGCGACGACGTGGAGGATGTGATCGCGCGTTGGACCGGCATCCCCGTCACGTCGCTCAAGGAAGAGGAGCAGCACAAGTTGCTGCGCATCGAAATTGAGCTGCACAATCGCGTCATCGCGCAGCGCCCCGCCATCTCTGCGCTCGCGCGTTCGATCCGACGTTCGCGCGCGGGGCTGAAGAACCCGCAGCGACCCGTCGGCTCGTTCCTGTTCCTTGGCCCGACCGGCGTCGGCAAAACAGAGGTGGCGCGTTCACTGGCTGAATTCTTGTTCGGCTCTGAGCGTTCGATGGTGCGCTTCGATATGTCTGAGTTCATGGAGAAGCACTCGGTTTCGAAACTCATCGGCTCACCGCCCGGTTACGTCGGCCACGAAGAGGGCGGGCAGTTGACCGAGCGCATCAAGCGTTCGCCATACTCTGTGCTGCTCTTCGACGAGATCGAGAAAGCGCACCCGGACATCTTCAACGTGCTCTTGCAAGTTTTTGAAGACGGCATCTTGACGGACGCGCTCGGCAACACGATTGATTTCAAGAACACGATCATCATCATGACCTCGAACATCGGCGCGCGCTTCATCCAGAAGCGCGGCGCGCTCGGCTTCCAAGCCACGCCCGCCGACACGCGCGAGAAACTGGAAGAGATGGTCATGGCCGCCGTGCGCCAGACGTTCAATCCTGAATTCATCAACCGGCTCGACGAGATCATCATCTTCGATCAGTTGAGCGAAGATGAACTGTTGGAGATCGTCGGTTTGCAAGTTGAGCTGATCAACCGCACGCTCAGGCGCAAAGATTTGGAGGTGCGACTCACGGAAGAGGCGAAGCGTTGGGTGGTGGCGAAGACCTGCGCGGATCGCTCTTACGGCGCGCGCCCCTTGCGGCGGGCGCTGCAAAAATACGTCGAAGACCCGCTCTCCGAAGCTTTAATTCAGGGCGAACTGGCGGGCGTGGCCCTCGTCGAAGTTTACGAAGGCGCGGGCGTCCTCAGCCACCGGCCCGTGAGCATCGAAGAACTCGGCGACGAACTGCTAATTCATTAGGAAACAGCAGGCAGAAGGCAGTAAGCAGTAGGCAGTTAAAGACAAGACGGAAGGCCGTCAGCTATGCGTTCGTCGTGATCTGGACGAGCATCGAATACTAGCGGTCTATCCTTTGTTCTTCACTGCTTGCTGCCTACCGCCTTCTGCCTACTGCTTTCTGCCGTTTGCCCTTTGCCTTTTGCCTTCTTTATAATGTGCGCCTTTGCTTGACTGGCGGCTGGCAACCGTCGCGCGGTGCGGCTGAATCCAAGTGCCACCGGATTTTAAGCCGTCGGTCGTGTTCCGGTCGCGCGGTGTAAGTCAAAACAGTCAGTCCGAAGAGTTTTTTCTGTTCCTACATCTCGAAGTCTTTCTGTCAGCTTTGAGGGATCAAGCAATTATGCGTATTTGCGCGCCGACCCGGCGCTTACTGCTGGCCGTCCTGATCGCCGGTCAACTCGGCCTCTTGCTCATCGGCGGCCTCACTACGAACGCACGCGCGCAAGAGCCGTCAGCCCAGCCCACAGGGCAAAAGCTCGTCGAAGACGTGCAGATCACCGGCAACCGGCGCAACCGCTCAGCGGACTTGCTCTATTACATCCAGACCCGGCAGGGCGACCCGTACAACCCAGCGCAGGTTGAACGCGACTTTAAAGCTCTGATGTCGCTCGGCTTTTTCAAACAGACTGAGTCGCGCGTGTACACACAAGACGGCCCGCACGGCGGCGTCATCGTGTACTTTGAGGTCAAAGAATTACCGATCATCCGCGACTTGCAGTTCGATGGCTTGCACAGCGTCACCGAATCCGATGTGCTCAAGGCGTTCCGCGAGCGGCGCATCGGCGTGCAGAAGGAGAACACGCTCGATCCCGTCAAGGTCAATAACGCGAAGCGCCTTCTGAAAGAGATGCTCGCCGCGAAGGGCCACCCGAACGCGACGGTTGATGCGAAGGTCGAGGACATCTCCCAGAGTTCGAGCGCGCTCACGTTCCAGATTAACGAAGGCAAGCGCGTGCGCGTCGTCGAGATCGAGTTCGAGGGCAATCAGGTCTTCAAGGGCAAACAACTGCGCGGCGCGATGAAGTACGTCAAAGAGGCTGGCCTGCTCTCACGCTTTCAAGGCAAGGACATTCTGGATCGCGAGAAGCTCGACGCCGACCTGCGCCTGATTCGCAACTACATGGCCTCGAAGGGCTACCTGCAAGGTCGGGCCGGCGAACCGAGAGTTGAGAGCGTCGGCCCGCGCCGCACGGGTTTCATCCTGCCTTTGCCGCTCTTGTCATCTGTGGACGAAGGTCTGCGCGTCACGATCCCCATCATCGAAGGCAGGCTCTACCGGCTGGGCGATCTCAAAATCGAAGGCAACTCGATCTTCAGCGAGGAGCGCATCAAGGCCTTGCTCGGCTTGAAGCAGGGCGACGTGGCGAGCGGCGAGCGTGTCTATAAAGCGTTCTTTGAAGACCTGAAGAAAGCTTATGGCAACAACGGCTTCATCCAGTATGTGCCCGACCCCGAACCGACATTCAAAGACAATCCGACCAACCCGAAAGAAGGCATCGTTGATTACGCCGTCACGATTGAGGAGGGCAAGCAGTTCAGTCTGCGCCGGCTGGAGTTTCAAGGCAACACCTTCACGCGCGACTATGTGCTGCGCCGCGAGGTCGTCCTGAACGAAGGCGACATTTACAACCAAGGCTATCTGGAATTCTCGATCCTGCGCCTCAACCAACTCGGCTTCTTCGATCCGATTGACAAAGAAAAGGACGTTGACTTCCGGCAGAACGAGGAACGCGGCGAAGTTGACGTGACGATCAAAGTGAACGAGCGCGGCCGCCAACAGATTTCCTTTAACGGCGGCATCTCCGGCATCGGCGGCTCGTTCTTCGGTCTCGAATACTCGACCAATAACCTGTTCGGGCGCGGCGAATCGCTCTCGATCAATCTGGCGGCCGGCAACCGGCAACGTTCGTTCGTCTTCTCGTTCACCGAGCCGTACTTTAAGAACCGGCAAATCTCGGTCGGCTTTTCGGTCTATTCGCAGTCGCTCAAGTATTTCGGCGAGGGCACATTCCTGTCGCAGAATCAATCGGCCCTGAGCGGTCTGTTCGGCACGACGACTGATTTCCTAAACACGAGCGAGTCGAATCTGTTCACGCAGACTTCAACCGGCGGCAGCATCTTCGCCTCGGCCCTGCTGTCGGAGTTCCGGCGCAAGACGCCTTTTAATCTGGCGACGCGCGTCGGTCTCTCTTACACGATCTCGCGGACGAGCGTGAAAGACCCGGAGGTCAACCGCGATCCGAACAATCCGAACTTCATCCCGGTCATCTATCGCCAACCGAATATTCTGACGAGTCGCGTCACACCTTCGTTCGTCTATGACACGCGCGACATACGCGGCGTGGACGCGATCTCGGGCCGGCAACTGGCCGCCTCGTTCGCCTTCGCCGGCCTTGGCGGCGATGTGCGCACTTACGAGCCGACCGTGACGTACCAACAGTTCTTCCCCGTGCGGAATAAACGCGCGCTCATTCCGCAAGTCTTCGGCTTCCGCTTGCTCGCCGGGCACGTGAGCAGTTTCGCCACCTCCGCTAAGGTGCGCACGGCGCAGCAAAGTTCGCTCGCCTTCGTCGAAGGCGTGCCGATCTACGAACGCTTCTTCCTCGGCGACGAGTACACGATTCGCGGCTACAACGTGCGCTCGATCTCGCCCATCGTGCCGATTGAACTGTTCGTCACGTCGCGCAATATCGTGCTGGCGACGAACGGGAGCGGCACGCCCGTGCCCGTGACAGACCTGCAACGCTTCGCCTCGCTCGGCACATTCACCGGCACAACCGGCGCGAACCCGCGCATGATCTCGCGCGGCTTCCAGCCCATCGGCGCGGACACGCAAGTGCTCGGCAACTTTGAGTACCGCGTGCCGATCATCGGCACATCATTGAGCGCGGCGGCTTTCGCCGACATCGGCTCGGCCTTCAACATACACCATGGCGCGGATCAGATTTTCTCAAGCGAGTTTCAATCCGATCCGCTCTTCCTTCAGAACCTCGGCTTCGTCGCATGCCGTGGCGGCAGCGCTGTCGTTAGTCTAAACTCGCTCGTGGCGTGTCAGGACAGTTCGCAACTCGCGTTCCTGTTCGCCTCGGGTGGTCTGGTGGCGCGCGACAATCGGCTGGTGACCACAGAGGAGTTCGTCAACGCGCAGCGGCTCGGCCCGATTGATCCTGTGACGACGCTGCCGTTCGGCTTCTATCAAATCTTCTTTCGCGGCGACGCGCAGACCAACACGGCCGTGCGGCTCTCGCAGAGCGTCTTCAACAAGCTGACGGACTTTCGTTCGAGTCTGGGCGTCGAGGTGCGCGTGCAGTTGCCTGTGATCAATGTGCCGTTTCGTTTAATCTATGCGTACAACCCGAACGCGCGGCGCGGACTGAGTTCGCAAGTGCCGCTCATCTTCAACGAGCAACGGAGCGTCTTCCGTTTCAGCGTCGGGCGCACCTTCTAAAATTCGCCCATCGTGGGCGGACTTTTTTGTCGTTTCGAGTTAAACTACGAGGTTGACAATAGCAGACGAGCGCGCATCTAATGGCGCGGCAACCTTTTTCCAGACTGTAAGGAGCAGTACAAGAAGAAAATGAGATCAGTTCGCTTTACCATCGCCGCCTTCGTGCTTGCGGCGTTCACAATTGTTTCGGCGCAGGCGCAGACGCGCCCGGCCGGCGTGCAGCCGCCCGCAGGCGGTGGTGCTGCACCTACAGGCGGCGCAACGGCGACGGGCCGGCTCGCTATTATTGACTCCAGTGCGTTCAGCGACGACAAGTCCGGCATCACTCGCGTCGTCAACGCGATCAAACAGGTGGATGCGCAGTTCCAGCAACAGAAGGCTGAGTTGCAGCGCCTGTCGGATCAGTACAACGCGCTGGTGACAGACCTCCAGAAGAAAGCACAAATCCAAGACCCGAAGGTCACGCAGCAGCAGCAGGATCAGGCCGAGCAGTTGAAAGTTCAGCTTGAGCGCAAACAACAGGACGCCACAGCCGCTTACCAGAAGCGCATGCAGGAAGTCCTCGACCCGTTGCAGCAGGATGTGTACAACTCGCTGCAAGGGTTTGCGCAAGCGCGCGGCATCTCGATCATCATTGACGTGACGCGCGTGCCGGTCATCTACGCCGCCGACAGCGTGGACATCACCAAAGAGTTCGTCACCGAGTACAACCGGACGCATCCGGCGACGGCCGCCGCCGCCACGCCGGCCAGCCACCCGGAATAACTTCGACGAGTAAGCAGTAGGCAGTAGGCAGTAGGGCAGTTCAGGACAAACTGCTTTCACTGCCTACTGCTTACTGCTTACTGCTTACCGTTTCATGGATACGGTTCTCGACATCCGCGCCATCCAAGCACTGCTGCCGCATCGCTATCCTTTCCTGCTCGTTGATCGCATCGTCGAACTTGTGCCGCCCACGCGGATTGTCGGCATTAAGCAGGTGACCATCAACGAGCCGTTCTTTCAGGGCCACTTCCCCGGCGCGCCCGTCATGCCCGGCGTGCTCGTGGTCGAGGCGCTGGCGCAGGTCGGCGCGATCCTTGCGATGCGTGAACTCGAAGACCGCGAGCGCAAGCTCGTGCTCTTTACCGGCATCAAGTCGGCGAGCTTTCGTCAACCGGTCGTGCCCGGCGACACGCTCATGCTCGAAGTGACAGCCTTGCGCATCGGCTCGCGCTTTCAACGCATGCGCGGCGAAGCGAAGGTGGATGGCAAACTCGTCGCTGAGGCCATCATCACGAGCGCCGTGACCGACCGCAACGCTGTGCAATGACCTTCATACATCCCTCATCGGTCGTCAGCCCGCGCGCCACAGTCGGGCGCGACTGTCACATCGGCCCCTACTCGATCATCGGCGACGAAGTTACACTTGGCGACGGCGTGCGCCTCGACGCACACTGCGTTATTGACGGGCGCACGTGGGTCGGCGACGAGACGCACGTCTTTCCATTCGTCTCAATCGGCCTCGCGCCGCAGGATTTGAAATACAAGGGCGAGCCAGCCGAGACGCGCATCGGCCGGCGCAATCATATCCGCGAGTTCGTCACCATCCATCGCGGCACGCAAGGCGGCGGGATGTTGACGCAGACGGGCGACGATTGCCTCATCATGGCGCAGGCGCACATCGCGCACGATTGCTTGATCGGCAACAGCGTCATCATGGCCAACGCCGCAACACTCGCCGGTCACGTCCGCGTAGAAGACGACGCGAATATCGGCGCATATTCCGGTGTCCATCAATTCTGCCGCATCGGGCGCGAGGCTTACGTCGGCGGCTACACGGTCGTCGTCAAAGACGCGCTCCCCTTCGCGCTCACCGTCGGCAACCACGCCAAGTGTTACGGCTTGAACACCCTCGGCATGAAGCGGCGCAAGTATCCACAGTCCACAATTGGCGCGCTCCATCACGCCTTCCGTCTCCTGCTCGCCTCCAAACTCAACACCACGCAGGCGCTCGCACGCATCCGCGCGGAGATCGCCGATACACCAGAAGTCGCAGAACTCGTCCGCTTCATTGAGACCTCAGAGCGCGGCGTCGTCAAGTGAAGGTTGGGTGCTATGGTTGCGAAATTTGATAGTTCGCCGGAAGCGGAGAAAGAGACGGCGCGCATCGAGGCGTTCAGCGATGGCGTGATCGCCATTGCCATCACGCTGCTCGTGTTGGATGTTAAAGTACCAACGGCGCAGGAACTCGGCGGGGCAAGTCTCATGCGCGCGCTGCTCAGACAGTGGCCCATCTATTTCGCTTTCGTGACCAGCTTTCTGACCATCCTCATCATGTGGGTCAATCATCATCGGATGTTTCGCGTCATCAAGTACAGCGACCACTGGTTTCTGATCATCAACGGGCTGCTGCTGATGAGCATCACGCTCGTGCCATTCCCGACCGCGCTGCTGGCTGAATACATCGGGCACGCTTACGCGCCGACGGCCGCCGCCGTCTATAGTGGCAGCTTCATTCTGATCGCAATCCTCTTCAACGTTATGTGGCGCTACGCCTCGCGCGGCGGGCGGCTGCTCGGCGCGCAGCACGACCGAGAGTTGGCGGCCACGATCACGAAGCAATATCGGTTCGGCCCATTGCTGTATGTGGCGGCCTTCGCGCTCGCCTTCTTTAGCGTTGCCGCAAGCGTCGGCTTGTGCATGGCGCTCGCGGTCTTCTTCGCCCTGCCCGGCACAACCAAGCGCGCGCGCGTGACGGCGCAGCACTAACCGACCAGCTTATGCGCTACGGACTCATCGCTGGCAACGGACAGTTTCCCTTTCTCGTGCTCGAAGAGGCGCGTCGGGCGGGCGTGTCGTTGGCGGTGGCGGCGATCCGCGAGGAGACCGATCCAAAGATTGAGCAGGTAGCAGACAAACTGACGTGGGTCGGTATCGGGCAATTGGGGAAGATGATCCGCTTCTTCAAACGCGCGGGCGTGGAGCGCGCGATCATGGCGGGGCAGGTGAAGCACGTGCAGATTTTCAGTGGTGCGCTGCCCGACGTGCGGATGCTGAAGCTGCTCTTGGGGTTGCCGCGCCGCAACACGGACGCTCTGATCGGCGGAGTCGCCGCCGAACTCGCCAAAGAGGGGATCGAACTGATTGACTCGACCTATTTCCTGCAAGACCACTTGCCCGCCGTCGGCACGCTCACGCGCCGCGCGCCGGACGAGCGCGAACGCGGCGACATCGAATACGGGCTTGAAGTCGCACACGAGATCGCACGGCTCGATCTCGGCCAAACCATCGTCGTGCGCGCACGCGCCTGCGTCGCCATCGAAGCGATGGAAGGCACGGACGCGACAATCAAACGCGCAGGCCAACTTGCACGTGGTCGCCTCACCGTCGTCAAGATCGCCAAGCCCGATCAAGACATGCGCTTCGATGTGCCCGTCGTCGGTGTGCCCACGGTCGAGAGCATGATCGAAGCTGGCGCGACCTGTCTGTGCATCACGGCGAACAAGACTTTAATTTTTGATCGAGCGCAGATGATCAAACTCGCGGACAAGCACCGCATCGCGGTTGTCGCCGTATAAGTAAAGAGGAAGAGAGGAAGAGGGAAAGGGAGAGCGTAAAAGGTTAAGCTCGAAACTCAGCCTTTTCTTTTCCCCTCTTCCTCTTTTATTGATTCGCCGCTTGCTGCGTTGCCGCCTTCGGATCGTAGGGCGTGGCGAGGTATTGCTTGGCCACTTTCTGCGCGTTGTCGTAGTTGATGCCGGTCTCGACCGCCTTGTTGTACTCGTTGGTGGCGCGGGCGCGGTCGCCTTTGGCATCGTAGGCGTTGCCGCGTTTGATGTGCGCCCAGACTTCGATCCAAGAGGGCTTGAGGTCGCCGTTTAGGGCCGCGTCGAAGTTGTCGAGCGCCGGATCGTAGTTGCGTTGTTCGAGGTAGAGCAGACCGAGATTGTAATAGACCCAAGAGTTCGACTTGTCGAGCTTGAGCGCTTCTTCGAGTTGGTGTTGCGCTTCGGCGTACTGCCCTTCGCGGAATAGTTCGATGCCGCGCCGCGCGACGACCGAGATGCGCAACTCGTCCGACAGCCGCATGACTCTGTTGTTCGGATCGACGACAACTTCGAGCGGTTGCCCTTGCGTCTCAAAGTCGAAGTCCTCGCTCTTGTCTTCGATGAAGAGCATCTGCGTCTGACTATTGTTCTCGCCTTCGGCGCGCACCATCACTTCGACCGGCATCTTCAAGCCCTCGAAGTTCTGTTTGACCGTGCCGCGCGCGCGAAACTTGCCCGTGCGCGTGCGTATGATCTGATAGTCAACAGCGAACTCAGGCACGCCCGTGCCCTCGACCCAACGCGCAAAGAAGAAGCGCATGTTCTGCTCTGCAACCTGCGAGGTCAAACGCTCGAAGTCGTCAATCGAGACGCTCTTGCCGCGATATTGCGCGAGCAGCGTGCGCAACAGCCCGTCGAATTTGTCTTTGCCGAGCGTGTCGCGCAGCATGCGAAAGACCATCGCGCCTTTGTAGAAGACGACCGATTGATACTGCGGCGACGTGTCATCGAGCGTCGAAGGCGCGCGCAGGATCGAAGCCGATTGCTCAAACATCAAAGCGCGCTCTTGCATGTCGCGCTGGGCGGCATCCAAAGCGCCACCCGCGAGCGTCGCCTCGCGCAAGGCATACGCGCTCCACTCTGAGAGACCTTGCGAGAGCCATGCGTCATCGAACGACTTCAAAGCGACCGTGAAGCCCCACCACTGATAAGCCACCTCGCGCTCGACGCGCTCGTCCTTTGGCGGCCGGGCCGGATCGAAGAAACTCGCGGATAAAAATTCCATGCCCGGCGCGGCATAAGCTTCGAGGCTTTCGTTGTCAATCTCCGCGACCGTGTAGTGCGTGCCGAAGGCGGGCGTGCCGTATTGCTTCGTGTAGAACTGAAGCGCGCGGCCCACGAGTTCGCCATAAGGCTCGATGCGGTTTTCGTTGCCGGGCTGGACGAAGAAGCTGAGTTCATAACCGCCGATGCGCAAGGTGCGCGTCTCAAAGCGGCCGGCAACGATGTTGCCGACTAAGGTCGGCTGACGGTTGGCGAGATGGTAATAGGTCAGCCCACCCTTCGCTTGCGAAGTGACGGGATCATCGCTCGAACCTGCAACCAGAAAACCCGGCGGCACGGCGACAGTGATGTCTGCGGTCGCACGGTCGGCCGCGTAGTCGTGGAAAGGAAACCAGCGCGCGGCATACATCAGATAAGAGCCTTCCGGCCCGACGTAAGCCAGCCGCTTCGTCGCCAGCGGCCCGCCTTCGGACGTAACGAGCGCGCCGTAATAATGGAAACGCAGCGTGATCGGCTGCCCTGCGGGCACGACCTCGTCCAAGTCAACGCGCACGCTCGGCCCGATCTGATCCACGCCGACCTGATCCTGCACGAAGTTCGTCAAGGGCTTTCCGTTGCGTTCGATGCCCTCGACTTTCAACGAGCCGTTGAGTTCAAAGACGACCGTGCGCGTCGCATCGAGCGGCGTGAAGGTTACGTCGGCTGTGGCGCGCAAGAGGTGCTCGTTCGGGCGTAGTTCCGCATCAATCTTGTAGTTCGTAATGTCGTAACGCGCGCGCCCCGTCGTGTTTGGCGTCTGCGGCAATTGGACGGGCGTCGGCGTCGCGGTCGGCGCGGGTGTCGGCGTTGGTTGAGTCCGCGCGGGCGTGCCGCGTCTGAGCGGCGGCGGCGTCTGACCAGCGCGCGGCTGCGCGAAGCTGCTATTGGCAAAGAGGCCGAGCAGTAAGGTCAACGATAAGCTGGCGAACTTCAATCCGCGCATTGCGCGAGTGGTCGTTGCTAGGTGTGTGCTTGGAGGCGGCTGCAAGTTGTTCATAAACAGGTTATCCGTCAGTTGCCGTTGCTTGAGGCTTCGCGCCCGATTATACATGCGACCGGCGGCGCACGCCGACAGGCGCGGCCGGCACGCGACACACAAACCAACCGCGCCGATTAGAGGATGCTAACCAACCGACGGTTTTCTCTGCGGTGCGACAAGCGTTAGATGAGGGCCGCGCGCGCGCCGTTGGCTGCCCGCACCGACAGAAAATCAGGTCATCAATACGCCCGCCTCGCTTGACACCACCGCCCGCGCCCGTCCATGCTGAACGTTAAATTTCTGCAATGAAAAAGGGCAATTTCATTACGATTAGCTTGGCCGCGCTAAGTTAGCTTGCATGGTTTCAGCGCAGCAATCTGCGTGACCACGAAAAAGCTAACAGCTAATCGCTAACCGCTAACAGCCATCTCTTATGACCCAAGCGATCTCTTACGGCGACCCCGCCATCCGCATCACGCTCCTGCCGCGCGACACCAACCCGCAGGGCACGATCTTCGGCGGCATCATCCTCAGCTACATTGACATCGCGGGCGCGGTCGAAGCCCACCGGCACACAGGGATTGAGCGCTTCGTCACGGTCGCCATGCGCGAAGTCGTCTTTCACGAGCCGGTCTATGTCGGCGATCTCGTCAGCTTCTACGCCCGCACCATCCGCATCGGCACCACCTCGCTGACCGTCCACGTCGTCGTCGAAGCCGAACGCTACGGCGGCACATCCGAGCGGATCAAAGTCACCGAAGCCGAAGTCGTCTATGTGGCTGTGGACGCGAACCGCCGAAAGATGAAGATCAATAAGAATGAACTTCGCGGCGGCGCACAGTCTGAGACCTGTTGAGCCATTCTCATTTCTCTTAAATCATGATGACCTAACTAAAGTCATCGCATCTGCCGACGACTTGTGGTAATTTGTGTCCGGTGCTTTGATTTGTAAGGAGGTATGGACTGGAGTACATGGTTAAAAGGTTGAAGCATATCAGTCGGGTCGAACAGGAGAAGAAAAGACAGTACGGTTGGTTCGTGCGCTTGATGCGTGATAGCGTGATGCACCAGAAGTTTTTCTACGACAGCGCGCATGGCGGCAAAAATAGCGCCTTGCTGCGAGCGATTGCCTATCGCGATGAGCTACTCGAACGTTTCCCGAAACCGGCGCATGGCAACATGTTCAATCGCACGAATGCGCGCAACACGAGCGGCCATGCGGGTGTACACAAGACGACGCAGCGCCGACGCGGCGTCACTTATGAAGTCTGGGCCGCAGGTTGGACGCTGCCCGACGGTCGGCGTGTGACGCGCAAATATCATTTCGGGCCGGACAGCCGCAGCGAAAAGGAGGCCAAGGCGCTCGCCATCAAAGCGCGGCGCGAAGGCGTGGGCCTGATTGAACGGATGCGGCGTGAAGCAGGGAAAAAGCGGCGGAGTCGTAAAGCCACGAAGAAACGTTAACGGATGGTTGACGCGCTTGCTTAATTCAATCGCGCTTGTACGCGCCGGAGCGCTTGGGCGGCTTGGGCGAAGTTGGGCGCTTGTTCCAGCGCGAGACCGTAGTGGCGCGCGGCTTGGATGAGCCGGCCGCGTTGCTCATAGACGCGCCCCAGATTGAAATGCGGGAAGGCGTAGGATTCATAGCGCGGCGCTTGCAGCGCGCGTTGAAACCAACGGATGCAGTTGTAGAGATCGCCTTTGGCGATGAGGTAACTACCGATGTCGTTGTAAGGGTTGCCGAACGTCGCGTCCACTTGAATCGCGCGCAGGCATTCGTCAATCGCTTCGTCGTAGCGCCCTTGAAAACTATAGACCCAGCCGAGAAAAGTGTGCGCTTCGGCGGTCGGGTAGGTTTCGATGGAACGGCGATAGAGTTCGACGGCCGTCGTGTAGTCGCCCGCTTGCTGCGCTTCGTAAGCGCGCACGAACAGTTCCTTCGCCGCGCGCCCCGCCCCGATTGAAAAGTCGCCCTCAAACATAAGCGTGAAGCATGAAGACCGCAGTTGGTCGCGTCGTCGCGCGTGCATTATACTGACCAGCCGCGCCGCGCCAAAGATGTGTGACGCGAGCCGCGTGGCGTGGCAACGCGCCAAGCGCACAGTATCATTGACCTCATGTACAAGCCAGCCACATTCGCCATCAAACTTGCCGCCGCGCTGCCGGCGCAGACAGACGCAGCGGCCATCTGCGTCTTTACGGACGAGCCGCAGCTTGCTTGCGCGGTCGAAGATGAAAGATTGGCGCGCGTCTGTGCCGACCTCTTGCGCGCGGGCGAGTTCAAGGGTGAAGAGGACGAGGCGCTGCTTTGTCACGTCGCGGATGATGATGGCGTGCGTCGTCTGCTGTTGCTCGGTCTCGGCGCGCACGCGGACTTCACACCGTTCGCGTTGCGCCGTGCGGCCGGTGCGGCTGTTCGGCAAGCGCAGTCAGCGCAGGTAGAGCGGCTACACTTCATGCTGCCTGCGTCGGGCGATGCGGCGCAACTCGCGCGCATGGTTGCCGAAGGCGCGATTCACGGCTGTTACGAGAACGACTTTTATCAACAGCGCGAAGCCGAAGCCGCGCCCGCGCTCACAGAGTTGACGCTCATCGTGCCTGCGCCGCACGACGCGCTCAACGCAGCGGTCGAGCGTGCGCGCATCATCGCAGAATCGGCCAACTGGGCGCGTGCGCTCGCGGACGAGCCGGGCGCGGCTTTGCCACCGCGCGAGTTTGCGCGGCGCGTCGCGGAGATGGCTGAAGAGTTTGGCTTGCGCGTCGAGTCGCTCGCAGCCAGTGAGATACGCGCGCGCGGCATGGGCGGCTTGTGGGGCGTCGGGCAAGGTTCGGACGAGCCGCCCGCGCTCATCGTCGTGCGTTATGAGCCGGAAGGCGCGAGCGAGCAGGATGAACTCTGGGCGCTCGTCGGCAAGGGCATCACGTTCGACACGGGCGGCATCTCGATCAAGCCGACCGAGCACATGGAGGAGATGAAAGCAGACATGGCGGGCGGCGCGGCCGTCTGCGGCGCACTGCGCGCCATCGCGCAACTCAAACCGCAACGCCGCGTCGTCGGCATCGTCCCTGCGGCCGAGAACATGCCTTCGGGCAAAGCGATCAAACCCGGCGACATCGTCCGCACGCTTGCCGGTTACACCATCGAAGTCGTGGACACAGACGCCGAAGGCCGCCTCGTCCTCGTTGATGGTCTCGCCTATGCGCGCGAGCTTGGCGCAACACGCATCGTCGATCTGGCCACGCTCACCGGCTCGATCATCGTCGCGCTCGGCGATTACCGCACGGGCCTCTTCAGCAACGACGACGCATGGGCCGCGCGCGTACTTGCCGCCGCTGCACGCGCAGGCGAACCCGCTTGGCGTATGCCCGTCGGCGACGACTACAAGCAGAAGATCGAGAGTCTCATCGCTGACTTCAAAAACTACGGCGGCCGGCCCGATGCGACCGGCGCGGCGCTGCTGCTGAGCAAGTTTGCCGCCGATACGCCTTGGGTGCACTTAGACATCGCCGCCACCGCTTGGCACGACGACCCGCAGCCCGACGCGCCCAAAGGCGCAACCGGCACAGGCGTGCGCACGCTCGTCGAATTAGTTTACGATCAAGCAGACGAATGACCTGCTAAAATGGCCGGCGGCAGGTTGAGAATAAAAAGACTTTTGCCTCTGAGGATGTGCCATGAACAACCGCAAATGTCCAAACTGTCAGTTGGTCAATTGGGCGGACGCCGCGCAATGCGAGCGCTGCGGCTATCCGTTGACGGCAGAGAACGCGAACGCGAGTGCTTATGCGGCGGGCGATCTTGCAGTGCAGGATGTGGCCACCGCGCCGGAGTCCATGCCGGCCGCCGTGCCGCCTGATGTATCGCCGGTATATGCGCCGCCGGTTTATGAGTCGAGTGCCAGCCCGGGGGTTGAGGTCGGCCCCTTCGTGTCACAGTTCAATGAGATCGGGACGGCGCTCAGTCAGACGTTCAATATCTACAAGAACAACTTCCTGCTGATCACAAAGCTCGTTCTCTTCGCGGCGATCCCGTTTGCGCTCGGACAGGCGGCGCTCGTCTATCGGCTCAACACGGGCGACCCGTCGGGCATGGCCGTGATGGGTTTGAACTTCATCATCTTCGCCATTGTGCGTTGGTCTCTGATCCCGCCCACAGTGATCTACGCGGTGTTGAAAGTCTTGCGCACGGGCACTGCGCCGAGCATCGGTGAGAGTTATCGTTGGGGCGCGAGCCGTTGGGTGCGCGTCTCGCTGGCGCTGCTGCTCGCTACGCTCGCGTCCCTTAGTCCGATGGCGTTGGCGTTCATCCCGATGGGCATCGGCTTCGCCACGCACTCGGCCGAAATGATCGGCTTGACGCTGCTGTTGTTCTTCGTCCTAGCCATCCCCTGCATCATCATCAGTCTCGGCTTCAGTCTCGTGACGCCGGTCGCAGCCATAGAGCACAAATGGCCATTCGAGACGTTGGCGCAGAGTTGGCAGATGACGAAGGGCGCGCGCGGCCGCATCTTCGGCATGATGTTAGTGCTGGGTTTGCTCGTCGGGTTTGTCGGCGGCGCGATTAGTCTCATCGGCGCGTTGGGTGGCATGCTCATTTCGCCATTGATGGGTAACGTGCTCAGCCAAGTCATCTCGGAAGTGTTTGGCCAAATCATGACGGTGGCTACGCTCGTGATCTATCTGGGTCTCCTATCACCTGTCGAACAGCGCCAGCGGGTTGAGTCCGTCATCGCCAGCGCGCCCGCGAGCTACTGACGACTGTGACTGAGACGATCTTTCTCACCGGCTTTCCCGGTTTTATCGCCGGCCGGTTAGTCAAACAACTGGCCACCGATGGCGCACGTCTGCTCTTGCTCGTGCAGCCCACTTTTCGCGCGCGCGCGCAAGCCGACCTCGCGCGCATCTGTGCCGAGACCGGCGCGAGCTTTGACCAATTTCAAATCCTAGCAGGCGACATCACCCAGACTGATCTCGGTCTGTCTGCGGCCGCGCGCACACAGGCGCGCGCCGAAACCACAAGCATCTTTCATCTCGCGGCGATCTACGATCTCGCTGTCGCGCATGATTTAGCCATGCGCGTGAACGTCGCGGGCACACAGCACGTCAACGAGTTCGCACACACGCTCCAGAACTTGCGCCGTTACAATTACGTCTCGACCTGTTATGTCGCGGGCCGGCGCACGGGTCTCATTCGTGAAGCTGAGCTACAGCACGACGCGGGCTTTCGCAACTACTACGAAGAGACGAAGTATCTGGCCGAGCTTGAAGTTGAACGGTTGAAAGCTGAGTTGCCGTTGACGATCCACCGGCCGGCTGTGGTCTGCGGCGACAGTCGGACGGGCGAGACGACGAAATACGATGGCGTCTATTACCTGATCAACTATCTGCGCAAGCAGCCGCGCCTATTGGCGCTCGCCAACATCGGCAATCGAGGTGTGCGCTTGAACGTCGTGCCCGTTGATTTCGTCGTCGAGGCGATCCAGACGCTCGCGCGTGATGAGCGCGCCGTCGGCGCGACCGTGCAGATCGCAGACCCGCAGCCGCTCACGACCTACGAACTGTTTGAAACAATCGCGCACGCGCTCGCCGGGCGCGGCTCGCTTCTGCAAGTGCCGCCGCCGCTTGTGCGCGCTTCGTTGGCGCTGCCCATCTCGGAAAAGCTGACGGGCCTGCCGCGCATCGCCGTGCCCTACTTCTTCATTGATCAAACCTACGACACGACCCACGCGCAAGACCTGCTCGCGCCGCACGGCGTCCGCTGCCCGCCGTTTCCGACTTACGTCCACGCACTCATCAACTACGTGGCCGCGCACCCGCAAACCTGAAAAACTCACATTTCTGTCACGCCGGTTGACAAATACTCGATTTAGAATTATTCTAAATCCACTTTCAACCAATCATGAGTTCAGGCACGGAGATTCAAGGTGGCGGGCGTGCGCTCACCCCGCAGAGAGAAGTGGTCTTGCGGGTCGTGCGCGAGAGCGCGGAGCATCTGACGGCGGCCGAAATCTATGCGGCGGCGCGGCGCATTCGCCCGTCGCTCTCTTACGCCACGGTCTATAACTCTCTGCGTTATCTGAAAGAGGCGGGCCTCGTGCGCGAGATCACGTTCGGCAACGGCGCGAGCCGTTACGACCGCGAGACCGCGCGCCACGATCACGCGCTCTGCACGCGCTGCGGCGCGCTGTTAGATTTCGACTTGGCCGAGACGGCTGCGCTTATGCGCCTCGCCGCCCGCCGCTCACGCTTCAAACCCGAATCAATTCATCTGACGCTCATGGGCGTCTGCCCCGCTTGCAGTGCGGCGGAGCAGCGCAGGACGAGGCGCAAGGGCGCGCGTTGAAATTTTACGGGCCGGCGCGCGTTTCTTAGTTAAATGAACGCGCGCCGGTCTTCGCTCTTAAACTTTTGACATAGGAACGGAGAACTACGGAGAATTATGGCAACGACAACACAGACGGCGATGGTCGGTCAACCTGCGCCGGATTTCGATATGGCTTCGACCAAGAACGTGGAAAAATTGAACGAGAACGTGCGGCTCTCAGACTATCGTGGGCGTTGGCTCGTGATGGTCTTCTACCCGCTCGACTTCACCTTCGTCTGCCCGACGGAGTTGACCACTTTCAGCGACCGCTACGACGACTTCGAGGCCATCGGCGCAGACGTGATCGGCATTTCGACCGACTCGGTCTTCTCGCATCGCGCGTGGCTGCAAACGCCGCGCGACAAAGGCGGCGTCGAAGGCTTGCGCTATCCGCTCGCCTCAGATCAGACGCGCGAAGTCTCGCGCGCCTACGGCGTGCTGATCGAGAATCAGGGCATCGCCTTGCGCGGGCTGTTCGTGATCGACCCGGAAGGCATTCTGCGCTACGCGGTCGTGCACGACTTGAACGTCGGGCGCTCGGCCGAAGAGACCCTGCGTGTGATACAGGCGCTCCAGACCGGCGGCCTCTGCCAAGCCGAATGGAAGCCGGGGCAGAAGACGCTCAGCGCGGGAGCGTAAAAACAGTGACGAGTGACAAGTGATGAGTGACGAGTTAAAAACTCTGTCTTGCTTGGCACTTGGCACTCGGCACTGAGGTTAACGTCATGCCGATGAGAATCGGGACTGAGATGCCGTCGCTCGAAGGCGCGACCGAGTGGTTGAATGCGACGGGCGCGCACGCGGCGCATGAGGCACAAGGGCATCCGACGCTCGTACACTTTTGGTCGCTCAGTTGCGGCATCTGCAAAGATAATCTGCCGCGCGTGGCCGAGTGGCGCGATGAGCGCGCGGCCGACGGCCTGCGCGTCATCGCTGTGCACATGCCGCGTTATGAGGCGGACACAGACACCGAAGCAGTGCGTGATGCGGTGACGCAGTACAACATCACAGAGCCGTGCGCGGTGGACAATGAGCATCGTCTGCGCGATGCGTTTCAGAATGAGCAAGGCTACGTGCCCGCTTATTATCTGTTCGACCGCGCGAGCAAGCTGCGTGGCTTCGCGGCGGGCGAGCGTGGCTTAAGCATGATCTCCGTCGCACTCGAACGCTTGCTCGCGGCCGAGCAGCAGAATTCGGCATAAGCCGCGCAAAGAGCGAAAGGGCTGAGACAGAAAAAGCGACCCAAGCGCGGGTCGCTTTTTCTGTCTCAGCTAAACGCGGTGTCAGAAGATTGATGATAGGTGATGCGCGGCGAAGCTGAGCAGGAAGAACGTGAAGGCGATTGACGCGCCGAGCAATGCGATGAGGCCGAGCGCGATCACGCCGAGGAAGAACCAGTCGCTTAGCCGCCCGCGCCGCGCTTCCGCTGCCGAGACGGTCGCGCGACGGCGCAGCAGTTCGACGTTCATCTGATTCGATTTCCAAAAAGCGTCGAACACGTCGCCGACGACCGGCACGGAGCCGAGCAAATAATCGATCCCGATGTTCAAGCCCATGCGCAGCAGGGTGGCCTTAGAGACGCGATAGCGGACGCCGGCCGCCAAGATGTAGAGCGAGACGATGGTGGTCGCCGTGTCGCCGATGCCGGGGACGAGACCGACGATGGCGTCGAGGCCGAAGCGCCAGCCCGTGCCCGGAATGCGGAACAGCCCATCCATCCAACCGCTCAACTGATCGAGACTCTCTTCGATCTCGACCTGCGAACGCGATGAACGCGCCAACGTCAACTTCCTGTCTTGCCGGCGCGGCAGATCGTGCGCCGCGCGAATCAAATCGCTTGCCTGCATCCGCTTCAAATCCTCCAACAAAAAATCGGCGTCCTCCCAGTCACCGCCACACGATGACATACGCGAACGCCGACCGTTTAGATGCGTCTATTGTCGGCAACGCAGCACGACAATTTAGGGCTGCGACGGGCAGCAAAGTAACTCGACATGCTCACTTGCGTGCGCTGCTACTTTTAAGATTTCTCCGTTTGGTGTCTCTCCTTGTGTTGCCAAGGCTTCAGCCGCCAGTAGGCGATGAGGCCGGCGATGAAGCCGATGGCGAGCATGATGAGCGTGCTATAGACGATCTCATGTGGCTCAGGCTCACCTGCGTGGAGATACGTGCCGTGAACTTGCGACAAGACGCTGTGCGCCAACTCGGAGAAGTAGAGTCCGATCACGACGATCTCGATCCACTCAACCTTAGTCTGGATCGCTCGGACGACGTGCAGGTGATCGGTCATGCGCTCTTGCAAGTATTTGGTCTCTGTGGCGAGTTTGAATTGCGCTTCGGTCGTGTGCTTGGCTTCAAGGTCTGCGAGCGCTTGGCGTACGTCCGCGAGTATGCTCGGCACATCGAGGCTCATCTGACAGAGACGATAGTAGCGATGTATGACCTCGCGCCCGCTAACCTCTGTGAAGTGACCGTTGACGGCGAAGCGCAGCAACTCTCGGCGCAGGCGGGCCAGAAAGTCGGGCGTGTCTTCGTTCGCCATCACGGCGACGCTGGCCTGTTGGATGATTCGCAGCAATGCGCTTCGTTGCAGCAGCGCGGTCAGGTACGGGATGAAGTATTTCAAGAGCAAGCGCGGCACGCGCGCGGAGTTGAAGGGATGATCAAGCGGGCTTTGATCCGCGATCAGGTGTGCCACGCCGAGGATGCTGGCCGCGGTCCAATGGCGGCGATTGAGGATGGCGTTGTTGACGCTCACTGTCCCCACGGGTGCGCCCGCGTGCGTCGGCTCTTCAAGTTGCGTGAGCGCGGAGAGAAAAGCGGCGCGCGCCGTCCGCACCTCCGTGCGTTCAAAGTCCACCTCGTCGCCGAAGCGCACTACTGTGTAGATTGAAAGCTGACTTGGCGCTTCATGCTCCGGGTCATAGCCGAGTTGCAATAACGGACTGAGCAACTCCTGCTCGATCAGTTCGCGCAGAGTGAAACTGTGGCCGGCGCGGCCGAAACGCTCGCCGATGCGCGCGGTTTGCTCGGTTGCTTCCGGCTGCTCCGCTTGCGCGCCCACGCTCTGTTCGGTCGGCGGCTTAGGCACGTACAACTGCGCTGCCGTGCTGGTGCGCAACTGCGACAGACGATAATTGAAGGCCAAGACCGTCTGTTCATCGAGTTGTTTTAGTTGCGGACTCAAGGCGAAAGAGAGGACGCCGACGCCGTAGCTTGAGAGAAACAGTTCCACGGCGGCGAGCGGGTCAAGCTCAATCGGCGCGTCAATCTTGTCGGGCAACTTGACGTGCAGCTTGTTGAACCAACGGTTCTTGAAATGCTCCGTGAGTCTGAGATACGCGCAGCCGATCTGGTCTGCTGCTTTGGCGACGAGCTGCTTGGCTTGCGCCGCTTCCTGCGCCGCAAACAGAAAACTAACGACGTGTTTGTGCAACTCCTCTTTGTAGAGATGGTGTGGCTGATCATCGTCAAGGCAAACGGCGGCCCAAACCTTTTGCGGCCGGCCCTTGCGGTCGGGCAACGCCGACGCTTCGAGCGCTGCCTGCGCCGGCCGGACGCTGTGCGGGTTGAAGAAGAAAGAATAGAGGAAGCGTGTATGCAACTCCTTCGGTTGGCTGCGCGGCAGCTTATCTGCGTTCAGACTCGGCGCGGGGGCGGTCAACATTTTGCTCATCGAAGCGGTCTCCTTCTGCCGGAGCGTTTGCGTTATCGAGCGGGCGCAACAGCAGCGAGTAGATTGAAGCGGTGGCCAACTGATACGAACCCGTGCGAGCGCGCATTATATCGCTGATTTCAACGTGCGGGGAGCGACAATGGGCTGCTTGCGCACACGGCAGGCGTTAATGAATCCGCGTCATCTGCCGCCAGAAGAAACGGCCCAAGCGTGAGAAGGCGTTGCGTTCTTTAGCGCCGGGTTGTTCGGTCGAGATGCCGAGCGCGGCGGCGAGTTGCGGATTGGGCGGCGCGACGTCTTCATCGCCGTGCTTCTCTGTGAGCCAACGATCAAAGGTGCGCGTGACGGCGCGCCGTTCGTCAATCGGCGCTTCGGCGATGAAGGCGCCGCGTAAGTCGTCAAGCTCCGCGATCTCGAAGCGGTTGGCTTCGTGATAGCGGCGCAAGGCCGTAAACACGCGCGCGCTACCCAAGAGTTTCTCTAGCGCCTCGAACATCAACGCGCCTTTGGCCGTCACGATGGCCGCATACTGGAACGTGTTGTGATAATCGCGCGCGGCGTGGTCGGCGGCCATGTCGTCGCCGCCAAACGTGCGATAGATTTCATAGACGCCGCGCAGTTGATCGTCGCGCGCTTGCGCGGCCCGCTCCGGCCCCTTCGCCTCGCGATAATAGACGAGCGCAGACCAGTGCGCGAGCGCCTCGTCTTGCACGGGCGTGCGTTCGGGTGCGCTCCCGACAGACATGCCCCACCATTGATGCGCGCACATGTGCGCGACCGCGAACTCGAAACTATCTTCAACCGACGCGCGCTGTTCGCGCATGATGTCCGGCAGGTTGCGCATCACGGGCGAGTCGAAATCAACATAGAACGCGCTCGCGATCACAGAGAGACCGGCGAACTCCACGCTCCCCAAGCCGGCGACGAGCGGCGCTTCGGCAATACTCACGTCGCGATAAGGCAACTGCCCGAAGCGCGCATTAAAGAGCCGCACGGCTGTCGCCGCCACTTCAAGCGCACGCCGCCCTATCTTCTCGTGCTCGGCTGCCCAGACCGAACGCACGCGCACGCCCTCGACCTCGCGCTCGTCCGTCTTGAGCGTGCGCCCGGCGAGGATGGCGAAGTTACGCAGGTTCTCGCCACCGAAGGCGCGCGCAGAACTGCTCGTGTCGGTCGCAACAGGCGCGCGTGTCTCGCCGGAGGTGAACAGCGCCACGTTGGGCGGCGTGGCAATCGTCACGTCGTAATCGGCCACTTCGGCGAAGACCAGATCGCCGACGCTCGCTTTAACTTCGCGCTGCCAATCGTTGCCGTCGCGCACGGCGAGCACGGGGTAAGCCGTGCCGAGCAGCATGATGCCGCGTGCGCGAAAGTTGAGGTCGCGGGCACGGCGCGTCTCGCGCGTGTCGCGCAAGGCCGCACCGAGTTGCTGCACGACGTGCGCGGGCAAACTCGTCTCATCTGGATCGATCTCCGGCACATGCCCCGTGAACGCGATCTCGATCTCCGTCGTCCCACCGGCCGGCACAGGCTCGCGCAGATTCACACGCAGGATGGTCGCCTGATCGTCGAGCGCGTAAGCGAGCGCGTTTTGCGCCGTCACAGCACGCACGGAGTTGATCTCAAGGCGCGGTTCGTCTGCGGCCTGCGCGTCGTCGTTCGCAGCCGTTGGCGTGCTACGCGGCGCGTCGTTGCTGCGCAGGTTCGCGTAGAGATGAAAATAGAGCGTGGACGCGGGGCGCGTGTCGCGGTTCACCCAGCGCACGCGCTCCGTGCCGTTGAAGCTGCGATTGTCGAAGTCGAGCTTGAAGTTGATCTGATAGCGTAGATGCTGTCTGCTCGCGGCGCTGGTCTGCGGCGCGTGCGTGCGGCGCGCTTGGACTGTGCGCGTGTGCGCCAGCATGAGCAGCGACCCGGCCAACAACAGGCACAACGCAAGCGCGTTACACAAGTGCGCGCGCCGTTGCCTGACGTTCGTGATTCGTCGCCGCATGATAAAGCTTTAACCGCTCGGCGGGGCAAACTGCAATTAGGGAGGGAGACGAGAACAAGATAAACGCGCGGCCTGCACGCGGTCAAACATACACGAAAGATAGTTTTCGGTTTTCAGTTTCCAGCAATAGGCACGCAGGCAGTCACTGAAAACTGAAAACCGAAAACAGTCTTCGCTTAGCGGCCCTTCGTCTCGGTGATGTTGATGCTTAGGATGCGGTCGCCGCGTGCGATGCGATCAACGACCTCCATGCCTTGCGTGACGCGACCGAAGACCGTGTAGCCGCCGTCGAGATGCGGCTGCGGCGAGTGTGTGACGAACCACTGCGAGCCGCCGGTGTCTTTGCCCGATAGGGCCATGCCAACTGCGCCGCGCTCGTAAAACACTTCGTTGATCTCGCAGCGAATTTGATAGCCGGGGCCGCCGTTGCCGTCGCCGCGCGGGTCGCCGCCTTGAATGACGAAGTTCGGCACGACACGATGAAACGCGATGTTGTTAAAGAAGCCGCGCCGCGCCAACTCGACGAAGTTGTCCACCGTGAGCGGCGCATCGTCAGGCAGCAGTTCAATCGTGAACGCGCCCTTGTCGGTCGTGACGACGGCGAGGACGCGCTTACCCATGCGCGCGAGCGCGCGTTGATAATCGGCGGGCCGGTTGCGCGTCGCGACCGTCTGACTGCGTGCTTCGTTCGCACCGGCAATGTGCGCGTCGGCGAGGAGCGTGGCGGCGCGGCGACGGATCAGATAATCCTGCGCGTCGAGCGTCGTCTTGATCGCGGCGAGCGCCTCGTCGTTCTTCTCTTTGGCGAGCGCGTCGAGGATGGCGAGCGCGGCGTCGTTCATCGCATCATGAAGCGCAAG
The DNA here is from genome assembly GCA_003223935.1 of Acidobacteriota bacterium. GTDB lineage: Bacteria > Acidobacteriota > Blastocatellia > Pyrinomonadales > Pyrinomonadaceae > QHXQ01. Next base: position 40,021 of record QHXQ01000020.1, on the reverse strand, counting down.
GGGCAGCGCGGCGGCGAGCGCGCGGGTCGTGTCGCTGTCGGGCGGCAGGTCGCCCAAGAGTGCGGCGGCGGTGGCGCGCACGATCACGTCCTGCGCTTTGAGTTGCGCGCGCAGAGTGGGCGCGAGATCGGTCGGCTTGTATGCGGCGATGGCGTTCAAGGTGTCGGGCACGGCGAGCGCGGGCGTCGCCGGATCGTTTAAGAGCGCGCGCAGAGCCAACTGCGCATCGGCTTGCACCGTGAGCGCGCTGTTGCCAGCCTGCTCGCTTTTCACGTTGGCGAGTTCGCCCAAGCCTTGCGCGACGGCCGAGACCGATTGCCAAGCCAACTTCTGCTCAGCAGCGCGCAAGAACAGATTCTTGAACGGCGCTTCATGCAGATACTGCGTGGGGGCGATGCGCGCAAACGCCACTTCGGCTTCGGGCGCGCTCCAACTTTCGCCCGCGCGAACGGCGCGCAGGAGATTGAGCGCGCGTTCGTCGCTCGTATTAGCGCCGACGCGCCCAAGCGCGGCTGCGATCTCAAGCAGTTCATTCAACTCCGCCGGATGCGTAGTGTTTGCGGCCTTCGCCGCGCGATAAGCGACGAGCAACGCTTCGCCGCGTTTGACTAACGGCTCGGCGGCGCGCGGCTCGCGCAAGGCGGCGAGTGCGCGTGCAGCGCTGATGCGCACGCGCAAGTCTTCATCGTTCGTCGCTTGCTTGATTAAATCATCAACCGCCGTTTTGTCCTCAGCCGCGCCGAGCGCCCGCGCGGCGTTCGCGCGCACGACCGCGTTCGCGTCCGTCAACATCTTGCGCAACTGCTCAGTGCCATCCTTCGCGCGCAGCCGCGCCAAAGTGTTCGCGGCATCGGCGCGCACGCGCGGATCAACCGACGAAAGGTACAACGCTACCACTTTGCTCGCGCCTGTGGGACGCGCGCGCAACACCGCCGTCAGTCCGAGCAACTCAACGCCGAGGTCTGCGACGCCGCCCGCCGTCGGCATCGCTTGCTTTCGCTCGATGGTTAACGCACTCAAGATCACTTGACCGATCAGTTGCCGGCGCGCCTCTTCCGTCGGCGGCAGCGCGGCGGCGATCTTGCCGAGCGCTTCAATTGCACGTGCATGCACTTCAGGATACGAACTCGCGCGCACCACTTCGATCAGTGCATCGGCGGCTTGCGCCGACTCGATCTCGCCGAGCGCAAACGCGGCCATCATACGCACGCCTGAGTCTCTGTCCTTTTGCAGCAACTCGATGAGCGGCGCGACCGCGCCTTCGTCGCCGATGCGTCCGGCCGCGAGCGCCGCACGACGGCGCACCAGTGGGTTCTTGTCCGCGAAGAGTGCGCCGAGATCGCTCATGTCCCAACGCCGCTCGTCCTCCGCGCGCACGATGCGCAGTATCGTCTCTCCGGGCACGGTGCGCGGCACTTGTGCGCGCGGCTGCGTTGGGCGACGCGGGCGTTGCGCCAAAGCGTTCGGCGACAGAGAGGCGACGCAGCAGATTAAAAGCAGCACGGACGCGACGCGACGGACGCGCGCGCGCATGCAACATGCGTGTTTGTGATCTCTTTCTGGCTTCAGCATGTGCTCGGCAAAAGGACTATCGGATGTGTGCGCCGACGTGCAGCGCGTTTTAGCGTTGGCGCTTAATGTAGCAGGGCGCGCCGACGTTGCAAAGAGATAAGCGCACGGATGAGCGCCGGCGCGAACCATCGTTTAACTTGCCTGTCTATTCTTTCACCTGTCGGACGTTTGTTGCGGCACGAGCAACGCCCTAAGGTTTTGACCATCCGTTTGTCTCAATTATCGCCGCTTTCGCGCTGGCATCGCGTTTGCCCTAACGTGCGTGTTCGGCTAATAGTCCGTAGGAGTAGAGATATGTCGCACAAATATTTGACCTTCATCTTGGCAGTCGTGCTCAGTCAAGCGCTCGGCGCGAGCGCGGTCTGCGCGCAGACCAACACAGATAACGGCGCGCAAGCAATCGAGCAGATCAAAAGTAAAGTGGCGCGCATGGGCACTGGCGAAAAAGCGCGTGTGACCGTGCGCTTGAAGAGCGGGCAGAAGTTGAAAGGTTATATTGCCCAAGCGCATGGCAACAGTTTCGTGCTGCGCGACCGACAGACGGACGCGCCGACCGAGATCGCTTACAGCGATGTCGCCAAAGCCGAGAGCAATCGCGGCCACTCAACCGCGCGCAATCTCGGCATCGGCATCGGCGCGGGCGCGGGCGCAGTCTTACTCACGTTGGCGATCATCATCACCCATCTGGATTGAGCCGCGCGATGCTACGCGCCGAGGCGCTCAACTTCGACGAGCGCATCGTAGAAGGTCGCGCCGCCGCCCATATCCGTGAGTGCTTGCGACGTTAGTTGATTGATGTTCACGCCGTCGGGCGAGAGTTTGTTCCACCAGACCGAAGGCGAGACGACGACACCGGCGCGGGCGCGCGTTGTGACTACGGCCGTTAGCTCGCATGCGCCGCGTTCGTTGAAGGCGCGCACGCGGTCGCCGTCTGCGATGCCGCGCACGTCAGCGTCCTGCGGATTGATCTCGATGAAAGGGCGTCGTTCCTGTCGCAGTTGCTTGGGCAGATTGGCGAAGCTTGAATTCAAGAACGCATGCGCCGCCGGACTGACGAGCGCGAGCGGGAAGCGTGCCGCTAACGCGGGCGCGCTCGCGCGCGACTCGTGCGGCGGAATAAATTCAGGCACGGGCGGCAGCCCTTGCGCGGCGAGTCGTTCGGAATAAAGCTCACACTTGCCCGAAGCAGTCGGAAAGTTGCCGTCGGCAAACGGCGCGAAAGTTTCCGGCACATTCAGCCGCAACCAACCATGCTCGCGCACACGTTCGAGTGTGATGCCTTGAAGCGCCGGGTGATCTGTCGCAAGTGCTTGCCGCGCGATCTCTTCGTCGGAATCTTTGAAGCAGTCTTCCGCGAAACCCAGACGCGCGGCGAGCAGGCGAAAGACTTCGGAGTTCGATTTGGCCTCATGAAGCGGCGCGATGGCCGGTTCGTTGACGATAAGATAGAGATGCCCGTAAGCCTTGTGCAGATCGAAATGCTCAAGCTGCGTCGTCGCCGGCAGTACGATGTCCGCGTAGTCGCACGTGTCGGTCATGAACTGCTCATGCACGACTGTGAACAGATCATCGCGCTTTAATCCTGCAAGCACCTGCGCCTGATCGGGCGCGACCGCCGCCGGGTTCGAGTTGTAAACATAGAGCGCGCGCACGGGCGGATCAACTACTTTTGTAAGTGCGCCGCCGAGCACAGACATGTTGAGCGTGCGCGGGCGCGGAGTCGGCAGCAGATCGGGCCGTTCGAGCGCCGCGTAGTTGAGCGGAAACGTGCTACTCGTCGAGAGCAGACAACCGCCCGCCGCATCGCGCCACGCGCCCGTGACGGCCGGCAGGCAAGTGATCGTGCGCACGGCCATGCCGCCGCCCGCGTGACGTTGCAAGCCGTAGTTGAGCCGAATCACGGCCGGTCGTGTCGTCGCATATTCGCGCGCGAGGCGCACGATTGTCTCAGCTTCGAGGCCGCAAATCTCCGCGACGCGCGCGGGCGCATACTCGCGCACGTGTCGCCGCAACTCTTCCGCGCCGACGGTGTGGCGTTCAAGGTAATCGCGATCTTCTAACCCTTCGGCAAAGATGACGTGCATCAAGCCGAGCGCGAGCGCGGCGTCCGTGCCGGGCAGCGGCGCGATGTGCTCGTCGCATTGGTCGGCCGTGCGCGTGCGGCGCGGATCAATGGCGATGAGGCGTGCGCCTCTGTGTTTGGCTTCGAGGATGAAGGGCCAGAGATGCACGTTGCTCGTGATGGTGTTTGTGCCCCAGAGCAGGATGAGGCGCGCGTCGGCGAAGCGTTCCGGGTCTGTGCCGAGTCGTGCGCCGATGGTTGCGTCGTATCCGGCCGAGCCGGCTGAGGCGCAGATCGTGCGATCAAGAATTGATGCGCCGAGCCGATTAAAGAAACGACGATCCATTGACTCGGACTGCACCAAGCCCATCGTGCCGCAATAGCTGTACGGCATGATCGTCTCCGCGCCTTCCGCCGATTCGCTGAGCGCACGAAAGCGCGCCGTGATCTCTTCAAGCGCCTCGTCCCAACTGATCGGCATGAACTGCCCCGCGCCCTTCGCGCCGACGCGCCGCAGACAGGTCTTGACGCGCTCAGAGCTGTGCGTGCGCTCGTGATAATTGGCGACTTTGGTGCAGAGCGTCCCGCGCGTGAACGGATGCGCGGGGTCGCCCGCGACGCGCACCGCCCGCCCGCCTGCAACCGTCACGAGCATCGCGCACGTGTCCGGGCAATCATGCGGGCACGCGCCATGCACAATCTTTTGTTCAATCGTTTCGTTCATAATTCTATCGCGCCGTCTGGGCCTGTAAGCCTTAAGAGTAAGACCGTGCAGCGCGCTTGGCAAGCTTATGCCTTACGCAGACGCACGGCCAGATTGATGCTAAAATTGTGCGCTCAAATAAAACAACCGGCAAGTTGACAAAACAATCAGGCGCAAGTAGCATGAAATTCGTGGTCGCAATGCTCAACACAGTCGGCGCGTCGCGCAGTGAGATTGTTAGTCTCTTGCGCGCGCGCGGCGGCTTGGGCGCGGACGAGTTGGCGGCGGAGCTTGGTGTCTCGAAGCAGTGCGTGCGCAAGCATCTCGATGTGTTGGAGCGCGACGGCTACGTCGAGCACGCGCCCGAACGTAAAGAGCGCGGCCGGCCGGCGCATCGTTATCGGCTGACGCTCAAAGCCGAAGAGTTATTTCCGAAGCGTTATGATCTGTTTGCGCGTGCGATCCTGCGACAAGTCGGCGCGGTCTGGGGCGAGCGCGGCTTGAACACGGTCTTCTGCGGCTGCGCCGATGAGATGATCACGCGCCTGCGTCCCGAACTCGAAGGCTTGGGTTTCGATGCGCGCGTGCGGCGTCTGACGGAAGCGTTGCGCGAGTTGGGTTATGAAGCTGAAGCCGAGCGTCTGCCGGACGGGTCGTACCTGTTGACCGAATGGAACTGTCCGCAGGCGGAGGTGGCGCGCGAGTACCGGCAGTTGTGCGACCGCGAGTTGTTCGTCTATCGTGAACTGCTCGGCGCAGAAGTTTTCCGCGAGTCGCGCATCGCGGGCGGCGCAGCGCGTTGCGCTTATCGCGTGCTGAAACCGAAAAAGAGTAGATCATAAGTTGAGATAAAGTAGATTCAGCCATCTGCAATTTACGATTCATAAACCTATGGCCCAAGTAACTGAACAGAGCGTGCTCGAAGCTTTGCGCAAGATCGTTGACCCGGACTTGCACAAGGACATCGTGGCGCTTGGCTTCGTTAAAGATTTGCAGATTGACGGCGGCGCAGTGTCGTTTCGTATTGTGTTGACGACGCCAGCGTGTCCGGTCAAAGAACAGATGCAGACGCAGGCGCAAGAATTGGTGGGCGCGTTGCCGGGCGTCTCGTCAGTGAATGTAAAGATGGATGCGGAAGTGCCCAAAGGGCGCGGCATCACGGAGAAGGTGGTTGTGCCGGGCGTGCGCAACATCGTTGCGGTGTCGTCGGGCAAGGGCGGCGTGGGCAAATCAACGGTGGCGGTCAACATGGCCGTTGCGCTGGCGCGCGATGGCGCGCGGGTCGGGTTGATGGACGCAGACCTCTACGGCCCGAACGCGCCGTTGATGCTGGGCGCGGCTGATGCGCAGCCCATCGTGTCGGGCAACAAGCTCGTGCCGAACGAGGCGCATGGCGTTAAGCTCATCTCAATCGGCATACTCAAGCCGGGCGACGAGCCGATGATCTTTCGCGGGCCGATCTTGCACAGCCTCGTCCGCCAATTCTTGGGCGACGTGCTTTGGGGCGAACTCGATTATTTGATCGTGGACATGCCGCCGGGCACGGGCGACGTACAACTGAGTCTCGCGCAGCTTGTGCCGGTGCAGGGCGCGGTCTTGGTGACGACGCCGCAGGAAGTCGCTTTGGCGGATGTGCGCCGCGCGCTGAGAATGTTTGAGACAGTGCACGTGCCGATCCTCGGCATCGTCGAGAACATGAGCTACTTCGTCGCGCCGGACACGGGCCGACGTTACAACATCTTCGGTGAGGGCGGCGGGCAGAAACTAGCCGACGAATATCACGTGCCGTTTCTCGGTGCGATCCCGATTGGCTTGGAAGTGCGCGAAGGCGGCGACCGAGGCGTGCCCGTCGTCGTCGGCCAACCCGACTCGCCGCAGGCTGAAGCGTTGCGCCACGTGGCCGAAGAGGTCGCGCGGCAAGTTTCGATTGAAGCGATGAAGCCTGAGCTAGTGGTCTTGGGCAAGGCGAGATAAAGAACCAACTACGAACTAATTTTTAAGGAGAGAGAAAAGATGGCGACAGAGACGATGCCGGCGGTGACGCTCAACGTCACGGAGAACGCGGCGACTGAGATCAAGAAGTTCATGACGGGCGAAGAGGACTTGCCGGAAACGGCCGGTTTGCGCGTGCGCGTCGTGCCGGGCGGCTGTTCGGGTTTTCAATACAGTCTGAACATCGAAGAGGCTGCGCGACAGGGCGACCATGTGCTCGACCAACACGGCGTGCGCCTGTTCGTTGATATGTTCAGCGCGCAGTATTTGAACGGCGTCGAGATCGATTTTGTGAACAGCGTGATGGGTTCGGGCTTTACCTTCAAGAATCCGAACGCGACCGGCGGCTGCGGCTGCGGTTCATCGTTCACGGTCTAAGTCAGCGCACGCGGGCCACGCGGCAGACACGGCGGCGGGCGCGTGCGGGTGTGCAGGTCTCGCAGGAGCGAGGGCAGGTACGCCCGCCGCGCCGCCTTGCCTTTTGACGGCAGACGCTGGCCGCTCATGGGTTCGTTGCGAGTATCTGAGGCGAGGCTATGTCGGTGTACTTGGGCAACGAGTTGTCCGGCACGAGCGAGACGTGATAGCTCGTATTGGTAGTGTCATAAAACAACTTGGCGTAGGCGGTTTTCTCGGTATCTTCTTGGCCGGACGGTGTTCCACCAAACGCGGCGTTGTCGTCAATCATCATAATCCTTATCTGCGGCCCGGTATCAAATGCCAGTGTGTTGGGCGCAGGGGGCACATTTAGCGAGAAGTCGGGTGGGATGAGATAGTCCGAGATGTTTAGCCTGAGGGGGTTGGTCGGCAACCCGCCGGAGCCGTAAGCGTACTTACTTTTCAGCCCGTTAATGAAGATTTTTTTAGGCTGAAACTGGAAGTTGACAGCGTCCTTGCCATTGTTCTGGATGCTGAGGATTTTATAGACCGTATAGACCGTGCCCGGAGAGACGGCGGTAAAATGTGAGCCGTCGGCGCTATCGTACGCCCTGAAATTGAGCAATGGGCGGTACGTGATAATGATAGTGTCCTGCTTCTGGCCGCCGCAGCTACCGTCGAAACCGCTGAAGGTGACGACGGCCAACACGATGAACACGAGCGCGAGGAGTCTGAGCGTGGGCGACATTCTCTTTGAAATGTCTGAGAGTATGCTATTCATATTTCACCGCCTTTGATTTCTTCGTGGAAGAACATCCACTGTTCCGGTTGAGGAATGTGGCTACTGGGGTAACGTCGTACCCGCCGCACAGGGCGTGCGGGGAATGATGTGCGTGTTAAAGAACCACCCGTCGTGAACGTTGCGAAGGCAACTGTAGCAACGTGCGTACCAGACCGTGCGCGCCGGCCCCGGCGGCGCGCTTCGTTCAGCTTTCCGGCAAAAACTCCGGCCGAGCATCGTAGCCGGAGTGAACAAATGAAGACACCCCGCGAGCCACAAGAGTTTACAATTGTGGACATCCGGCGCGCTTTACGCTACCGCGCGCCGCGCTGTGCTTGCCTCACGAATGAGGATGTGCCAAAGTCGTCCCGCTTCACATATCATTTCAGGAGAATATAAGAGGATGCCGAGAATCGAGGCTGAAACAGCAACAGGGACACAAACCTTCGAGGCGCAGGACGGGCGCAAACTCGTCCTTGCGATTGAGGACGCGGGCATAGACATCCTGCACCGTTGCGGCGGCAACGCCAAATGCACGACCTGTCGCGTCGAAGTGCTCGCAGGCAATCCGGGCGAGATGCAGGAGTTGGAACGCAACCGGCTCGCCATGGAAGTGGGTCTCACAGAGAACGTCCGGCTCTCCTGCCAAGTGCGCGTGCACGACGACTTGAAAGTGCGCGTCATCAATCAGTCGAGCACACGCGGGCTGCCGCCGGGGCCGCGCCCAGTGGAAGAATAGTGATCAGTGGTCAGTGGTCAGTGGTCAGTGGAAGAATAGTGATCAGTGGTCGGTGGTCAGTGGTCAGTAAGAACTGTCTTTCACTGACCACTGACCACTGCTTTATTGCGCCTTGTCCGGCTTGGTGCTAATCTCTCGCGCAGATTTCACGACAACTTTGAGCAGATGAACGTCGGACATGCGCGCTCTTGCTGCGCACGCCAGCGTTCTCTTTGATCCATTGACAACATTCGGAGGATATATGCTGATCGAGTCAACCGCTCATCTCCCCGCCGGTCTCGCGCTGCTGGACGGCATGTTCCACGCGCCGAGCGGCCAAGAGTTTGCCAAGATCACACTGCGCTGGCTGCACTTCGTCGCCGGCATCACTTGGATCGGGCTGCTCTACTTCTTCAACCTCGTCAACGTGCAGTTTCAAAAAGGACTGGACGCAGAGACGAAGAAGAAAGTGAACCCTGATCTGCTCGGGCGCACGCTCTGGTACTTTCGTTGGGGCGCGCTCGTGACCGTGCTCGTCGGCTTTGGCTATTACGCGATGTACATCCTGCGGCCCGATGTCGTCAACGCGCGCAACCTCGGCGGCGGGCAAGCGCACACATCAATCGTGCTGCTCGTCTGGCTGTTGCTGCCCATCATCACCTTCGCCATTGAGTTCGGCATCATTCAGAAAGTGTCGGCGCTGACGAAGGATGGGCGCGTGCTCGCGGTCGTGATCCTGATCCTTGTTGGCTTGATGGCCGCGTTGATTATCTACTGGATCAATACGGAACTGACGATCAAAGGCACGAGCTACGCCAGTAACAAATCGTTCTCCATCGGCATCGGCGGCGCGTTGGGTTTGATCATGCTGCTGAACGTCTGGGGCATCATTTGGCCGGCGCAGAAGCGCATCATCGCAGGGATGCAAGGCGGCCCCGCCGCCGCGCCCGAACTCGCGCGCCGCGCCTTCCTCGCCTCGCGCGCCAACGCTTGGCTGAGCCTGCCCATGCTGCTCTTCATGGCCGCGTCGCACGGCGACTGGATCATCTTCGGGCCGAAGTAGGCGTTTGAGATCGCCCCTAGAACACAAATGACGGGTGACGAGGCTTTGTGCGCCTCGCCACCCGTCACTGTTTCTCCACCGATTCGTTACACACGCGCGCTCATGTGGGAGTAGACTTTGTGTACTCCATGACCGGCCAACATTGAAGAAAGGAAGAGATGATGAGCAGCAACAAGCTAAATCTGCCTGAAGCTTACAAGGCGCGACAGTTCAACCTGAGTGGGCTGAACGGCATCTCGGATCAGACGTTGGAGATGCACTTCAAACTCTACGAGGGTTACGTCAAAGAGACGAACCATCTGACCGAGAAGATCGCAGAGATTCTCGCCGACGGCAAAGTTGATCAAGAAGAGATGCCCGCCTATTCGGAACTGACGCGCCGCTTGGGTTTCGAGTACAACGGCATGGTCTTGCACGAATACTACTTCGAGAACATGAAGCGCGGCGGCAACACTGATCCAGACAAGTCGTCGAACTTCTTCAATCGTGCCGAGGAGTCGTTCGGCTCATACGACATCTGGAAGACCGATTTCATGTCGGTCGGCAAGATGCGTGGGGTGGGCTGGGCCATCTGCTATCAGAACCCGGCCAACGGGCGCATCTCGAACCACTGGATCAGTCTGCATGAGACCGGCAACGTCGCGGGCTTCGAGCCGGTGCTCGTGATGGACGTGTGGGAGCACGCTTTTCTCTTGGACTACAAACCGGCCGAACGACCCAAGTACATCGAAGCCTTCTTCTCCAACATAGATTGGGCCGCTGTCGAAGCGCGCTTGCGCACAGACAGCACGGCGCGTCCGGCCAGCGCGTGAAGCAAAGGCGAAGGGCGAAAGGAGAAAGTGTGGACAGCGCAGACGCGCTGATCTGAAAAACAGATCACGCCGCAGGCGTGTCCTAACTTTCTCCTTTCGCCTTTCTACTTTTAGATGTCGTGTCGGTTGGCGAGTGCTTTGTCCATCGTGACCTCGTCCACGTATTCGAGGTCGCTCCCGACGGGCATGCCCATGGCGATGCGTGTGGTGCGGACGCCGAGCGGTTTCAAGAGCCGACTGATATAGCTTGCAGTGGCTTCGCCTTCGGTGTTGGGATTGGTGGCGAGGATGACTTCGCGCACTTCGACGCCATCGTTGTTCTCAGGGCGCAGGCGCGGCAACAGATTGGCCAAACGCAGGTCTTCGGGCGCGATGCCGCGAATCGGCGAGAGGCTGCCGTGCAGGATGTGATAGAGACCGTGATAGCTGCGCGTCTTCTCAATCGCGACGAGATTGTAAGGCTCCTCGACGACGCAGATGATCGAACGATCACGATTCGTCGAAGCGCAGAAGCGGCACGGGTCAACGTCGGTCAGGTTGTTACAGATGGAGCAGAAGACGATCTTGCGTTTGACCTCTTCGAGCGCCGCGACCAATCGCTCGACCTCAGCTTCAGACATGCGCAAGACGTGAAACGCCAGACGCTGCGCCGACTTCTGCCCAACGCCCGGCAGGCGCTTGAACTCGTCAATCAGTTTAGTGACCGGCTCGGCGTATTCCAACATAGAGGTCAGAGGTTAGAGATTAGAGGTTAGTAAGTCAACAAGCACTGACCTCTTAACCTCTGATCCCTTACATAAGTCCCGGTGGCAGCATGCCGCCGATCTTGCTCTTCATCGCTTCGTCCACTTTGCGCGAGGCTTCGTTGACGGCGGCGACGATCAGGTCTTGCAGCATCTCCACGTCGCCCTCTTTGAGCGCCTCCGGGTCGATCTTCAAGGATTCGAGTTCTTTCGTGCCGCGCATTTGCACGGTGACGACGCCACCGCCCGCCGTGGCGTCCACGACCATCGCCTCCATCTCCTTCTGCATCTTCTCCTGCATCGCTTGGGCCTGCTTCATCATCTGTTGCAGGTTCATGCCGCCCGGAAATTTCATCTCGCCACCTCGCGCTTCGACTGGATTTTCATGTCACGGATTCGCGCCCCATCCTAACCGCCTGCGGGCGTAAATTGCAACGCTGCTCCCCTGCTAAACAGTTGCGGCTTTGCGGGCCCCGGCGGTGGCGCGGAAAATTTGGACTATAAAAGCGAACAGGCGCGGCAGCTTTGGGAGCTTCGCGCCTGTTCATAGTCCGATTGATGTCCTCACCCCATCAACCGGTGAGACGAAGGATTCACCAACGCCTCGGATGCTTCGTAATATAATCAAAACGTCCGCGCGATGCAAGTGCCAAAATGCAGATCGTGCCATCGGGTGAAAAATTTTCGCTCGGATGGGGCCATCTGGCCCACCGGGTGCGGTCGTGTCCGGCCGCGCGGCCGCGCGCATTTTAGATTGACAGTTAGCGCCAAAGACTTGTAAATTTCAGCCACTCGCAAGCATCCGCAGGTTAGCACCACCCCTGATAGCGCACCCCTGCGCTGGAACAAGGTGTCTGCAATCCGACTCGGCAAGCGCCGACGGTCTGCTGAAAGGAGTTCCCTCATGCGGCAGGCGACACAACTGCAACCCGTTAAGCAAGCGCCGGTCGTCAGACTGCGCGAGTTGGGTATCTACCGGCTCGCAGACGGCCGCGAGTTCATCGTCAGCACGATCTACAGCGACGGCTGCTGTCTCTATCCACTCCACGCTTGGGACACGTTCGGCAGCGCCGAGTTCTGGGTCAGCCCAGACGGCCGGCTGCTCAAGCGCGGCTTGCCGACGCATTGGCGCATCCAAGACTTGACCGACACGGGGCACACCAGCAAGTACCCAAAGGCCACGCGCCGACTGCTCTAGGCGCGCACGGCATCAACTCAGACCGACCGTGCCGCGCAAACGACTGTTCGGGTGCGGCTCGCTGCTTTGCGCCAGCTACGCTGACGCCACGTCTCCGGCGGCGTCTCTTATCACGCGCCCGCAAAAGAGAAAAGCCGCCCGCGAACGAATCGCGGGCGGCTTCCGGTGAACTGTTGGGATTGACCTGCGTGCCTCTTCTTGCGCCGCGCGGCGGCGCGTCAGATAGAGCGACAAACGGACAACACCCGAACAAATTCAGGTTGCGAGTCCGTCTTTCAGGTCGCAGCCACCTCACTGTGATAAGAACTCATATATTGTTGGATCACCTCCTTTCCAGTGTTGCCACCGATGATAAAAGACAACAGGTTGTGCGTCAATAATTATTTTCACTCGCTATCTTGTGGCGCAGATCAAGCGCGCCGAAACGCCTCGCGCCCCGAAACGTACACCGCTCGTGCATGCTCGACGCCGAAGAAGTAGGCCAACTCGCGATAGTCCGCGCAGTCGTGGATGACGAAATCGGCGCGCTTGCCAGCTTCGAGCGACCCCGTCTCCGCGCCGCGTTTGAGACTGTAAGCCGCATTGATCGTCGCGCAAGTGATCGCTTCGGCTGGCGTCAACTTCAACTGCGTGCAGGCGAGCGACAAGATGGTGAGCATCGAAGGCGTCGGCGACGAACCGGGGTTGAAGTCTGTGGCGACGACGACGGCGAGGCCCGCGTTAATCATCGCGCGCGCCGCCCCGTAGCGCGTCGCGCCAAGCGCATAGACCGAGCCGGGCAACAAGACGGGCTGCACGTTCGCGCTCTTCAAGGCCGCGATGCCGGCTGCGTCGGTATGCTCAAGATGATCGGCGGTCGTCGCGCCCAACTCGGCCGCTAGTTGCGCGCCGCCGGAGCGCGACAACTGATCCGCGTGCAAGCGCAAGCCCAAGCCATGACAACGCGCCGCCGTTAAGATGCGCCACGCCTCGTCGGTCGTAAACACGCGCTCCTCGCAGAACACGTCGCAGTATTCCGCCAACTTCTCTGCCGCCACGCGCGGCAACATCTCTTTGATGATCAGTTCGACGTAAGCCGCGCGGCGGGCGCGATACTCTTCCGGCACGTCGTGCGCGCCTAAGAATGTCGGCACGAAACGAAGCGGCGTCTCATCATTCAAACGCCGGATCGCGCGCAGGATTTTCAACTCGTCTTCGAGCGTCAGCCCATAACCCGACTTCGCCTCCACGGTCGTCGTCCCGCCACGCAAAAACCACGCGACATAACGCTTACTCGTCTCCACTAACTCGCGCTCACTCGCCGCGCGTGTGCGCCTGACGGTCGCCGCGATGCCACCGCCCACCGCCGCGATCTCTTGATACGTCACACCGCGCGTGCGTTGTTCAAACTCATCCACGCGCGTGCCCGCAAACACCGGATGCGCGTGCGCGTCCACAAAACCCGGCAGCACGACGCGCCCGCCCGCATCAACGACCGCGCAATCACTTTTGAGCAACGGCTCGATCTCGCGCTGCGTGCCGACAGCTTCGATGAGGCCATTGCGCACGACGAGCGCGCCGTCGGCGATGATGCCGAGTTCACCCAACTCCGCGCCGACACGCGGGCGTTGTGGCCCTTTGAGCGTGACGAGTTGCGCGCAGTTAATGACGGCGAGCGTGTCGGACATAAATGATACTCAAGCAGCGTCGAGTTGTTCGGCGGCTGCGAATTGCTTGCGTTGCTTGCGGCGGGCGAGCAGATAGAGCGTTGCGCCGAGCAAGTTTGCGCCGACCGTCACACAGATGATCTTCGCGGCGAAGGCAAGCGGGCTAACCACGTCAATGATCGGAAAGATCGTGAACCCTGTGTAGAGCAGCGTGACGAGCAGACCCGCGACGGAGGCCAGCTTAAGCCAGAACGGCGCACCTCGACTGACGCCGCGCAGGCCGAAGAGCGGTAGGGCAAAGAGCGCGACGTAGGCGAGCGCGTAGAAGACGCCCGCCGCGTTGTCGAGCACTTGAAACGCCTCTTGCCGTTGGACGCCGATGATGCCCGTCAGTCCGAAGGCGAGCGTGACTGCGCCGATGAAGATGATCGAATTGACGGGCGTCTTGTAGCGCGCATGCAGGCGCGTGAACCAAGCGGGCATGAGGTGATCCCAACCGGCGACCATCGGCAGCCGCGCGTTCGCCGTCAAGTAGATACTCAAGAGCGCGACCTGCCGGCCGACGAGCAGTAAGATGGTGATGGAGACGATGCGCGTGACAAACCCGAACGAACGGAAGCCGAGACTCAAGACCTGCGGGATCGGGCCGACCAAGTCAACATCTGCGGGGCGCACGAAAGCGAGCACTGCACTCGTGCCGAGGATGAACATGAGCGCGATGATCGGCGTGGCAATGAGCACCGAGCGCCCGATGTTACGCACGGGCGCGCGACACTCGCCCGCGAGTATGGCCACGTACTCAAAGCCTGAGAGCGCGCCGACCGCCAGCTTGCTGAAGATGTTCAAGCTGAACTTCAGACTGACCAATGTGAGCGCTGGCAGCGCGAAGGCGAACGGATGATACTCCGCGCGCGTGCCGCGCGCGTGGCTGATGAACGGCAGCGCAATGAGCGTCGCGAAAGTTGCCAATAACATCACGCCGCCCGCGTTGTGTACCCACTTGCCCAACGCCAGCCCGCGCAGAGAGGCCGCGACCAGCACGCAGACGAGCAGGCAACTCACCAAAGTAATCAGCCATTTGCTCTCGGCCATCCACGGCGCATCGAGCGCGTAAGACAGGTTCGTCGTCACGACCAGCCCGATGAACGACATGACCGAGATGCCTAAGAGCCAGAGATTCCACGCGACCATGAAGCCGGCGAACTCGTTGAAGCCAAACTTGGCCCATTGATAGAGTCCGCCTTCGAGCGGCATGAGCCGGTTCAGATAGATGACCACGGCCGCGAGCGGCAGATAAAAGAGCAGCATCGCCAGCAGCCAGAAGACCAATTGCTGCGCGCCAAGTTTCGCCGCCGTCCCGACCCACGCCGAGCCGACGACAAACACGATCTGCGTCAGCACCAGATCGCGCAAACCCAACTCTTTTCTGAAGACGGCACTCTGCGCCTCGACGCGCTGTTCGGCGCGCAGCAGTTCGGTTGCGTTGTTTGTCTCAATGCTGGCCATCAGAAGCATCCTCGCGTTCAAAGTTCAAAGTCAAAGGTTCAATGTCCAAAGCTGTCTTTAAACCTTCGACTTTGAACTTTGGACTTAGCTTGCCGCCGTGGTTGTGTCGTGGACGATGCGCCAGCCGTTGCTGGTGCGGCGGAACAGGAGCGTGAAGCGACCGTGCGGGGTGTCGCCTGCGCGTGTGAGTTGCCAGCGCCCGTCGGCGAGGGCGTAGAAGGGGCTGAGCGGTTTGATCTCTAGCTCGGAGAAGGCGAGCGTGCCCATCTTCTCGCGCGAATCGTAAGTCTTCTTGTAGCGTTCGAGCACGGTCTGCCAACCGCGCGTGACGGTGTCGTCGGAGACGAACGTGGTCGTCTCCGCGCGCTCGTAGCCGTCCATGAAGCCTTCTATGTCGCCGCGATTCCAAGCTGCCTGCTGCGCCTCGATGACCGCGCGCACCGCCGCCACCGCTTGCTCATTATCTTTCGCTGAGTCCGGTGAAGAGACACATGCAGACACAAGCAACGCGAGCGCGAGTAACAACAGCGAGACGACGATTCGATGCTGAATGCGTTTCATGTCGGTTCGGCTTCGCTTTCGCAGCAAGGTCGGATGGCGGCGCAAACTATACTCAACTTGCCCCACAGGCGACAACTCACACGCGCGCCTGCAACCAAGCGCGCACGTCCCCGCGCATCGCGTCGGTGAGTTCGTGCCCCGCGTCCTCGTAGCTCTTAAACTCGACATCGCGTGCACGCTCGCGCAACTGTCGTTCATAATCCGCCACACGCGCTGGCGGATAGAACTCGTCGCGCGCGCCCGCAAGATGCAGCACGCTCGCCTGCGTCGGTTGGTATGTCGCGCTCGTCTGCCAATCGCCGGGCAAGCCCCCACAGATGCCAATGACGCCGCGCAAAATGTCTGTGTGCGTGAACGCGAAGCGATAGTTGAGCGCGCAGGTCTGCGAGAAACCGAGCAGGAAGAGGTGATGAGGATCAACGACGCCTTCATCAACCAATGCGGCGATCAAATCAAGCAACGCGCGATGATGCACGGCCACAGAATCTTCGGGATGAAAATTGGTCAACCAACCAAAACCATAACGCAACGGCCCGCCCGGCTCACGCGGCTCTTTCAAATGCTGATGCGGCCCTTGCAACGCCGCCACCGCAAACCCTTCAGGTACACACTCACGCGCTGCCCGCAGCATCCAACCCTTGCTGCTCCCGTAACCGTGCAGCGCGACGAGCAACGGCGCGGGCACGTGCGAAGGCGCATGAAGGTCATAATAAAGTCTGACCTGTGCAGTCAGCGTGCGCTCCGTCGGGACGAACGATCTATTGTTAGTGACTGACATAAGATTCAATTCAAATAACCGCCCGGCTCGTCCTCTTTGACTTCGGGCGCTGCGATGAGCGCGTCCAACTCTTCTTCGAGTTGCCAGAGTTCGTAAAGCTCCGGCGGGACTTCGGTGATGAAGCGCGAGGGGCGTTGGACGACGGTTTGACGATTGTAGTCTGTGCTCAAGAGCGGATAGGTGAGATAGAGTTGATCGCGTGCGCGCGTGAGGGCGACGTACCAGAGGCGGCGTTCTTCCTCTTCGCCTTCCGCCTCGCGCAAGGAGCGCGGCGCGGGGAAGCGCCCGTCCGCCGCCCAGATGATGAAGACCGCGCGCCATTCGAGACCTTTGGCTTGATGGACGGAGGTGAGCGTGAGGATTTCATCTTCGTCGCCGCCGGAGACTACATCCTCGCCGGTGAGCGGTTGCGGTGCGCTGTAGCGTTCGGTGGAGATGAGCGCAAGCTCGGCCAAAAACTCTTCGGTCGAGTTGTAGCGCGCGCTGTACTGCGCGAGTTGGCGCAGGTCTTCGAGGCGCGCGTCGGCGTTCTCGTAAGTGGCGGCGAGGTAGGCTTCGTAACCGCGCGCGAGCACGAGTTCGATCTGACGTGAAGGACTGTGGCGCACCTCATCGCGCGCGAGTTCTGCGATAAGCGCGCGAAACTCAGTCCAGGTTGTGCCACGCCGCGCGGCGTTGTCTGCGCCGCCTGACGTGACGAGCGCGAGCGGGTCGGGCGCGAAAGCGAGTTGTTCCCAAATACGCCCGGCGGTGGCGGGGCCGATGTTCGGGATCAGTTTCAACACGCGCTGCCAAGCGAGTTCGTCGCGCGGGTTGGCGACGAGGCGCAAATACGCGAGCACGTCTTTGATGTGCGCCTGCTCGAAGAAGCGCACGCCGCTGCGGATGCGGTAAGGGATGCCGCGCCGCGTGAGTTCGAGTTGCAATTCGAGTGAGTGATAATGCGAACGATAGAGCACCGCGATCTCTGTGAGCGGCACGCCCTCTTCGCGCAATTCGAGCACGCGCGCGGCGACGAACGTGGCTTGCTGATCCGCATCGCTGCACGCGACGAGCGCGGGCGGCGCGTTCAGAGACGGGCGCACGGCGCGCAACTCTTTCGGAAACTGTTTGCGGTTCGCGGCAATCGAGACGTTGGCGACCGAGAGGATTTCGGGCGTCGAACGATAGTTGGTTTCAAGCCGGTACTGTCGCGCGTCCGGGTAACGCTGCGGAAACTCGTAGATGTTCGCCCACTCTGCGCCGCGCCAAGCGAAGATCGATTGCGCGTCGTCGCCGACCACCATCACGTTGCGATGGCGCACGGCCAATAGGTCAACGATCTCGGCTTGCAGCTTGTTCGTGTCCTGATATTCGTCCACGAGTATGTGCTCGAACTGCTCCGCGTAGAGGCGCGCGACCTCGTCCTTCTCCATCAAGAGGCGCTTCCAGTTGAGCAACAGATCGTCATAGTCCATCACGTTGCGCGCGCGCTTGCGCTCCATGTAAACCGCGTCCACGCGCTTGATCTGTTCCGTGAGCGGCTCAAAATATGGATAGCGACGCGCGACCACGTCGGGGATCGGCTGATCGGTGTTCGTGGCAAAGCTGATGATGTCTTGCAGGACTTCAGCTTTTGGAAAACGGCGTGCGCGCGTGTCAACGCCGGCTTCCGCGACGCACACGCTCAAGAGATCGCGCGCATCTTCGGCGTCGAGGATCGAGTAGTTGTTGTCGTAGCCGATTGATTCGGCGTGGCGGCGCAGGATCAGATTGGCGATGCGATGAAACGTCCCGCCCCAAACCTTGCGGCTTACATTGCTGCCGCCGCCCGTCAACTGCTCAACGCGCCGGAGCATCTCGCGCGCCGCGCGGTTCGTAAATGTCGCCAACATGATGCGACCGGGCGCGATGCCTTGTTCGATCAGATATGCGACGCGATAAGTGATTGCGCGCGTCTTGCCTGAACCTGCGCCCGCGATCACGAGCACGGGGCCGGCAGGCGCGGTCACAGCCGCGAACTGCTCCGCGTTCAACTCCTCGCGATAGCGCGCGAATCTATCGGGCGCACCCGCCGGTCGCTTGATGACATAGCGTTTCATCGTCGTCGCTGTGGCTTATAACATGCCGGCCGGCGGGGTAGGAAACTGCAAACGCGCGCCGGCGCGGCGGGCGAAAATTTCGTTGTCATGCTTATAGCCCTGTGCTATCGCGCGCGCAGCAATTAACCGCGTCCCCCGCTAAGTTGGAGTCCAGTCATGCCAGAACTGTTCATTCAATTCAGCCTTTGTGTTCAACCCAACACAGGAGAAAAGGATCATGCGTCCACTCATGCGCCTCGGCTTCATGCTCGCAACCGCCGTTCTGTTCAGCCTTAGTGTCTCGCCGGTCAACAATCTGCGCAGGCGCAGAACTGCGCGCCGCCGTCCGGCATGGTCGCGTGGTATCCGGGCGACGGGAATGCCAATGATGTTCAAGGCGGCAATAACGGCACGCTGCAAGGCGGCGCAACCTTTACTTCGGGCAAGGTCGGGCAAGCGTTCAGTTTCAACGGCAGCAGTTGGGTGTCAGTCCCAGACGCTGCCAACCTACACTTCACCAGCCAGTTCACGCTGGATGCGTGGGTCAATCCGGTGAGTCTCAGCGGCTTTCCGATGATCTTCAGCAAGTTTGGCAGCGCCAACGATAGTAGTTATGAGTTGCACCTACAGCCCGACGGCAGCGTGCGCGCTAATGTTAGCGGCAACGGCTCGACGCTCGACGCATTGGTCTCCGGCGCAGGCGTCGTCACCGCAGGCACTTGGTCGCAAGTGGCCACGACCTTCAATGCTGGTGATTGGAAGATTTACGTGAACGGCGTTGTGGTTGCTTCCAAAACGTTCACTGTGACATCCGTGTTTCCCGGCACGGCTACGCTCTTAATCGGGCGCGACGTTGGCACAACACACTTCTTCAACGGCCTCATTGATGAAGCCGAACTCTTCAACCTCGCGCTCAGCGATATGGATGTGGCTGCCATCGCCAACGCCGGTAGCGCGGGCAAGTGTCGCGCGTTCGGCGCGCACGACGTGCTCATCAGCGAGTTCCGCCGTCTTATCCGTCGCCACGATGGTCTTGCCTAAGAAACGTTCGTAGATGCTGCCGAGTATGTGTACGGGGAAGAGGTTGAAATCGTAAGGCGAGCGCGCGTGCGACAGGTGCGTGCAGATGTCTTGAAAGGCGCGCTCGTCCACACGGAAACTCTGCGCATCAAGCAGCGCGTGCTCTTTGAAGATGATGCCGTTATAGACATGATCCAGCCGCCGCGAGAGCGCCACAAAATCAGCCCACGGCTTAGCCGACTGCGCCAGAGGCTCAACCAACTCGTCCGGCTCGATCAACTTGTCTTCGAGAAAGCGCATGAAGACGAGCCGGTCGAGCGTGCGCTGCGTAAGCTCGGTCAACTGCGCGCCGTCAAGCTGCGCATTGGCCCGCTTGAACGCCCGCGCCAACTGCTCGCGGTAGCCGTCCAAGTCTTGCAGGAACGATTCGTCAATACTCTGATACGCGCCCTTAGCAAACAGCCCCGCCTGCTGCGCCCCGCGCTTCGGCTTCGGCAGACGCTCCACGTAACGCGCAAGCGCGCCCCCTTGCGCCTCAGTGCGCGCGAACAGGTGATAAAGCTGCGCGAACTTCTCGGCGTCGGCGTAATCCGTGTAGTGATATTTTTCGAGCGCGCCGCGTTGGAGGACGGCCCCGATGTCAGGCTTGTAGCGACAGTCGAGCACGTGGAACTGCTCGAAGTCGGTGAGGACTGAGATGGGCGTCTGCCTGTGCCAGCCGTAGCGTATGGTCTGAAAGTAATCCTGCGCGTTCTCGATGTTGCGGCTCGGCTTCTTCGCCTCAACGAAAAAAAGTACGTCCCTAAGATTGGGCGCGAGGAACGCATAATCGGCGCGCTTGCCCCGGCCCTCAACGCGGACGTTCTCCTCAACCTTAACGTCCCACACCAGCGGATTCTTCTCTTCGTCGTGCAAGACATCCCAACCGAGCGCTTGCCAGAACTTGTTGATGAAGTGCTGGCGCACGTCGTACTCGGAATAGCGGGGCGACAGGAAGTGCGCTTCGTTCTGCCGGAAGTCGGCGACCAAATCTCGAACTTGCTTGAGGGCGTCATCGAAGGTGTGAGCGATCATAGCGGCGGCAATATAGCAAAAACAGCGCACGCGCGCATCGTGATAAAGCGAAAAGCAGTAGGCAGTGGGCAGTTAGGGATAAGCGAAAGGCCGTCGGTTGAGCGCGTCGTGAACTATTGAGACGCGAATGAGACCGACGGCCTTTCGTCTTTCTTCTCTGCTTTCTGCCTACTGCCTACTGCCTATTGTTCTTCCGGCGGTGTTGGCTTCGGCGTTGTGGGCGCGGTCTGCTCTGAGGCGGGCAGGCGCGAAGGGTCTGGTACTTCGGGCGAGGTGTGGCGGTGCGCGATCTTCCATGCGCTGCCCGTGTGCCGGAACACAACCGTCATACGCCCGGAAGAGGTTTCGGGCGTGCCGCGAAACTCTTGCGTCTGCGTCCACAGACAGGTGAGGGTGGCTGCGTCCGCGCCG
Source organism: Acidobacteriota bacterium (assembly GCA_003223935.1). Lineage (GTDB taxonomy): Bacteria > Acidobacteriota > Blastocatellia > Pyrinomonadales > Pyrinomonadaceae > QHXQ01. The sequence goes on along the minus strand of QHXQ01000020.1, from coordinate 18,943 downwards.
AAGGTCTGCACCTTCACATCGCGCGCTTCGATCTTCACGTTCTTGAGATCGGGATAGAGGCTGGCGAGATTGGTGCGCATCTGCGTCCAGCCGCGCGTGACCGTGCCATTGTTGTTGAAGATCAAAAGCTGCGGCGAGTTCCAATAGAAATTCATCACCGCCTCCACGTCCGTCTTCTCCACCGCGCGCAACAGCGCATCGAATGTCGCGCGCACCTCTTGCTCCGCGCCTGCGACGGTCGCATGACTCGGACTCGTCGCCCGACGTGTGCGCGTCGCGTTGGGCGTCGGCGTCGGCGTCGGTGTAGTTGTCGTCGTTGTCGTCGTCGTGGTTGTTTGCTGTCGCACCGGCGTTGCCGGCCGGCGCACGGGCGTATTGGCATTCTGCGCGATCACGCCGACGACAGACGCGAGCAGCAATGCACCGATGATGAAAGATTTTTTGAACATGATAATGACCTCACTGCATATCTTTTAGATGAGTCGCACCGCCTCGCGCAAACGTCGGGCGCTGCGTGTGCGGCCGATAAGATCGAAGACCTCGAACATCGAAGGGCCGACCGCTTGACCCGTGAGCGCGGTGCGTGCGGCGTTGATAAGCAGACCCGCTTTGACGCCCGCTTCATCGGCGAAGGCGCGCAAGGCCGCTTCGCTCGTCTCGGCGTTGAACGGCTCGACCTGCTCCAACTTGTCTGCGAGCGCGGGCAACAGTTCTTTCAAGCGCGGCTCTTTCTTCAGATTCTTGGCCACGGCCGCCTCGTCAAACTCAAACTCGTCGGCGAAGTAAGCGCGCCCTTGTGCAGAGAAATCTTTGAGCGTGAAGAAGCGATGGCGGATCGCTTCGACCGTCCGTTCAAACCACGCGCGCTCGTCCGTCTCGAAGCTCTCGCGCCACAAGCCACTTGCTTCGAGTTCAGCGCGGATGAGCGGCCACAACTCCGCGAGCGGCATCGTGCGGATGTATTCGGCATTCATCCAGAGCGCTTTTTGATCCGTCCACTGGCGCGGATCGTGTTCGTTGAAATTAAAGATTGCCGGCGCGCGATGTATGCCTTCGAGCGAGAACTGCTCGATCAACTCATCGAGCGACATGACCTCTTGCTCGCTATTCTCAGGCGACCAACCGAGCAGCGCGAGGAAGTTGCGAAACGCGGCGGCGACGAAGCCTCGATCACGATAGGTCGTGAGACTCACCACTTCGCCGTGCTTGCGCTTCGAGAGTTTCGCTTTGTTCGGCGCAAGGATCAACGGTAGATGCGCAAAGCGCGGGACGTTTGCGCCGAGCGCTTCGTAGATGAGTATTTGCTTGTGCGTATTCGTCAAGTGGTCTTGGCCGCGGATCACGTCCGTGATGGACATCTCGATGTCGTCGCAGACGACCGATAGATTGTAGAGCGGATGCCCGTCTGAACGGAGCAACACGAGGTCTTCAATCTCCGCGTACTCGCGTTCCTGCGGGCCGTACACGGCATCCGCAAACTGTGTGCGCCCCGCACGCGGCACTCGCAGACGCACCGCGAACGGTTCACGCGCAGCCGCGCGCGCGTTCGATTCCGCCAGCGACAGATCGCGATACGGATTGCTGCGCTGATCAATGCCTTCGCTTGCCGCCACACGTGCACGCTCGGCGATCTCTTGCTTCACGTTCTTGTCGGCGCGTTCTGCCTTCGGCGTGAAATCACGATAAGCGCGCCCCGACTCGATCAGGTGTAGCGCCGCCGCGCGATGCTTATCGGCGTTGGCGGATTGAAAGACGAGTTCTTCGTCGTAGTCGAGACCGAGCCATGCGAGACCCTCAAGGATCGAGCGCGTGGACTCTTCGGTCGAACGCTGTAAGTCCGTATCCTCGATGCGCAGCAAAAACTTGCCGCCCACCTTGCGCGCGTAGAGCCAGTTGAACAGACCCGTGCGCGCTGCGCCGATGTGCAGATAACCCGTCGGTGACGGAGCGAAACGAACGCGAACAGACATGATAAGCAGTAGGCGGTAGGCAGTAGGCAGTTGAAGACCGCAAGCCGATCATGTTTTTAGCTTGCATGTCTTTTGCTGTTACTGCCTACTGCCTACCGTTTCCCCCCATCCCTTTCTTCAGTTCTTCAATCTGCCGGCCGATCTCGTTGAGCCGGGCCAGTATGTCTTGGTGTCGGGTGGCGTCGGTTGAGGGCGTTTTGCCCTGCATGTAAAAGACGCCGCCCGGTTCAAGGATGCAATTGTCAACTTCGTCGAGACTGACGAAGCCCTGCCGGTGCGCGACTGTCTGCAACTCGGCTTCGGTCAATAACTCTTTGGCCAGTTCCTTGTGGTGCAGTCTGCCGTTTTCAATCAGCACGGTCGGCGTGCCCTCGAATACTTCGTCGAGTCGCCGGTGTTTGAACATGAAGCGCACGACAAGGTAGTTCAAGATGAGCAATGTGCACGCGCCGATTGTGCCGCCGACGACAGTGTTGTCCGCACCGATGATCGCGTTCTGCACGGAGTTTGACAGCAAGAGCAGTACGACCAGATCGAACGGGTTGAGTTGCGCCAATTCGCGTTTGCCGAACAGACGCAGCAGCACGACCAGCACCGCATAGACGACGACCGTGCGGATAACTTTCTCTGCGACCGAGACGGGCGAGTCCGGCACGTGAAACCGGAGCATGTCGTCCCACATCGCTTGATCCCAGAGCCAAGCGGGCACAAAGGCCAACATCGGGACACCTCCACGCAAGTGTGACTGACGAACGGAGCTTGGCAGCCGTGGGTCACAGGCGGCGCACAAGGTTGCGGCAATAAAATAAGGTGACTTGAAGGCCGGTTCAAGTCACCTCGACGCTTTATGTTTACTGGCGGAGATGGCAGGATTCGAACCTGCGATAGGCTTTTGACCTATAACGGTTTAGCAAACCGCCGCCTTCAGCCACTCGGCCACATCTCCGCACCTCGAACAAGGGCGACATGGATTTTCCGGGCCGCACGCACGCTTGTCAAGCGGACACCTGCTCCGGCAGCTTACCCGATGACCTGTCAATAGTCTAAGATTTTGCGCCCGGCCCGAGCGTTAAGTCAGAAAAGCTGAAACCTTTAAGCTGTAACTGTCACTAACTAGGCGGAATGATGGAACGGCTGGCCATTGAAGCGGTGCGCGGTGGGGTTGATGGCAGGCCGGACGTTCACGCGAAGCCTGCGATGAACAGCGTCGAGCACCTGATCGTGCGCGCCCGCGAGGGCGATGAGGAAGCCTTCCGCCTGATCTTTGAGCGTTACAGCCGCCCCATCATCAGCTTCATCTACGACATGGTCAATGATCGCGCCCACGCCGAAGAGTTGACGCAAGAGACGTTCGTCCGCGCGCACCGACACTTGGCGGCCCTGCGCGAAGAGGCGAAATTTGCGACGTGGCTTTTTAGCATCGCCAAGAACGTGGCGCGCGAGTCTCTGCGCACGGCGCATAGCCGCAGCCAAAAGGTCAGTCTCGACGATGAAGCCGTGCAGGAGTTGAGCGACGAGCGCCCAAGCCCGGCGGGCGCGCTGCTCGATAAAGAGTTGAATGAGGTCGTGCGCCGCGCGCTCGCGGGTCTGGAAGAAGACAAGCGGCTCGTGTTCACGCTCAAAGTTTTTCAGCAGCGCAGCTACGAAGAGATCGTCGAGATCACTGGCTTCTCGCTGCCAAAGGTGAAGACGGATTTGCACCGCGCGCGGACGGAATTGCGCCGGCGCATCCGGCCCTATCTGGGGGTGCAAGAATGAAGTGCCAAGAAGTATCTGCCGCCCTCGAAGAGTATTTCGACGGCGAGTTGGGCGAACGTCAACGCGCAACTGTCGCCGCGCATCTCGCCGCGTGTGAGCCTTGCACGCAGGCTTACGAAGCGTTGCAGCGCGAGCAGAACTTGCTCATGCGCTACGAGCGCGACGTTGAAGTCACACCGCAGCTTTGGCTCGGCGTGCAGGCGCGCATCGCGGCTGAGCAACAGACGGAAGCCGCGCCGGGCTTCGGCGCGCGGCTGCGCGATTGGTTGTCAAACTCATTCACCGTCCCGCGCTTCAGCCCCGCGCTCACCGCCGCGCTCGTCCTCGTCGCCATCGCGCTCACTGCCGGCGCAATGAAACTCATGAGCAAACATGAAGGCACAACCACAGCGGTGAATCAGTCGCCGACGCCTGCGCCGTCAGTAGTGAACGCAAATTCAAACGGGATGCAATCCGCGCCAAGCGTTGCGCCCACACAGCAACCGCAAGTCTTGGATGTTAACTCAAACGCAGGGCCGCAGGCTGAGCCGAAGAAGCGCGAGGAGAAACGCGAAGAGAAGCGCGACCGGATGTTGACGCCGAACCATGGCGCGCGCATTGAAGAGGCCAAATTGAATACGCCGGCCGTGAAGCACGAGCCGACGCCGGAAGACTTAGTAAAAGATGCTGAGGCGAAGTATCAGAAAGCGATTGAGATTCTGAAGCGCGATGTGGACAAGCGCCGCGCGAGCTTCGACCCGCAGACGCTCGCGCGCTTCGACGAGACCTTGAGCGCCATTGATCGCACGATTGCCGAGACGCGCCGCGCTGCGCTCGGTCAAGGCAACGACCCGGTCGCCGTCCAGTACATGCTCACGGCCTACGCCAAGAAGGTCGAAGTCTTGCGCGAGATGGCGAGGAACTAAAAGCTGTGCTTGGTTATTTGTGATTGGTTATTTGCGCTTGGCTGCCGCGTGCGCCGTCAAAGCCGCGATTGAGCCATTCGGCAAATAACCAATCACAGATAGCCAAGCACTAATAACCAAGCACCAATCAGTCATCATGAACATGAGAACTCTTAAATCATCCCTCTGCATCACAGTGCTCGCCTGCGGGTTAGTGCTGCAACCGCTCGTCGCCGTCGCGCGTGTCGCTGGCGGACAAGACGGGCAAGGCTCGGTCGCGATCAACAACACGCAGGGTCGCGTCTCCGTCAAACTTGATCGCGGCAGCAAGGTCGCGATCAGCAACCGTTATGGGCGCATCACGATCACGGGTTGGGATCGCGATACGGTCGAGGCCACAGCCACGAGCGACAAGGGGCCGGAAGCGATCCAAGTTGATCTGACCGCCGACCCGCAAGCGCGTTCAGTCTTGACGCTCGCCGTCGTCGGGCGCGGGCCGCGGCGTGTGCTTGTGCCCGGCATGGACTTCGATTTCAATTTCGACTACACGCCGGGAGTTGGCTACGGCGTCGGCACAGGCAGCGGGGTCGGCGTCGGTGTGGGACGCGGGCAGATAGATAAAGAGAGAGAGAAGGCGAAAGAGCGCGCCGACAAAGAGAAAGAAAGAGAGAAGACGAAGACGCCTGAAGCCAGAGAGCGGACAAGGCAGGAGATGGAGGACGCGATCAAGGAAGGCGCTAAGTCAGGCGTGGTCATCGTGCCCATGCCTGAAGTCGTCGTCAGGCCGAACGTCGTTGTCACCCCAAACGTCGTCGTCACGCCGCCGCCGGGGCAAGCGCCGCGGCCAGCGCCAGCGCCGCGCGCACCACAATCGCGCGTGTACGTGCCCGGCGCGCCCAACACATCTGAGAGCGGCGAGATCAAACTCGAAGTGAAAGTGCCGCGCTATGCGGAACTGAGCGCCATCGAAGTGCGTTCGGGCGATCTCACAGTCTCGAACGTGGACGGCCCCGTCGTCATCGGTAGCGGCGGCAGCAACGTCAACGTCAGCCACGTGGGCGCGCTCGAAGTGCGCTCGCGGAGCGGCAACGTGACGGCCGAAGATGTGGCCGGCCTCGCCTATATCGTCGCCACAAGCGGCAACATCATCGTGCGCCGCTCGCAAGGCGACGTACGCGCCGTCTCTTTGAACGGCGATATAGACATTCAATGCGTGCGCGGGCGCGTGGACGTGTCGAACGCGCGCGGCGCGATCAAACTCGGCGGCATCGGCGGCGACGTGGACGCCACGACGACCAGTTCCAACATCACCTACACCGGCGCGATCCGCGATAACGGTCGTTATCGGCTGAAGGCCGTCGAAGGCGAAGTGCTCATGGCCGTGCCCGACAACTCGCCCGGCTTTACCGCGCTCCTCTCTTCATACAACGGCGCGGTGCAGACAGACTTTCAGATCAAAGACTCGACGTCTGCCCAATCCGCGAGCGGCGCGAACGTCAACCATCGCGTCGAAGCGCGCAACGGCAACGGGCAAGCGCAGATCACGCTCGACTCGTTCAACCAGCCGGTGCGCTTGACCAGACTCGCCGCAGGTGCAAGTACGGGTTGTCAGTAAGAACGTCAACCGGCTCAATCATTCGTCCGTGAGGTAAGCAAACATGAATCGTAAATTGATCTCCCTCGTCGTCTGTGCATTGTTACTCGCGCCGATGGGCGTGGCGGCGCAGACGCCCGCGCCAGCACCCAGACCAACGATCCAAGTGCAGCCGGAAATTGCCATCGCGCCCGAAGTCCGTGTTGCAGCGCCGAGCTTCCAGTTCGAGCTGCCGGACATTCATATTGATCTGCCGGAGATAAACATCCCGCCGATGCCGCCGATCTACGTCGAAGCGCCTGACATACAGATTAACGGCGGAGATTTCTGGTTCGACGACAGCGAACAGATCGAGCGCGAAGAGTTGAAACAGACTTACCCGCTCGCGTCGGGCGCGCACGTCGAGTTGACGAACATTGACGGCCCCGTGCGCATCGAGCCGGTTGACAGTGGTCAAGCCGAAGTCCGCATCCTCAGTTATTCGGCGAGCGCGAACCCGCGCCGGTTGACAGTTGAAAGTACAGGCAACACGCTGACTTTGCGCGGGCCAGACACCAACACGCGCGCTTGGAACGACACAAGCCACAGCGTCTCTCTGAAGTTGCCGCGCCGGAGCGAACTGACGATCAACGGCGCGCGCGACAGCGTCCACATCGGCGACTTCGACGGCCCCGTCCGCTTGAACGGCGTGAGCGGCAGCGTCGGCATCGCGCAAGCGGCCAGCTCTGTTGACGTCTCGCGCGTGAGCGGCACGGTTATAGCGAACATCGCGCGGCTTGGTGGGGCTGGCGTGCGCGTGCAGGATGTGAGCGGCACGGTTAGCTTGCGCTTCATGGAAGATTTGAACGCGGACTTGCAGACGACAAACATCAAGGGCAAGGTCTATGTCGAAGTGCCGAACGTCTCGGTCGAAGGCGCGATGAAGAACGCGGACTTTACGGCGAAGGTCGGCACGGGCGGCGCACCCGTTCGCATCTCCGACGTGACCGGCACGGTGCGCCTTGCACGCGGGCGCAACATCACCGAACTGCTCGATGATCTGAAGACTGGCACGCGCTCTGTGACGCGCATGCAGACGGCGCGCGACCTCGCCATGCACGTCTCGCAGCCACAAGTCCGCGCGGCGCTGGTTGAACTTTTGCAGACCGATCAGAGCAGCACCATTGCGATGACCGTAGCGCACGCCCTCGCGCCTTACGCGAACGAGTCGGAGGTGCGCGCCGCCTTTGTCAAGACGGTGGACGCGAGCCGCAACGACGCGACGCGCGCGACTGTCCTGCGTGCGCTTGCACGCAACTATGCGGGCGACCGGAGCGTGCGCGATATGCTCTTGCGCGTGCTCGCTTCAGACAAGAGCAATCTCATGCGGCAGACGGCCGCCGCCGCGCTCGCCAGAGAGGTTGACGATGCGGACGTGATGCGCGCATTGATGGAGGCGCTGCGCAACGACACGAACGACCTTGTGCGCCTGCGGGCGGTCGGCGCGCTGGCGAAGAAATCGGACAACGAGAGCGTCTATACGTTGCTTGTTGAGACGGCGAAGAATGATCGCAAAAAGAGTGTACGCGCCCGCGCGCTCGACGGGTTGAGTGCGCGCCTACGCGACCGCGCAGACCTCCGGCCGCTCTTTATTGGCTACTTGGATGACGACTCGATCTCGATGCAATTCCACGCGCTCAAAGGTCTCGTCGAACTGAACGATCCGGCGCTCAAGCAGCGACTCGTGGACAAGAGCCGCGATCTCATCCTCGGCGAAGGGCATCGGTATTGGAACGACGGTTTGGTGCTTGAAACGCTCATGCTGCTGCGCAAACTCGACCCGCAGGAGTCCGACCACATGCTCGAACAGTTGAGCGCCGACCGCGAGCGGATACATCGTTTCTGAGCAATCGCGCGCTGGATCGTTTTACAATTGGGATTAACGAACGTTGAAGCCAACTGCAAATAGTCTAGGCCGGAAAATAGTCTGAACCACTCGCCCGCTTTCTTCGTTCTCACAGTTGAATCGCTTGGCAAAACACATCCGGCGGGCGGATAATTTTCAAGCGATCAAACTCGCGCGCAAAAATTGGCGAAACAGGAGAGCGTGAAACAGATGAAAGGCAGAATCTTTCTCGTCGTCGTGCTGGTCGTGGTGGCTTGGATCGTGGGACGGCAACTCGGCATCGGCTCACATGGCGAAGGCCGCTTCGAGTTGAATCAGAATTATCAACTCGCGCCCGGCGCGCGTGTTGAAGTTTCAGGCATCAACGGCCCCGTCGAAATCACAACTTCAGATACAGACACGGCTGAAGTGCACATCTTGACGACTGCGCGCGACGAAGACGCGCTCGAAGATCATCAGATCACAGTTCAGCAGAGCGGCTCGAATCTCACCATTCACGGCGAGAATCATAACGGCTGGCGCTTCTGGCGTTGGCTCAAAGGCAGCGAAAACGTGCGGCAGAGCGTGACGCTCAAACTCCCGCATCAGGTTGAGCTAAGCGCGAAGGGCATTAACGGGCGCGTGACAGTTGGCGAGTTGGATGGCGCGGTACACGTCGCGGGCGTAAACGGCAAGGTTGAGATCGAACGCGCGACGGGCGCGGCGGATGTCTCAGGCGTGAACGGCGCGGTTAGTCTCGGACTGGCGCGGCTCGGCGATGAAGGCTTACGCGTGAGCGGCGTCAACGGGCGCGTCGAGTTGCGTTTTGCCGACGACGTGAACGCGGATTTGGTCGTGCACGGCTTGAACGGCAACGTCGCAAACGATCTGCCCAACTCGACGCTCACGCAAGAAGGGCACTCAACTTGGCGCGCACACATCGGCACGGGCGGCACGATCATCAGCGTCAATGGCATCAACGGCAGCATACATCTGACGCGCGGCTGAGCAACCTAGCTCGGCGCGGCGTCGCGTTGCGAATTCCTGACCCGACGCGCAAAGACCTGAAGCCCAAACGGCCGGAGAGAGTTCAAAGAAAACTCTCCGGCCGTTTTGTTGTCTGCCGGCACGCGCAATGAATTTGTCGCCGCGCGTGACGGCGACGTGTTAAGATGCCGGCCCACTTCAGACCGGCGCGTGATTTGTCCGCGAACGCGCGCTGGCCAAATTTAGGTTTCGGGCGCTCTGAAGCGTCCGCCATAACTCCAACGATGAACTTCTGGCACAACCTGCAAATGGTTGCGGGTGTCATCCCGTTGCTCTGGTTGACGCTTGGCTTCTACCTCGCCGCGCTCGTGCTCTACTTTTACGTGGCGGCTGAGCGGCCGCGCCTGCGCACGGCTGCGGTCTTGTACGCGCTCGCCCTCATCGGCTTCGCCATCATGGCGCTGATGCAGCAAGGCGGCATAGAACAGTCCATCAGCTACCCTTGGCTCAGATGGACGGCGCAATTCATCAAGTGGGTGGCGATCATCAATGTGGCCCGCGTGCTGCTGTTCAACGTACTGTTGCCGCTCGTGCGTATTCATCCGCCAAAGATCGTCATCGATCTGCTGCTCGCCATCAGCTACATCGTCTTCGGTCTCTCCTTACTCACGCAAAGCGGCGTCAACTTAAACGGCATCCTCGTTACTTCAACCGTGATCACGGCCGCCATCGCTTTCTCTCTACAAGACACGCTCGGCAACGTCATGGGCGGGTTGGCGCTTCAGATGGAGCGCAGCGTGAGCGTGGGCGATTGGATCAGGATCGGCGCAGACGAAGGGCGCGTCTCCGAGATCAGTTGGCGGCAGACTTCGATTGAGACGCGCAACTGGGACACGATTGTCATCCCGAACAGCGTCTTGATGCGCAGTCAAGTGATGCTCCTTGGTCATCGCACTGCTGCGCCGCGCCAGCAACGGCGCTGGGTCTATTTCAACGTGGACTTTCGTTATGCGCCGAGCGAAGTGATCGCGGCGGTCGAGGCGGCCCTGCGCGCCGATCCGATTGAGCACGTCGCGCGCGCGCCTGCGCCGCATTGTCTGATGGTGGACTTCAAAGACAGCTATGGCTACTACGCCGCGCGTTACTGGTTGACCGATCTGGCGCTCACCGATCCGACCGATTCGGTCGTGCGCCATCGCGTCTATTTCGCCTTGAAACGCGCCGGCATCCCGCTCTCGATCCCGGCGCAGATGCTCTTCGTCGAAGCGGACGATCCAAAGCGGCGCGAGCGCAAACGCAGTGAAGAACTGATGCGGCGCGACGAGGCATTGCGAAGCTGCGAACTCTTCAGCGCGTTGACCGACGACGAGCGGACAGAGTTGGCCACGAACCTAAACGTCGCGCCGTTTATTCGCGGCGAAGTGGTGACTCGGCAAGGCGCGGTCGCACATTGGCTCTACATCCTGCGGCGCGGCGAGGCCGAAGTGCGCGTCCGAGCCGACGGCAGCGACTTGAGTGAACATGTCGCCACGCTGCGCGAGGGCGACTTCTTCGGCGAGATGGGCCTGCTTACGGGCGAGCCGCGCACGGCCACGATCATCGCGCTCACAGACGTTGACTGTTACCGGCTCGACAAGCAGCACTTCAACGAAGTCTTGCAACGCCGCCCCGAAGTTGCGCAAGACCTCGCGCACATCCTCGCGCGTCGCCGCGTCGAACTCGACGCTGTGCTCGAAGGACTCAACGAAGAGGCCAAGCGCCAACGCATAAGCCATCTGCGCACAGATTTCCTCGGCCGCATCCGGCACTTTTTCACGCTCGATAGGTACGGAAAAAGAAACGGCGGCTGAAGCGCGACAGGCAGAAACCGCGAAGAATAGTGGACAGTGGTCGGTGGTCAGTGATCAGTAAAGACTTTTTCTTTAACTGCCCACTGACCACCGACCACTGTCCACTGTGTTATCATGCTCAACCTTAGCAGCAAGGTTCGCCGCATGTCTGCATTGCCTGCCTAGGATTTGCCAAAGGAAGTTTAATCATAAGATGCCCAACCGAAAATTGCGCCGCGTAGTTTCGTTCAGTCTTCTCGCCTGCGTGTTGCTTTGTGCCATGCGTGCGCCCGCTCGCGCAAGGCGGCGTCAATGCGCGGCTGAAGTATTGGGGGCAGTGGCTGGTGAATACCGTCGGCTTCGACGGCTACCGGTTGGATTTCGTGCGCGGTTATCAAGAGGATTTCATCACGGATTGGATCATCTACATGCCGCGCAAGAACGGCAACGTGCAGCGTTACGTCGTCGGCGAGTATTTCAGTAGCAACAAGGCGCGGCTCAAGGCTTGGGTACAGGCCCTCGCTACGCGCGGCGCAGATGCGGACGTGTTCGATTTCCCGTTGAAGTACACACTCAACGCGATGGCGAACGGCACATCCTCAAGCTTCGACATGCGCACGCTCAATCACGCGGGGCTGGTACGCGACAACACGGGCAACAACCTGTCGGGTCTTGACGTGAACACCTTCGTCGAGAATCACGACACGGGCAAGGATCACAACCAGTGGATCTTCAAAGATTGGCAGATGGCTTACGCCTACATCCTCTTCGCCGAAGGCCGCCCGACAGTTTTTTATCCACACTTCTACGGCGTCACACAACAAGGCGATGGCGGTTTTACGACGACCGCGCCTGCGTCTCTGCGCAACGACATCACGAACCTGATCAACTATCGCCGCACCTTCCTCGACGGCGACATGGTCGTTAACAGCGAGACGGGTAATCCGTACCCCATCGAGAACACCGCCAACGTCTATGTCGCGCGACGGCGCGATAATTCGTCGGAGTATCAGAAGAAAGGTGGGATGCTCGTACTTAATAACCACGAGACCGACACTAAGTGTCTCTGGGTGGACAACGCACCGGCCGGTTCTGGCTACACAAATTGGTACGGCGAGCGGTGGCTACGCGATCTGACGGGGCGGATGCCGGACGCAGAGATCGCCACTGACGGGCGCGTACAGGTCTGCGCGCCGCCACGCAGCTACGCCGTCTATGTCCCGTTCTCGGTTGTGCCATCACGGTCGGCGCGACGGACGGCTCGGCCGGCTGGTCTGTCGGCCTCGCTTACACCTGCGCCATCTGCGGCGACGACCCGCCCTCGACGGATGATCGCGTCCAGACGTACTTCGTCATTCCGAACGGCACAATCATCCCCGCGCGCGGTCACCTCCTGTGGACGAACACCTACAAGGGCACGAACAACGTCTATCAGGGCTACGGCCTGAAGGACTACGGCGGCACGGACAAGGGCGTGGGCGACTTGAGCGACCCCTTCTCGTTCTCCATCGAAGGCCCCGGCGACGATTACTTCGACGGCATCGCTCTATTCACCACGACGAATCAAAACAACTGGTCAATGGCCAACAGGCTCGACGCCGTCGGCAGCGACTTCGTCAACGCCATTAATCGCCTGCCGCTGTTCGTCGAAGGCACAGGCATTCAATATTATGGCGACTACTTCACCAACGCGCAGTACAGTTGGGTGCGCCGGCTGGAGAGCGGCACGCCGCAGGACACCAATAACAACGTCAACGACTTCGTGCTCGTCTCGCCCAACGGCTCACTCACAGCAGGCAGCCGGACGATCAACACCATCCTCGGCGCGCCCGGCCCAGAGAACTCAAACAGCCCCACGCAGAGCAACGCGACTGTGAAAGCTTCTCTGATCGATCCGCAACAGCCATCCACCGCGTCGCCCAACCGCGAGCGCGACACGACGCCCGTCAGCAACGGTGCCTTAGGCACGCTGACCATCCGCCGGAAGTTTACGAACAAAACAGGGCAGACCGTGACGCGCCTGCGCTTCCGCATCGTGGACATCACCACTTTGAATAGTCCGGGCGGGCCGCAAGCCGACCTGCGCGCGCTCGATTCGGTGAACGTCTCTGTGCCGGTCACGGGCGGCGGCACAATCTCAGTTAAGGGCACGACCATTGAACAGCCGCCGGCACAGACAAGCGGCGGCGGGTTGAACTCGACGATGGTCGTCGCCTTGCCCGCGCCGTTGGGCGCGAATGCAAATGTGACCGTGCAGTTTGTCTTAGGTGTGCAGCAGGGTGGAAATTTCCGTTTCCTCGTCAACGTCGAGGCCATAACGGCCCCGCCGCCCGGCGCGCAGAAACTCGGAGGCCAGCGGCCGGGCAAGCGGATTGATTAGCGTGTGCGCTTAACACGCGGGAGCGCAGATGCGCGTTAGCGTATGCGTGGCAGCCAGCGCGGGACGGCGGCACAATAGTTTTCATAAGCTGCACCGAACTTGTGGCGCAAGGTCGGTTCTTCGTAGAGCATGACGAAAAGGTTGAAGCCGACGAAGACCGCGAGCGCATACCAAAGAAGCGTGCGCGAAGCGAAGAACAACACTTCACCGATCAGGATCGACATCACGCCGACGTACATCGGATTGCGCACATAACGGTAGAGTCCGCGCGCGACCAACTCCTTCGGCGGATCAATCGGCGCGGGCGTGCCCCGTCCCGTGATCGCAAAATCCCAAGCGCACCAACAGTAGATCAAAACGCCGAGCAGGACGGGGAGCAAGCCGAGATAACGAACCGAACCGGCCGGCGGCATCTGGCGCGCGGGCAACAACGTGTATGGCAGATAGATGGTAACGGTGGCAGGGACAACGAGCGTGAAAATCAAAGTCTTGAGCAACGTCATGGTCGCACCTCCTCGTTTGATCAGATGCCCACGTTTAGGCCCGTGCGAGGTCTTCATGTAACAAGCAGGGAGGCTTTAGTTAAGCCTCTCCCTCGTCCGCTTCATTGCCGGCCAGTTTCTGTTGCCGGAGCGCAGCCGCGCCGAGCAAGCCGCCCATGCCCATTGATTCGACGGCCGTCGAAGGCACGAGCATCAGCGCGCCTTTCTCCTTCAAGCCCTCGTAGAGCATGTTCATCGCGCGCAAGTGGAGCGCCGTCGGATTGTCTTTGTACGACTTCGCCGCTTGCTCGAACATGTGCGCGATCTCAACTTCAGCCTCGCCCAAGATGATGCGTGCCTGCTTCTCGCGCGACGCTTGCGCCTCGCGCGACATCGCGTCCTGCAAAGAATCGGGAATGATCACGTCGCGCATCTCGACCGATTGCACGGTCACGCCCCAAGGGTTCGAGCGTTCGTCAATCAACTGCTGCAACTCGCCCTCGATCCGTTCGCGCCCGCGCAGTAGCTCCGACAGAGACGTGCGCCCGATGATGTCGCGCAAGGCGGTCTGCGCGGCCCAACTGACGGCCTGCGGATAGTCCTGCACTTCGAGCGCGGCCTTCTCCGGGTCATAGACCATCCAGAAGAGCACCGCATCAACGTTGACCGGCACGGTGTCTGATGTCAGCGTCTGTTCGGCCGCAAAGCTCGTCGTGATGATGCGTTGATCTACCCACGCCGAGATGGAATCAATGAGCGGCACGATCCAGAACAGTCCGGGCCCGCGCAAGCCCACGTAGCGACCAAGCCGCAACACGACTGCTTTCTCCCATTGCTTCGCCACCTTCGGCGAACGTGAAAACAAAAGACCGAGCAGGATGCCGGCAATCGCGCCGAGCGGATTAGCGAAGAGTAACGTTACGCCGACGCCCGCCGCGACAAACGCAAGCAGCACAACCACCGAGACGACGTTCACGCGCGGCACATTAGCGGGCAGATTGCGTCGGCGCATAGTCAAACCTGTTTCGTTAGTCATAAGACTTTCACTCTCCTTCACGGACACGCCTGCGCAAGTGTTCCACGACCTCCGCAGGAGAAAAGCCGAGCATGTTGGCCTCGGCCAAAAAGCGTTCGCTGAGCACGCGCAGGCGCTGCTCCTGCGCGGCCGTGCGCCGACGGCTCGTAAGCGTCTTACTGTCCGGCTCGCGCACGAACGTCCCGACGCCGCGCCGCGTCTCGACGACACCGGCGCGCTCCAACTCGGCATAGACCTTCGCCACCGTGTTCGCGTTGATGCGCAGGTTCACAGCCAACTGGCGCACGGTCGGAAGTTGATCGCCTATGCCCAAGCGCCCCGTCGCAATGGCGAAACGGATCGCGCGCTCCAACTGCGCATAGAGCGGCGTCGGGTCGCGGGCATCAATGTCGAACGCATTCGTCATTGCCATATTGTACTACGACAATAGTACAACGAAGGTTCGCAAGTCGAAAAGAAAATTTTCTAGGTGTGGGAGGTCGGCACGGTTAAGCTCTACTTGTCAGAACAGCGCGGGCGGCGCGCACGATGCGCAGAGCTTCGGCGGTTGTGTCGGCAAGCGCGGTGAGATGGCCCATCTTGCGCCCCGGGCGCGCCTCGTGTTTGCCGTAGAGGTGGAGTTTGACGTTGGGCGCGGCGCAGGCCCGCAGCCAGTCGGGTGCGCCTTGTTGCCAGAGGTCGCCGAGCAGATTGGCCATCGCGGCCGGACGAAGTTGTTCGGTCGCGCCGAGCGGCAGCCCGCAGACGGCGCGCACCTGCTGCTCGAACTGACTCGTCACGCAGGCATCAATCGTGAAGTGGCCAGAGTTGTGCGGGCGCGGCGCAATCTCGTTGACGAACAGTTTCTCATCTTGGGTTAAGAAGAACTCGACGCAGAGGACGCCGACCACGTCGAGTTGTTCGAGTATGCTCGCGGCGATCTCTGTGGCTTGCTGCGCGAGGGCGGGCGAGACGCGGGCGGGCGCAATTGAGCAGTCGAGAATGTGGCGCTCGTGTTGGTTCTCGATCACGCCGTAGTGCGCGGTCGCGCCGTCTGCGCCGCGCGCGCAGACGACCGACACTTCGCGCTCGAAGTCAACGAACGCTTCGAGGATCGCCTCGCGGCCGGCGAGTGAGGCGAACGCTTCGTCCGTCTCTATCGCAGACTTGATCAATCGTTGGCCTTTGCCGTCGTAGCCGAAGCCGGCGGTCTTGAGCACGCAAGGCAGACCAAGCGCGGCTAGCCCCGCGCGCAACTCTGCGCCGGTGTGAATATGACGAAAGGGCGTGACGGGAAAACCTGAGCGCGCGAGAAAAGTTTTTTCGCGGATGCGATGCTGCGCTGTGTGCAGCGCCGTGCCAGAAGGTCGCACGGGCGCAAACTCTGTGACCGCGTCAACGGTGGTCGCAGGGATGTTCTCAAACTCGAAGGTCACGACCTCGACGCCTTGCGCGAAGGCGCGCACCGCTTCGAGGTCGTCGTATGAAGCTGTCACTTCGATGTCGGCGACTTGGCCTGTGGGCGTGTCCGTGTCGGGCGAGAAGGTGTGGACGAGATAACCCATGCGGCGCGCGGCCATGGCAAACATGCGACCGAGTTGGCCGCTGCCGAGCACGCCAAGCTTTGCGCCGGGAAGGATGGCCCGTGTCACGTCTCTTAAGTCTCTAACGTTGCCTCGCGCACCTGTCGTTCCTGTTCGCGGCGAAACTCGCGCAGCCGCGCACGCAAACTAGGATCGTCGTTCGCTAAGATCGCCAACGCAAGAAGCGCCGCGTTCTTCGCGCCTGCCTGACCAATCGCCAGCGTGCCGACCGGCACACCACCCGGCATCTGCACAATGGAGAGGAGCGAATCCAAACCCTTCAATGCACGACTCTCGACGGGCACGCCGAGCACCGGCACTGTGGTCTGCGCTGCGACCATGCCCGGCAAGTGCGCCGCGCCGCCCGCGCCCGCAATGATAACTTTCAGCCCGCGCGTTTCCGCCTGACTCGCAAACTCAGCCATCAACGCAGGCGTCCGGTGCGCCGATACGACGCGACACTCATGCGCCACGCCGAACTGCGCGAGCAACTCATGCGCGGGCCGCATCGTCTCCCAATCGGACTTGCTGCCCATGATGACGGCGACGAGCGGCGCATCGCTCGTGCCATCATGCTCTCTCATTTGTGCATCGCTCACAGGTATCTCGTGCGCAGCACTTGAACATGATGCAGTTCATGGCCGGCGATGATATGGGCGAGCGCGCGGACGCTGACCTCGTTGTCGTTGGCCTTGCCGCGCCGTTGCATGGCGTCGGCGTCGAACGAACGGAAGAGCACGATGGTCGCGGCGCGGACGTGCTCGAACTCGGCGGCAAGATCGGCGAGCGTGCGCGCGTCGAAGTTGGCGCTCAGCGCATACTCGTCTTGATCATAACCGGGGAGCGGCGTTTGGTCGCCACGCGCGAAGCGCAAGGCGCGATAGGCGAAGATGCGCTCGGTGTCGCAGACGTGCCCGACGACCTGCTTGATGCTCCACTTGTCCGGCTCATAACGATAGACGGCGCGCGCTTCGTCAATGCTGCGCAACAACGCGAGCGTCTCCTCGATCTGTCGGCTCAGCGTTTCGACTATGTCGCCCGTCGGGACGAGCGAAACATATTTCTCGTAGTAAGGGTTGTACTCAGTCTGTTCGGGTCGGTTGATTGTTTGCTCTGACATAATCTGTTCACGCTCTGTGATTGACAACTTTTCAAGTCGTGCGTTTGACCTCAGCGAAAAGTCTTAGACGGAGAAGGCGGGCTTGCCGTCGAAGCTGCACAAGTTCTCGGTCTTGATGAAATCAAGCGCAGCGTCCGCCATGCGTTGCAAGAGTGCGGCGATCTGCGCGTGCTCGACGCGATTGCCTCCATCTTGTGCGGTGAAGCGACAGCGCCAGTGATCGGAACAAAAAGTTTCGGGCAGGCCCTCGGGCCAGACCTTGATGCCGCGATTGTGAATCACGGTCAGTTTAAGATCGCCGGCCAGTTGTTGCATCTTGGCGGCCAGTTCGTCGGGTGTGCCTTGCGTCCAATCTAAGAAGACATCAACGCCCACGGTCTCTTTCTGCGGCGCTTGCGCGCCCGTGCCTTGCGTGCTCACGCTCGCACCGCCGCCCGCGTTGTACTTGACGGCTTTGAGCAGTTGCGGTGTCTGCCCAAGGCGCGCGACGACAGCTTCGGCGAACTCGCGCGTGCCGACCTTCTGTTTGCTGACCGACTCGTCGTAGATGTCATAAGTATGCACGCCGTCTTCAATCGTGCGTAGCCAAGCGTTGTGCACACGCTCGGCGATGTCCGCTTGATCAATGTGGACGAGCATCATCACCGCGCCGAGCAGCAAGCCCGACGGATTCGCCAAGTTCTGGCCCGCACGACGCGGCGCAGAGCCGTGAATCGCTTCAAACATCGCGGCGATTGTGCCGATGTTGGCTGAACCAGCGAGACCGACCGAGCCAGCGATCTGCGCGGCCACATCCGAGAGTATGTCACCGTAGAGGTTCGGCATGACGATCACGTCGAACGCTTCGGGCGTGTCGGCCAATTTGGCCGCGCCGATGTCAACGATCCAATGTTCCTGCTCGATGTCTGCGTACTCCGCGCCGATCTCGTCAAAGACTTTATGGAACAAGCCGTCGGTCAGCTTCATAATGTTGTCTTTCGTGAAGCACGTGACCTTCTTGCGATTGTTCCGGCGCGCATACTCGAAAGCGTAGCGCACGATCTTCTCCGAACCGGGGCGCGAGATCAGTTTCAGACATTGCACGACCTGCGCGGTCTGTTGATGCTCGATGCCTGCGTATGTGTCCTCTTCATTCTCACGGACGATGACCACGTCCATCGCCGGATGCTTCGTCGCCACGAACGGATGATAAGCGACGCACGGGCGCACGTTCGCGTAGAGGCCGAGCGTCTTGCGCACGGTTACGTTCAAGCTCTTGAAGCCGCCGCCCTGCGGCGTGGTGATTGGCGCTTTCAGGAAAACTTTGGTGCGGCGCAGAGAGTCCCACGCGCTCGGCTCGATGCCTGTGTCAATGCCGCGCAGGAAAACTTTCTCGCCGATCTCAATCGTTTCAATCTCTATGCGCGCGCCCGCAGCTTTGAGGATGGCGAGCGTTGCGTCCATGATTTCGGGGCCGATGCCGTCGCCGTGCGCGACG
>QHXQ01000128.1:25010-26830 GCA_003223935.1 Acidobacteriota bacterium | reverse complement strand
CGGAGGTCTTCGTCTTCCACTATGTCACCGAGCGTTCATTCGACGGCTACATGCTCCAGACTTTAGAGTCGAAGGCACGCTTCATCTCGCAGATCATGGCGGGCGAAGTCACCACGCGCACCGCCGAGGACGTCGGCGACATGGTCCTCACCGTCGCGCAGGTCAAGGCCATCGCGTCGGGCAATCCGATGGTGCAGAAGCGCATCGAGCTTGAAGTCAAACTGGTGAAGCTCGACCGCCTGCGCGCAGCCTACTACAACAACCGCGCGGCGATGCGCGCTGACCTCGAAGAACTGCCCGACAGAATCGCGGCCCAAGAAGCAGAGTTGCGCGGGCACGAGGAAGCGATAAAGGCGCGCCAACCGCTCAAGGAAGACTCGTTCCTCATCACCCTGAAGAAGAATCTGGGCGACGCCGATAGCGCCGCGTTCGATAAGCGCGAGCGTGCAGGCGCGCACCTGCGTTACCTTGCGGATCTGTTGATAGACCGTCTGCGGCGAGGGTCTGGCGGGATGAGTCTCACCGAGGAAGTGGGGAGCTATCGCGGCTTCAAAGTTCTCGTTCACGCCTCCGGCAATAGCCGCTTCGCGCACCACTCGACGCTCTTCGGCTACAACGCGGAGGTGCGATTGTGCGCGGGCGAAGGCGGCAACCTTTACGTAGCGCAGATCGGCGAGTCGAACGTAGGCGTCACGCAGTCAATCGATTATCAACTTCGCCACCTGGAGGATCGCTTAGAGCAGGCGCGGGCCGGTCTGGAAATGCTCAATGCGCGTTTGCAGACGGTCAAGGCGGAAGTCGAGAAGCCGTGGGCGCATGCGGCAGAGTATCGCCGCCTGCGTCGCCGGTATGAAGAGATGGGCGCTGCCCTCCAATCGGAAGGTATCGAAGTCGATAGCAACACTACGTTCACCGCCGAAGACGGCGAAGGGGATGATGACTCGTGCGAGGCGGTTCCTGCCGACACGGATGAATCAGCGAGCGCCACGCCCGTCGATGATGAATTGTCGGCGCGACATAATCCATTTACCGGGCTCGAAGAATTCCCGATCATCGTTGATGAGACAGGGGCTGATGACGATGAGTTCGACTATGTAAAGCAGGCTGAAGCTGAGATGTTCAGCTCCGCGACATTCGACTTTGAGGGAAGAGAAGATGGACAAGCGAGTGAACCAAACGACGCAGACATCTTCTGTGATGCGACATCAGATAGCGTCGAAGAACCGCATCAGGCATCGCCCGAAAATTTTGACCGGAGCTGTTCAGCGTCGGCTTCAGCTTCCTCAGAAGAATTGGCCGTTGCAACTCATAGTGATGACGACGAAAGCATGTGGCGAATTACAGAATCTGCTGACGAGGTTCGTCCAACGAAAGATCAGGCATTCACCGTCAAGGCCCGCCCGCGTGTCGAGAAGAAAACGAATCAACCGAAAGACGCAGCTCAGATTGGCTTCTCATGGTGAGCCGCCTGCCGGGACGAGAAAGAAGCGGGGTGCGGTTATGTGTCATGCGTGCGACTACATCAAGCCAAAAGCCGATCGTGCTCCTCAGCTACGGCTTAGGAACGCATTCCACGGCCGCAGCAGTGGAGATTATAGAGAATCCGGAAGCACGGGACTTCGAGCTTGACCAGCTCATCCTGCTGACAGCAATGACCGGCGATGAGTGGCAGTCGTCTAAAGCTTTAGTCGAGTCTCATCTCCTCCCACTGCTCAGAGACCGCCGCATCCGTTACGTCCAGGTTGCACGACTGGGAAAATTCCAGCGCGATGGAATTGTTGTCCTCTCGGACACCGACCAGCCGCGTGAGTTGTATCTGG
>QHXQ01000128.1:14651-24952 GCA_003223935.1 Acidobacteriota bacterium | reverse complement strand
GAAAACAAGTCCGTCAGATCATCGGCTTTCACGCAGGCGAACTCTACCGCGTCGAGCGCGAGAGGCGCTACTACAGTGGTACGGGGCCTCCCATCGAGCACCCGCTGATTGCTTGGGGTTGGGATGATAAGTGCTGCTTCGACTATCTCCATGCCCGCTTCGACGTCTCCTGGAAGAAGAGCTGCTGCGGCTTCTGCATGTTCTCCGGCGGCAAGCCGGAAGTCATCGAGCGTTTCCGCGCGGAGCCGCAGAGCGGGGCTGAAGCGATCATACTCGAACGAACGGCACGAGCTTTGAACCCGCGAATGACTCTCTACAGCCGAAGCTCGGTCGAAGAGTTGATCCGGGCTGACGGCAACTCACGCGCGGTTGAGATCGCCGACGATACGTTAAGTCGTGTCGAATGGAAGCTGATGCGGGTGCAGCGTATTCGCACTAAGAAAGGCGGGGCACACCGCCGCACGGAAGAACTCGCACGCGGCACGAAAGCTGAGATGGACGCGCGCCTCAGAGAAGAATCTGTCCTGAGAAACTTGCCGGTGACGTTTGAAGGCGGGCAGATGCGGCTTTACATCTTGCGCCCGCCCGAAGGTTCGAGCTACCCGACGGCGGAAGAGATGATCGTCGCCGTACCCGGAACGGTGGAAAGTAATTGCCGGAAGAATTTTACAAAGCGATGGTCTGAGTTGGTCTCACAACAATGCCTCTTCAGCACATCTGCTATTAGTCAGACTTCGTAAGCCAATGAGACATATTACGCTGCCTGGCCCAATCAGCTTAATGCTGAAGGGCGGAGCTGCGTTGAGCATTTCTACGTCCGCAGGAAAAGACTCTCAGGCAATGACCGTGTTGCTCGCGGCTCTGGCGCGACAAAGCCCTGAGTGGAGTGGGCCGGTCTTTAACATCCACGCCCACCTCGGTCGTGCTGAATGGGCAGAATCCCTGCCGCACGCCGAGCAAGTCGCCAAGAGATGCGAAATTCCGCTCGTCGTCGTTCGGAACGAAAAGGGTGATTTGGTAGACCGCGTTGAAGGACGACTCGCTTCGCTCGCTGGCACGGGGATCAACCCCTTCATGAGCGCGAAGCAAAGGTTCTGCACCTCCGAGTACAAATCAGGCCCCATTAATAAGTACCTGCGAAGGTTTGGACTTGTGATTAGCGCAATCGGCATTCGCCGGGAGGAGAGTAAAAGACGGCGTGAGAAACCTGCCTTCCAGATCAACCAGCAGCTCACCTCACGCAGGCTCAGGGGATTGACGGTCGAGGAAGCGTTACGGGTAAGAAAACCGGAACAGCGCCTCGCCCTCATCTGGCACCCGATCATCGATTTCTCACTCGACGACGTGTGGGAAGTGTGCGGCACGTCGAAGACGGAAATAGCAATCCGACGCGCGCTTTACCGTGAAGGCAAACACGCAGAAGCCCTCGCCGGCGCAACCGTACACCCGGCCTATATCCGGGGAGCAAAGCGCGTGTCATGTGCCCTCTGCATCCTCGCAGACCTTCAGACTTTGATCGTCGGCGCGCGCCACAACTCCGAACTGCTGGGACGTTACCAAGAAGTTGAACGCCGGAGCGGTAAAACATTTCAACCAGGACGAGCCCTAATTACGCTTGACCTGAGTGAACCAAAGGCCCAGCCGACATTGTACTGATCTTCAGATTCGTAAAAAGCGCGAAGGGGTGTGGTATGTCCTCCAAACATTCTGAGGCAGAGACGCGCGCAGAGTTCGGCTTCGAGAGAAGCGTATGCGCGTGCCACGAATGCACTGCCAACTGCAAGTTCATACCGGGATACCTTGTGCCCGCCGACATTGAGCGCATCAGTCGTGCCTTGGGCTACACGAACGTGGTTACGTTCGCGCTGGAGAACCTCGCCGCTTCGCCCGGCGCGACCGTGATGAACGCGGAGGGTCGTGTCTTTCAGATACCGACTCTAGTGCCTCAGCGAAAAGCTAATGGTAGCTGCAAATTCCTCAACGCGCAGAACCGCTGCTCGATTCATGCGGTGTCTCCGTTCGGCTGCGCGTTTTTCGACGCGCATCAGTCAACAGATGAGGCGAACAGAAAAAGCAGCCGGGGACTGCAAGAAATAGCCGGGCAGTGGATAGCAGGGCGCTCAAGTCTGTACGCGATGATTTGGAGACTTCTTTTCTCGGCAGGTCATAGGGCAATTCCGCCGCAGGTCGCCAGAAGAAGGATGGAAGAAGCGGCGGGCAAGTGAGGCGATTACCAAAAACCCGGTGAAGGAATGGTCACCGAAAACGGGAAGTGAGGAACCGAGTATGAAATTCGTGATTGAGAAGGGCGCTCTCCTGCGGGAGTTGGCGCTCATTCAGCAGTCGGTCGTAGATAAGCGCAACACGATCCCGGCGCTCTCTCACATCCGCATTGAGGCGTCGGGAAAACGTGTCGTGCGTTTGAGCGGAACTGACCTCGACCAGACGCTCCAGTGCGAGACCGAAGGGCAGGTGCAAAAGGCGGGCGTGTGCGCGCTGCCGGGCAAGAAGCTCTTCGAGATCATCAAACAACTGCCCGACGCCGAAGTGCGGTTCGAGAGCAAGGAGAACGACCGCGTGATGGTCACTTGCGAGCGAGCGCAGTTCAAGCTCGCCGGGATGAACCCGAAGGACTTGCCCGAGCTGCCGAAGTTTAAGGAGTCGTCGGCGCAACTGCCGGCGGATGTCGTGCGCCAGATGATCGAGCGCACGCGCTTCTGCATCACGCAGGAGGAGTCACGCTACACGCTCTCTGGGGCGAAGTTCATCTTGCGCAAGAAGGGCGTGCGGATGGTTTCGACCGACGGCCATCGGCTGGCGCTGATAGAGGGCGCGGTCGGGATCAACTGCGACGAGAACCACGTGTACTTCGAGATCGGCGCGCGCACTCTCACTGCTCGACTGCTCACCGGCGTCTTTCCGAACTACGAGATGGTCATCCCGAAGAACAACGACCAGAAGGTCGAGTTCGACTGCGCGGCGCTCTTGCAAATCGTCCGCCGCGTGTCGGTGATGACGGACGAACGCTCGCGCGCAATGCGCCTCGAATTCACCAAGAACAAGCTGACCGTGCGCTCCGAGGAGGACGAGCAGGGCGCGGCGGAGGAGACGGTCGAGATCGTGTACGCCGGCGCGCCCACAGTGATCGGCATCAACTCAGCCTACCTCTCCGAGTATCTGTCGGTTCTGGGGAGCGGTGCGATCCGCTTCGAGTTCAAGGACGGTAAAACTCAGGTGCAGATTCGCCCGCTCGGAGAGGCTGGGTATAACTCGTTCAACATCATCATGCCGATGAATCTAGGCGACGCGACCCCTTCAACTCCGAGCGCGTCTGCAACTGAAGAGAAGACGCAAACGCAGGAAGAGGGTGCGCCGGTCGCTCAAGCGGCCTGACCCGCAGCCAACTAATACCACGAGAGACAATCGCCTCCTGTCAGGCTTTATTGAGAGCCCGACAGGAGGCGATTTAATTATCAAAGCTCGAACGGTGGAGAGAAGTGATGAACAGTGAAAAGCCACTGAAGCCTTACACGGTCAGCGCCGTTTATGACGACGGTCTAGAAGCAGTCATTAGACATTGCATGGCGGCGGACCCGCAGGCCGCGCGCGATCAAGTCATCATGGGAACACAGGGGAGGGTCATCATCGCTTCCGTCTTCGACGGGCATTTACATGAACCGGACTCTGTGATCTTCCGTGTCGAACGAGACAACGAGCAACGGGAAGAAGATGCGGAGAGCGTTCCGGTGTGATCGCTCCTGATAACTATCTCACTGGGAAATCCTGATTGAAGCGAGGTCTCCATGTCACCACGACAATCCACGCTCAGCAAGTCGAAAAAAGCTTCGGCGGCGACAAAGAAAGATAACGTCAGGCAGTTCAAGAGCCGTTCGAAAAAGCACGCCGCGCAGGTCGCCGAGAAAACGGGACGCGCGACGGAAGAAGTCGAGCGCCTGCCGTTCGATCTCTCTGCGCTCGAAGAGGAAGGAGTCTTCGTAAACGTGGACGCCTCCGGGTTCGGACTGCTCAACCACCGTCTCGACTGGCAGGCGCTGGGCATCAAGCTTCCAGAAGACACTGACGTTGCCTTCCACCCGCCCCGCTGCGGCGTGCTCCCGAACCGCTACCGCCGTCCGCTGCAACTGCCGGCGGCGCAGGCCCACGCGGCCCTTCACAAATACTCGTACCAGTTCCGCCTGACCGAGACGCTCTTCGAGACTCCAGCCTACCGCTGGGTGCCTTGGCGCGCATTCTCTGAGTTTGAGGCTGCCTTCAACGAGGCGATCAAAAACCTCGAAGACGCGAAGCAGGAAGTCTTGAAGGATTACGACTCCATCCGGCAGGAAGTGCTCGACACTTTCACGAAGCTGGGCCAAGACTCCGCGCAAAGGCTTCTCGCAACAGGCATCGTCGTTCCCGCCGACTTCCAGGAGCGAATCAAGACGAATGTTCTCGACGCGCTCCCTTCGGAAGAGGAATTGCGGGGTCGGCTCTCTCTCCGCTACCAGGTCGGCGTGATCCTGCTGGGGAGCGAGATGCTGCAGGAGCAGCGCCGCGCGGCCCAGGAGCGCCACCGCATGGAGCGCGAAGAGGCAAAGCACGAGCTTACTCAGAAGAAGGAGCGTGTCGCGTCTGACGCCCTTCAGCAGCAGTTGTGGGCGGATCGCGAGCGCGTGCGCCTGAGTCTCGCGGCGGAAGAAGAGGAGCGGCGGCGTGAGGCCGAGACCAAAGAGCGCATCCGGCAGTTAAAACTCCAGGCCGCGAAGGAGAAGCTTCAGGAGACGCTCTCGCCCTTACAGGAGGGCGCTGCACAACTGCGCGCGAGCGTCTATGAGTCGGCGGTCGCAATTCACGAGGCTCTCACGAAGAACGATTACCTTCCTGGCGCGACCGCACGAAAGGCGCGCGGCATGGCACACTGGTTCCGCCTCATGAATTTCCAATCGGACGCCGAGCTGGAGCAGTTGGTGACTCGCCTCGAACAACTCGCGGCCACCGGCGCTGGCAAGAAGAGTCGGAAGGCGGAGGGCGGTCAGGTCAAGCTGGTTCTCGACCAGATCATCGACCTTTGCTACCGCGACGCGCAGGCGCTGGCGCAACCGAGCCGCCTGGGCGCGCTCGAACTATGATCACATCTCTTTGTCCACTCGGAGAAGGGACCGCTAACCCCATGTCAACCGAATCGCTGCAAAAGCTCGTCACCGAGCTTGACGTGCTGATCCGCGCCCGCTACCCGCTCGTCGCGGCGAACACGCATGAGGAGAATCGCTTCCGCCGCGTGATGCACGCGGTCGCCAATCTCAAGACCCACAAAGAGAAGGACAAGGGGCTTTACCTGTGGAGCCGAACGATGGGCTTGCGGCAGACCGTCGGGAAAGAGGTCAAGGGCAAAGAGGAAGTGCTCATCCCCGAGACTTCTGACCCGATCTCGGTACTTGAATACATCGCCAAGCAGCAGAAAGGTCTCTTCGTCCTGTGCGATTACGGCCCGTATCTCGCTCCATACGGGCAGGAAGACCCGCAGCTTGTGCGCCGCCTGAGAGAACTCGCGTGGGACATAAAGACGCGGCACGTGACGGTGATCTTCGTCGAACGCTCGTTTCCTGACGTCCCGGCGCTGGAGAAGGAGGTCAAGACGTGCAGATGCAGAAGCTCGAAGGAGGCGGAATCAAGGTCGAGGTTGACGAACATCTCCGCGAACAACTCGTGCAGGCTTTACTTGGTCTGACCGAGACAGACATTGAGAACGTGCTCGCCAAATCCATCATAGCAGGCGCTGGTCTCACGGCGGAGGCTCTGCCTGTCATTCTCGATGAGAAGAAGTCGGTCATAAAGGGCACGGGCGCGCTCTCCTATACCCACCCGGAGCCTGCCAGCAACCTCGGCGGCTATCACAACCTGCGCCGCATCCTGCAAGAAGCTGCCGTGACGTTTACGCCCGCGGCGCGCGCCTACGGAGTAGAGCCGATGAAAGGGTTACTCCTCGTCGGTCTGCCAGGTACTGGCAAAGATTTGACGAAGAAGATCGCCTCGTCGCTCCTGGGCAAATCGCTCCTCGACCTTGATTTCGGCTCGGTGATGGGCGAGGGCGGCGGCGTGATCGGATCAAGCGCGATGACGATCAAACGCGCGCTTTCAATCGCCACGACACTCAAGGGCATTCTTGGCATCTCGGAGTTCGAGAAGGCGGTCGGCGGGCTGGAATCCTCGGCCAAGACGGACGGCGGTGAGACCGCGCGCACCATCGCGTACCTGCTCAACTGGATGCAAGAGCAGTCAGACCTTCTCACACCTCGTCTTCGTTGATCTGCCCACAGATGAAGACCGAAGAGAAATCAGCGCAGTTCATCTCCGCAAGCGCGGTCGCGATCCAGAAAAGTTTGACCTCGACGAATTGGCTGAATCCACCAAGGGTTTCTCGGGCGCCGAGATCGAAGCGGCGGTCAAGGCCGGGCTGCTGCACGCCTTCATGGATGGCGAGCGTGAAGTGGAGACAAAGGACATCGTCGAGCGCGCCAGACAGATTCAGCCTACCTCGGTAGTCAAACGCGAGCAGATCGAATCCCTGCGTAGCTGGGCCAAAGAGCACATGGCGATTGACGCCGGGGGCAGCGGTCTCGCGCCCATCACGGAAGCGACGGCGGCAGAGCGCGCTCTGGAGATGTGAGTAGGGATTTCTATCTCACAACGTAAAAAACAGAAGGGAACTGTCATGCCTGAAGTCGAATTCACGATCAACACAGAGACGGGCGAGATGGAGATGAAGGTCGAAGGCATTCAGGGCCAATCATGCGCCGACGTGGCGCGTCTCGCCAAAGAGCTGCTCGGCGAGCCCGAAAGGGAAGAGAACACGCCAGAGTTCTATGTCCGCCCTCAAGTAAAAGGGCAAATCAAAGGCAACAGATAAGCGGCTGGCTGAACGGTAGCTACGCAGCCGGAAAGCCAAAGGTCTTAGAACTGTCTTCATCGGGATTCATCGTCATGAGCAAATATCTCACTTTCACTGACATCGTTTTCAAGAACGAAGCGTTGCTCGTCGCGGCGCTCGCAAGTCTGGGCTACGTGGAAGTGGAGCGTGGCGATCAGCTTCCGCTCTACGGCTACATGGGGGATGAGCGTGCGGAGAGGGCGCAGCTCGTCGTGCGCCGCCAGCACATTGGCCCGGCGTCGAACGACCTCGGCTTCGCGCGCACTGCCGAAGGCTACACGCCGATCATCAGCGAGTACGACCAGCGCACCATGATGGGAGGCAAGTTCATCGCGCGGCTGCGTGCTTCATACAACGAGCGCGTCGTCGAAGAGATGCAGCGGCGACTGCGCGGAACGATTCGGCGCGATCAACAAGGCTCGACTCTCAAACTCAAAATCCGTTACTGAGCCGGGACGACCGGGAAGGGCTGCCGGAGATGAAAGAGACGACGTGGATCATAGACACTGCTTCGGGTGCGCTCACCGTCGAAGGGATGAGTGAGAGCGAACTCACGCGTCTCGCCGATGATCTGCTCACCGCCCCTTCTCACGTTAACTGCGCGCGTCCTGTAAACGTGCCGCCAGCGCGAAGAGTTCGCGCGAGAGTCGGTTGTGATGAGCCGGCCCTGCGCGTCCACCGAATTTATCACGGGTCAGTCGTGGAAGGTCCGGGCCGCCGTTCCGTGCTACAGCTCATGGGCTGCACGTTGCGTTGTCCCGGATGTCACACGCCGGAGACTCATCCTATCGACGGCGGCGTGCTGATCAGCGTAGGCGAGGTTGTTGATCTTCTTCTCGACCCGGAAGGGACACCGCGCGACGGCGTGACAGTCTTGGGCGGCGAGCCGTTTTTACAGCATGAAAATCTCAGCCTGCTGCTCAGCGAGTTGAAGGGTCGCGGCCAGCATGTCACGCTCTACAGCGGCTACACGCTCGAAGAACTGCGTACCCGTCCGGAGCCGAGCGTGCGAGAGGCGCTCGCTCTGGCCGACATCCTGATTGACGGCAGGTTCGTCGCGTCTCTCTCCCTCGGCGCCGGAGAGTGGCGCGGATCAACCAACCAGCGCGTCATATATGCCCCTGGCCGTTGATCTGACAGAGAAATGAGGGTGACCTATGGCACTCATCGAGAAAGTCTGCCTCTACTACCGGGAAGGCACGAGTGACAAAGTCTATGAGATTCATCTGACGCAGGAAGAAGAAGGCTTCCTTGTCACCGGCTACAACGGCCGTCGTGGGACGAAGCTCGTCGCGCAACCTAAGACGCCGCGCCCCGTGCCGTACCGCACCGCCCGCTACATCTTCGATAACCTGGAAGCCTCAAAGCTCAACCACCGGAGAACGCCATATCGATTTGCCAGCCGCGAGACCCCCGCGACCGAAAACGGAGCGACCAGCGCCGCCGAAACGACGAATCGTCAAGGCAAAAAAAAGGAAGAGGAACAGCAGGGCTATGCCGCACGATTCCTCGACGCGATAGAACTTTGAGAGGCCTCGCTTTGGCTGAGCTGATCAAACAATTAAGAGACAAGCGGCTGGCAACTGCACGTCAGTTACACCTTCCGAAGGAGTCATGATTTCGATGACGACACAAATGCCTGACGGACTCACCGACTTGATCAACACTGATCGCGTGCGCTCTTCTATCCGCCACCTTTTCCAGAACGACATCGCCGAGTGCCTGTCTGAACTCTTTCAAAACAGCCAGCGCGCCCGCGCACGCACGGTGGAGATCGTCACGTGCGAGGAAGGGTTCACGTATCGAGACGACGGCCACGGGCTGCTGGACGGTATGGAGGGGTTTCACACGCTGCTGAAGATTGCCGAATCGAACTTCGATAACGAGACGATCACGGATCAGGACCCGATGGGGCTGGGTATTCATGCGCTGCTGGCTCATGACGCAATCAGGCAGGTGACTTTCGCCTCCGGCGACTACAGACTCGCTTTGGACACGAAGCGCTGGTGGGCTGACCGCGACTACTACACTCATTGGTTTACGCAGCTCGAAGAACTACAGGAGCCTGTCGAAGGCTTTGAGGTCATTGTCGCCGCCAACGCGAAACTGGTTCAGCAGCTCAAGCAGGTGTTCGCCAATTCGACTTACCCGTATCGGAAGACTGGGCCGGCAGAAGGCTACGAGGGCTATCTTGAAATCACGCTCGACGGCGCGAAGATTGACACTCGCCTGCCGCACTGGGCACGAACCGAGCAGCCGCTCATCAAGACCAGCTATCAGGGTTCGCGCCTGACAGTCGGCTTCGACTGCGAATACGGTGCTCACAACTCCAGCGTGAATTGGTACGGCCAGGTGATTGAGCTTGATTTTCACTCCGGCTTCAAGTTCCACCTGGACGTTCGCTCAGGGCGACCCGTCAACCCTTTGTCTCCGACGCGCCGGGGCCTCATCAAAGACGCGGCGTATGAGGCGCTGATTCGCTTCGTCAAAGACGAAATATTTCGCTTCGCCTTCGACACGAATAATCGTGCTCAAGTCAAACCGGAATACGTCGCTGCCTGCTTTCATATGGACGGTGAGCGCGCCCGCCGTGAATCTCCTTACATCGTCGCCGCAGAACTCCTGCCGCTCGATAATCCTTCTTCGCTGGAAGACCTTGACTGCAAGGGCGACAACGAGTTGTTCACCTATGACAGAGTGCCCCGGCTTCTTGCGGAGGGTGTGATCGTGCTCGACCGCGAAAGGCAGAAGCAGGAAGACGAGCACGGCCTGTCGTCTTTCATCAAACTGGTGGGAAAGTGTTACGTGCTCAAGCACGGTGACTCCGCACGGTTGAAGGTTGAGAGTCTCTGGTGGAAGTCGGGAAGACAGGTCCGCGAATTCTTCCACGAGCCGGGCGAGTGGGGCGTAGGCGTCGGTGATCATCCGCCCGCAGTATGGCACCCGGTTGAGCAGGAGGAGCCGGTCTTCTCGTTCAATGATGCCTCGAACTGGGAGGTGGACGCAGTTGATTGGACGGTGGGGACGACCGACATCGTTGCATTCCTACGCAACGAGTCGTGGGCCGGATTCGACCAGGAATCGGACGAGCACAACTATGAAGAGTTGCAGGCGTCCTATGAAGAGTCGATTGACCGAGTCCTGCGCGAGGTGATCGGCAACTGCGTGCCCGTCAGGTTCACTGTCTATGACCTGCAATCATTCATGCCGACGAAGGACGCGCGCATCCAGAAGGTACGCTACCACTATGACGGGCAGGGCATCTCTCCGCAGGAAATCACGGCGGTTAATGCGAAAGGGGAAGAGGTTCGACTGCGGCTGCTCTGAGCGAAGGTATAAAGATGAAAGAAGAACTAGCAACAGCTCGTTCGTT
>QHXQ01000128.1:2818-14602 GCA_003223935.1 Acidobacteriota bacterium | reverse complement strand
GACACACTCCGTGAAGGAGACGGAGGGGATGCAGCCCGTAACGAAGACGCCAACCTCTCGCAGATGATCGCCGACGCCCTCCGCGAAATGGATGAAGACCTAGCAGAGAACTCAAGGTGGTCATGAGAGTCCGCGTCGCAAGCCGACAAGAGGATGAGACGATGGCAGACCGTGAATCAAATCTTAAACTCGCGCAGCTCTGGATCGTTCTAGAAGAGATACAAAAACGAATTGCCAACGAGGCGATCCCGCTGGGGATGCACCTGAGCATTGAGGACCCGGAGTTGATGCAAGCGCTTGAGACTTTGAGCGAGCGCATCGGAATACATTTCGGACGCTGGCGCTTGGTAGCCGAGCGGCGAAAAGAGAAAAAGCGGTAAGCGTTAATATCGGAATCGTAAGAGATGCCTCATCTCTAATCTGAATTTCCACACCAATCCATCAACGTAAAGAACCTTCATCGTGAGAGAAGGAGGGGACGAGTATGCCTGGCCGCGAGCGCAGGCTTTTTTTATTTGTCGGGGAGCGGCCATCCAACCGCGCCGTCCGAATGGGCGTGACGTGGAGTGACGGCGCTCTCGCCGGCGCAACGCTCTTCGACGCGCTCAGAAATCTGGGCTTAGACCCAGGCCAGCAGTGCTACGAAGCGGTAGGCGATATCAAACGCGCGCAAGAGCGCGGTCTGACCATCGTCGGGATGGGGCGCATCGTGCAACGGGTGTTGACGCGCGAGGGGATTCCGCATTTGCAACTGAGGCACCCGGCGGCGCGCGGGCGAGATAGGCTGCGTGCCCGCTACCACACCCACGCCCGTGATGTGCTAACGAAACAAAGTAGGGCTGCGGAGCGCAGTGAATGAATAATGATCACGACGGTCACTCAGCGATGGCGGCGGGGACGCACGAGTTATCTACCCAGCCGCGAAGTAATCCGTCCGGCAGAATTTGAAGTAGCTCGTCTGGCGGATGATAGTGAAGCCAAACAGTTCATTGTCAGCCATCACTACTCTCGCTCGTATCCAGCGGCGCGCCGGCGCTTCGGTCTTTACCGCCGCAGTCGGCTCGTCGGCTGCGCTGTCTTCTCATACCCGACGCACACAAAGCCCTCACCAACGTCTTCGATATAGAACCGGCTTTGTTACTTGAGCTAGGTCGGCTCGTGCTCTTAGACGAAGTTGAAGCCAACGGAGAGAGCTGGTTCGTGTCGCGGTGTTTCGACTACCTGCGGCGCGAAGGCATGGTCGGCATCGTGTCCTTTTCCGATCCTGTGCCACGCACAACTGCAACCGGCGAGGTGGTCGCGCCCGGTCACATTGGCTTCGTTTATCAAGCGCTCTCGGCTTGTTACCTCGGTCGGTCGGCTTCCAGAGCGTTACGCCTGCTGCCCGACGGGCGAGTCATACACGAGCGGGCGATTCAAAAGATTCGTGGCGGCGAGCGCGGCTGGCGGTACGCCGCACGCCCCTTGGAAGAGTTCGGAGCTTCGCCTGCTCCAAGTGGTGATAAAACAGCATGGCTCAATTACTGGCTTGCACGTCTGACGCGCAAACTGCCACATGGGGGTAATCATAAATATGCTTGGGCGCTTGATAGGACAGCGCGAAAGCTACTTCCGGACTCACATCCTTATCCGAAGGTGACCGTGCCGCAATTAAAGCTCTGGTAGAATCCGGTAAATATATGGAAGGAAAAGGCGGAGATGATAGATACTCCTGACGAATATTGGCAGGAAGAGATCGTTGGAGGACTGCTAGACTTTGGTCATGATACGCAAGCGGAACTCTTCTGGCAGTTGCATTCACAAGAGGAGTTGTACGAAGAGGGGCCGCTTGAGGATCTAGGTCTGTACCTATCACGCGGCTTGGCGATCTTAAATTATGCTGCCAAAGGAAAGCGCATCTACCTGCACGCCAAACCTTTCGTCTGGAAGCCGCGGATAGTCTTAACTGTAGCTCTTAGCGAAGAATTGACAGAGGCGACAAGCGATGATGATTCCAGCTCTTCTCGTGGTATCGGGCGTGTTATCAGTAGTGATGTGGCGGACTACGAACGATTCTACCTGGGGATGGCGCAAGCGTACTATTACCCGGAAGATCAGGCCCTCGTGCTCTGGGAGTGCGACGTATTCCATTTGACGAAGCACACAGAAGAAGACCTCGGCGATGGGGCTTTCTTCGTCACTCTTTGGCAGCGATTTGAATCAATGCTGCGCGAGCGTTTCCCGGCCACAAAGCTGATCGTCACGCCCGGCTGGGAACCGGGGTACAGTAGCGAAGAATGGCGGGCTTTCTTAAAAAGGCAAGGTTACGCTCCGGATGAAGAGCACAAAAGAACCTTCATAAAGTTGCTTGATTCTGCGTAGCTATGAACTGAGTGTATTCATCGCTTCCGCGCTTCCGCTGATGAAAAAGATTCGCTTCGACACTATGACTTGGACCGGGGCTGGCTTACTCAAAAGCTCGCTCTCCAGACAGCTAATTGAGCAACATGCCGACATCAAAGAGATGGGTGGGCAAATTATCATTAAGGAGGCGTGGCAGCTCACAAAAGGGCGAACGAAACTCGTCTGCGCTGTACGATTGGACGATGGCAGTTATTTCAATTTCACCCGCACCATCCAGTTAACAACCGAAGCCGATTGAAAACCGATGGCCTATATCACAGTGAGCAATTGCGTCTCGTCTTCGCGTTCATCGCTTCCTGCTTCGAGACCCAGACGCGCGCTTAATCCCTTCGCTCTTTTTCGGACTCGGCAATTTCTCCGGCAGGTCCATGTCGTCATCTATCAGCGCGTCAACGTAAACATTTGCTGACCGCGCATACGCTAATAGTACCTGCAACGGCGGCTCGCGCGTCCCCAGTTCATAGCCGGAAATCGCGCTCCGAAAATGGCTCCCATCGAGACCCAAATGTCTGAGCATCCCATCTTGGGAGAGGTCGAGCGCGAGGCGGATTTGAAGAAGTTTCTCGGCCAGCCGTGCAGGCTTCGGGCGCGCTCTCGAACCCATCAGGAGTAACCTCCCGATGAATTCGCCACCTGACCGGACTTGCGTTTAGACGCAATTGCGTCTAAATTGTGATTGCGTCTGATTATCGCCAAGAAGTTTCTCTGCTTCGTGGCGACGCTCATCACTTAATCGGTAATGGTGAGCTACGCATCTGAACGTTGCCAGGGGTTTTCAAATATAGAGCAGACATAAGATAGCAGAGCACCCGACGCTTATCATACTCTGTCAGTCAACATCCGCTGTCGGACGACTGCGATGCAGCCGGCGATCTTAATTATTGAAGATAACAGACTAGTGCTTCACACGGTCAAGGACAGTCTTGAGTTGGAGGGCTGGCGCGTTTGCTGCTGCGAGGATGGCCATCAGGCCCTCGGCCTGATCGAATCAGGTGGGCAATACGATCTCATTATTACGGATAATGATTTACCGGGTGTGAACGGCCTTGACCTCATCAGACGAGCGCGCTTACTCGACCACTATCGGAATACACCAATAATCATGCTCTCGGCAAGCCCCTACGAGGCCGAGGCCCGCCGCGCTGGCGCAGATGTATTTCTGAAGAAACCAGAGGGTATAAATGTGCTGGTAGAGACCGCCGCGCAGCTACTAAAAATAGATACTAGATGTCATTAGCGTTGGGACGTGCGCGAAGGGCGAGGCGCGCGTTCCACTGGCACGGCACTCCGCCCAGAGCGGCGGGCCGCAGGAGTGACCGGTGCCGTGAGGCCGCCGTGCGAATGGGGTGGGAGCGGCGGCCTCGTAACTGTTGAGGTCTTCCTCGACGTGCCGGGCTAATGGTGAGCGGGCCACCGACCTCGGGTGGCTCGCCCTGTCTCACATGCAAGACGCCCGCCTCTGGGATTTGATGACCGGGGTTGCATGAATGACTGCTGGAACTGTGACGACGAGAATTTGTTGGTTCAGACAGAACGCGCGCCTCTGAGATTACAGTTGCCCTGCCAAAACCGTTACGGTAGTCTTGGCCCATGCCAGCATCCACTGTGACCGAATACCTTGCCGCACTCTCCGCAGAGCGCCGTGACGCGTTGAACGAAGTCCGCCGGGGAATCAACCGGGCACTGCCACCGGGATACAAGGAAGGAATCCAGTTCGGCATGATCAGCTGGTTCGTTCCGCTGTCCACGTACCCAGCCGGCTATGGCGGCAACCCCAAGCAGCCCCTACCGCTGATCAGCCTGGCGTCACAGAAATCCTACATGGCGCTGCACATGATCTGCTTCTACGGTCAGCCGGCGCTCTTTGAGTGGTTCAAGGCGCAATACGGAAAGAGCGGCAAGAAGCTGGACATGGGCCAGGGCTGCCTCCGTTTCAAGACGCTGCCGGACCTCGCGCTGGATGTGGTTGAGAGCACCGTGGCGCGGCTCCCGGTCTCGGAATACATCGCCGGCTATCAGGCTATGCGTGACGCGATGGGCAAAGGGAAAGCCAAAGCCAAACCCGCGGCCAAGACGCGCACACCGGCCAAGAAGACCCCGGGTAGGCGGAGTTCTGCCGGATAAGGAGCTACATCTCGACGATGAAGAAGCAAGGCCACAGTATGATGGATTCGATCAAGAGTGTGTTTGCAGGAACGGTTATGATGCCTTCCCTTCGCTGCTAGAGCCTGCCCACGGGTCTGGCCCATTCCAAAAAATAAGCAGCAGAAGTTAGAAGCAAAGCTAATCTAGAGGTCTGCCTCCTGAACAGTCACTTTTTCCCACGGATATCGTGACTATTCATGTCGCATGCGATGTGTTAACGCTACAAGCGAAGGTCGTTCTCCGGGGCACGGTGCTAAAATGCTAGTGTTGCAGGCGCATTATGGAGGCAGGAAGCTCACCTATGAAAGCCCACGAGATCGAGAGCGTAGCGCGAGACATAATAGACCGGGTGAAGGCCGGCCAGCGGGTCGAGGACTATCTCTACGAGTTGAAGGCGGACTGGCCTGCCGACTACGCGAGCGCGGCTGCCCGCATCGGCGGTTTCCGGTGCGAGCGCCGTCGATATGGCAAGGTGGTATCCGCAGGTCGAAAGACATTTCGACGGCCATGCGCCCGGAGTGAAGTCGAAGAACTTCTCGGTTGACGGCCTGGCGGTCGTAGCGCTCTTCTTCGAGTCCGACGGGCGAGCGCCGTTCGTCGTAAAGAATCCTAAAGGCGGCTACCCTGAGTTCTCGGTGCCGTGGCGTGAGGGGACGCGACTCCGCGCCGCGCGGCGCGATGAGTTGCTGCGAATCCTTTCACCATTGCAGCGAGTGCCTGACCTTGAGATCGTCGGCGCGGTATTGGAGATTGACAGGCCGGACGGCACGAGAAGCCAGATATGGAAGGCCGCCCTCAAAGTCTTCGTGACGCCGAAGGACGCCCACCACATCATCATTCCGTTCCATCGGTGCAAGGGCGAGGTGATGTTCCCGAACCAGAACTTTCAGCATTCGTTCGCGCAAATCAAGGTACAGCCATACTCCCGCAACGCGGAAACCATAACCGCGACCGATACGGAGGCGGTGATAAAGGCTCCTGGGACGTTCGCGCTCACCGGAGAGTTCACCATCTCGGACATAGGCGGGAAGCCCGGCGGGGACGCGCATGTCACCTTCGACCTATACCTGGCGAGCATGGATCAGTGGGCGGTAATCCGTGAGACCATACCGATATGTATGCTGAACTACGACAGGTGGGAGCGGGGAGAGAAGGTAGAGCTTGAGGACGCATTCTTTTTCGGGTGACTGTTTTTCCGCGATGCAAGTTCGCGCAATATACACGTGACCCTAAGATTTTATCTGGTCGTAATTATTCAGGTCTCAGTGCGGGGCGATGGGTGATGCCAAGCTTAGACTGCTCCATTGAATTTAGGTAAGAAGTAATATGACAAAACATACATTTTCCCGAGTTTCTTACGCAGAATGATTTGACCATAGCAGTTAGTGTTCAAGTCTCAGAATTATCTGATGCTAAAAGCTTGCATCAATCCTTGACTGAAATGTTCATTAGTGTTCCATCGGCGTTGGTGAAGTCGTGGGACGTGATATTGGATGAAGAGGTAAAAGCACACCCTCATAAACGCACTGAGAGTCTTCTTACTTATCCCCTAAACGCTATTATCTTTGAGCAGGGTGGCATCCAAAAGCTACAGAGTTTTCTATCCTCTAAAGGTTTAAGTGACGCGCGCAAAGGCCAGGTGGATCATGCACGGCAATATGCGAAACGACATACTGACCTCAAGGGGAATTACCCGCCATCGAAAACAGGAAAATATACTCGTGAACAGGCGGATGAATTTGCTTGGATACAGGTAATGCAGTGGCTAGAAGACACTCATCGTGATTTTCTTGCCAGCTTCCAAAATAAGATAGAAAAGTTCCGTCCGGAAGTTTTTCTTTCTGTACGTCTTTTCGCTCACGTCATTTTCTACAAATACTATCTCGGTCGAAGAGAACCAAACAAAATGTCAGATTTTGGCGACCTGTCTCATCTTTTCATAATACCTTATTGCGAACTGGCAATAATGGAACGCGATCTTAGCAACGTCTTAAATCAGATAAAGCGTCATCAGGATATACTAGCCACAACAGTTGTTCGAGACATTGACTTTTTTACGGATTGGGCATGGCATTGAAAATTCAAACGCCGCCTAACGCGGCGACCGACCAGAACAAAGTGGTCATCCGAAGAAATAAGAAAACCTGATCTACACGAGTGCGACCTGAATAGATACCGGATGTCGTGTGAGTCTGATAAAGGGCATTTATGTCACAAAGCACTTTACAATATGGGGTATGGCTTTACTTGCGATTGACTATCCGCCGCAGTTCTCGCATCACTTCTGGTGCCTCAACAATTATAGTGGTGGGTGATGGAGGCGATGGTGGTTTGGCCTCAGCAGCCGTAAATACCTGATCATCTTGATAAAGACCTCGCCAAAGATACATCGTCAGCGCATCGCCAATGGTTTTTTCTTCAGCTGGTTTAGAAGGAGACGGCCAGCGTAAGGCTTGATACAGCGCGGGGCGATACAGATAAAAGGCTGACTCCAATAGACTGCCGTATATCTCGGCAGCGCCGACCACCATATAAAAATAAGAGAAAGTAATAGCTGAAATAGACAAGGCAATGATAACTAATGGCATCCACCAGCTCCTTGCCAAAGCTGACCAAGTTAAAAAGAGGCACCCCCAGAGCAAAACTCTCACCCCAGCGTCAAGATCGGCCCGCGCGTCTGTCAGGTCTTTTTTTACCTCCGCAGGTAGAAGCATCCAAATGGGCGGCCAGCAAACGATTACATCCAAACCATAGTGTATCGAAGGACGAAGTTCGGCGGCACGCAGGATGTTCCCGAGCTTAGTGGGCATATACTGCTCAGGTGCAGAGGGAACGTAGTGAAGTTTCCATTCGAGATCTCTGAGTTCTTCCGTTTCTTCAGACGTTAGCGATCCCGATGCCTCTTTCACTTTCAAAGCACCCCATTGGTTCTTCATCGACTCGATACGATCTATCTTCCGGCCAACGAGTTTTCGCCGAAGCCATTTAATAGGTCGCACCCGCGGCCAGTACCCCTCAAGCAAGCGCAATACTGGCGCTTCCAATCGCCGGACAATGAGAGCTGATACAGCCACGACTATTAGACCGACGATCAGCACGAGGATCTTCGTAGGTGGTGAGAGCGCAGCGAATCGCTGGATGAATCTGCCCCAACCGTAGTGGTAGGCCCAAATACCGAATCCACTGGCCCAAAACAAGAAGGCGGGCGTGAGTAGGGCGACCACCCACTGCTCCGCAAGCTTACTTCCCAAGCCTTCAATAAATTTAGTCAGCATACCTCCTACTCCGCCTCGACTACTTTTTTACAAGACTGTTCCCGTCGTGAGGACATTTTGGAACGGGTATGCCAGCAGAGTACCGCGCCCAAACAAAATCGCCTTGAGGGCAAACATAAATCTCAGTCGATATTGGGCCCGGTCGGCCAGGCGTGGGGGTGAGTGATAATGCCCTCATTTGGACAAGGTGCAACAAATCCGAGATCCGTAAGTTGGGGTGGAGGTGACCTCGAATCATGAGAGTGTCAAGCGTATATCCGATGCGTTCAGCCTCAAGACTAATGAGGTCGGATAGCGAATACAGCCTTGGGCCGTCAACCCCAACATCTGCCAGCCGGTCTGTCGGATCAATGTATACAGATTGATTCAAAATCTTCTGAATACTCTCATGTACGATCATTTTGGCCTGTTGAGGTGTTAGCATGTTTCTCTCCTTTTTTTGAATGAAGCTCGAAGACAAACGCGGCACGCATTCGGATCGTCATCTTCGGACAATTTTGAATGTCCAACTGTATTTTGTTCCTGAGCGCAAATCGTCCCCGCCGATAGCAGGCCTTACACCGGGCGACCAGCCGTAATACTCGTACCTTCCCGGCTCAAGCGTGAAAGTTTTCGTGCTGTTAGCACGAATTACGTAAAGCGTTCCGTTAATTCGTAAGTTTAAATCTGTTGCGGGTTCTAAATTTGAAATGCTGAGTTCCGGGTTTTGATTTGTCCCGGTTTCTTCCCTCTCAAAAGGTGGGGCATTATAACGATTCGCCGTAATCTTAATAATGACGACGCTCTCATCCACCCAACCCTCAACGGCGGAGTCAACGTGGATAACTTTGTACCATGTGCCGACTGGCTCACGCTCAATCAGTGCCAGCACTTCACCGCGCTCCACTTGCTTCAGTACGCGGCTTGATGTGTTTGGTTCTTCACGAATGTTCGCTCGCTTCGCTACCACAAAAGCAAGGTCAGCACCGGAGTCAGGCATACGTCGCACAGCCTCTTCATCCTGTCGCCTTTGCTCACGTTCCTGTGCTTCTTGCTGCGCTCTTGATTGGCCTGTTTCACTTCGTTGGCGTGTCTGCTGTTGTGCGTAAGCGGGAACAAAAATCAGCAGCAGAAGGAAACCTGCCGCCCAGCGAATATTCTGATTTTTCATTGAGAACGCCCCTCCTAATTTATGTAGTCTTGATAGAATCACGGCAATATAATTCCCGGCTTCTGCCGACGATCGGATAGCTTTCCTCATAACTTTGGGTGGCTTCCTTGTAGTCGCCGTAGTCTGGCGTCGGCTCATGCATCTTGTATGGCTGCTAGGGCAGTCTCAAACTGTCCTCAGAAAGAAATACAAAGCCCCGAACCAACAGAGCATAATCACCAATAAAATAACAAAGCCGAACTGCTGAAGCCGCTCTCGAAGTTTGAGTGACATTGGCTTAATCCAATTCAGCAAGATAAGAATTATGTCGCCGCCGTTTAGCACTGGGAAAGGGAGCAAATTCCCCGCAGCCATTTTACTCGCGACCAAACCCACACAGGCCACAAAACCGTTGGCCTTCACGAATTCATAAAAGGCGAGGAGTAATTTTGATCCCCTAGAACGCGGAGCGAGGGCACCACCAATTATTTGATAAAAGCCAGTGAAGAATTTATGTAGGCCGTCTGAAGTTCCTAAAACGAGCATTGCTAATACTAGAAGCGCAAAGCACCCAAAACTCGCGATGAATATTCGCTTGATTGGGTGAACGGCTTGAAAGTCATCACTAAACTTCACATGTCCGCCTAGCGGGAGCGCGTGAAGGTCGAGGTAGGCATTTCCAAGTCTTACCTTTTTAATGCGGGGGCCAAAGAACAGATTAATTTCTTCAAGCGGTGCGCCTACTAGCCAACCGGCCGCTGCCATCGCTATAACATGCACAGTCACACATATCGGTAAGGCGGCCAAAAGTAGGATAAACACCGTCATGTTTCCTCACCACCTATACATTGTAACGAGATGAAGAAACAATGCATTGTGAAGCTCATTTTCTGGGAAGGCCTTTTACGTAAGAGAGAATTTCGTAAGTAGGCTGCGTACCGTAAGCTGGGCCGTAAGTTTTTTTGTATGACGGCGGGTCACCTCCTCTAAATCTCTTTGTTCCCACGACGGCAGGGATTGACTTGTCAATCACCGATACCGTGCATAAGTAAACATATCCCGGCTGCCCGTCGTCGTACTTTCCGACCCTCTCTGATGACCAGTCGAGAAGGATGATCGTTCCTAGATCTTGTGGACGTTCGGCTTTCAATTCACTCGGCAGGTCGTAAGTCATGTACTCCGCGGCTTTTGTTTCTTTGTTAATAAAAACCGTTCTGCCTTTGATGTAACCGCTCCCTTGTAATGCGTATCTGAGGCGAGGTGCTAGAGCAATCTGCCTCGCTAAAGCCTCGAGATCGGACTTATCTTTTTGAGCCTGCGTCTCAAGAGCTTTCGTCTCCTCGCGCCTTTTAGCTACCGTCTCCTCCTCTTTTTTTTCCAAAGTGGCTTTAGTCGCCCTAACACTCTCCTGCTGTCGTCCGTAATTGACAATTACCGCGGCCACTACGAGGGCGAAGACTAATGAGACGATCCAGAAGGCCTTCCTCCCTAACGTAATTTCATCCAGCCTGTATGCCGTGGTGTCCATAAGTTTTCCCTAAGCTCATCGCCCGAACGGGTCGGGTATGTAACTAGGCCACTCCTCACTGTCACTCGGCGAATCTGTTAGTCGGCTCTGAATAAATGGCGACGCGTCCGGCGGCAGATCTGACATAAGCTCTTCAAAAAGGTGAACCAGAGTTAGTTCGTCTGAACCGAGTTTGTGCGCACGTCTACCCGCTTTCTGAAATAGGTATCGAGACGCACCAGAGCGGTGAAGCATATGCACGGGCCCAGCCTCGCCTCTTCTCCTAAGCATTTTACGAATGCCACGACGTGCAATCTTGATGCCCTCGCTCGACATCCTCACCGCCGAGCGACACTGTGATGCCATGCGAACGACTGATTCGATCAACTGCGGCGAGACGTCAATTGATTCCGCCTCACTGTAAAAGTTCTCATCCATAATCTTGAGCGCGCCCAGCAAGAAGTGAATCGGTTCAATCCTCTCACTCCCGGAATGGCAAGCCTCAATGTTGGCGATGTTCCAGGCAATCTCTACTGACGGGTGGATGGCAATTTTAGTCAAGTTATTACCTGATGATTCTTTCGCTTGTTAAGACTTTGATAACTACAGTCTGGTTACGCGACCGATTCTCTCGGGTGTCGTTCGGGAATGGTGACGAAGCCTCCCCCGGGCTGCTGACAACGAACATACTGGCGGGGAGGCCGGCGGCGGAGACAAGGTGCTCTACCACGGCCAATGCACGGGCATAGCCAAGCGCCAAATTATCCCTGTATGCGCTACCGGGCGGCACCGGATTGTTATCAGTATGTCCTACCACGCTGACAGTGACTTGCCCTACGTACTCTTCCAGTTGCTTGCCCAGCGTTGTTAACTTTGCCCTTGCATCTGGGGTAAGTCTCGTCCCCTTGGAGAACAGGCCAGAATTGAAAGTCACAATCAACAAATCTTGCTCTTCCTTTACTGCCGCTCCCGGAACATCCAGACTGATGCCCATTCCTTTCGGTACGACGGGTCTCTGATCTGGCAAATTCTGGGGTTGTTCCTGAACGCTCGGCCTCTCTGCAGTGCCAGTTCCTGAAGATACGGAATGGTT
Source organism: Acidobacteriota bacterium (assembly GCA_003223935.1). GTDB lineage: Bacteria > Acidobacteriota > Blastocatellia > Pyrinomonadales > Pyrinomonadaceae > QHXQ01. The sequence continues at coordinate 3,050 of QHXQ01000128.1, read as the reverse complement.
ATTTATAACCCCTCGGAATACGAGCCAGATCGCGATAACTAGAATCCCTCCGATTATCAGCGGCAGTAATGAAGTGAGCCAGACAGGACGCCTCTGCATCTTTGAGATTCGTCTTAGCCCATTCCGGTATGTTGTATTAGAGGGATCAAGCCGGCTGGCTTGGCCCCACAAGGCTTGGGCTTCGATTAGCCGGCCTTGCTGTGCTCGGATCCTAGCCAAAAGATCGAGCGCC
>QHXQ01000128.1:0-2753 GCA_003223935.1 Acidobacteriota bacterium | reverse complement strand
AAGAGGTCTCTTCCCAACCCCTAGGAGAGCCTCTTCCTACACTTGTGAGACCTTCTAATTGATAATCCGCGATCCTCATCAAAGTTTATTTCCCTGGCGGAGTCATTTGATCGTTGTGCCCTGGTAACCCCTCGCCTTCTCCTGCTCGTTGTCTGGCAGCAACTGGAGGAGTTGTCGGCACGCCGATTTCAAACTCTCTTCATCGTCGTTGTTGATGGCTTTTCTGCCCATGTTAAAGAGTTGTGTCGCCAATGTCTGGTTCGTCATCCGATCCTTATGATCTTCCAGGTAGGCTAAGTATCCGATCCAGAAGTCGGTCTGGCCAGTCAAGATTCTGAGCCTCAGGCTGTTCATCTGCTCAGTCTTACGTTTCAGTTCCCTAGCATTCGGCTCCCGCGTCTCCAAAGCGGCTTTCAACTCCCTGAGGAACAATCCCAGCTTCTGGCGATCTGCGGCGTCGCCGTGTTCGTTCACCACCTCCTCGGTCCACCGGATCATCTGTCGAGCCTCGGCGATGAGGTTTGGTATTTCTATTCCGTCCTCTAGCTTGTCTATCTCGGCTTTGATTTTGAGGAGCCGGCTCTCACACTCGTGCGCCGCCTCCTTATCCACGCGCGCGGCATCCAGTGTTGTCTCAACCTCATTCAACATCCTCTCGTCGTCAATTCTTTCGAGGATCGGGACGGCTTGTGAGTCATCTAGGGCGTAAACCCTCTCTCTGACATCTTCCAGACGTTTTCTTGCCCATTCAACTTCCCTTTGCAGTTCTGCTGGGTCGGGATCTTTCTTGCCCATCTTTAACACCCCTTCGAACTCTTGATCCAGAACGGCAATGAAAGCCTTGGCGCGGACCATGCGCGACTGATCAATTTCTATGACCACTTCAATTTCGGAACCCGCGGGCACGTCTCGTTTTATCTCGGTGGATGATATTTGGAGGTAGCCAATAAGCTGGTTGCGATCCGCTTTGTCGTTATCCCCTTCAACCACAGGTATCTTAATAACGTCGCTCTCTTGGCCGCGGCGTACAAGGAAGGCCTGCCTCTGCACTGAGCGCTTTCTGGCAGGTAGCGGGTCCCCTTTCCTGAAGAACCAGTCCATCTCGTTATTCGCCATCGCGACACCAACCGAGTGGGTCAGTGGTGGGTCGGTGATCGCCATACCGATTGTGTAGAACAAGCTCCCTGGGACTGTTTCGCGGATGCCCCCGGTCCTGTCAGAGAGTTCTATCTTAAAGGTGTTCTGTCTGCCCTTTTCAGCCCAGAGAGTCGTCATAAATGCGCCGTTAGGGGCGAGACTAATCTTGCCGCTACGCCAGAGGGGGCGCGCCTCGGCGTTAATGAACTCGATTGTATATCCCGTAAAATCATGGCCGCCATCGCTTAATACTTTGCCGCCGACTAGCGGCTCCGAATCAGATCCGACAGGCTTATACTCCAGTTCAATCGGGAACTGACCTACAGCGACGGGGGTGCTTGACGTACTTACGACTCGTTGTGTTCCGGCGAAGATCGCCGCCCCCTGAGCTACCACCGTCATCGGGTCGATGCCGAATTCGATAGGAATGCCAAGTCCTTCGCGGTCATCTGCCAGACGCTCTCTGAGGTATGCCCCGTGCGTGGGGCCGCCTACCACAAGTATCTTCTCCACTTTGTCGCGGCCCAGCCCCTTCTCGCTCAGCACGTTCTTACAGATGTTGATGGAGCGCAGAATAAACGGTTCGGCGAGCCTCGCCACTTCAAGTCTAGTCAGGTCGTACACGAACTCCACCGGCTCACCGCGGTCGTCCAGACAGAGAAACTCAATCCGTATCTCAGCAGCCTCCTGCCTTGATACGGCGATTTTAGCCTTCTCCGCCGCCATCTTGAGCTTCGCGATCGCGCCCGCCCACTTCGAGTTTCCCCGGCGGAAATCCGTGAGCTGATATTCGCTGTTAACAGCAGGGATGAGGAGTTGATCCACGATGGCCCAATCGATCAATTTCCCGCCCAGGTGGTTATCCCCGCCGTGGTTGACCACCTGTATCACCCCATCTCGCACCTGGATGATGGCGGCGTCGAACGTCCCGCCGCCGAAGTCGTACACCAGCCAGAACACCCTGTCACTCAGGCTCTGGAAACCGTAGGCAAGGGCGGCGGCTACAGGCTCTTGCAGCAACGGGCTGTAAGTGACGCCGGCCAGCTCGGCGGCCCGCTTAGTCGCCTCGCACTGTGGCAGTTCGAATGCGGCGGGGACGGTAATAACCGCCGCCTGCACGTCCTCCCCCTTCTTCTGCCTCACATCTTGTTTGAGAGACTTGATGACCTCTGCCGAAAGCTCCTCCGGCCTCATCCGGCGTCCGCTTCGAGTAAAAACGTATTCGGTATTAGTCCCCATCTGCAGCTTAAATTCGGCGAAGGCGTTGCCCGGGTCCACGTCCAAACGTTCCTTCGCGCCCCTGCCCACGATCAGCGCATTGTTCTTATCTATGTAGACCACCGAGGGGGTGTAATGAAAATCTTCGTTATCCCTGATGACCTCAACGTCGGTTCCCTTCAAAAGGGCGATGGCGCTGTTTGTGGTGCCGAGATCTATGCCGTAGTCAATGGTCGTTCTACTCATTCCATTTCACCCCTCAACTAAAAATAATAATGCGTAAGATCACGAGAATAAGTTAAAGCCAAGCCAAGGCTTCTACGAGCTCGGCCTTTCGCCAATGACCCAGCCCTCCGAGCGCAGTTTCTCCACGCCGGGGGCATCAACAATATGCCCTC
>QHXQ01000110.1 GCA_003223935.1 Acidobacteriota bacterium | reverse complement strand
GTTTGAAGGCTCAGTTCATCCGAACTTTCCGGCCGACGAAGGCGACGTGAAATATCATCAGGGCGCGCGGGGCGAACGCACCGCGTCGAACGGGCGCAAGATCAAGATCGATCTGTCGCCGAATCCGAGCCATCTTGAGTTTGTCGATCCGGTGGTCGAAGGTTTGGTGCGCGCGAAGCAGGACGCTTGGGAGCGCGACGAGGGCGTGCCGCGCGAGCAGGTGATTGATCGCGCGCTCCCCGTTCTGTTGCATGGCGACGCTGCGTTCGCCGGTCAAGGGATCGTGATGGAGACCTTGAACCTCGCAGACCTGCACGGCTATCGCACCGGCGGCACGATCCACATCATCATCAACAACCAGATCGGTTTTACAACTTCGCCCGACAAAGGACGTTCGACGATCTATTCGACCGATGTGGCGCGCATGACGCAACTGCCGATCTTCCACATCAACGGCGACGACCCCGAAGCCGCTTTCCGCGTCCTGCGCATCGCGCTCGACTTCCGGCAAGAGTTCAACAAAGATGTGGTGCTCGATGTCGTGGGCTTCCGCCGTTTGGGGCACAACGAAGGCGACGAGCCGAGCTACACGCAGCCTTTGATGTACGCGCGTGTGAAGGCGCATCCCGGTGTGCGTGTGAAGTATGCCGAGCAACTCGTGCGCGAGGGCGTGCTGACGAGCGCGGACGTGGAGCAGTTGATCAAAGCGCAGGTGGCCGAGTACGAAGCAGTCTTGCAACGCGCGAAAGAGATCGTGGCGCGCAAGCCGGAGAAGAAAGAGTTGCCGCCGCCGCTCAAAGAAGAGGATGGTTCAGCGATCATTGAAACGTTGACCGATGCGGAGACTGTGCACCGGATCGCGCACGCAATCGCCGTCGTGCCTGAAGGGTTCAACGTCAATCCGAAGATGGTCAGCCAACTGGCGCGGCGCGCGAAGATGGGCGAAGGGCAGACGCCGATGGATTGGGCCTTTGGCGAGTTGTGCGCGTTCGGTTCGCTCGCGCTCGAAGGCGTGCCGGTGCGTCTGTCGGGACAGGATTCGGGGCGCGGCACGTTCAGCCAACGCCACGCGATCATGTACGACACACAGACGGGCCGCCCTTGGATTCCGCTCGCCGAATTGGCCAAGAGTAAATCAGGCCGGCCGATAGTTGAAGTCTTCGATAGCTCGCTTTCGGAGCAGGGCGTGGTCGGGTTCGAGTACGGCTATTCGGTTGTCGCCCGCAACGAGTTGGTGCTGTGGGAAGCGCAGTTCGGCGACTTCGGAAACGGCGCGCAGGTGATCATAGATCAGTTTATCTCGCCCGGCGTGGACAAGTGGCAGCAGCCTTCGCGGCTCGTCTTGCTGCTCCCACATGGCTACGAAGGACAAGGGCCAGAGCATTCGAGTGCGCGGCTCGAACGCTATCTGCAACTTTGCGCCGAGAACAATATGCAGGTCTGCTACCCGACGACACCAGCGCAGTATTTTCATCTGCTCCGGCGTCAAGTGAAACAAGAGACCGCGCGCCCGCTCGTCGTCATGACGCCGAAGAGTCTCTTGCGTCTGCCCGCCGCGACTTCAACCGTTGAGGAGCTAACGACGGGCGGCTTCCGGCCCGTGATTGACGATGCAGAGATCGAAGACCGCAACGCCGTCGCGCGCATCGTCTTGTGTAGCGGCAAGGTCTTTTACGATCTCAATGCGGCGCGTTTGAAGACAGATGATCGCAGGGTCGCCATCGTCAGACTCGAACAGTTCTATCCGTTCCCCGAATCGGCTTTGCGCGAAATCTTCGCCAGCTACACGAATGCCACGCAACTTGTCTGGGCGCAGGAAGAGCCGAAGAACATGGGCGGCTGGACGTTCGTCGAGCCGCGCCTGATGAACATGCTGCCCAAGTGTGAACGACCCTATTACGTCGGGCGCGCAGCTTCGGCGAGTCCCGCCACCGGCTCATACACCATCCACGAACTCGAACAACGCCAACTCGTGGACGAAGCCTTGACGACCGACGCGCCCTTCGTTTCCAATGCAAGCACGGCGAAGTTCGCGGGGCAAGCGGATTCCTAGCAGGCCACAGACAGAAGCTCTCTCAACTTGATCTTGCCACATCTTGGCGCATGAGGACTCATGGGCAACTCAGGACGAGTCTATCAAGAAGACACCTTTACCAGTCGGCTCGTGACGTACCCGTTGCTCGATCAGGAACCAGCGGCGTTGCGCGTCTCTTGGATTCATTGGGACAGCAGTTTTCGCGGTAGCAGGCTGACCATCGGTGATCAAATCATCGGCGTGAATGGCGTGCCGATAGTCAAGCCGGAACAGGTGGAGGACGTGCAGCGCATGCTGCCGATGTTGGTCGGTCAGTATGCGGAGTCGCAGTTCTGGGCGCAGCAGGGCGCGAAGGAAGGCGAGCCACTGACGCTGACGGTGAGACGGCGGAAGTTGCCCGGCCAAGGATGGGAAACGCTGGAGACTCGCGGCGAGCTACGTGCGGAGCGAAGGTATTTGAACGAACAGGAGCGATGGGTGCTCGGCCCGGGCGGCCCAGACAACTACGCTCACGACGGATTTCCAGAGGCTTGGAGTTCTTGGTACGAGAAACTCGTCGCACAACTCACACGCATCCTAGCGGAAGGTTGGGCGCCTAGTTTTAGCAGCCGCTACGAACTCGAATGTCATCTTGAGTATCAAGCGCGCATAGAGTATTTGGCGGAGCACTATCCGGGGCCGTTGGCCGACGCATTGAAGGCGGATTGGGAGGCGGCCCGCACATCACTCGTCGGCAGAAAGTATGAGATCGCGCCCGAAGCTTTAGCGTACCGCCGAGCGGAAGAGGAGCGCGTACAGCAGGTGGCTGATGCAGCGCGCCAATCATGGGCCGCGTTCCTGCAAGCGAAGGCGGCAGAGATCATTGAACCCTTTCCCGGTATAGACCCGATCCACGGAGACTTGGCGAGCATAGTGGGCAAGTACGTGGTGCTCCCGCCCATCGGTTACCGCGACTGGGTCAGCGAGGCGGAACATAACTGGCTCACATCAAGCCAAGATAGAACTTACTACTTCGCCGACACGGAGACGCCAGCGGCTGAAAGGATGTTGCTGGCAACGCGCCGCTACCGCAAGCTCGTCACGCCCAACATCCGCGAAGATTACGCCATAGTGGGGCGCGTGCTCCCCGAGCCGCGACTTTTGATCATTCAAGAGCGAGGCATTTTTGGCACGCAGGTGGAGCCGGTCGCTGCCCTCGTAGGCGACGCCATGTTCATAGACCTGACGACGGAACAAGACGGCGTCAGCCCGTTCGCGGGCGAGCAGGCGCTCATGAAACCTTCGGCTGCGCTACCGCCCGACGATGCGACGCCAAAGCAAGTGATGGAAGCTTGGATAGCGGCGCTGAAGGAGGGCGACTTGGCGCTATGGAAGGAGTTGTTCGCGGATTGGTATGTTGACCAACTGCCGGATGGCCGCCCCTTCCTTCACCCCTACGAAATCTGGATGAGTGACAGCAACTGGGAGGATTCGCGGCGGCGGGTCTTGGACGACGTCTATGGCATCGAGGTGGTGTGGACGAGTGACCCGCGCGACATAATGACGGGCCGAGAGTTCGAGCGCGCCCCGCACATCGAAGAAGTGGACGTCGAGATCGATCTCATCGGGAGCTTCGACGGCGAGTACCGGGCATTCTCCAAGCCGTCGTTCAATCGCTTCTGGAAGTTGCAGCGCGTGGACACGGGGCCGTGGCGGATCAGTTCGGTGCAGGGCATTTAAGGAGCAACACATGGCTACTTACGAGGGCCGCAAACGGGAATTGAGCGAAGCCTTGACCCGAATCCAACCAACTATTCCCATAGATGAGCAGTTGAGTTTCGCGCTTAGACTTGATCAGTACATCACAGCGCGAGACGAAGCGCTCGTCAGCATGTGCGCCCTTATCGCTGACACCGGGGACGCCAAGCGCGAAACAGACGTGAGGGATAAGCTCGCGCGGGGGCGGGATGCATTCAAGGATACGCTGGGCAATGCGCTGAGTTCGATCCAGACGCCCAGCCTGCCGGGATTGGTCTTCCATAACATGGTGGTGGCGGATGAGGATCGCTTCTGGAAGAGTTTGGAGAAGCTGAATCTTGGCGCGCTACGCGACAATCTGATGCTGCGCAAGGAAATCCTCAAAGCGTACACCGAAAACCTTAAGGAGAAGTGGGAGACCATGACGATGGAGAATCGCCCGCTCCTCGAAGCCGAGAAGTTGGCGACCAATCAGGTCATCGCTTGGCTGGATAAGTCCACGGACGAGTCAGCCAATAAAATGCAACAGGCCAAGAAAGCGACGGTGGACTTGGGCGAGGCGATCAGGGGCGTCCAGCGTGATACGACTGAATACTGCGCCGACCTTGCGCGGAAGTTTGCTGAAAAGTATATGGCGGACAACGAAGTTGACCGGAAGATCGCGGGCGAGATTTGGGCAAACCTCGTCAGGGAACTGCGACCGGGTGACTGGCTTAGGACGAAGCTCAGCACCGTCTTGATAGGCGAATTCAAGGATTTGCCGAAGCACGTTCTTGAGGCCCTCAAGATCTATGCAGTCACCGTGAATTACGAGTACACACAACGGGCGGCGACCTATCGCGACAATATCCGTAAACAAACCGACGGCATCTTTGCGGTGTTCTCGCAGACGCGCCGGGATACGGACGCGTTCATTAAGAATAATGGGTTCGATGTGGCGAAGAAGCAATATCAGGATGCGATAGATACCCTGAACAGATGGGTGACGGACTTGCCCACCGACGGGCTGAAGAAGGACGGAAAAGATTTCTCGGATGCGGTCATCAAGGGCCTGAGCCAGCACATGACTGCCATGGAGCAGATATTTAATAACTTTATCAAGGAAAACGAGGGCCGCTTTTTCGGCCCCCTCGGGCCGAACATCCAACAGGCGTTGGCGGGAGAGCGAGAGTGGGATGATTACTTGTCGAAGCTGTTGGGCCGGGGGCGGGGCGTGGAGGAGAAGTTGCGCGAATGGCGCAATGATGCGCACCAAATCTTAGAGATCGACTTGGAGAATATGCTCCAGATGCTCAAACCCAGTCTGCCGGATCAGCAGGAAGAGATAGAGCAGGAGTTTCAGCAGGTTATTGAAAGTGTCAGGGACGAGGTGATGCGTGAGGCCCGTGACCGGATCGCTGAGGTTGATAAGATCGCGGAGGAGTTGAAACAAATAATTAGCGGGGACAAAATGCTACAGGACTTCGACCGCAACAGACTGCTAGAAGCGTTGCGGAGATAGGAATGATTCGTCTATAAATCGGTAGTCTCTTTGCCTACCTAGTCACAGCGACTTCTGTTATTCACATTTGCTTTTCTTATTCAGGCTTCTTCGGTTGTTCTTCGACGGGGAAGTCGTCCTCTTCAAGAATCTTCACTTCGGTGCCGAATTTCTGATAGTTGCGGAAGTGTATGTCGTTGCGATCTTGCACGAGTTGCGTGCGCTCGACGACCTTGCGCTCAACCGAATCGTACAGCCGGACGGGCGCGAGGCTGGTGAAGACGATGTTGGCAGCCACGGGCAGCAGGTATTGTTTGCCGGCAATCGTCACCCAGTCGTAGTCCACACTGCTCTCGGTCTGCTTGATCGGGAAATCGGGATCAACTTCGGTCGAGATGTATTCGAGGCGCAGGACGCGGGCCGTCTCGCGGTCGATCCAGACGCGCCCGCGCAAGCCTATGTTGGTTGCGCGCTCAGCGCCCGGCTCGGCCCAGACGAGCCGCGCCTGCGCGTGCTCTTTCTTCGTCTCGTACTCGAAGACGAGCGCGCGCCGGCCGCGCAAAGTGTCTGTGTCGGCGAATTGGAAATGGGTCTGGCTTTCGGCGTCGAAGAGCGTGATGAGGCGCGAGACGAACTCGCCGGTCGAGGTTGCGCCGCCCGCTTGATTGTAGTCGTTGCGCTCGATGGTGCCCGCGTCTGCGGGCAGGCCGTTGACGGCGAGCAGTTTATATTTTTCGCCTTCGCTCTCGCGGTAGCTGACAGCTACGGTCAAGCGGTCGCGCTGATTCCAACTATGCGTCGTGCCGAGCGCGGACGAGCGGGTGATGAGTTGCTTGACGACGAAGTCGGGCATGCCGCCGGCCGCCGCAAGCGTCGTCTTGCGCGCTTGCTCCAACAGCGCGTCGGCTTCGGGCGCGGGCGGGCGAGCGGCTGTGGTCGGATTCGCGCGGCGGCGTTCGGCCTCTTCGAGCGTGCGATTCAGCAGTTCGTCGTTGCCGCTCTTGGTTGCGACCAGTCCGCGCATCCCGTTCGTCAATTCAAATCCGATGCCGCGCCGCCTGATCTCTGCGACCACCTCGTCGCGCTTCTCTGGATGCTTCGGCAATTGATAGACGAGCTTGACCAGTTCTTGACTCGTCAGCGGCGCGTCCGTCTGTGGCGTCTGCGCTGCTAAGCTGTACGAATTGATCAATAGCAGCGATAGGATGAGACTCAATTTATAAATTCGTTGTTGCATGATTCCTTGTCAGTAACAAAAATACTTGATCGCGCCCGCAAGAATTTCGACGCACGCATTCAATTCCGCGCCGGGCACGAACTCGCCGGTGCGATGCGCATCGGTGATATGACCGGGGCCGAAGACGACCGCTTGCGCGCCCAACTCAGTCAACTGCGGCGCTTCCGTGCCGAAGGCAATCGTACCGGACGGCTGCCCGGTCGCCGCTTCGAGATGTTGGACGAGCGGCGAGTCCGCGTCTGTCTCCGACGCTTCGTCGAGCCTGACGATGTCAATGCGGCAATCAAAGTCCGCGTCCTGCGCCCGTAGATTTTCAACTTCGGCTTTGATGAGGTCAACCACGCGCGTGGCTGCCTGACCGGGCACGGGTCGCCACTCAAGTGTGAACCGGCACGCGCCCGCGATGATATTTTTGGCCGTGCCGCCGCCAATCAACCCGACGTTGATGGTCGTGTAAGGCGGATCAAAGGCCGCGTGTTGTTCCGCCTTCAACTTTTCCGCGACTGCTTCGATGCGCGTGATGAGCCGCGCGGCGCAAAAGATGGCCGATGCGCCGAGCGCCGGGTACGCGCTATGCCCCTCGCGCCCGCCGACCGTGACTTCCGCGAGACAATAACCCTTGCCCGCGCGCACGGGGCGCAGCGAGGTCGGTTCGCCGACGATGCTGTAGCGCGCCTTGAACGCGCGCGCGTCTGCGAGTCGCTTCGCGCCCAGACAACCGATCTCTTCGTCGGCTGTGCAGACGAGCGCGAGCGGCCGCTTTAGTTGTTCGAGATCAAATTGTGCGAGCGCGTGCAGTGCCGCAGCGATGAACGCTTTCGTATCGCACGCGCCGCGCCCGTAGAGTCTGCCGTCGCGTTCGGTAAGCGTGAGCGCCTCCGTCCAAGTCGGATCAAATGGGACGGTATCTGTGTGCCCGACGAGCGCGAGTTCAATTAACTCGTCATCGCGCGTTGCGCGCGGCGCAACCGCCACAAGGTTGTACTTCTCCACGCCCTGTTCGTCCGCGTACGGCAGCCGCCGCGTGTAGAGGCCAGCCGACTCGGCGCGCGCCGCGATCAATTCGACGATCTCAACATTCGAGCGCGCCGAGACCGAATCAATGCGGACGAGTTCGGTTAGAGTTTGCGCGACGGCACTGTTGTTGTTCACTGCCATAATGTTCGTTGCAGTCGAGCGAAGCGTTCGACGATCTGAGTTTGTGCTTGATGCTGCCCGTCTTGCACGACGAGCCGCCCGCCGACGGCCACTTCGCGGACGCCCGTGCGCGCAAGCGCGAAGACGATGGCGGGCAAGAGGTCTGTTTCGTTTGCGCCGGCGATTGAGGGATCGTTTAAATCAACGGTGAAAAAATCTGCGGCGCGACCAACTGCGAGCGCGCCACTCGGTGCGCCGATGCTGCGCGCGCCGTTGATGGTCGCACAAGCGAACAGGCGCGCCGCTAAAGCAGACAGTTGATCAGTGTGCGGTTCACCGCTCGTTGCATTCGGTTGCGGCGCGAGGACGGCGCGTTCAAGTTTTTGCAGCCGCAAGTGATATTCAAGCTCGCGCGCGTCTTCGAGCAGATCGATCTGCGCGTGGCTGTCCGTGCCGAGCGCGACAGGCACGCCCGCCGCGAAGAACAGATCAACAGGTACGATGCCATCGCCTAAATTTCGCTCCGTCGTCGGACACGCGCAGACGTGCGCGCACGCTTGTGCGAGCGCGCACGTCTCATCAGGCTTGACGTGGACGGCATGAACGGCGGTGAAGCGCGCATCAAGCAAGTCTTCGTTGGCGAGCAGCGCGATGGGCGTGCGCCCGTGCTCGCGTTGACAGGCTGCGACTTCCGCCGGTTGCTCGGCGATGTGCATATGCACGGGCAAGGCTGCGGCGCGCGCATACGCGCAGACCTCGCGCAGATAATCGAGCGGGACGGCGCGAATGCTATGCGGCGCAACGCCGACCCAAACATGTTTGAGTAAAACGTCGGCGCGTTCATCGCTTGATGCTTTCGCGTTGCCGGTCGTGTTCTCGTTCGTCGTGTCGCACATCAAAGCGCGGCGGAGTTCGTCTGTCTGTTTGCTGAACCTCTGCGCGTCGTGCTCGATGAAGCGCGCCTGTTGCTGATTCGGCTGCATCTCGAAACCTGCGCGCGCATAAGCGACGCGCAAGAGTGCGATGCGCAAGCCCACATCGCGGGCGGCGCGGACGACCTCTTTGGCGAGCAGGTTCGGATCGTCGTAAGGCGTGCCGTCGGGCGCGTGGTGCAGATAGTGAAACTCGCCGACGGCGGTGATGCCTGTGAGCGCCATTTCGAGAAAGGCCATGCGCGCGGCGTCGTACAAATCTTCCGGCGTGAGGCGCAGGGCAGCCGCATACATCTGCTCGCGCCAAGTCCAGAACGAATCGCGCGCGGCGACGCGATGCTCTGTGCGCCCGCGTATGACGCGCTGGAAACTGTGCGAGTGCGCGTTGACGAGACCGGGCAAGAGCGCGCGATCTGAAAGACGGATGACGCGCGCAGCGAGCGTTTGATAATCGCGCGTCAGGTGCGTGATGCGCCCCGCTTCGTCGCAGACGAGCGCCAGCCCGCGCTCGAAGCGCCCTTCGGTGTAGAGCAGTTCGGGCAACCACGCCGTCAATGTCTCGTCGGCTCGTTGCATGCTGCGTTAGTTTAACGCATTTCTTTCCATTCATCGTTTTCGCCGGGTGGGGCATCTAAAATGCACTTATGCAATCATCAATCTCGAACCTGAAAACTTACGCAGGCTATGCGCGCCGCTTCGGGCGCAAATTCTTGCACGACCGGCTGGCGGAGCGGCATGTGCCCATGCTGCCCGCACCGCACCGGCCTGATCCGGCGAGTTGGCCTGATGACGAATTGACGGTCGCTTGGCTTGGGCATGCGACCGTGCTGATCAACTTTTACGGCACGTGGTTGTTGACCGATCCCGCTTTGCGCTCGCGCATCGGCGTGCGTGTCGGGCCGGCTTTGACCGTCGGCCCGCGCCGCCTTGTGCGGCCTGCACTGACGGCGCGCGAACTACCCGCGCTCGATGCCGTGCTCGTCTCGCACGCGCACATGGATCACTGCGATCTGGGCACGCTCAGCCAACTGCCGCGCGCAACACATGCCGTCGTGCAACACGGTAACCGCGATCTCGTGCGGCGCTTCCGGCGCGCGAGCGCGCTCGCGTGGGGCGAGGCGATTGAAATCAATGGTGCGCGCATCGAGGCCATCGAAGTCAATCATTGGGGCGCGCGCAAACTGACGGACAAGCATCGCGGCTACGGCGGATTCTTGATCGAGAAGCGTGGCCGTGCGCTCGTCTTCGGCGGCGACACGGCCTACACGCGCGCGTTCGCACGTCTGCGCCGACGCGCCAACGTCGTGCTGGCGATGCTGCCCATCGGCGCTTACGACCCGTACATCTTCGCGCACGCCAATCCCGAACAGGCTTGGACGATGAGCCGCGAGATGGACGCGACTTATATTCTGCCGATGCACCATTCGACGTTTCGCTTGAGCCGCGAACCTGCGGGCGAACCCGTCAGACGCATGCTCGCCGTCGCCGGCCCCGAACGTTGGCGCGTCGCCCTGACGCAGATCGGCGCGACGTGGCGCTTGATTGAAGATTGAGCGGGTGACAACGGACAACGTTGTCCGTTGCTTTGCGCGTTAGGCGAAACGAGCGGGCGCGTATATCCTTGCATGGACGCGCCCGCGCCACAGACTAAGGCTAAAGAGCATGAGCAAAACTAAATTGACGATTGCGCTGCTCGTTCTCTGCTTACTGGCATTCGTGGGGCAGGCTAGGCCGCAGCGCAGACATAAAGTGAAGCATCCACCGAAGAGTAAAAGCACGCACGTCGCCGCAGGCGTGTGGGGCGGCCCACATGTGCGTATGCAAGTGAACGACGACGGCGGGACGGTCGAATACGATTGCGCGCACGGCACGCTGGCGCAACCTCTGGTCTTGGACGCGCAAGGCCGTTTCAGCGTCACGGGCACGCACACGCGCGAGGGCGGCCCCATCCGGCTGGATGTAGCGCCGGCCAGTCAGCCAGTGCGTTATACAGGCAGCGTGCAAGGACAGACGATGACCTTGACCGTGACGTTCACAAACAATCAGCAAACCGCCAGCACGTTCACGCTCACACAAGGGAGCGAAGGCCGGCTGTGGAAATGTCGTTGAGCGCGAAGTCGGCGCGCGCGTTCTTATGCCGCAGTCTCTTGGACTGAAAAGCTCGGACGTAAATTCTCACTTCATCAGTTGACAGCGAGCGAGCAGAAAGTTTAACTTGCCCGCTCGAACCCACGCCTGTCACGTTGTTACTACAGGCACTATTATTTGGCCCGGCCAAAACTTCGCGTGCTTTCTCTAACGCTTTCTGAGTAGGTATAGTCTGTTTGCACCTGCCCTAGCTGCGTAGTCACTGCACTGGGCTTCGGCCATATCCGACCCGAAGGTAAAAAGAAAGTCCAGGACTATGAATAAAAAAAGTTCGCCCCTGATCAACGCGCGTGCAACTGTCCCCTCGCTACGCAAGTACGTTGCCCTGTCTCTGTGCGCTGTGCTCTTACTTGCGCACGCCGCACCGTCGTTCGCCCAGAGGCGCACAGCCATACGTCTGCCCAAAGGTGCGATTAACGTGCCGGTGCCGCGCGCGCAGGAGCGTGAGCAAGAGAAGGGACGGGAGACGCGCCGAGTCAAAGCGCGCCAGCCGAAAGAGCAGAGCGCGCCGCTCAACTACACGCCCGTCAATGCGCAGACCGAGACGGTCGGCGTGCCCTCGGTCGGCGAACCCGGCGTGCAAAAAACAACCTTCGAGATCATGGCCGCACAGGCCGCCGCGCCTGAGACGAGCGCGCGCAACCCGCGCTTGATGATCGAGCACGAAGGCCCCGACCGCAAAGGCTTGCCGCAAGACCCGAACGCAAAGCCGGCCGCAACTATGGTCAATGGTGTGCCCGTGCCCGTGCCCGTCGGGCGCAAGGGCGTCAAGGGCATTAGCGGCGCAAAGTTAAGCGGCGACACTATTACGCCCGCGGCCCCGCAGACCGTCGGCACAAGTTTCACCGGCGCGACGCTCGCCGACACGGGCGCGTTCCCGCCCGACTCAATGGGCGCGGTCGGCCCCTCGCAGTTCGTCGCCTTCGTCAACGGCCGCATCCGCACCTTCAATAAGACGACCGGCTTGGCCGACGGTGTGCTCAACGCCGACCCGGACGTTTTCTTCGCTTCGGTCGAGACGCCTGTGACGCCGCCGGGCAATCCCAACTACATCAACTTCACGAGCGACCCGCAGGTGCGCTACGACCGTCTGTCGGGCCGCTGGATCATGATCATCATTGACGTGCCGAGCACTTCAGCAGCCACCATCGGCGACACGCCGAACCGCATTCTCATTGCTGTCTCGGACGCCGCCAGTTCCAGTGCGCTGACAGCGGGCACGGTTTGGACGTTCTACTTCATCCAGCAAGACACTGTCGGCCAAGCCGGCGGCGTCACGACGGGCGAGTTTCTCGACTACCCGTCGCTCGGCGTTGACAACAACGCGCTCTACATCGGCGGCAACATGTTCAGTGCGACGACCGGCAACTTTCTTGTCACCTCCGGCTTCGTCGTGCAGAAGAGTTCGATCTTAAGCGGCGGCCCCGTCGTCACAACCGCGTTTCGCGGGTTGGTCGCTAGCCCAAGTTCGGATGGGCCGTTTGCGCCGCGCGGTGTGGACAACTACAACCCGACGGCGAATGAAGGCTACTTTATCGGCGTCAGCAACGCGGCCTTCGGCCGACTGGTCATGCGCCGCGTCAGCACCCCCGGCGGCGTGCCGACCATCTCCGCTAACATTCTCATCACAGTCAACACGACGCAGTTCCCGAACCCCGTCCCGCACTTGGGCAACACGAACAATGCGGACACAGACCTGGACGGTTTCCCGGACGGCGACCTCGACGCGCTCGACGACCGCCTCTATGCCGCGCACATACGCAACGGTCGGATTTGGACGGCGCACAATATCGGCGTCAACAACAGTGGCGTCGCAACCGCAGTTAGTCGCGACGCGGCGCGCTGGTACGAGTTGAACGAGCCTGTCGGTTCAAACTCGCCGAGCGTCGTCGAGTCAGGCACGATCTTCGACTTGGCTGCTTCCAACCCGCGTTACTACTGGATACCTTCGGTCATGGTCTCCGGGCAGGGCCACGCCGCTTTCGGTTTCAGTTCCGCCGGCAACAACGACCGCGTCAACGCCGCGACGAACGGCCGTCTTGCCACCGATGCATTCGGTACGAGCGGCGCAATCGCGCTCTACACAAGCACGAGCGGCAGCTACAATCCGCCGAGCGATCCGGGGCCGGCGCGGCGCTGGGGCGACTACTCGTTCACGAGTCTCGACCCGCAGGACGACATGACGATGTGGACAATCCAAGAGTTCTGCAACGCCAACAACTCTTACGGTGTGCGCGTCGCCAAACTCATCGCGCCGCCACCAGCGACGCCCATCTCATCATCGGGGGCGCAAATCGGTCAGGCTTCTGTCAACATCATCCTCAACGGCACGCAGATCGCAGGCTCAGGCTTTTATGATCCGGGCACAGACCTCGTATCACCCGCGCTGCCCTTCAATCACATCGCCATCTCGATCACAAGCGGCGTGACAGTCAACAGCATCACCTACGTCAATCCGACGACGCTGATGCTTAACGTCAATACAACCGTCGCCACGCTGGGCGCGAAAGATGTGACGGTCACTAATCCGGACGGGCAGCAGGTGACGGGCACGGGCGCGTTGACTGTCACTTCCGCACCGACCTTTAGCATCAGTGGGCAGGTTGTCAACCAAAGCAACGTGGGCGTTGACGGTGTCACGGTGAAAGCGGTCTGCGCTCCTTCGGGCATCAACGCGATGACGACGACGGCGGGCGGCGGTCTCTATTCGTTCCCCGCTATGGTGAGCGGCGATACCTGCGCATTGTCAGTCCCGACAGTGACTGTCAACAGTTCCAAGGCCGTCACGCCGTCGAACCAGAATGTCGCTAACCTGAGCAGTAACATCACGGGCGTTAACTTCACGCTCGTGCCCATCGCTGCTGGCGATGTCATCATCAGCGAATTCCGTTTTCGTGGTTCGGCGGGTACGACGGGCGCGAGCGATGAGTTCGTCGAACTCTACAACAAAACCGGCAGCCCCATTACCGTCTCGACCACGGATGGTTCAACCGGCTGGTCGTTAGTGGCCACCAACGTGACGGGCACGTTCAGCGAACGGTTCGCCATTCCGAACGGCACGGTCATTCCGGCCGGCGGGCACTTCCTCGGCGCGAACAGCACTGTCACCACTGGCTACAGCCTCGGAGCCGTGGCTACGCCGGACGCGGTCTATACCACAGGCATCGTTGACGGGGGCGGCGTCGCTCTCTTCACGACCAGAACCTCGGCCAATTACACAGCCGCAAACCGCCTCGATGCGGCCGGGTTCGCCGGCATCACCGGCACAACTCTGTTCACCGAAGGCACCGCCATCTCGCCTTCCGGTGGCATCACCACCATCGGCGAGTACAGCTTCATGCGCAAGCTCGTGAGCGGCTTCCCGCAGGACACCAACAACAACGCCAACGACTTTGTCTTCGTCTCGACGACGGGCGGAACATTCAATTCCACTGCGTCCACGCAAGGCGCGCCGGGGCCGGAGAGTTTGACGAGTCCGGTCCAGCGCAACGCACAGGTCAAGGCTTCGCTCGTTGATGCGGGCTGTTCCGGTACGAGCTTGCTACCGGGTGACGCCTGTGCGCGCTTCCGCGACCCGACGCCCGACATCCCGAATAACTCCACGCTCGGCACGCTCTCGATCCGGCGCAAGTTCACGAACAACACGGGCGCGCCCATTACCCAACTGCGCTTCCGCGTCGTGGACATCACCACGCGCGCGGGTGGCGCATCGCCGCCCTCAGGCACGGCCGATCTGCGGCTGCGCACCTCGACGACGATCCCGAACGCAACCCTTTCGGGCGGCGGCACGACCGACATTCAAGGGTTGACGCTCGACGCGCCCAGCGCGGCGAACAACGGCGGCTTGAACTCGACCGTCTCGGCCGGCACGATCACGCTTGGCTCGCCGCTCGGCGCAGGCAACTCGATCAACGTCCACCTCCTGTTGGGCGTGCAGCAGGGCGGCGCGTATCGCTTCTTCATCAACATCGAAGCGTTGCCGTAAGGAACAGTAGGCAGTAGGCAGTAGGCAGATAAAAATTTCTGCTGCTACTGCCTACTGTTTTTTGACAAACGAACCGCAGCCGTTAAGTTGGCTGACACACCTAAGAGAAAGAGTCTTCATCCGAAGCAGAAAGAGAGCTATGGCGAAGTCTGGGCACAAAGGGATCAGTCGCATTGATCAAGTGAAGCGGCGGACGCACGGTTGGTACGTGCGCGTGCACTTCAACGGCGCGCGGCGCGCGAAGTTCTTCAGCGACGCGGCGCACGGCGGACGCGAAGAGGCGCTCAAGGCGGCCGTCGTCTATCGCAACGAGACCGAGCGCGAGTTGGGCAAACCGCGCACGGAGCGGCTGGTGATCGCGCGCAATCCGCGCAACCGTTCCGGCATCACGGGCGTGCAGCGCAAGACCAAAGTCGTGCGCGACGAACACGGCGAGCGGCTCGTCCGCAACGTCTATGAGATCACTTGGAATCCTGAACCGGGGCGGCTCGCGCGCACATGGGTCTCGATTGACGAGTACGGCGAAGAGGCTGCGTTTCGCAAAGCCTGCGCGATCCGCCGGCAGAAGGAGCGCGAGATGTACGGCAGTGTGGTCGAACCAAATTGGCAAGAGGGCTTAACCAAACTGCTCTCGTCCTAACGAAACGATGCAGCGACCGCCTCGCTTAATCAACGCCAATCGCCCAAGATAATAAACGGGGCCCAGAAGAACGGGTGCGTGAAGCGCGCGTCGTGCATGACGGCGAGTTGCGCGCCGACGAGCGGGAACGCGCCTCAGCCTCCGGCACATCTTCAGCCTCTGCGGCGACCTCGCCCAACTGCTCGACGGTCGTGTAGAGATATTTGTGCCGTGGTCGGCAGCGCGAATGGCGTGCGCTTCTTCGCCTGCGGCCCGCGCCTGTCTGAAATCGTCAGCAGCGAGATAGGCTTGAGAGAGACCCGTCGAGCGCGTCGGCGAGCGTGTCTGTGCGGTGGCTTGCGCGCGCGGCTGCATTGAACGTTGCATAATGAACTTGACAGCAGACGGCACAAGGCTTGCCTCGCACGTGTGCGGAGGGTTATCTTGGCCTGCGATGTGGCGACGACTTAAAGCTCTGGCGCTCATCTGTACGCTCGGCGGCACGTTGGCCGCGGGCGCGCCGCTGCATACGGGCGCGCACGAATGCAACATGTCCGCGCCGATGGGCATGATGGATTGCTGCGCGCTCGCGCACCTGCAATCGAATGCGCCGGAGGTCGTAGCCGCACGGCTCTGCTGCGCGCTCAACTGCCCGCAGCCCGCACCGCTCAACGCAAACAATCTAAGTTTGCGCGCGCCGCAAGTAGCGCAGCTTGCGCCGCCCGCGCCGCCGGCAGCGCTGCCGCTCGCACCCGCATTGCGTTTGGTCGGCACCCGAATTCCAACCGCCCATTCTCCACCCGCTTACATTCAACATCTCGCGCTTCTGATCTAGCACAACCCGGGTCGTAGTGTGTCCGCTCGTCCGACGCGAACCTTTTCGTGCTGACGAGCGTGAGACTGCGCCTACGTGTGTCTCGGTGTGCCCACGCGCGCGCACCGACCTAGCGACCGATCCGCGCAACGACAGCGCTTTAACGGAGACTCGACATGATCAGAAAACTCGCAATCATATTCACAGCAACAAGCTTGCTCGCGCTCGCCGTTGCCTGCGGCACGAGCGGCGCAAGTCGCGAAGTCAAGAGCGCGCCCGTCGGCAATCTCACCGTCGCGCTGGCAACTAGCGACGGTGTGCTGCGGCACGGCGAACAGGAGTTCACGCTCACGTTCAAAGATGCGGCGGGCCAGCCCATGAACGTCAGCGCAGCCGCGCTCACGTTCCACATGCCTGCGATGGGCACGATGGCGGCGATGAACGAGACGGCGACCTTGACGACGACCAGCACGCCCGGCGTCTATCACGGCAAAGCCCGCATCGAGATGGCCGGCGAATGGCAGGCGCAGATCAGTTACGAAGGCCCCGCCGGCCGCGGGCAAGGCTCGTTTCCGATCACAGTGCAGTAGAAGTGATGAATGCGGAATGATGAATGCTGAAATAAAGACAGCTCTTAATTCATCCTTTCGCATTCATCGTTCATCATTTCTATGATTACCCGGCTCATCGAATTTGCCATGCGCAATCGCGCGCTGGTCGTCGCGCTCTATGCGGGGCTGGCGGTGTGGGGCTACTGGGCCTTGCTGCGCACGCCGATTGATGCGATCCCAGACCTCTCCGATAACCAAGTCATTGTATTTACGGATTGGGCGGGGCGCTCGCCGCAAGAGGTCGAAGACCAGATCACTTATCCGCTCGTCACCAACCTGCAAGGCTTGCCGGGCGTGCGCGTCGTGCGCGCCTCATCCGCCTTCTCGTTCTCGATGATCAACGTCATCTTCGAGGACAATGTCGATCTCTACTGGGCCAGAACGCGCGTGCTCGAACGCTTGAACTTGGTCGCCGCCCAACTGTCGGCGGGCGTCACGCCCACGCTCGGCCCTGATGCCACCGGCGTCGGGCAAATCTTCTGGTACACGCTCGAAAGCGACAAGATGAGTTTGCGCGACCTGCGCACGCTGCAAGATTGGTTCGTGCGTTATCAACTCAACAGCGTGCCGGGCGTGGCGGAGGTCGCATCGGTCGGCGGCTACGTGCAGCAGTATCAGATTGATGTTGACCCGAACCGCTTGCGCGCTTACGGCCTCCCGCTCTCGGCCGTCGTCTCTGCGGTCGAGCGCGCGAACACGAACGTCGGCGGCAACGTCGTCGAGCAAGCGGGGCAATGGGCGGTCGTGCGCGGGCTGGGCTTGATCGAATCGCCTGCGGACGTGGAGAACATCGTCTTGACGGCCGCGAACGGCACGCCCGTCTATGTCAAGAACGTCGCCAACGTGAAACTCGGCAACGCTTTTCGCACGGGCGCGCTCGACAAGAACGGACACGAGGCCGTTGGCGGTGTCGTCATCGCCCGCTACGGCGTCAACACGCTCGAAGTGATCGAGCGCGTGAAAGAGAAGATCGCGACGTTGCAACAGGGCTTGCCGGCAGGCGTCCAGATCGTGCCATTCTACGACCGCACGCGGTTAATCAATCGCGCGACGCACACCTTGAAGCGCGCGCTCATCGAAGAGTTGATCCTCGTCACGCTCGCGCACATCATCTTCCTCGCGCACTTCCGCTCGATCCTGATCGTCACGATCCCGCTGCCGCTTGCGGTGCTCATCAGTTTTCTCTTCATGCACTACATGGGGATCACGTCCAACCTCATGTCGCTCGCGGGCATCGCCATCGCCATCGGCGTGCTCGTGGACGCAGGCATCGTCGTAACTGAAAACGCCTTTCGTTTTATCGAGCAGCGCGGCGTTGATCCGAAAGACAGGCGGCGCGTCTGGCAGACGATCTTAGAGTCAACAACACTGGTCGGGCGGCCCGTCTTCTTCTCGATGGCGATCATCATCCTCGCCTTCATCCCGGTCTTCGCGCTGACCGGACAGGAAGGCAAACTCTTCCACCCGCTCGCCTACACCAAGACCTTCGCCATGATCGGCGCGACCATGATCGCCGTCACGCTCGTGCCTGTGCTCTGCACATTCCTGCTCGGCGGTCGTGTGCACTCCGAGCGCGCGAACCCGATGATGCGCCTCTTGCAAGCGCTCTACCGACCTGTCCTCCGTTGGGCGCTCACGCATCGGCTTATCACCATCGCGCTTGCCGCCCTCTTGTTCACCGGCGCAATCACGCTCGCTACAGGCATCGGCAAAGAGTTTATGCCGCCCTTGAATGAAGGCGACTTGATGTACATGCCCGTGACCGATCCCGCGATCTCGATGGACGAGGCGCTGCGCATCATGCAGCGACAGGACGAGCTGCTGAAAAGTTTCCCTGAAGTCGAATGGGCTGTCGGCAAAGCTGGGCGCGCAGAGACCTCAACCGATCCGTCGCCCGTGAACATGAACGAGACCATCGTGCATCTCAAACCGCCAGAGCAGTGGCGCGCAGGGCTGACGCGCGAGCGGCTCGTCGCCGAGATGGACGAGCGTCTGCGCATGCCCGGCGTCACCAACATCTGGACGCAGCCGATCATCAATCGGATAGACATGCTCTCGACCGGCATACGCTCGCAGGTCGGCATCAAAATTTTCGGCAACGATCTCAACACGCTCCAAGAGTTGTCGCAGCGCATCGCCGATGTCGTTAAGACCGTGCCCGGCGCGGCGGATGTCTATCCCGAACAGATCGGCGGCGCGCCTTACGTTGACATACGCATCAACCGGCAAGCGGCGGCGCGCTACGGCATTGACGTGGGCGCGATCCAAGACGCGATTGAACGCGGGATCGGCGAGACGAACTTGTCTGTCACCATCGAAGGGCGCAGACGTTTTCCTGTGCGCGTGCGCTACGCGCCGGAGTTTCGCAGCAGCCCTGAAGCCATCGGGCAGATTCCGATCACGTCGCCCACAGGCGCACCCATTCCGCTCGCTGAGCTTGCAGAGATACGCACCGTCACAGGCCCGACGATGATCTCAAGCGAGAACGGACTGTTGCGCGGCACTGTGCTCTTGAACGTGCGCGGGCGTGACGTGGGCAGTTTCGTTGACGAAGCGCAGCAGGCGCTCGGCCGGCAAGTGCAGATGCCGGCCGGTTATTACATCGCTTGGAGCGGGCAGTATGAGAATCAACAACGTGCGCGCCAGCGTCTCCTTGTCGTCCTGCCCATCGTGCTCGTGATCATCTTCGGTCTGCTCTACCTAACCTATGATTCGGCGCTTGAAGCCGCGCACGTGCTGCTGGCCGTGCCCTTCGCTTTGACGGGCGGCGTCTATCTCATCTGGGCGCTTCATTACAACTTCTCGGTCGCCGTCTGGGTCGGCTTCATCGCGCTCTTCGGGACGGCGGTGCAGACGGGCGTCGTGATGGTCATCTATCTGGAAGAAGCAGTTGCAAGAAAGAAAAGAGAACTGGGCACACTGACGCGCGCCACGCTGATGCAGGCAGTGATGGAAGGCGCGCTATTGCGTCTGCGCCCGAAAGTGATGACGGTCTCGACGGTCGTCGCCGGACTCCTCCCGATCATGTGGAGCACGAGCGCGGGATCGGAAGTGATGAAGCCGCTCGCCGCGCCCGTGCTCGGCGGCATGGTCTCAAGTCTCCTGCACGTGCTCGTCGTCACGCCGGTCATCTTCTTCTGGTTGCGCGAGCGCGAGTTGAGAAAAGAAGCGCGAGCGGAAGGTGTCGAGGTCGTTACGAGTGAGCCGGTGCAAGATGAGTTTGAGATAGATGATGAAAAGATTGCAGAGCATGAAGCGGCGACTACGCCGCGATGAAATGTGTGGTGAGGCAATGACAAAGATAGGGAATAAGCTGGCGCGATGGTTCGCGCTAATCGCATGCGTGAGTCTGTCGGTCGGCGCGCAGGTAAGTCGCGCACAGTCCGTGTCGGAATTGCCGGAGCAGCAAAAGCCGGCACCGACGCGCTCGTCCGTCGCCAACTATTTCGATCCGGCGAATGGTTTGACGGCGGACGACGCGGTAGCGCGTGCGCTCGCTGAGAACGGTGAACTGGCGGCGCTGCGCCAAGAGGTTGAGGCCGCGCGCGCGCTCGTCGCGCAAGCAAGCGCACGCGCAAATCCGAAGCTCGACGTGCGCGGTGCGCAACAGATCGGCGGCACGGATAACAGCGTGATGATCGAAGGCATGTTGCCGCTCGAACTCGGCGGGCGCAGGGCTGCGCGCGTCGCGGTCGCTGAGCGCGAACTTGAAATGCGCGAGTTGGCGTTAGCTGACCGCGAGCGTGTGTTGGCGGCAGAGGTGCGCGAAAAATTCGGCGCGGCGTTGGCGGAGATTTTGAAGCTTGGCTTCAATGAAGAGTTACTGCTCAACAGTCAACGCGGTTACAAACTCGTCATGGCGCGCGTGCTTGAAGGGCGCACGCCGCCGCTTGAGCAGAATATGGCGCTCGTTGAGGTCAATCGTCTGCGCTCCATGCGCGAGACGCAAGAGGGCAAGGTCGAGGTTGCGCTGCTTGAGTTGCGCAATCTGATCGGCATGCAGCCGGACGAACCCGTAAAGCTGCGCGGCGATTTCAGTAATTTGATTGATGGCGTGCCGCCCGTTGCTGAACTCACGACGCAAGCGTTACGTGAACGAGCCGATCTAAAAGTCGCGCGGGCCGCCGAAGCACTCGCCGCCGCGCGCATCGAAGCGGCGCGCATCGCAGGGCGACCCGATGCCGAAGTTAGGGCCGGCTATCAACTGATGCGCAACAGTTTTCCGGTCAACGGCATCAACGACGCGGGCGCGTTGCAGCCTGTTGCGAGCACATTCAACTTTCTGACCTTCGGCGTCACACTCGATCTGCCCGTGCGCAATAAGAATCAAGGCGCGCTCGCCGCGGCCACGGCCGACGCGGAAGCCGCACAACGCCGACGCGAGTTTGCCGAGTTGACCGCGAAGCGCGAGGTCGCGGCGGCTTACGCGCGTTACGAACGGGCGGGGCGCGCGATGGAGATTTATCGCGTCGGCGTGCGCGCGCAGGCGGAGCAAAATCTAACGGTCGTCAAACAAACTTATGAGCTTGGCGCGCGCACGCTGCTCGACTACATCACAGAGCAACGCCGCTACGTCGAGCTTGAAGGGGATTACATCAACGCGCTGCTCGAAACTTACCAAGCGCGCGTTGAGATCGAACGCGCCGCTGCCGCGCCGGAGTTGATCAAACGATGAGCGAGACGGACGAACAGAAAACAACTGAGACGCAAGCAGCCGACGACAGCGCGACCAAACAAGCAAAGCAAGCGACGAATGCGACTGCGACGACGGCGCGCACTGAAAAGTCGCGCGTTGAGCAAGCGTCGCCGCGCAGATTGAGCCGCGCCATCGTTGCCCTCGTTGCCCTCGTCGCGTTGATCGTCATCGCCTTGCTGTTGTGGCGCTACACGACACAACGCAGCGCAGGTCAGCCTGTGCCTGCGCCGCGCACGGTCGCGATGGAACAGTCGAGTGCGACAGACAACACGACGAGCGCGCCGACTGATGAAACCATCACGTTGCCGGCCGATGCGGTCGCGCGCGCAGGCATCGCGCTTGAGACTGTGGGCGAACAACTTGCGCCCGAAGGCGCAGCGCAAGCGGCGACGGGCGTGGTGCAGGCGAACGCTTATCGCGTGACGCCGGTTGTGGCGCTCGTCGGCGGGCGCGTCGAGCGCGTGAGCGCGGAGTTGGGACAGAATGTGAGACAAGGGCAGACTGTGGCCGTCGTCTTCAGCGATGAGTTGGCGCAGGCGCAGGCGCGCTACCTTGCGGCGCAGGCTGATCTCGAAGAACATCACAAGCACCATCAACGCACAACGCAACTCGTCGAGATCGGCGCGGCTAGTCGGGAAGAATTTGAACAGGCGACGACGAAGTTGCGCATGGCTGAAGCGACGGTTGCAGCCGAGCGCCAGAGACTCTTGTTGTTGGGTCTCACGCCGGAGCGCATCACTGCTTTGCGCTCGTCGGCGCAGATCAGCTCTGAGGTCAGTCTGCCCGCGCCCGTCGCTGGGACGGTCATCAGTCGCGCGGTCAACGCGGGCGAGGTGATCGAAGCGAACAAAGAAATCCTGCGCGTGGCTGATCTAGCTAGCGTGTGGGTGGTTGGGCAAGTCTATGAGAAAGACTTGGCGCGCGTGCGTGTGGGGAGCGGCGCGAGCGTGACGAGCGAAGCCTACGCGGGGCGCGTCTGGCGCGGGCGTGTGGCTTATGTTGACCCGCAACTTGATCCGGCGACGCGCACGGCGCAGGTGCGCGTCGAATTGGCAAACACTGATCGCGCGCTCAAGCTCGGCATGTACGTGAACGTGGCCTTCGCCACGATTGGTGGCGCGGAACAGACTGCGCCCGTCATCTCGACAAACGCCGTGCAGCAGTTAGGCGCACAGCAAGTCGTCTTTGTGGCCACGAATGAGCCGAACGTCTTTGCGCTGCGCCCCGTGCGTGTGGGCGCGGAGGCGAACGGGCGCGTGCCTGTGCTCGAAGGCTTGCAAGTGGGCGAGCGCGTGGTGACGCAAGGCAGTTTCATGCTGCGCGCTGAATGGCTCAAACTGCATCCGGCTACGACAGCGCAGCGTTAGTTCAACTGGCCCGATGCGCGGACGTGATTGCGCTAAAAAAATCGCCGGCCCGTCCCACCAACGCTTCACGAACTTGCGTTGCGCGCGTTAAGCTGATAAGCACAGACGCACAAGAGCGAACTGGGGCCGTTCAAACTATCTTCGCGCGAAAAAGGATTCATGCCATGACTAAGACGAACGAACACAAATGGGTCTATCTGTTTGCTGAAGGCAGCGGCGACGCAAAAAACTTACTCGGCGGCAAAGGCGCAGGTCTCTGCGAGATGACGCGCGCAGGCTTGCCCGTCCCGCCCGGCTTCATCGTCACGACCGAAGCCTGCAATGCGTTTTATCAAAACGGTAAGAACTTTCCCGACGGCATGTGGGAGCAGGTCGTCGCGGGTTTGCGCAGACTCGAAGCACAAACCGGCAAGGGCTTCGGCGATCCGGCGAACCCGCTGCTCGTCTCCGTCCGCTCCGGCGCGCCGTTCTCAATGCCCGGCATGATGGACACCGTGCTCAATCTCGGCTTGAACGAGCAGACCGTGCAAGGTCTCGCCGCACAGACGGGCGACCTACGCTTCGCGCTCGACGCTTATCGCCGCTTCGCTTCGCTCTTCGGCGAGATCGTGATGGGCGTGGCGCATGAAAAGTTCGAGCGCGTGCTTGAACGCTACAAGGCGCAGACCGAAGGCGGGCGCGACACAGACCTCTCGCCCGCGCAACTGCGCGAAGTGATCGCCGCCGAAAAACAGATCATCCTCGCAGAGCAGCGCGGCGCGGCGATTCCCGAAGACCCTTACGAGCAACTGCGCGTCGCCATCGCCGCCGTCTTCAACTCTTGGATGGGCCGCCGTGCCGTTGACTATCGCCGCGTCAATCGCATCCCCGACAACTTAGGCACAGCCGTCAACGTGCAAGCGATGGTCTTTGGCAACATGGGCGCGACGAGCGGCACAGGCGTGGCTTTCACGCGCGACCCTTCGACCGGCGAGAAGACGCTCTACGGCGAGTATCTCTTAAACGCGCAGGGCGAGGACGTGGTCGCAGGCATACGCACACCGCACCAGATCAGCCAACTGCAAGCCGAGTTGCCGGAAGTCTATGAGCAGTTCAACTCGATCACGCAGTTGCTCGAACAACATTACCGCGACATGCAGGACGTGGAGTTCACCATCGAGCGCGGCCGGCTCTGGATGCTTCAGACGCGCACAGGCAAACGCACGGGCGCGGCCGCCGTGTGCGTCGCCGTTGACATGGTGCATGAAGGTTTGATTGATCGCGCCACAGCCATCCAGCGCGTCACGCCCGAACAACTTGATCAACTGCTGCACCCAACAGTTGATCCAAACGCCGAAGCGATTGTGCTGGCGACGGGTCTGCCCGCGAGTCCCGGCGCAGCGCAAGGGCAAGTCGTCTTCGATCCAGATGAAGCGGAAGAGTTGGCGCAGCAGGGCATGAAGGTTGTGCTCATGCGGCAAGAGACAAGTCCCGACGATTTTCACGGCATGGTCGCGGCGCAAGCGATTGTGACGGCGCGCGGGGGGATGACATCACATGCGGCAGTTGTAGCACGCGGCATGGGCAAGTCGTGCGTGTCGGGCGCAAGCGCGCTGAACATTGATTACAGTCAACAGCAGTGCAACGTCAACGGCTCGGTCGTGACGAAGGGCGAGTGGGTGACTGTGGACGGCTCGACCGGCCGAGTCTTTCTCGGTCGCGTGCCGACGGTGCAACCGACGCTTGGCGACGACTTCCGCGAGTTGATGTCTTGGGCCGACGAGTTCCGCCGTCTGCGTGTGCGCGCGAACGCAGACACGCCGCACGATGCGCAAGTGGCGCGCGACTTCGGCGCGGAAGGCGTGGGTCTCTGTCGCACGGAGCACATGTTCTTCGGCGATGAAAGATTAGCCGCGATGCGCGAGATGATCTTGGCGGACGGCGTGGGCGCGCGCGAGAAGGCGCTGGAAAGACTGTTGCCGCTCCAACGCAAAGATTTCGTCGGCATCTTCCGCGCGATGGCGGGCTTGCCCGTGACGATCCGTCTGCTCGATCCGCCGCTTCATGAATTCTTGCCGAACCTCGAAGAGTTGTTGGGCGAACTGTCCGAGTTGAAGATGACTTTGCAACGCGCAGAGAAGATCAGCGAGATGGATAAGCTGCTCGATCAGATCGCGGAGAAGCGGCGGCTCTTGCAACAGGTGCAACGCATACACGAACAGAACCCTATGCTCGGCCATCGCGGCTGCCGGCTCGGCATCATCTATCCAGAGGTGACGCGCATGCAGACGCGCGCCATCTTCGAGGCCGCGTGCCAAGTGGCGGGCGAGGGCGAGAGCGTCCAACCGGAGATCATGGTGCCGCTCGTCTCGACTGACGAAGAGTTGCGGCGACAGTCGGAGTTGATCCGCGAGGTCGCAAAGCAAGTCTTGGGCGAGCACGGGATGACGATCTCTTACACGGTCGGCACGATGATCGAACTGCCGCGCGCCGCGCTGACCGCCAACAAGATCGCCGCGCACGCAGACTTCTTCTCGTTCGGCACAAACGATCTGACGCAGACAACGTTTGGTCTGTCGCGCGACGACTCAGGTCGCTTCCTCTCGAAGTACGTCGAGGACAAGATACTGCCCGACGATCCGTTTCAAGTGCTCGACCCTGACGGCGTGGGCGAACTCGTGCGCACAGGCACGGAGCGCGGGCGCGCGGTCAAGCCCGACTTGAAAGTCGGCATCTGCGGCGAACACGGCGGCGAGCCGCGCTCGATCGCCTTCTGCAACGAGATCGGCCTCGATTACGTCAGTTGCTCGCCCTTCCGTGTGCCGGTCGCGCGCTTGGCGGCAGCGCAGGCTTCGCTCGCAGCCGGTAAAGCGGTCGAAGCTGACAAGTGAACAGATACTCAACGACGCTCTGCCGGGAGCGCAGGCATCCCTGCCTGCCATGAGCGCCGCAGGCGCGAACAAGAAGATGCGCCGCCATTCATTCTTGAATGGCGGCGCAAACTCTTTAAGCGTGTTGCCAGCACGCGTTGGCGGACAAGGATGCCCGCGCGCTCAGCTTACTGTTTGTTGAAAACGAGCGTCGAGCTTTGCGTGCCGCGCGGCGACTCGCTGGTGCGTTGCACGGTGAGCGTCTTGCCATCGCCGGACAACTCCCAAGTTTCGGTCGTGGTCAGCGTCACGTCGTTGCCTTGAAAGTTGAACGCGCGTTTGGTCGTCAGCTTCAAGGTCTTGCCGCCGTTCTGCCATTCGGCTTTGGCTGTGGCCGTGCCGCGCCCGCCCGTGTCCAAAGTCGTCTCCGAGCCGTCGAGCTTGTAGCTCACATTCTGCGGCCCCATCATGCCGCGACCACGCCCGCCGCCGGGGCCGCCAGCAGGCGGGCCGCCCTGCGCGTCGGCCGTCTCTTTGCGCGCTACTTTGGTGTCAACGGTCAACTGCTGCGCGTCCTGCGTGACAGTGAGCGCTAAGCTGTCAATATTCGCCATCTGCGGCGGTAAATCTTTGCTCTTGGTCTTATCCAACGTCCAAGTGCCGGCGAAGTTGGCCGGCGCGGCGGCGCTCGCCGTAGCCCACAGGCCCGCGAACAACACCGCGACCAGACTGCAACCGGTTAAAAGCCTACGCATATTCTCTTATCTCCTCCGAATTAAATTGTAAGCGGACGGGTCAGGTCTCTCTCGTCCGGCTCGTGTTTTGTCCATGTCGGGGAACTCGCAAATCGCGGGCGCAAACGATCAAGCGCCGCCAGCGCATGTACGCGCTGGCTCTTGAAGCGAAACGCCCGTTAGTTTGAGGCTGTTGAGGAGTTGTGCGGTCACCGCCTGCGGGCGCGGTCTTGAACCGCACATGCCGCAGCGCCAAACAGCCGTCATAGCTGCATAGACGTAAGGCACGCGCGGCCGGTTACAACTTATCTTGCGCCACACGCGGACGGTGCAGCCGCAGAAGGGCCTTGCCAGAAGAGATGTAGGCGAGATTTAGCGGCCTGCGCGCGGGCGCACAGAGGGGAGAGTCGGTACGCGGCGCGGGCGCAGCAGACGTGCGTCGTCAGCGCCGTGTGAAGTAGTTGATCCGCACAGACGCGACCTGCCAACGGCCATCGTGCCGCTCTAACGTGCGCGTGTATGCGTACCAAGGGCTGACGATCTCATTATTGACGCAGCCGCCACCGTAGCGCATGTGCACGCGCGCCTGACCGGAGATGTAAGCTCTGTCGCCGTCCACCGTAACGCTAGGGTTTTCCGTCTCTATGTCCGTGAAAGCAAAATCGGGATCAGAGACGAGCGCGAGGCGCTGCGCCTTGTCCGAGACGCTGCCATAAGGCCGGCTGAACGTGAAATCGTCGGTCAGCAAACGATCCAGCGTCGCCGTATCGCGTTGCAGATGCGCCGCAATATACGCGCGCTCGACGCTCAAGACCTCTTGCTCGGCCTGTGTGTCTGCGGCTGAACTGAAGTGGTAGGGCGGCAGCACCTTGCTGGCCGTGATGCCGCAAAGGAATGTCACTAACGCGACCGCGAAGCGAAAGCCAAATCGTAACAACATACTCCGCACTCCTTGTCTGTTTCGCACACATTAGCACGACCGCGAGACGACAACAAGGTTTTTGATTTGATAAGAGACAAGCGGCGCGGCCGGAAGGATTTGTCTCCCGACTTGAACACTGGCGCGTTGTCAGAGCTTAGAGTTTTTCCCAATCGCTTTTGCTGATGCCCGCTTGCCGCAGGATGCGGCTTAGTAACTCTTTCCCAATGTCGGCCTGATGCGGATTGAGGGATGCGCAGCGTGAGGCTACCACTACTCATGAATTGATGTTTGCCACCTGAATACGGGCCGGCGAAACCAAGTTGACGCAGATAATAGATCAGGTCTTTGCGTGAGATAGCACCGAAGCGCGGCATCAGGCGACTTCCTTGATCTTCAGTTCAAGTCCGTCCACGACAGGCAGCGGCAAATTTCTTGAGACGCGAAACAGAATCCATTCCTCCAAAACCTCCGCCAACTCCGTGCGACAATCTTCCAACGTCGCCGCGTTGGCATAGACGCCGTCGAAGTCCGGGATTTCCCCATAGAAAGTCTGATCATCCGGCAGGATTTCATAATGCGCACGGCGCAAAGCGGCATTGAGATAATCAGTCAGCATACCCGTCTTCGTTGCCCTAGATTCTAACACACCACCTTCGATCTCATCCGCAGCTAACTATCTGACCGGCAGGCGAGTGAAGATAAAATCTAAGGCTCTCATCTTTGATTCTATTGTTATTCTCTATCACTAGAATTATATTAAGCACGCTAGTTTTACGATCTTGTTCTCACGATTCTATGCTGCAATGACTGTTCCTAATTATCAAACGTTTATGCTCCCACTCTTACGCCTTATGGCTACACGACCTCAAGATGAATTTTCGTCTCGCCAAGTCCATGAACATCTTGCAGAAGAGTTTGAGCTATCTGAAGAAGATAGGAAACAATTACTGCCAAGTGGTAGCCAGCAAAAATTTGAGAATCGAGTAGGCTGGGCAGCTACATATCTAAAAAAGGCAGGTTTGCTGGAGTCAAAACGAAGAGGATATTACAAGATATCTGAAAGAGGGCTGCAAGTCTTAAGTAAAAATCCTTCTACTATCGACAACAGTTTTCTTAGTCAATTTCCTGAGTTCGTTATGTTCAAGACAAGACGAACTGAAACTAACTCTACACCGGAATCTATCATAGATGTGCAGACGCCGGAAGAATCACTAGAGCTTGGATATCAGAAAATCAGGGATGAGTTAGCTTCTCAGTTACTGGAGAGAATTAAACAGTGTTCGCCCGCTTTCTTTGAACGTCTTGTGATTGAGTTGCTCGTTAAGATGGGTTATGGCGGCTCAAGAATTGATGCCGGAAAAGCAATTGGTAAAAGTGGCGATGGCGGAATCGACGGAATTATT
This sequence comes from Acidobacteriota bacterium, assembly GCA_003223935.1. Taxonomy (GTDB): domain Bacteria; phylum Acidobacteriota; class Blastocatellia; order Pyrinomonadales; family Pyrinomonadaceae; genus QHXQ01. Next base: position 494 of record QHXQ01000110.1, on the reverse strand, counting down.
AAGGAAGATAAACTTGGATTAGATGTAATCTACATACAAGCTAAACGGTGGGATGGAAATTCAATCGGTGGGCCTTCTGTGCAGCAATTTGCTGGCGCATTGCAAGGTCAACGAGCAAACAAGGGAATCTTCATTACAACATCTACCTTTACCGATGCAGCACGAAAGTATGTTGCGCAAATAGGAAGCAAAATTGTCTTGATCGACGGTGAGCAACTAGCTCAGTTGATGATTGATCATAATGTAGGTGTCTCAGTTGCGGCAAACTATGAAATTAAGCGAATCGACTCAGACTATTTCTCCGAAGAGCTTTAAGCATTTTTCAAAATGTAGAGGGCTTTGCAGCGCTGTTAAGAAGGTGTCAGAGAATGGTGAATTGGCACAAAAGGAAATACACGCAGGAAGAGTTTATTCAAGCTTGGCTTAATAGTAAGACGATTGGTGAGGTCGCTAAGAAGTTGGGTTGTAATCATAGCGGAGGCGGTTATGTTGTT
>QHXQ01000109.1 GCA_003223935.1 Acidobacteriota bacterium | reverse complement strand
AATGGAGCGCGCCCTCCATGCCCGTCTCTTTCGGCACGTAACGGACTTGCCCGCCCAGAGCCTCCATCAACTTCATCTTCTCGTTCGAGTAGCCTTCGGGCACGCACAGGATAACATGATAACCGCGCGCCACGCCGATGAGCGCCAGCCCGATGCCTGTGTTGCCTGCGGTCGGTTCGATGATCGTCGCGCCGGATTTTAAGATGCCACGCCGTTCGGCGTCGAGGATCATGCCGAGCGCGGCGCGGTCTTTCACAGAGCCGCCGGGGTTCATGTATTCGAGCTTGGCGTAGATGTCCGCGAGTGGCGGTCGCGCAAACCGTGAGAGATGCAAAAGCGGCGTGCGACCGACCAACTCAAGAATACTTTCCGTGACCCCAAGCGGCATTAAGACTTCGACCAAAGCTCAGCAGAATAAATGAAGCGCGGACTTGAAAATGCTTGTGTTTGCCAGCGCATGGTAGCCCGCTGCCTGTACAGTGTCAAACAATCAGGTTAGCGCATTGTGAGCGGTCAGTACCGCCTGCTGCAAGCGGGCGGGTACTTGTTACGCTTGACGGCCCGATTGAGCAAGCAAACACCCGCCCGCTACCGCAGGCGGTACTGACACGACCGCGCACATCGTTGTTAATCTTGCCGTCGCAGCGTCTCAGACAGGCCGACTCCACATCGTTGACACACGCATCCCTCTCGCATATATTCCCCGCGCACTACATACAGTCCTCACCGGAGCTAACCGCGATGGCTAATCCCGAACATGTTGAGATTTTGAAACGAGGAGCAACGGCGTGGAATAAGTGGCGACGTGAGCACCCAGATATTTTGCCTAACCTCTACGACGCAAACCTCATCCGCGCAGATCTCAGCGGCGCAAACCTCCGCGACGCATACCTCAGCTTCGCAAACCTCATCAGCGCATACCTCCGCGGCGCAAACCTCCGCTACGCAGACCTCAGCGGCGCAGACCTCCGCCGCACAGACCTCGGCTACGCAAACCTCAGTCACGCAATACTCAGCGGCGCAGACTTCACAGGTGCCGAATTGGGTTTCACTACGTTCGCGGACAACGACCTCAGTGAAGTTAAAGGGCTAGAGGCGGTAATACACGACGGCCCCTCAAGCATCGGCGTTGACACGCTCTATAAATCAGCCGGGAAGATACCCGAAGCCTTCCTGCGTGGCTGCGGCGTCCCCGACGATTTCATAGCCTTTATTCCCTCCCACTTCGGCATACAACAGGCGATACAGTTCTACTCCTGCTTCATCAGCTACAGCACGCGCGACGAAGAGTTTGCGCGGCGGCTTTATTCGCGCATGCGCGACGAGCACTTGCGCGTGTGGTTCGCCCCCGAAGATATAAAGGGCGGCGAGAAGCTTTACGATCAGATAGAACGCGCCATTCAAGTGCATGACCGGCTGTTGCTCGTCCTGTCGGAGAGCAGTATGCAGAGCGGTTGGGTGAGAAAGGAAATTAAGAGTGCGGTGGAAATGGAGATTAAAGAGGACAGGCGCAAACTGTTTCCGATTGCTATCGTGGGGTTCGATAAGGTTAAAGCATGGAAACGCTTCGATGCCGACCTCGGCGAGGATTTGGCAGAGAGAGTGCGCGAGTATTTCATCCCCGATTTCTCCAACTGGAAAGACCACGACGCTTTCGAGCAGGCGTTTGCGCGCTTGCTCCGTGATTTGAAGGACGAAGAGACCAAGCGATTAGCAAATGAGTGAGCACGCTATCGTCAGGGGGAAATGTTCGCTATCGCATGTGTTTGTGCTTCGGCTTAGCGGGCAACTTCTTCGGCAAGTCCAATTCATCGTCAACCAGCACGTCTAAACATACCCCCGCGAGTTTCGCATACTTCAACAGCAACGGTAGCGGTGGCTCACCAATCCCCTGTTCGTAATCTGAAATTCGGTTTTGCGTGAGCCTCACTTTTAACGCTTTGATTAACTCGTTTTGAGACAGCCCTAAAGTAAAGCGAAGCTGTGCTAGTTTTCTGGCAAGCCGTTTTGGTTTAGGTCTTGCTTTCGCGCCCATCAGGAGCTTCCTCCTGATAGGTTGCAAGTAACCAGATATCCGGTTAGACTGCCGCCGCTCAGCTTGCTCGCCGCGAGTGACCTTCTGTGCTCAACGGCGCTGCCCATCACTCATCAAGCGGTGAGACTGAGCTACGCATGACCGTTGTTTTCAAAGACACGAACGGGCGCAAGGATAACACAGATGCCCCTCACGATTCTTTACGTTGAAGATAACAAGCTCGTCGCGGACACGGTTAGCGACACGCTGACACTTGAAGGCTGGCGCGTGACCCTCTGTCGTGATGGCCTCTCTGCCTTGCATGAGTTACAGAGCGCAACGCATTACGACCTGTTATTGCTTGATCAGGGCTTGCCGCACATTGATGGCTTGCAGTTGATCCGCCACGCCCGCACCCTCGCGCACCGCCAACACACGCCGATCATCATGCTCTCTGCTAATCAGTGCAGAGATGAGGCCCGCAGAGTCGGCGCAGACATATTTCTACAGAAGCCGGAAGGCATCAATCACCTTGTCCTTACGATCATGCAGTTATTGCATCAGGGTGCGTGAAGGTGAGCACGCACCCTGCGCTGGCACGTCTTTTCAGGCCGTGGGGACTGTGCCGCGTTGGCCGCCATGATTTGGGGGGCATGGCGGCCAAATTTTCTCTTGAAAACTCAAGCTCCGAGCGCCAACCGTCGAGCTAAAAGCTCCAACGGCCAAGCTCAGAGCCTCATCATTCGAGAAAAAAGCTGCATCTCCCAAGCTCAGAGCACCATCATTCAAGCTCTGAGGTCGAACGATGCGGCTCAGAGCCTCACCGATGAAGCTCAAAGCCTTATCAATGAGGCTCAGAGCCTCGTCAGTCAAGCTCAGAGCCTCATCGTTGAAGCTCAGAGCCTCGTCAATGAAGCTCAGGGCTTCATCGGTGAGGCTCTGAGCCTCAACTTTCAGGCTCGGAGCTTCACATTTGAGGCTCAGAGGCGGATTTTTCCGCCTCTGAGCCTGTTTCATGTGGTTGGCGTGTACGGTTTTCCAGCGCGGAGTGGTCAAATTGACATTCCAAGTTGGAAAATAGTGCTGTGCGGGGCTTATTTACCTGCGCCCGGAGTCTTTACTTTGCTCGTTTTTTTGGCAAAGCGTTGGGCCATGCCTTCGAGCAGTTTGTCGAGCGCCGCGCCTTTGCCGCTCGCTTTGGCGTAAGAATAGACGGCTAGGGCCGCCGCGTAAGCCTCGCTGCCGACCTCCAGATAGGTGTCTTCAACCAACTCCTGCAACTGCGTGAGCGCCGCCATAAGCGGCTGCAAGGCCGTTAACAGGTCAACATCTTTCTGAAATTCGGCCACATCGAAGCCACGCGGCAGGATGTCTGTGTTTTGCGTGGCGATGGTCATAGCTTGGGCGACAAAGGCTTGGCTCTTGTCACCTAATTTCGGCAAGTTGCGCCGCTCCTCCGGCGTCAGGTCAATCAGGAAGGGCAGTTTCTCGCGGATCGTCTGGATGGCCGCCAAGACCGCTTGCTGATCGGCTTGCGACAGGTTCGCGCTAACGCGATTCTCTGGCATGATTCGTAATCCTTTCCGTGTACGCGCAAAGCCCCGGTCAGTCAGAAATCGCTGCCGCAGGCCGGCGCACACGCTCTGTTAAGGTTGACTTGAGGCTGACGACGAGCGAGGACTCGTCAGCAGAATTGTAACGACGACAGACAAACTCGCCGACCGGCCGAACTTCAGCCGGCCGCACCCAGCCTAACCGACCCGCAGAGCATGAGCGTGGTGGTAAGGACGTATGACCTTCTCATGAGAAACACCTTTGTGGTTAAAACGTGAGAAGTTCGTTGGGCGGCGTATTCCTATAACACTCCTCAGTGAAAGTCAACGATTTTCCATCCTGATCGTCGAGCACGTTTGCAAAGTTATACGCGCCAACAACGGGCAGTCACTCCTTTCATTGACACTTCCGCCCGCCGCGCGGTATCGTGCAGGCCCGTGAACCGCACGGACTCACCACAGACGGCAAAGGCTGTAGTCGCCATCATCCCCGCACGCTTCCACTCGTCGCGTCTGCCCGGTAAACCCCTAATTGAGATCGCAGGTCGGCCGATGATCGTGCATGTGTGCGAACGCGCGCTCGCGGCACGCTGCGTCGAGCGCGCGATTGTGGCGACCGACGATGCGCGCATACTCGAAGCTGTGCGCGCCGCAGGGTTCGAGTCCGTGCTGACGCGCGCGGATCATCAAAGCGGCAGTGATCGGCTGGCTGAGGTCGCAGCGACACTCACGGATACGGACGTGATCGTCAACGTGCAGGGCGACGAGCCTCTGATTGCGCCGCGCACGATTGAACGCGCCGTCGAGGCTCTGCTCGCCGATGCGGAAGCGTCGGTCGCGACGACCTGCGAACCGATTGAGACGATTGAGGACGTGCTCAGTCCCGACGTGGTTAAAGTTATCGTGGACGAACGTGGCTATGCGCTCTATTTTTCGCGCGCGCCCGTGCCGTTTCCGCGCGAAGCGGCACGCCGCTACGGTTCGCTCGCCGCCGCGCTTGAAGTTGAACCGGCGCTGCTCGCACTGTTTCGTAAGCACACGGGGCTGTACGTCTATCGCCGCGAGTTCCTGTTACAGTACGCGCAGTGGCCCGCGTCCGCGCTCGAACGCATAGAGGCGCTCGAACAACTGCGCAGCCTCGAACACGGCGCGCGCATCCGCGTCGTCGAAGCAGACGAGCCATCAATCGGCGTGGACACGCCTGCGGATTTGGCGCGCGTGCGGGCGATCATCGAAGGAGAGATTAGCGGGCAGTAAAAGCTGAATTGATTTAACTGATCTCTAACCTCTGAGTTTTTATGAACGACTGGATCGGACTTGTATTCATCGTGCTGTTAGTTGTCGGCGTTGTTATTGCCTCGGCGAAGTTGGGCGCGCCGCCTCGCCGGCTCAGCGAGGAAGAGTTTGAGCAGCGCGCGCGCGATGGCTCGGCCGGGCGTGCTGGCTTGTTCGCGCTGCAACAACTGCTGCACCCGAAGGCGGCGAAAGCGGTCGCGGTGCAGCAAGACTTGAAGCACGGTTATTACAACAAGAAGAAGATTCCGGGCGAGGGCGATGATGATGAGTTGAGCTTGGCAACACCAAGCGCTGTTGATGAGCGAATGACGGAAGCAAGCAACATAAACGCCGAAGATGCGGAGGAGCGAGATGCCTAAATATATTTTCGTGACGGGTGGGGTGGTTTCAAGTCTGGGCAAGGGCTTGGCGGCTTCGTCCATCGGCGCGCTCTTGGAAGCGCGTGGCTTGACGGTCACGTTGATGAAACTCGACCCATACATCAACGTTGACCCCGGCACGATGTCGCCTTTCCAGCATGGCGAGGTCTTCGTCACAGACGACGGCGCTGAGACCGATCTCGATCTAGGCCACTACGAACGCTTCACGCACGCACGTCTGTCGCAAGCGAACAACTGGACGACCGGGCGCATCTATCTCTCCGTCATCGAAAAAGAGCGGCGCGGCGATTATCTCGGCAAGACGATCCAAGTCATCCCGCACGTGACCGACGAGATCAAAAAGGCCGTGCGCGCCGTCGCCGAAAAAGATAGTCCCGACCTCGTCATCGTCGAGATCGGCGGCACGGTCGGCGACATCGAATCTCTGCCGTTCCTCGAAGCGATCCGCCAGATGGGCAACGAAGAGGGGCCGCAGGGCGCGGTCTTTATACACCTCACGCTTGTGCCGTTCATTGCCGCTTCGGGTGAACTGAAGACGAAGCCGACGCAACACTCCGTGCGCGAACTGCGCGAGATAGGTATCACCGCAGATATTCTGTTGTGCCGCTCTGACCGGCCGCTCTCGCGCGACCTGCGCTCGAAGATCGCGCTCTTCTGCAACGTCACCGAGCGCGCCGTCGTCACCGCGCAGGATGTGGATACGATCTACGATGTCCCGCTCGCGCTGCATGAACAGGGCCTCGACGATCTGATCGTCGAATCGCTCGGTTTGAAAGAGCGCGCGGCGCATGCAGACCTCGCGCGCTGGCGCGAACTCGTCGCCACGATCCGCGAACCTGCGCTCGGCGAAGTGACCATCGGGATCGTCGGCAAGTACGTCGAACTCGAAGATTCCTACAAGTCTCTGCGCGAGGCTTTGACGCACGGCGGCGTGGCGAACAACTTGCGCGTGAATGTGCGTTGGGTCGAATCGGAAGAGTTGATGGGCGATGATTACGAAGCGCGCCTGCGCGATTTCGACGCGATCCTCGTGCCCGGCGGTTTCGGCAAGCGCGGCATCGCCGGCATGATCCGCGCCATCACTTACGCACGCCGTTCACGCACACCCTACTTCGGCATCTGCCTTGGTATGCAGACCGCGACCATAGAATACGCGCGCTCGGTCTGCGGCTTGACCAATGCAGACTCCACGGAGTTTGATTCCGACACGCCTTATCCGGTCATCTTCAAACTGCGCGATCTGATCGGCGTCGAAGAGATGGGCGGCACGATGCGCTTGGGCGCTTGGGACTGCCGGCTTGCGCCGCAGAGTCTCGCGCGCGAAGTCTACGGCGGTGCGGCGGAGACGAGCGAACGCCATCGGCATCGCTACGAGTTCAATCCAGAATTTCGCGAGACGTTGGAGCGCGCCAGTTTCGTCATCAGTGGCGAGTCGCCCGACGGTCGCTTCGTCGAGATGATCGAGTTGCCGCGCGAAGTGCATCCGTGGTTTCTCGGTTGCCAGTTTCACCCGGAATACAAATCTAAGCCGCTCGCCGCGCACCCGCTCTTCACAGCCTTCGTCCGCGCCGCCTACACACATCGCATGCGCGACGAAAACGCCATCCACGACACGCCGCCAACAGAGACGCCACACGCCGAACGTGTCGGCGTCGCAGGCGACGATTGAGCGTCATTGATCAGCAATTGATGTGTGATGATTTGCGGGCGAGAGGTGTGCGATGGTTGCGCCGATGCCGCCGGCTGCGGGCGGCGCGTCTGTCCAACTGACGACGAACGGAGTGCGCGCCAAGATGCTGCGCACCAACTCGCGCTGCACGCCGCGCCCTTTGCCATGAATCAGACGCACGCTGCTAAACCCCAATCGGTGCGCCTCGCACAAGTATTCTTCAACCACGCGGCGCACATCGCGCGGCGGGATCGTGTGCAGATCGAGTATGTCCGTGATCTCTAAACGAACGGGTTCGGGGAAGGGGTTGAACGGATCAATCGCTTCATCATCTGCATCATCCATTGTCATCTCATCAGGGCACGGACGCGCATCCTTTGCGCGCTCCGCACGCGCCGCCAGCCATCGTCGCCAACGTTCAAGCAAACTCATTCGGCGCACGCCCCCATTCAGTCCGGTAGGTAGTGGGGTAAATGTGTGGTGGTGCTATTTCTGCTTACTTCTTCGTGTTTCTATCCACGGCAAGATGATGCCGAAAAGGATGGCGAAACGGAACGATGTCTTCCAGTCTATAGTGCTTGCTCCATGAACGATGAGGTTCCAAAGCAAAGTCACGATGACGGAAATAATCAGACTTATAGCAAACACGATTACAAAATCAACGAGTAATTTCTTGATGTTCATCTCTCAGCCTCCTTAGTGATTACGAACCCGCCAAGTTGAATGTTCAACATTGAAAATGACCCACTACTGTCCGGTAGTCTATCTTGACACTCAACGTTGGCGCACCTTACAGTTACTATCTTTCAAGCCACAGAAATTTTTATCGCGTTCGCGCATCGGCGCTAGATGTGCGAGCGCGCGACAGTGTCATTAAAAATTTGAACTGACGTTGGCGGCTGGGATGTCAGGGCCAAGACAATATGAGTTTTATTGTCTGACCTCCGACCTCTAACCTCTGACTTCTGGAGGAGAATGATGGGTAAGCGAAACAAGATCACTGTGGTCGGCGCGGGCAACGTCGGCGCGACTGCCGCGCACTGGTTGGCGAGTAAAGAGTTGGGCGATGTGGTGCTCGTGGACGTGATCGAGGGTGTGCCGCAAGGCAAAGCGCTTGATCTGGCGCAGGCTGCGCCGATTGAAGGCTTCGACGCGCGCCTCGTCGGCGCAACCAACGACTACTCGCAGACGCGAGATTCCGACATCGTGATCATCACCGCCGGTCTCGCACGCAAACCCGGCATGAGCCGCGACGATCTGTTGAAGACAAACGCCGGCATCGTCTCGAATGTGGTGGACGAGATCGTCAAGTCTTCGCCAGATTCGATCCTGATCATTGTCTCAAACCCGCTCGACGCGATGAGTCAAGTGGCCCTGCGGCGCTCAGGTTTCCCAAAGCATCGCGTTGTCGGCATGGCGGGCGTACTCGATTCCGCGCGCATGCGTTGCTTTCTGGCCGAAGCTCTGGACGTGTCGGTTGAGAACGTGACCGCGTTTGTGCTCGGGGGGCACGGCGATACGATGGTGCCTTTGCCGCGCTATTCGACCTGCGCGGGCATCCCTGTGACGGAACTGCTGCCGAAGGATCAACTCGACGCGATTGTGAAGCGCACGGCCAACGGCGGCGCGGAGATCGTCGGCCTATTGAAGACCGGCTCGGCTTACTACGCGCCGTCGGCGGCGGCGGTCGAGATGGCAGAATCAATCTTGAAGGACAAGAAGAAGATTCTGCCGTGTGCTGCGTATCTGGAAGGCGAGTACGGCATCAATGGTCTCTACGTCGGCGTGCCGTGCAAACTCGGTGCGCGCGGGCTTGAACAGATCATCGAGATCAACCTGACGACCGAAGAGCGCATCGCCTTGCAGAAGAGCGCCGCATCGGTGCAAGAGTTGGTCAACGTGCTCGGCCTATAAGAACAGCGAAACGTTGAGCAAGCAGATCGAAGGCGCAGGCATGTGCGAATCAACATGCCTGCGCCTCGCGCTTTTCATTCGTGCTTGCTTTACATCTGCGCCGACTTCTGCGCGAGCAGTTCAGCTATCGCTTGTTGCAGTTCGTCGCGCAAGATAGGTTTGACAAGAAAGCGGTCGCAACCGACGGCGGCTGCGTCGCGTGCCACGTCGTCGTGGCCGGTGAGGACGATGGTCGGCAGTTCGCGCCAGCGCGGTTCGCTGCGGAGCGTGGCGATCAGTTCGCCGCCGCTCACTTCGGGCATCGCCCAGTCAGTCAAGAGCAGATCGATCTGCGGCTCGCGCGCCAACAGTTCGAGCGCACGCGCGGCGCTGTCAACCGTCATAGCCTCGTAGCCCATGCGCTCGACCAACTTGCCGAGCAGCACGAGCAAGTCAGGCGTGTCCTCGACGATGAGCACACGCGGCGCATCGCACATCATTTGTGCTTGTTCGACGTGCGCCGGCAGCACGATGGAATAAGTTGCGCCGACGCCGCGTTGACTGCGCACCGCGACGTTGCCGCCGTGCGCGGCAGCGATGCGCTTTGCAACTGCAAGCCCGACGCTGCGCCCGCCGCCGCAACGTTGCTGATCCGCCGACTGCCAGAAGGAATCGAACACGTAAGGCAACTCTTCGGGCGGAATGCCGTCGCTCGTATCGCTGACGTTGATGAGTAGGAAGTGGCGGTTTTCATCGCCCCGACGTGTGCCGCTGATGCCTTGCGCTTCAATCTGGACTGCGCCACCGTCGCGCGTCGCCGCGAGCGCGCACGAGATCATGTGTGCGAGTGCGCGCCGCAACTGCCGCGCGTCCGCTATCAATGACGGCGTGCCCGCATGCGTCTGCACTTTAATCTCGACGCCGCGTAGCGCCGCCTCGCCGCGAAACGATTCGGCCAGTTCTGCGAGCAGCGCGCTCGTCTCGGTTAGTTCGAGTTTTAGTTCAAGCGGACGCTCCTGTTGCTGTGCGACTTCGAGTAGGTCGTCAATCAAACGGCGCATGCGCGTCGCATGCGCCACGGCCGAGAGCAGCAGTTCACGGTCTTCCACATCGAGTGGTTCGCGCGCGCACAGTTTGCTGTCGAAGTGTTCGAGCAAGGCGAGGATGCTGGCGAGCGGCAAGCGCACATCGTGGACGAGCGTGTTGACAAAACCGTTCTGCAAGCGCGCCAACTCGCGCTCAGCTTCCACATCCAAACGCACACGCGCAGGGGACGACTCCGCAATGTCCGTCTTCATATCTCTATTGTTGACCCTTCGGAACTGAGAGTGAACTAACAGGAGAGTGCGACCAAAGCGACGACGTTGACGCGAAGCGTCCAACTTGTCGCCAGCGAGTGTATAAAGTTTGCGCGCGCGACGCAAGGGGGAAAACAGAAGGCGGTAGGCAGAAAGCAGCCGGTTGAATTTCACCCATTGCGGCGAGTTAAGCTCAACCGGCTTTTTACTGCCTACTGCTTCCTGTCTCCTTGCTTTTGTTGACGCGCACAGCTTACAAAACAAGTGCAAGCTCGATTCGACTGCGCGACAACTGAGGAGACTTGGCATGCGCCAACAACTAACCTTGCGTGTGTCTTGCTGTCTGTGTTTATGGCTCGCAACTGTCGTCTCGGTTGCGGCGCAGATGCCTGCGTCCGGCGTGCCGAAATTCGCTCTGCGTCAAAGCGGATTGGAACTCGAACGCCCGACGCGCGTGGGCGCGTTCTACGATGTGACGGGCCGGCGCGCCGCAGCCTTCGGCTACGAGCATCGCGGCATGGAGGCTTGGGTCTATCCAATGAAACTGCTCGACGGCTTCGAGCTATCGTTTCACCTCGAAGGTTACCCGCTCGACATCAACGGCGCAGACACGCTCACGCGCATCACGACGCGCCCTGAAGCTACGATCTTCACTTATACGCATGCGGCCTTCCGCGTCCGTCAGATCATCTTCGCGCCCATAGATGAACCGGGTCTCGTCATGCTGCTCGACGTCGAGAGCGTGCTGCCGTTGACGATCAAGATCTCTTTCCGCCCGCGCCTGCGTCTATCTTGGCCGGCAGGTTTGATGACCGGCAATCTCAGTTGGGACGAGAAGGCGCATGTCTATTTTTTAACCGAAGAGACAAAACGCTTCGTCGGCGTCGTCGGCTCGCCTGCGGCGCGCGATGCGTCTGTGATGCCTTATCAGGAAGAGCCGCGCGATGTGCCCGCGCGGTTTATCATTGAGACGACGGCAGAGAGTCTGAGGGCGCAGTTCATTCCGATCATCATCGCGGGCAGCAGCGAAGGACGCGACAAAGCGAAAGCAACTTACGAACGACTGCTCAACTCGATCCCCGCTTTGTATGAACAGACTGTCGCGCACTACGAGCGTTTGCAGCGCGAGACGTTGAGCATCAAGACGCCGGATGCGCGGCTTGATGAAGCGTTCGCGTGGGCGAAGGTCGGCGTTGATAAAGGCGTGGTGACTAACCCGACGCTCGGCACAGGATTAGTCGCAGGTTATCGCACGTCGGGCGAGTCGGAGCGACCGGGCTTCGCTTGGTTCTTCGGGCGCGATGCGCTCTGGACGAGTTTTGCGCTCAACTCCGTCGGCGATTTTCAGACGACGCGCACCGCGCTTGAGTTTCTCAAAAAGTTCCAACGCGCCGACGGCAAAATCCCGCACGAGATTTCGCAATCGGCCGCGCTCATCCCTTGGTTCACCGATTACGAATACCCTTGGGCGAGCGCCGACGCCACGCCGCTCTACGTCATCGCGCACGCAGACTATTTTCGCGCCACCGGCGACCACGAGTTTCTCAAACAGAATTGGGACTCAATCGTCAAAGCCTATCGCTTCACCGCCGCAACCGATACGGACAACAACGGGCTGATTGAAAATACGAAGTTCGGTCACGGTTGGGTCGAAGGCGGTGCGCTCTATCCGCCGCACGAAGAGATTTACATGCAGGGTTTGTGGATTGCGGCTTCACGCAATCTAGCCGAGCTTGCCGACGCGATGAACGACAAAGAACTCGCCGCGCAAGCACGCGCCGCAGCCGAGCGCACGCGCGATGTGTTGGAGAAAACTTACTGGCTGCCCGCACGCGGCTTTTATGCGTTCGCCACCAAGCTGCCCGCGAAAGAGCCGGAGAAGGCCGAACCGGGCCCGTATCGTGAGCGCCGACAAGCGCGTATGAATGAACTCGCAAGCGCACGCATCTACGACGAGGACACGGTCTTGCCCGCCGTGCCGCTCTGGTTCAAAACGATGCTGGCTGAACGTGCGCAAACTGAGATCGACCACTTGGGCAGCGCCGAGCTTGCGACCGACTGGGGCACACGCATCATCAACAATCAAAGTCGGCTCTACGATCCGCTCTCGTATCACAACGGCTCGGTCTGGCCGCTCTTCACGGGTTGGGCGAGCCTCGCCGCTTACAACTACGGCCGCGCACACGTCGGCTATCAAGCCTTGATGGCGAACGCGCTGCTCACATATCAAAACGATCAGGGCTACGTCACGGAGTTATTATCGGGCGACTTCAACGCGCCGTTCGGTCGTTCATCGCATCATCAAGTCTGGTCGGAAGCGATGGTCATCACGCCGTTGGTGCGCGGCTTGCTCGGTCTCGCATGGCAAGACGGCGGGCGCGTGCTGCGCTTCACGCCGCAACTGCCGGCGAACTGGGACGACTTGGAGATCAACAACATCGTCTCAGCCTCGTCCGCACGGGCCTACGATCTGCGACTCACGCGCGGGCGCGGATTCACGCGCATCACCTTGCGTCCGCGCGCTTCAGCCAACACTCAACCTGCATCGCCCAACGCGCTGCCCGAACAGTTGATCGTCACACTGCCACTGCCGCTCGATGCCCAGTGGCGCGGCAGCGAAGGCGGGCACGCACGCCAAAGCACGCTCTTGAACTATGGCGCAGACCGGCGTCTGTCGGACGTGCAACTCGTCGAAGTTAAAACCAACATTGAGCCGGACGGCGCTGACTTGACCATTCGCTACGATGAAGGCACAGACGTTTACCCTGAGCCGCAAGAATTGCGCGCGGGCGCAACCAACGAGGGCCTGCGCATTCTGCACGCATGCGCTGAAAGCAACGCGCTGCATCTGACGCTCGAAGGCTTGGGTGGAAGAACTTATCAGCTCGGCGTGCGGACAACGAAGCGTCTGGGCGAGACGAATAGTGTGCAGGTGCGACAGGCTAATAACGGCGACGCGCAAATCGCAATCACCTTCAACGGCCCGCCCGGCGCATACGTGCGCCGCGAGATCACGCTCCCTTTCTTGCGGCAGCGCAAGTGATTGATAGACCTTACGGGCGCTGTAACAGTGTGCAGATACGTTGGGCGATCAAGTCGCTGGCGAGTTCATGCCCGGCTTGATTCCAGTGACCGAGGTTGAGCGTCTGACCAAAGCCGTGTAAGGGCGTGTGGTGTTCGGCGGCGTAAGCTTGGAAGGGCGGCGCGAGATCAAGAACGGGGAAGCCTGCGCGTGTGCCGAGCGCTTCGAGGCGGCGACCGGGGTAGAAGAGATCGGGGCCGCCCAGACGTTGCGCGTAGGCTGTGCGCACGGATGCATCTGGATGGACTTGCGGGCCATAGGTCACGGAGACGACGAGAAACTTTGCATTATGCGCGCGTACCTCACTGTTCATCTGCGCGATGATCGCTTCGGTCACGCGCCAAGCCTCTTGCCATGTCTGCTCCTTGGGCGGCATGAACGATTGATCTTCGACGCCGCTCTCGGCTGCATCGCCGCGCGCTTGTTGCTGTGCGGCGATGCGGCGCGTCTGGCGCGCTTCACGTATGGCGTTTAAGAGTTGCAAGAGGCGCGAGTGGTTGATCGCTGTGTAGAGCGCGTTGTTGAGGCGCGTTAGCTTCTGTCTGTGGGCGGGCACATCGCGGAAAGACATGTCTGCAACGAGTTGGTCGCCTTGATAGATGAAGTACGGGCGCAGTTCGTCACCTTCGAGTGCGCGCGAGTTGTTGCGCACGTCGTTGGCGGGCGTGAAGGCGAGCACAATCATGTCGGGCGCGTAAGCCCAGACGCGCGTGCGCAGAGCGATCAGTTCTTGCGCCGTGCCGTAGTTGCTGACGCCAAAGTTGAGCACTTCGATCTGCCGACCGGCGAGGGCAGGACAGTTCGTGAGCTTGCTTTCAAGTAGATGCCAGAAGGTTTGCTCAAACGGGACTTGCAAGGCTTCCGCGAACGAGTCGCCGACGATGGCGATGCGGTAAGTGTTCGCAGGCTTCTGCAAGGTGTGTTCGCGGTCGCGCAAGCCCGCACTGTTGATGCGGACGTAAGCCGCGCCCTCTTTGCGAAACCAGCCAGACGTGTTTGGGCGCAGCATCCAGCCCATCTCGTCTTCAAAGGTATAGAAGTAAGGGTTCGAGTAGCCGACAATGCGCAGGGCAGCTTCGGCGACAAGCAGCGCGAAGATGAGGCTCAAGAAGACGAGGAGCAGTTTTGCGGGCCAGCGTTTAGCAGCGACCATGTAGTTGGGTCTAAGATTAAGTCAGAACCGTCTGCGATAGCGGGCGGGTCTAGTTGCGTGACCACAACCCGCCCGCTACCGCAGGCGGTTCTGACTTATGTTCAGAACAGAGTATAGATAAACGGAGCGAGCGCCGAACTCTGCGCGAAGATCAGGAGCACGCCGAGCAGCAGCAGCACGATGATGATCGGCAGCAGCCACAGCTTCTTATTCTGCGACAGGAATAACCAGATTTCCCCAGCCAGACGAAGTTTGCCCATCCCTTAAAACACTCCTCAACCGTGAACCCTTAGAATGTGCGTTCAAACTGTTCGCGTGTCTGCCGCGTCTGTTTGCGCTTGATCCAGTAGCTCTCGCTTGGCGCGGCGCGGCGTCTGAGCGGGTCGCGCCGGATGAGCCGGCCGACGAGATTGTAAGGCGCGAGCACGCCGTAGAACATGAGCGACAACAAGACGCGACTATTAACCCAACCGAGCAGCGTGGCGACGCGCATCCAGAACGTGTGAAAGGCGCGCGCAAGCGGCGGAACGAGTAAGCCGATAACGATGAGCGCGACGCCGATGCCGCCGAGCACAGAGACGAACGTCTGTCGCCCGCGATGATAATTCCACGCCGCAAGCAGCAAGAGCGTGCCCGCGACGATGAGCGCGGTCTTACGCGCCTGCGCGTCGGTTACAGGCTTCGTCTCGTCGTGCGCGTTAGTCAAGTTGGAACTCCTCTTGCCACGTCAGGTCTCTGTCTAACAAGTTAATGTCCTGATCGCGTTTGTCGAGCACGTAGTCACCCATCACGAGCACGTCCATCTCTGTGCGCATGAAGCAGGTGAAGGCGTGTTCGGGTGCGCAGACGATTGGCTCGCCGCGCACATTGAAACTTGTGTTGACAACCACAGGGCAATCGGTCAGGCGCTCGAACGCGGCGATCAGATCATAATAGAGCGGATTATCCACGCGGCTGACGGTCTGCACGCGCGCAGAATAATCAACGTGCGTGATGGCGGGAATCGTGGAGCGCGGGACGTTGAGCTTCGTGATGCCGAACAGCTTTTGTTCCGCGTCAGTCATCGAAATGCGATGACGCTCTTGCACGGGCGCGACCAAGAGCATGTAAGGCGAGTCGCAATCCATCTCGAAGTAATCCGCGACGCGCTCGCGCAAGACCGAAGGCGCGAACGGGCGGAACGATTCGCGGAACTTGATCTTCAAGTTCATCTGCGCTTGCATCTTTGGCGAGCGCGGGTCGCCTAAGATTGAGCGCGCACCGAGCGCACGCGGGCCAAACTCCATGCGCCCTTGAAACCAACCGACGACCTTCTCCTGCGCGAGCAGTCCCGCGACGTACTCGGCCAGTTCGTTATGTTCGAGTCGGCGATAAGTTGCGCCCGTCGTGTCGAGATAAGCGCGAATCTCTTCGTTCGTAAAATCAGGGCCGAGGTAAGAGCCGCGCATGCCGTCTGCATGCCCGCCCTTGACTTGCTCTACGTCGCGCGCGTTGCCGAGATATTGATACCAAGTCGAAAGACAAGCGCCCAACGCGCCGCCTGCATCGCCCGCCGCCGGTTGAATCCAAACATTCTCAAACGGCCCTTCGCGCAGAATGCGCCCGTTGCCGACGCAGTTCAAAGCGACGCCGCCCGCGAGACACAAGTTTCGCTCGCCCGTCTCCTTGTGCACGTGCCGCGCCATGCGCAGCATCGCCTCTTCGACGACGTCTTGGATGGAGCGCGCCAAGTCCATCTCGCGCTGCGTGAGTTGGCTTTCGGGTTGTCGGGGTTTGCCGCCGAACAGTCGGTCAAACGCGCCGTTCGTCATCGTGAGACCCTGACAGTAGTTAAAATACTTCATGTTGAGGCTGAGACTGCCGTCCGCGCGCAAGTCTATCAACTCGTCTAACATGAGTTTGACGTACTTCGGCTCGCCGTAAGGCGCGAGACCCATGACTTTGTATTCGCCTGAGTTGACTTTGAAACCTGTGTAATAGGTGAAGGCGGAATAGAGCAGACCTAAACTGTGCGGGAAGTGTAGCTCTGCCAGCAAGTGCAACTCGTTGCCGCGCCCGTAGCCATAACTCGATGTCGCCCACTCGCCGACGCCGTCCATCGTCAAGACGGCCGCCGATTCAAACGGGGCAGGGAAGAAGGCCGACGCCGCATGCGACTCGTGATGCTCGGTGAATAAGACCTTGCCTTTGTAATTGCAATGCTCCTCGACCTGTTCGCGTATCCACAACTTCTCGCGCAGCCACAAAGGCATCGCCATCAAGAACGAGCGCAAGCCGCTCGGCGCATAATCAATGTAAGTCTCAAGCAGACGCTCAAACTTCAAGAGCGGTTTGTCGTAGAAGGCGACATAATCCACCTCCGCACCCTTGATACCGCCCGCCTTCAGACAATACTCGACGGCATTCGCGGGAAAGCGATGATCATGCTTCTTGCGCGTGAAGCGTTCTTCCTGCGCTGCCGCCACAATCTCGCCGTCGCGCATCAGACACGCCGCCGAGTCGTGGTAATAGGCCGAGATGCCGAGAATGTGCGTGGAACTCATCAGCTTCTTAACGTCTGTTTCGATAATGGGCGATGGACGACGGACACAGACAGCGAAGAGTGAAGATAATATGCGGGCGAAGGCTAGTCAAATCACATCTTAAGAGCTTGCCCCTATAAGTCCTGATTCTGGACTACGGAATCGCAGTTTTATCCTTTGGTATTACGCTACAAGGCTTTTGCACTGCAATTCAAAAGCTTTCAATCGCGATTGAAAGGCATGAAATTGCAATTGAAAGGCTTTGAATTGCGATTCAAAGCCTTTCAATCGTAAAAGAAAGCTTTTCAATCGTGATTTTAAGTCTTTCAATCGTGATGGAAAGCTTTTCAATCGCGATTCAAAGGCTTAAAACCGCGATTGAAAAGCCTAAAATCGTGATTTTTTCCTTGAAAATTGCGCTTTTGCGGCGTAAACTCACGCTTCCAGACGCGGACCTCTCGCTTGCGCAGGCGGAAATGACGCAGTTTTCCCCGGCAATCCGCGTCTGCCGGTCAAACACGGCGGCGGCATGAACGAACATTAGGGGACTTTTCTCTCAGGGCCTGACGCCAAAGCCGTCCACTGCGAAACCCGCTCGTGCCTCACAAGCACGACAACACAAACCCAAAGCCATGCGCCCCAGACGCGCACAGAAAGGTTACCTGACCATGCCTAGTCCTAAAGACATCGAAGAAAAAATGCGAAAGATGCTACACGCTTGGCAGACCATTGCGCCTGAGAAGAGCTTCGGCGGCATGACGGTCGCGCAGTTCGAGGCGGTCATCACGCCCGCCCTAGCCGAGCGCCAGCACATCGCCGAACTCAACGATCAACTCATCCAGTCCACCGCCACACGCGACCAGTTGGACGGCAACTTCAACGCCAAAGCCAAACAGGTCATCGCCGGCATCCTAGCCGACCCGACCCAAGGCCCCGACAGCGCGCTCTACGAAGCGATGGGCTACACCCCCGAACGCGACCGCAAGACCGGCCTCCACCGCACCAAACACAAAGAGCCGGACAAGAAGTAAACCCCTAACCACGAGCGCGTTTGCTCTTTCTATAGCAGGGAAGAGCAAACGCGCTCGCTTAAAACTGTGGAGAAGGTACGATTAAAAGTTTGTGATAATATCGGCTAGTATTAATGTTCTTGATCGTATTTTGAGTTGCATACTTTAACTGGCATGAAGGATTCAATAAACTCACCCTTTCGTTGGGCTGGCGGTAAGTTTTATGCCCGTCACCTTATCATTCCGCATGTCCTAAGTTAAATCGTATAATCACTAAATCTATGATTGAACTGCTACCTTCTCCCTTTGCTCCCAAGCTTCATAAATTTATAGATAGTCTCCAAAGTAGCTGCTTTATCTGCTCTCCATATATCACTGCTGGCCCTGTGCGGCGGCTTGTCAATGTTATAGAAGAGAAGCACATTGAAGATGCAATTACTGTCAAAGTGGTGACGGATATTTCGGCTGGGAATTTAGTCTCTGGCTCAACCGACGTAGAAGCATTGATCTTAATGATGGAACGCATTCGCAAAGTTGAGGTGGTTTATCTACCGCGAATACACGCGAAGATTTATATTTCAGGTGAATCATCAGCCATCATCGGTTCGGCTAATTTCACGGACGGTGGTTCTTACACCAATTTAGAATATGGCGTTCATATCAATGAGCCAAATATAGTGCGACAAGTGACCAGTGATGCGACAAAATATGCTCAACTTGGTGCGGTTGTAACGTTGAGCCAGCTATCTGACTTGCGTGATCAGGTTCAGCAGCTTCGTTCTGTCGTTCGAGATGAGCAACGATCTATAAATAAGAAGCTACGAACTCTTTCCATTAAACTTCAGCGCAATACTGAAGATAACTTGATCCGCATCCGAACGCAGAATCGAACTGTTAACGCTATATTTGCAGAAACTATTTTGTATCTTTTATCGCGCCGCGAAATGTCAACTATAGAGCTTAATGATCAAATTCGATTGATTCACCCTGATTTGTGCGACGACAGTATAGATAGAGTTATAGATGGGAAGCACTTCGGCAAGTTTTGGAAACATCAAGTTCGCAGCGCACAGGTTTATCTGAAGCGAAAGGGTGTTATTCAATATGATGCTGAACACCGTCTGTGGAAACGGCTTACTTGAAAAGTAATGTAGAGGAAAGATCATGAAAGAGATGCAAAGGGATGAGAAAGGTTTTTACGTCGCTCAACTAACAATTACAATTCTAAGTCGTGATGAAGATATTTGTAATCGTGCGCTTGATACAATTTCTTACGCCGCCGATTGTGTAGATAATGAGTATCCAGATACTGTGATTATCAATGAGCATGACGTAAACGAACTTGATGAAGTTGGCATGCGTGAAAAGTTAAATGAATTTGATATTGAATCTTACTTGATTGGTTTGGATGGCTGAAAGCATCTAGTAATGTTCCAATCTCTACATTGAGCGCCTTGGCGATCTTTTCAATGTTGGTCAGAGCGATGTTTTTTTCTGCCCGCTCAACCATGCCGATGTAGGTTCTATGCATACCGGCTTTTTCAGCTAGTTTCTCTTGAGAGAGACCTAGCTTTTGTCGTTGCTCTCTTACTCTTTGACCAAATATTTCAAGAATGTGATTACGCATAGGGCACACGGTAGAGCAAGTGAATAGTAGAGTTGTGCTAACTTAAGTTCTACATACTATGATTAGCGATTGAGAGATGATTTATTTTCGATTCGACGCCACCAACTAAACACGCCGAATACAAACGCCGCACGGGCCGAGCAGAGTGGACTGTTCTAGTGTTCTTATTAGCATGTTAGAATCGCAGCGTGAGGTGAGAGTGATTATGAGCGCAGAGAAGTTGATTGAACGCGACCCAGAGAAGTTAGGCGGCACACCTGTGTTCGCGGGCACGCGCGTGCCGATTAAGAATCTGTTTGATTGCTTGGAAGGCGGCGAGAGTTTGGAAGAATTCCTTGATCAATTCCCGACCGTAACACGCGAACAGGCGTTTGGCGTATTAGAAGCGTCGCAGAGAGCATTGCTGGTTGAGAATGAAACTAACGGGAAGGAACTCAACAGTAAGCTTGTCACTATGGAAGAGACGATGAATGACGAACTGTTTTTAACCGACCTGCGCGAAACGATGGAAGATTTCCGCCACGCCGACGCGGAGGAAACTCCGGCATGACGCCTGCCCATTGGAGCAAGGTCAAAGAGGAGAGCGCGTAATGACGAAGAGGCATATAAGAACTCGAACAGAAGCGGAGCGCGAGTCGGAAGCAGCGCGTGCCGACGTGCTGCAACGCGCTGAGGCGCAAGGCGTCAAGCCTTTTACTGCGCTTGAAGATTTTGCGGGCGACCCGGAGTTGACCGCCGATTTTGATGTTGACGAATTCTTGCGCCAAGTCCGTGCCGACCGCGAACGTTTGTCAAGCCGGAGCGTTGAATAATGGCGATTCGCGTCATTGATACAGACGTCTGGTCATATCTCTACAAACAGCGCAGCGAGGCACAACTTTATGAGCCTCATCTGTTCGGAAATATTCTGGTCATTAGTGTTCAGACGTAAGCAGAATTGTTGCGCGGCGCTATCTCTGCCGGTTGGGGCGTGCGGCGACGACAACATCTCGAATCGCGCTTACAAAGGTACGTCGAACACTCGTCAGACGCTTTATGTTTGCATTGGGCAGAAGCGATAGACAGCGCGCGGCGCAACGGTCGCCCGATTACGCCAGCCGACGCTTGGATCGCTGCTACCGTTCTGCATCTCGGCGTGCCGCTCGTCACGCATAATAAGAACGATTTCCTCGGCGTTGACGGCCTGACTATCATCTCGGAGAGTAGGAACTGAGCGGCAACTATAAGGTTTAGCGTTTGAGCCAGCCGAAAAGTCTGTGAGCTTTTAAGATCGGAAGGGGATAACAGAGCTTGCGTAGAGAGCGTTGACCAGCGCGTCGCCGTACTTGAAGCCGAAGGCGACGATGAGCAGCGCGAGACCTGCGCCCATGAGCGCCCAAGCGAGACCGAAGCGTAAGCCGAAGGAAAGGATGCGCGCATCTTCGCCGTCGCCCGAATAGACAACTTTCACCTTATCGCCTTGATTGTAAGCCGGCGGGTTCGAGGAGAAGGTCGTCATGAACACAACGTCCTTGCCCTGCTTCGTGTGAAACTCGATCTCCGGCGAGTATCTCGGACTGTTCCCCCGCGCTCTAGGAACGTTGCCGATGATTGTACCCTCCGTCACCGTCCCGCGTGTGATTGATTGATGTTGGTAAGTGCCTATCCCAAGCGAGACGACAATTAGGAGCAGACCAATCGGCAGCAGGATGTAATAGACGAGCATACGCCCTCGCTTTGTTATCCAGTCTTACTTCTTCAACCAACCGAAGAGTCCATGAATGATCGTCTCGCGGTTCTCTTCGTAGATCGCTTTGGTCAGAGGAATTGACATCGGGCAGACGCGGACGCAGTTCTGTGCGTTGCCGCAGTTGGTGATGCCGTCTTCGCCCATGATGCCTTCAAGGCGTTCGTCGCGCGTCGCCTTGCCCGAAGGGTGCATGTTCATCAGGCGCACCTGCGCGATGGCTTGCGGGCCGATGTAGTTGTCGCCTTCGTACTGCGGGCAGGCTTCAAGACAGCAGCCGCACGTCATGCAACGCGAGTAAGCGTAACGCTCCGCGACTTCATCTGGCGTCATGCGTGGGCCGGGGCCGAGATCGTATGACCCATCAATCTCGATCCAAGCATGCACGCGCTTCAAGTGCTCAAACATCTGCGAACGATCAACCACGAGGTCGCGTATGTTCGGAAACTTCGACATCGGCTCAAGCGTGATCGGCAGGTCTAATTGATCAACCAGAGCCGAACAAGATTGCCGCACGCGCCCGTTAATCACCATCGTGCAGATGCCGCAGACCTGCTCCAAACAGTTCATCTCCCAGACGGGCGGCGTCGTGCGCGTGCCGTCTTTCGTGACGGGATTCTTTCTGATCTCCATCAGGCACGAGATGATGTTCAGGTTCGGGCGATAGGGGATGCGAAACTCTTCCCAACGCTGCGGCGCGTCGGGGTTCTCGCGCCGCTTGATGCGTATGTCCACAAACTCCGGCGGCGTGCGCCGCGTCTGTTTCGCGTGTCCGTTTGCTTGTGCGCTCATAGCTTGTCCGATTTACCCCCAGCCTCTTCGATTGACTTGCCCTGCTGCGTCCTGGTCTCAGCCTCGCCATGATCCACGTCGCGCACCTGCTCCTTATTTTGATCCCACACGGCCGGCGCACTAAGATCGCGCGGCTTCTGTTCTTCGCCTTCCGGCTTCTTCTGCTCTGTGCCCTTGCTGTAATCGCGCTTGCGTGGCGGGAGTAGTCCGATGTCCACAGCCTCCCAAGAGAAGACCGGCCCTTCGCCGGAGAACTCCGCGAGAGTGGTCTTGAGAAACTGCTCGTCATCGCGGTTCGGAAAGTCTGGTTTGTAATGCGCGCCGCGCGACTCGTTGCGGTTCAAAGCGCCGAGCGTGATGACGCGCGCGAGTTGCAGCATGTTGTAGAGTTGGCGCGCGTGCGGCAAGGCGTGCGTCGCCCACATATTCGAGTCGTTGATCGAGATGTGCTGGTAGCGATCAATTAACTCAAGCAACTTCTCATCGGTCGCTTTCAAACGGTCGTTGTAGCGCACGACCGTCACGTTGTCCGTCATCCACTTGCCCATCTCTTCGTGTATGACGTACTGATTCTCCGTGCCCGTCTGCTTCAACAACTGATTGTTGATCTCCTGTTGTCGCCGCAACTCCTGATCGTAAATACGCGAACCATCCGCGCCGTTGCGTTGCAAATTCTTCGCATATTCCAACGCGGCCGGCGCGGCGACGAAGCCGCCATAGACGCAACTTACAAGCGAGTTCGCGCCCAAACGATTTGCGCCGTGAATCGAATAGTCGCACTCGCCGGCCGCCAACAAGCCCGGCACGTTCGTGCGCTGATCATAATCAACCCAAAGCCCGCCCATCGAATAATGCACGCCGGGAAAGATGCGCATCGGCACGTGGCGCGGGTCGTCGCCGACGAACATCTCGTAGATTTCGAGGATCGCGCCGAGTTTTTGATCCAAGGTCTCGGTCGGGATGTGTGTGAGATCGAGATAGACTTGGTTCTCGCCGCCGATGCCGAAGCCATCCAAACAGACTTGGAAGATTTCGCGCGTGGCGATGTCGCGCGGCACGAGGTTGCCGTAAGCCGGATACTTCTCTTCGAGAAAATACCAACGCTCGCTCTCTGGAATTGAAGACGGCGTGCGCTTATCGCCCTTCGTCTTCGGCACCCACACGCGCCCGCCTTCGCCGCGCGCCGACTCAGACATCAAGCGCAATTTGTCTTCGCCCGGAATCGAAGTCGGATGGACTTGAATAAACTCGCCGTTGGCATAACGCGCGCCTTGTTGATAACAGGCTGAGACCGCGCTGCCCGTGCAGACCATTGAGTTGGTTGACTTGCCGAAGATGAGACCGGGGCCGCCCGTCGCAATGATGACCGCATCGGCCGGAAAGACTTTCAACTCAAGCGTCGCACGCTCCATCGCAACGAGGCCGCGACAGACGCCGTGCTCGTCTTGCACGAGCGACAACATCTCCCAGTGCTCGTACTTCTTAACCTTGCCTGCGGCTTCATAACGGCGCACCTGTTCGTCGAGCGCGTAGAGCAACTGCTGTCCGGTCGAAGCGCCTGCGAACGCCGTGCGGTGATGAAGCGTGCCGCCGAAGCGACGAAAGTCGAGCAAGCCCTCTTTGGTGCGCGAGAAGGGCACGCCCATCCTATCGAACAGATAGATGATCGAAGGGGCCATCTCGCACATGGCTTTGACGGGCGGTTGATTGGCGAGGAAGTCGCCGCCATAGACCGTATCGTCGAAGTGCTTCCAAGGCGAGTCGCCTTCGCCTTTGGTGTTGACCGCGCCGTTGATGCCGCCCTGCGCGCAGACCGAGTGCGAACGCTTGACGGGCACGACCGAGAAGAGATCAACCGCGTGCCCGCCTTCGGCGATCCGCATCGCGGCGGCGAGACCCGCAAGGCCGCCGCCGACGATGGCGATGCGCATGTCTTTGCTTGGTGTCGCCATTATTTGATCAAGCCTCCCAACAACCCTCCGTCCATCCTGAAGGCAAACGCCGCGTTCACACCGACCGCAAGTAGAAACACACCGAACGCGATGCAAGCATAGCCCAGCACGCGCTGCGCACGCTCGCCGATCACGATGCCCCAATCAACTGCGAACAACCACAGTCCGTTTGCAAAGTGCCAGATCGTCGCCGCGATGCCGACGATGTAAACCGCTAAGATGATCGGGTTCAAGAATTCACCTTTGACGATCTCGAAACCTTGTTGCCAGTGGTCTGCGACCGACAGATTGTTCAGTCCCGGAATCATGCCGAAGCGGAAGTTGAGCACGTGAAAGGTAATGAAGAAGAAGAGAATGATCCCGGTCAGGCGTTGGATCGTGTAGAACCAGTTGCGCGGGTAAGGATAGTGCAAATTGTTCGGGCGCGCTTCCCACGTGATGAAGAGGCCATAGACCGCGTGATAGATGAGCGGGATGAAGATGCCGCCGATCTCGACAAAGAGAATGTACGGGATCGACTGCAACTCCTTCACGGCGTTGTTGAAATCTGCCGGCCCAGTGAGCGCTTTTGAATTAGTGTAGAAGTGCTCAAGCAGAAAGACGCCGAGCGGGATGATGCCCGACAGTTGGTGCAGTTTGCGCAACAGAAAGGTGCGACTCAAACGGACAGCCATTTCAGGAAAGCCCCTCCTTCGCCAACGGCCGATGAAAATCATCAGCCGCAATCGAGCGTAGGTCTGCGCGTGTGTTCGCGCATCGGTTAACAGCTTGAAGTGGAACGCACATGATTATAGAGCGCGCGGCCGGAAAAGCAATTACCAAAGGGCGTGCCCGGCCAGCACATGCGTAACTTCATCAACCACGAAAGCACACGAAACAACACGAGAACAGAGCGTGCGCTTCGTGCGACTTCATATGCGTTCGTGGTTTAAGCGCCTTGATAAGTTTAGCCCGCAAGTATTGCTCGGTAAAATGAAAAAACTAGCGCACTTTGTCGCGCCAAACTTATAATCCGCGCGTGCAGATCGAAACACTCAAAATCTTTTGCGACCTAGTTGATTCGCAAAGCTTCACGCGCGCGGCCGAAGCGAACTACGTGACGCAATCGGCCGTCAGTCAACAGGTGCGCGGGCTGGAGACGAAGTTCAAACGCAAACTGTTGGAGCGCGTGCGCGGGCGGCGCGAGGTGCGGCTGACGAAGGACGGCGAGGCGTTCTATCAGGAGAGTCGCAACGTCGTCGCCGCGTACCTGCGGCTCGAAGAGCGCATGCGCACGCTCACCGGCACGATCAGCGGCGCGGTGCATGTCGCGACCGTCTATAGCATCGGCTTACATGAACTGCCGCCCGCGATCCGCCGCTTCATGGGGTTGTACCCCGAAGCTAAGATCGATCTCGAATACAGTCGCACGACGAGCATCGTGCGCGATGTGCTTGCCGGCACGGTCGAGCTTGGCGTCGTCGCTTATCCGAAGCGGAAGAGCGGGCTAAAGGTCGTGCCCTTGAAAGGCGACCGGCTGGTATTGATCTGCCCGCCTAAACATCCGCTTGCGAAACAGAAGCAGGTGAACGCACGCGCACTCGACGGGCTAGACTTCGTCTTGTTCGAGCGCGACATCCCGACGCGCCAAGCGACCGACCGCATCCTGCGCGCGCACGGCGTCAGTGTTCATAAGGTGGCCGAGTTCGACAACATTGAGACGATCAAGCGCGCGGTCGAAGTTGGCTTCGGCGTGGCGATTGTGCCGCGTCCGAGCGTGCTTGATGAACAACGAAGCGGCCAACTCGCCGTCGTCGCGCTCGCCGAACCCGAATGGACGCGCTCGGTCGGTCTCATCTATCGCAGCGACCGCACGCTCGGCACAGCCGCGCGCAAGTTCATCGAACTGTTGACGGAGACAAGCGAAAAAGTAGGTCGAGAGGATTAAGCAACTGACTAACGAACTCACATCAATGACCGCCGTTCGGCTGCTCGCACAGATGCGCGCGCATGAGGTTTCGCCGGTCGAGGCGTGCGCGGCATACTTGCGCCGCGCCGAAGAGTTGAATCCGCGTCTGAACGCCATCGTGACGTTCGCGCCGGATGCGTTGGACGTGGCGCATGAGGCTGAGCGTCTGCTCATGCGTGGCGGAGATGTGCCAACGCTCTGCGGTCTGCCGCTCACGATCAAGGATACGATTGCGACGCGCGGTTTGCGCACGACCGGCGGCACGCGCTTATTCGCAGAGCATGTGCCGGCGGCGGACGCGCCGGCCGTGGCGCGTCTGCGGCGTGCGGGCGCGAACATCTTGGGCAAGACGAACGCGAGCGAGTTGGCGCTCGATTATGAATCGGAGAATCCCGTCTTCGGGCGCACGAACAACCCGCACGACACGGCGCGCACGCCGGGCGGGTCGAGCGGCGGCGCAGCGGCATCGGTCGCCGCGTGCTTGTCTGCATGTGATGTGGGGAGCGATCTGGCCGGTTCGATTCGCATACCTGCGCACTTCTGCGGCATCTTTGGTCTCTTGCCCACGGCCGGGCGCGTGCCGAACGCAGGCCATTTCCCACCGCCCGACGGCCCGATGTTTGCGCACGAAACCTTCGGCCCGTTGGCTCGTTGCATTGATGATCTTGAGTTGTTGCTGCATGTGCTGGCGGATGAAAAGAATGATATTAAACTGCGCCGCGACGAGCCTGCGCTGCGCGGTCGTCAGTTTGCTTGGTACACGGACGACGGCGTTGCGCCTGTGACGATGGAGACGAAGCAAGCGGTTGCAGCAGCGGCGCAAGCGTTGAGTGCGGCGGGACTCGTGGCCGTTGAGGCGCGCCCGCCGGGCGTCGAGCGCGCGCCTGATCTGTGGCTGGCGTTGTGCGCGCGGGCGGTGCAGCGACAGATGTGCGAGTTGTACGCAGAGCGTGAAGCACTGGCCGGCCCTTCGGCGCAAGGTATGTTGGCGCGGGGCACGAATGCGCCGCGACAGACGCTCGATGATTACTTAGCTGCATGGTTCGAGCGCGACCGCTTACGCGGCGAACTGCTCGCATGGTTAGAGACAACGCCGCTCGTCGTCGCGCCGGTCGGCGCTGTACCGGCGTTTCCGCACGGCGCGCGGAAGGTGTCGGTTGATGGCCGAGAGGTGAGCGTCTGGCGCGCGTTCAGTTATGCGCAGACTTATAACGTGTTCGGTCTGCCTGCGGTCTCCGTTCCCGTTGCACGCTCAACAGAAGGTCTGCCGATTGGCGTGCAGATCGTCGGACGCCCGCACGCTGAAAGGGAAGTGTTGACCGCAGCGCGCATCGTTGAGTCCGCGCTCGGTGGTTGGCAGCCGCCACAGCTTGCTCTTTCAACCGACGGGCATGATCCGTTATAGTTGCGCCGCAAAATGCACCCGCTCTGTGCTTCTATACGCTGCCCGCAAATTCGGAGGTGAACAATGGAAGTTTTATTCGTGTTCTTCATTCTTTTCGTCGCGATCTTCGCGCTCGTCGTCGCCTTGAAGACGATCAAGATTGTGCCGCAGGCGACCGTCATGGTGCTCGAACGCTTCGGGCGCTTCGACCGTTTGGCGTCGAGCGGCTTGAATGTGATCATCCCGTTCTTCGAGAAGCCGCGCGCTGTCTATTGGACGAACATACGCCCCGGCATCACATCGATTGACCTGCGCGAGCAGTTCCTAGACCTGCCGCCGCAGCCCGTTATCACGCGCGATAACGTGACGATCCACGTTGACTCGGTCGTCTATTGGCAGATCACCGATCCGATCAAAGCGGTCTATGAGATGAACGATCTCGTGGGCGGCATCGTGCAGTTGACCATCACGGGCATGCGCGCCGTGATGGGCGACATGGATTTGGACCACACGCTCTCGCAGCGCGATCAGATCAACGCGAAGCTGCGGCTCATCTTGGACGAAGCGACCGACAAGTGGGGCGTGAAGGTGACGCGCGTGGATGTGAAGAACATCAACCCGCCGGAAGACGTGCGCATCACGATGGAGAAGCAGATGACGGCCGAGCGCAACCGGCGCGCGCTCGTCCTGCAAGCCGAAGGCGACCGGCAGGCCGCCATCACGCGCGCCGAAGGCGAGAAGCAGGCCGCAGTGACGCGCGCAGAGGGCG
>QHXQ01000042.1 GCA_003223935.1 Acidobacteriota bacterium | reverse complement strand
GACCGCACCGAAGTATCACGCGCTGACGCGGCCCACACGCGCCGAAGCCGAAGGCGTGCATCGCGCGATTGCGATTGCCGAGATGGCCGAGTCGCCTGTGTATATCGTGCATCTCAGTTGCACCGACGCTTTGAATCAAGTGCGCGAGGCGCGTGATCGCGGACTGCCGGCGTTTGCGGAGACGTGCCCGCAATATCTGTTTCTGTCGGTTGACGATTACGGCGAAGGCTGGGACGGCGCGAAGTATGTGATGACGCCGCCGCTTCGTGAGCGGTCGAATCAAGCGGAGTTGTGGAAGGGTTTGAAGATGGACGACCTGCAAGTTATCTCAACTGACCACTGCCCGTTTTGCATGAAGGAGCAGAAAGAGTTGGGCAAGGACGATTTCTCGAAGATTCCGAACGGCGCGCCCGGCGTCGAGAATCGCATGGCGCTTATCTACAACGGCGGCGTCGTGGAGAATCGCGTCTCGCTCAATCGCTTCGTCGAGTTGACTTCGACGGCCGCCGCGAAGATGTTCGGTCTCTTCCCACGCAAAGGCACGATTGCCGTCGGCTCGGACGCTGACATCGTCATCTTCGATCCTGACAAGGAGCAGACCTTCAGCGTGAAGACCCATCACATGAACGTGGACTACAACGCTTACGAAGGCAAGACCGTGCGCGGCGTAGTCGAGACGGTGCTTTCGCGCGGGCGCGTCGTGATCGAGCAGGGCGAGTTCAAAGGCAAGGCGGGCGACGGGCAATTCTTGAAACGCGGTGAGTGCGTTACGGCTTAACCGCATGAGGTTAACCTTTTTACATAAAGGAGCGAAGCGATGGATTTTCAAAACGTAATCAACGCGAACGGGCCGCTGCCCGTCTCAAACGAGTTCACGGCGGAGAGCGATGCCCAGATGGTTCTATTTGTATCCGGCTCGGCTTGGACGCAAGAGGCAGGCAATTGGATCGGCATTGACGTACAAGTTGACGGTCAATCAATCGGCATGGCCTCGGTCTATACTAATGAGGCCACTTCGCACCGCGCCTTGATCCCGATCTTGCTGCCGGTCACTGTCTCTGCTGGCTCACATACCATCACGTTTAATCCGCTCAATGGATTTACGATTGCCGACGAGAACGACTACTTCAACGCGACCCTCATCTTTTAAGCTTATGAGGTAAAAGGTGGTGGCAACGACAAGCACTGCAAGGTACGACGCAGAAGTGATCCGGCATGCGGACGGGCGCGTCGAGTTGCGCGCGGAAGCGACTGAAGAGATCAGTCGCAGCCCGCTCTTCAACGAAGACCTTGCGCCCGTGCCGGTCGCGCGCCGGAATTGGACGACGTACAACTACGCGGCACTGTGGATCAGCATGGCGCATTGCATCACGACGTACATCTTGGCGTCGGGCTTGATCAGTGCAGGCATGAACTGGTGGCAGGCGCTCATCACGATCCTCTTGGGCAACACGATTGTCTTGATTCCTATTCTGCTCAACTCGCATCCGGGCACAAAGTACGGCATCCCTTTCCCCGTCTTTGCGCGCGCAGCTTACGGCACGTTTGGTTCAAACTTGCCTGCGCTCATGCGCGCAATCGTCGCGTGCGGCTGGTTCGGCATACAAGCTTGGATCGGCGGCGAGGCGTTAGACACGCTCTTTCAAGCTCTCATTCCGCACTGGCACACGCTCTTGGGCGGCCCTCTGGCTGGGCATACGACGACCGAGTGGTTGTCGTTCCTCTTGTTCTGGGGCTTGAACATCTACATCATCTATCGCGGGATGGATTTGCTCAGAAAGGTTGAGAACTGGGCCGCGCCGTTTGTGCTGGTGATGACCACGCTCTTGCTCATCTGGGCTTTGTGGCGCGCGCATGGCGTCGGTTATCTGATGCAACAGACGGGGCGTTATCATGGCTTGCGCGAGTTCTTGCCGATCTTCATTCCCTCGCTCACGGCGATGATCGGTTATTGGGCGACGCTCTCCCTGAACATGCCCGACTTCACGCGCTTCGGGCGCAGCCAACGCGAACAAGCGGTTGGACAGATCGTCGCGCTCCCAACGACGATGACCGTCTTCGCGGCGATGGGCGTGCTCATCACTTCGGCGGCGGTTGTCATCTATCCGCAGATGAAGGCGGACGAGTTGTGGGACCCGATGAAGTTGGTCGGCCAGTTTCATCAAGTCGTCGTCGTAACGGTCTCGATGTTCACGGTCGTCGTGGCAACGCTTGCGGTCAATATCGCCGCGAACGTCGTCTCGCCCGCGAACGATTTTGCGAACGCCTTCCCGAAGTTAATTTCATTCCGACTCGGCGGTTTGATCACAGGCATCATCGGTTTGATGATGCAGCCTTGGCGCTTGCTTACCGATCCGTCGGGCTATATCTTCAGTTGGCTCGTCGGCTATTCGGGCGGGCTTGGCTCAATCGCGGGCGTACTGATCGCAGACTACTGGCTCGTGCGCCGCAAACGACTCGAACTCGGCGATCTCTATCGCGTGCGCGGCGTCTATACTTACGCGGCCGGTTGGAACTGGCGCGCGGTCGTCGCCACACTCGTCGGTTGCGCGCTCGCTTGGATCGGCTTGGTTGTGAAGCCGTTGCGACCGCTCTATGATTACGCTTGGTTCGTCGGCTTCGGCGCGGCGGGCCTAACGCATCTCGTCTTGATGAAACTCGCGCCGCCACAAGTTGCGACGGCAGTGGTCGCTGAGGCATGACTAATGTGTCAGTACCGCCTGCGGTAGCGGGCGGGTCTTGGTTACATCAAGTAGGCCACTATTAGAGTTTATACCCGCCCGCTACCGCAGGCGGTACTGACTTGTTGATATTCTAATTTCAAGAGGAACATTACTATATGGCCAGAACAGTTAGATGCGGTTTGATTCAGGCGACGAACGCCGCGCCGACCGATGCGCCGATTGAAGAGATCAAGCGCGCCAACATCGAGAAGCACGTGAAGATGATCGAAGATGCCGCGCGGCAGGGCGTCAAGATTCTCTGCATGCAGGAAGTCTTCACCACGCCGTACTTCTGCGCTGAGCAGCAGACGCGCTGGTACGAAGCGGTGGAAAAAGTGCCCGACGGCCCGACCGTTAAGCTGATGCAAGATGTCGCGCGCCAGCACGAGATGGTCATCATCGTGCCGATCTACGAAGAGGAGATCACGGGCATCTACTACAACACGGCGGCGGTGATTGATGCCGACGGCAAGTATCTAGGCAAGTATCGTAAGAACCACATCCCGCACGTCGCGCCGGGCTTCTGGGAGAAGTTCTATTTCAAGCCGGGCAACTTGGGCTATCCCGCATTCGATACAGCATACGCGCGCATCGGCGTCTATATCTGCTACGACCGACACTTCCCCGAAGGCGCGCGCATTCTCGGCTTGAACGGCGCGGAGATTGTCTTCAATCCATCAGCGACTGTTGCAGGTCTCTCCGAATACTTGTGGCGGCTCGAACAACCTGCGCACGCGGTTGCTAACGGCTACTTCATCGGTGCGATCAATCGCGTCGGGCACGAGCAGCCTTGGGACATCGGCGAGTTCTACGGGCAGAGCTACTTCTGCGATCCGCGCGGACAATTCGTCGCCGAAGCGCCACGAGACAAAGACGCGCTCGTCGTCGCAGACTTGAATCTCGACCTGATCCGCGAAGTCCGCAACACTTGGCAGTTCTTCCGCGACCGCCGGCCTGACACTTATGATGCCTTAGTTGCAGATTAATAGTGACGACATAGACTGACTCATTATGGCTGTTACGAACAAAGAAGAAGCGTTCAGGTTGTTGCACGAGAACAATCGCCAGTTGCGTGCGTTCGGCGTGCGGCGTTATGCCATCTTTGGTTCGTTCGCTCGCGGCGAGCAAGATAGCCAAAGCGACATTGATGTGCTCGTGGAATTTGAGGCGGGCGAAAAGACTTTCGATAATTTCATCCGCCTCTCCTTCTTCCTTGAAGAGTTGTTTGGCCGGAAAGTTGATCTAGTAACACCTGAATCGCTTAGCCCTTATATCGGGCCGCACATTTTGCGCGAGGCTGAATATGCCACAGTCGGCGCGTGAATATCTGCAACACATCCTTGATGAGGCGCGCTTCCTGATTGAGAGCAGTGCCAGTGTTAGCAAGGTCGTGTTTCTACAGGACGAAACGCTCAAGCGCGCTTACGTGCGGAGCATTGAAGTGATTGGTGAGGCCGTGAAGCGCGTGCCAGAGCGTGTGCGGCAGCAATATCCGAACATTGAATGGCGGGCCATTGCTGGCATGCGTGATCGACTCATCCACGACTATTTTGGTGTTGATTATGAGATCGTTTGGGACGTTGTCAGCAACAAAGTACCGACCTTGGCTCAAGACGTTGCGCAAATTCTAACTCGTAAAGATTTGTAACTCGGCAGACTTTGATTGAAAATTATGTCCAGTGACACTACCCCCTTGCTAAGTCAACAAGAGATCGAACACAACTTCCGCGAGATCGCGCCGCCGTTGTCGCAGGCAGAGGCGATCCTTGAGGCGAACCGTTGCGTCTATTGCTACGATGCGCCGTGCACGCGCGCGTGCCCGACGCACATTGACGTGCCGTCGTTCATCAAGAAGATCGCGAGCGGAAATCTCACAGGCTCGGCGCGCGTTATCTTCGAGGCGAATCCGATTGGCGCGACGTGTGCGCGCGTCTGCCCTGTCGAGGTCTTGTGCGAAGGCGCGTGTGTGGAAAAGACTTTGATGGCGAAGCCGATTGAGATCGGGCGCTTGCAGCGTTACGCGACCGACGCGGTGTTGAGTAAGCAGCGAGACGTATTGCAGGCCGGCGCACCGAATGGCAAGTCGGTCGGCATCGTCGGCTCTGGGCCGGCGGGTCTCTCTTGCGCCACCTATCTCGCGCGGCTCGGTTATGCCGTCACCATCTATGAACGCAAATCGCTCGCCGGTGGGCTAGACACCTACGGCATGGCGGAATACAAGATGTCGCAGGCGGTCTCGCAAGATGAAGTCGCGCAGGTCGCGCGGCTTGGCGTTGTGTTCAAGACGAACACGGAGGTCGGGCGCGGTGTCTCGTTCGCCGAGTTGCAGCAGACGCACGATGCGATCTTTATCGCGGTCGGTCTCGGCGCGACTTCGCGTCTGAACATTCCGGGCGAAGATTTGGCGGGCGTCTATGATGCGCTCGCGTTTATTGAGCGGATTAAGTCGCGCGATTGGGCGAGCGTGCCGATGGGTCGTAATGTCGCCATCATAGGCGCAGGCAACACGGCGATTGATGCGGTCACGCAGGCGCGCAGGCTTGGCGCAGAGCGCGTGTTGATGATCTACCGGCGCACGGCACAAGAGATGCCCGCATATCATTACGAATACGAGTTGGCCAAAAAGGATGCGGTTGAATTCCTTTGGTTAACCGCGCCCGTCGAGATTCTGGCGGACGAGACGGGCACGCGCGTCGGCGCGCTGCGTTGTGTGCGGATGGAGCTTGAACCGAACAACGTAGGCGGTGCGGCGCGGCGTGGCGTGCGCCCTGTGCCCGGCTCTGAGTTCGTTGTGCCGGTTGACATAGTGATCAAAGCGACGGGGCAACAGAAGTTGCGCGCATGGTTCGAGCAGTTGCCCGGCGTTGAATTGGACGAGGGCGGGCGCGTCATCACTGATCGCGAGACGATGCGCACGGCGAACCCGAAAATCTTTGCGGGCGGCGATTGCGTCAACGGCGGGCGCGAAGCTGTGGACGCCGCGCAGATGGGCAAGCTCGCCGCGCAAGGCATACACGAAAGTCTCACCGGCGAACGCGTCGAGTTCGTCGGCGCGCGTTCCTCAGTCTGAGCCGCGAAGTTGAACTAGAGCATTTAAGTCGAGCCGGAGGTGCGTTAGATGGACGACATTCTAGCCAGTGTCGGCTTTCCTCACAATGGGACCGATGAGTTTGCGCGCCTATTCATGCAGGTGCAGCAGGAAGGTGAAATCATCACGACGAGCGAGGGGATATACTATTTTTGGGCCATCCCGACCGAGGTAGATTGGGACATCGAAATCTGGCTCAAGTCGGGGCATGACGGCAAGAGCATATCCATCGCGCCGCACTTCAACGGCGCGACTTCGGGCGTGCTTGAGTTACAAGCGGGGCTGCGCCGCCCTGAAGGTCAACACTATGACGGCGGCTTCCGCTTTGATTATTTTCGTTTTATGGAACGGCGCGCTTACGTGCTGAAAACGCCCCTCGTCTTTGATTGCCCCAACTTCGACTGTTACGCCGACATCACAGTGCCGTACAAGTTGAACGTGCAACTTTGCGGCGTTGGGGCGCACCTTGATTGTTACGAGGACGAGGCGGATTATCGCGCGCGTAGCGGCTCGCCACCTTACACGGAAGAGGATGGGTTAGAGTTTTTGATGGCTGCGGACTATATCAAAAATGGGGAACTGAATCTGGAAACAATGTCGCCCATTACCTACCTGACGGGGCGCATAGATGAGACGCAGATCGTGACCAACCCGATCACAGGCTGCGATTTCATCTGGTCGGTCGTCGAGATTGGCAACTTTGGTTTGATAGACGTGGTGGCCCCGCCCGATGGGCTGCGCGGCTTCATGCGTGAAGGGACTATCGTTAAAGGCACAATCCTGCTCTCCGGTCGCATACTCGGCGAGCCGGAGGCGAAGGAAGGTGCGCAAGAGACCGAACCGGCAAAGGAGACTGGTGAAAGTTAATCAATCGTGCCGGCGCCTGTGTCATCTGGTTTCGTAGCAGCAAGAATAAGCAACAGACGCCCATTAGGAGCGAACATATGGCAGACCTGAGTATTGATTTTGTCGGGATTAAATCGCCGAACCCTTTCTGGCTGGCTAGTGCGCCGCCGACGAATATGGGTTCGATGGTTGAGCGCGCGTTTGACGCGGGCTGGGGCGGCGCGGTCTGGAAGACTCTGGGCGAGCCGATCCGCAACGTCTGCTCGCGGCTCGCTTCGATTGACCAAGGGCCGCAGCGCATGATCGGTCTCAACAACATCGAACTGATCACAGACCGCCCGCTCGACGTGAACCTGCGCGAAATACGTGAGTGCAAACGCAAATACCCGAAGCACGCGCTCATCGTTTCGCTGATGGTCGAATCGAAGCGCGAGG
The DNA here is from genome assembly GCA_003223935.1 of Acidobacteriota bacterium. Taxonomy (GTDB): domain Bacteria; phylum Acidobacteriota; class Blastocatellia; order Pyrinomonadales; family Pyrinomonadaceae; genus QHXQ01. The sequence continues at coordinate 97,869 of QHXQ01000042.1, read as the reverse complement.
CTTGGCACGAGATCGCGAAGCAGGTCGAAGACACGGGCGCGGACGGCGTCGAGTTGAACTTCGGTTGCCCGCACGGCATGAGCGAGCGTGGCATGGGCGCAGCGATGGGGCAAGTGCCCGACTACACTTGCATGGTGACGGAGTGGGTTAAAGAAGCAACTTCCTTGCCCGTCATCGTCAAGCTCACGCCGAACGTGACGAGCATCAACCCGCCCGCGCGCGCGGCCGTGCGCGGCGGCGCTGACGCCTTGTCACTCATCAACACGATCAACTCCGTGATGGGTGTTGACCTCGACACGATGATTCCACATCCGAACGTCAACGGCCTCGCCGCGCATGGCGGCTACTGCGGCCCCGCCGTCAAACCAATTGCGCTCAATATGGTCTCGGAGTTGGCGCGCGACCCGGAAGTGGGTGTCCCCATCAGTGGCATCGGCGGCATCTCGACGTGGCGCGACGCGACGGAGTTCCTGCTGCTCGGCGCAACCACCGTGCAGGTCTGCACCGCCGTCATGCACTATGGCTATCGCATCGTCGAGGACCTGATTGACGGCCTGTCGAACTACTTGGACGACAAAGGCCACACGAGCGTCTGCGAAATAATCGGCGCGAGCACGCGACGTGTGACCGATTGGGGCAATCTCGATCTCAACTACAAGACGGTCGCGCGGATTGACCACGCCAAGTGTATCCAATGTAATCTCTGCCACATCGCCTGCGAAGACGGCGCGCACCAGTGCGTCCCCTTCACGCAGATCGACGGCAAGCGTTACCCCGTTGTGGACGAAGCGGAGTGCGTCGGTTGCAACCTTTGTTATTTAGTCTGCCCCGTGCCCGGCTGCATCTCAATGGTGCGCTTAGACGACGGCCAGCAACCGCTCACTTGGCGGCAGTTGACCAACCGCCAACCAGCACCGGTCAGCGGCGATTGAGTATCTTGGGTGTTAGCTTATTTCACGACCAAAGGACACTAGCCCGTTTCGTTACGCCTCAGTTTCGATTCAGTTGCGCTAAGAGCGTCGGAATTTCGTCGGGCAGTTCACGTGCGAGATAGCCGAGCGGCCCGCGCTTGCGCGCCAGCCGCTCGCCCGCGCTTGCGTGCAAGTAAACGCCCCAGACGGCCGCTTGCAAGGGCGCAGCCCCGCGCGCACAGAGACCGGTGATGAGACCTGCGAGCGTGTCGCCTGAACCGGAGGTGGCGAGACCGACGTTGCCCGCGCGGTTGACATAGACGCGACTGCCCGGCGCGGCGATTAGAGTTTCGCGCCCCTTCAACACGACGACAGCGTCGAAGCGCGCGACGGCCGCGAGCAGTGCGCGTGTGCGGTCGCGTTCAATCGCCGCTTCGTCTGTGTTCAATAGCTCGGCCATCTCTTCTGTGTGCGGCGTGAGCACGACGCGCCCGTGCTGTCTCGTTAAGCTCGCGGGCGCGCGGGCAAGCAACGCGAGCGCGTTGGCGTCGAGCACGAGCGCGGGGCCTGCGATGCGCGCCAGCAGCTGCTTCAAGAAGCGCGCAATCGCCGCTTCGTCAATCATGCCGGGGCCGACGAGCACTGCGCGCGCTTCGTTGATGTGCGCGATGATCTTTGCAACCCCGCTCGCCGCGAGCGCGCCCGTCCGCGTCTCCGGCAACGCAAAGACGCGCGCCTCCGGCACACTGACCGCGACGTGCGGCGCGACGCTGCGCCCCGTCGCGATCTGCAACTTGCCTGCGCCCGCGCGCGCCGCCGCCGTCGCAGCCAGAATGCACGCACCCGGCATCTCCGGCCCGCCGCCGATCACGAGCACACGCCCGCGCGCCTCTTTGTCGCCCGCTTCATCCGGCTGTGGCAGCGGCCATTCGCGTAGCAGAGGCAGAGAAATGGTTAGAGGTTGGGGGACAGGGGCTAGGGGTTGGCGCTGCGCATTTCGTTTCTTCACTATCCCCTCATCCCCGCTCTCATTTCGGCGCAACCGGCACATCCTTCTTCGTGGTGACGGGCGCGCCTTCGGCTTCAAGCGGCGCGACGAAATTGTAGCGGCGCAAGGCGAGTCTGCCGTGTCGGCCTAAGTGCGGGTCGAACTCATATGAGGTGACGGCGCAGTTAGCGACATCCTGTTCGTGATCGATCTTGAGGATTTGCTCTTCAGACATGCGTTCGAGCAGATAACGAAAGCAGAGCACGACGACCGAGTGCGCAACGATGAGCACACGCTCGCGGCGATAATCGCGCGTGATCGTGTCAATCACACTACGCAGGCGCAGGATCACGTCGCACCAACTCTCGCCGCCGGGCGGGCGATGATAAAACTTGCCGATGGCATCGCGGAATGCAGCCTGCTCAGGATACTTCGCGCGAATCCCGGCCTTCGTCAAACGATCAAGGATGCCGAACTCTTTTTCGCGCAGGCGTTCGTCGGTGATAAAAGTTATGTCGCCGCGCGCAATGCCTGCGGCGGCGAGCGCGATCTCGGCCGTGCGGCGCGAGCGCATGTAGGTCGAAGTCAAGATGACTTGCGGCCTCTGCTCGGCCGGCATCTGTCCAAACCAACAACCCAACGCGGCCGCCTGCTGCTCGCCAAACTCAGACAACGGCACGTCAATGTCGCGCTGCACGTCGAGTTTGATAACCTCTTCGCCGGCCGCTTCGGCCGCATCACGCGCCACGTTCGCCGCGCTCTGTCCGTGCCGCACGATCCACAACGCATCCGGCCATTTTTGTTCGCGACTCATCTTGTCTCAATCGCCCTTAAGCTTCGCGTGCTCTTTGCGCCTCCAGCGTCTTTGCGTGAGATAAATGCGCGCGAAAGAGAAGCCTCACGCAAAGACGCTGGAGGCGCAAAGATTAAGGGCGCAAAGTTTACTCTCTCAACTCATCTCGTTATTGTGCTCGGCCGCCTTGTCGCTGAGCGCGGTCAGTAAGGAGGGCGCGAGCGCAGATTCGCTATCCTTGCCTTTGGCGCGGCGCGCGCCAATGCCGCCGGGCGCGGGCAACAGTTGATTCGCTAAGACGCGCAGGTCTGCGCTCAGTTCTGGAAAGAGCGCGTGGAATTTGATCGCGACAAGGGCCTGCGTCGTGATGATCAACTCCGCGTCGCCGCGCTTTATTGCTGCGATGATCTGGCGGGCTGCGCGCTCGACCTGTATGGACGTGACCGGCAGCGCATCGCTGATGCTGAACCAAGCGTACTCGGCGCGATGCTGGCCTTTGAAGACGGCGTTGCGCGGGCTGCCCGTCCGCATCAGCCCCGGACAGACGTTCGTGACCACGATGCCGTCCTTCATCAACTCGGCGCGCAGGCCCTCGGACAATCCAGTGAGCGCAAACTTGCTCGCGCTGTACGGCACGAGATGCGGGACGCCGATCTTACCGCCGATGGATGAGATGTTGACGATGCGGCCGGCGCGTTGCCGTTTCATCTCTGGCAGCACGGCCAAGATCGTGTAGAGCGGGCCCCAGAAGTGCGTCCGCATCGCCTCTTCAAAATCTGCGAGCGTCTGCACTTCGACGGGGCCGACCTCGATCACACCCGCGTTGTTAATCAACACATCAAGCCGGCCGAAACGATGCTGACAGACGCGCGCCCACTCTGCGACCTGCGCGCGGTCGGTCACGTCGCAAGGAAAGACGTGCACCTCTGCGCCGCGCCCGGCCAAGTCGGCGCGCGCCCGCTCTAACTCCGCCGGGTCGCGCGCACAGATGGCGAGTCTTGCGCCCTCCTCTGCCAACGCGCGCGCCAGCACAAGTCCCAGCCCACGCGAGCCGCCCGTGATGAGCACAACCTTGTCGCGAAAATCGAACTCGCGCCCACGCCGCAACAGCGCACGCGCCGCCATCAGCCCGCCCAACCCGGCTGCCGCCCACAGCCACACGTTGCTTTGTCCGTTTGGCCCGCTCAAGCTGTCGTTAGATTGATTGTTCATAATCACCCCCTGTACAGATCAAAGTTCAAGGTTCAATGCTCAATCCACAAGCTTCAAAAGATCATGATTCAACCTTAAACCTTAAACTTTGAACCTTGAACTTCATTTGAACTCCGCGACGACCGGCGTGTGATCCGACGGTCGCTCCCAGCCGCGCGGCTCTCTGTCGATCCAAGCTTTGGTGCAACGTTCGGCGAGCGGCGACGAGACCCAAACGTGATCTATGCGCAGGCCCGCGTTGCGCCGAAAGCCGGCCGCGCGATAGTCCCACCAAGAATAATGACCGCCCGCCGCGACGTGTTCGCGGAACGCATCAACGAAGCCCCAAGCTTTGACTTCAGCGAGCGCGCGCTTCTCCGGTTCGCTGAAGAGTATGCGCCCGCGCCAGAGTTGCGGGTCGTGCACGTCGCGGTCTTCCGGCGCAACGTTGAAGTCGCCGCACAGCAACACGTCGTCGTCCGTCCAATGATGCTCGTCGAAATATTCTTGCAGCCGCCGCAGCCATCCGAGTTTGAACTGATACTTCTCCGTCCCGACCGCCTGCCCGTTCGGCACATAGACGTTGACGACACGTACGCCGCCGACCGTGCCCGCCAACAGACGCGCGTGCGCTGTCTCTTCCGTATCGCCGAAACCGCGCCGCACATCCGACACGGGCAGACGTGCGACGATAGCTACGCCGTTGTAGGTCGGCTGGCCGTACACGACCGACTGATAACCTAATGCAGCAAACGCCGCCGCCGGAAATTTCTCGTCGGCGCACTTCGTCTCCTGCAAACAGAGCACGTCGGGGCGCGCTAAGGCGAGCCAACGTTCAACCAGCGGCAGCCGCGCCAGCACCGAATTTACGTTCCACGTTGCCAGTTTCACTTGGAAACATATTACAGTAAGAAGCGGTCAGCGGTCAGCCATCAGCTTTCAGCGATTGGCTGATCCACGGCTTGTATCATTAAGCTCGCAGAGACTTAAGCACCAAGAGCAAAGCTGATGGCTGCTCGCTGAGAGCTAATCATGCTCCGCATTTTATTAGTCGAAGACGACGAATCGCGCTGCGAATGGTTTCGGGCGCGGCTGGCTGGTTATGAGTTGGATGTGACGTGCGACGTGCGCGAGGCTGTGGCGTGGCTCGATGAGCGTGAGTATGAGGCCATTCTGCTCGATCATGATCTGAGCGAGGAGCATTATTTTTCCGACGAGCCGGACGACGAGCGCACCGGCTACGCGATCGCCGTTTGGCTCGCCGCGCATCCCGACCGCCAACGCGATGCGCTCATCATCATTCACTCGCTCAACTATTCCGGCGCGGTGCGTATGCGTCTGTTGTTACAGGATGCCGGGCGCGATGCCGAATGTATTCCGTTTCATCAACTGGAAAACCGACTAAAGTTTTAATCTCTATTCATTGGGCAAACGCACAAGCGACGGGCGCGCGTGTTGGTCGTCGGGCGCGTGCCGCTCCCAGATGCGTCCGCAGACGCGGCAAAGGAAGCGGTTCTTTTGTGTCTGGTCGCGGCGGTCTGCCGGTTCGAGAAATGCGTTGATGTACGCGGGCACGCTCGCGCCTTCCAATCGCTCGAACGCGGCGCAGGAACATTTGGGTTGGCTCACAGACGACCTCCGAAATGTTTGCTTGGCAGTTTCGGGTCAGCCACGCGCGCTTTGTCAAGCGGTCGGAGCGCCCCCGTTAGCTTACCCAAACGCGCGGGAATAGGGTATATTTTTGCCCCGCACATTTTTAGCTGGCACACTTTATTCGTTTGACTTGCGCGCGGGCGCGACTTGTTAAGAGACAAGCTTTTCGGGAGGAGAGTCTGACAGCCGCCGCTTTCTACGATCTTGAAGGCACGCTCGTGAGCACCAATCTGGTGCACACGCTCGGCTTTTATGCGCGCAATCAACAAGGGTTGTGGCGTAGTCTGACGAAATCGGCTGCGACCGTGATGAGCCTGCCGCTCTTTGCCATCACGGATCAATATAGCCGCAACGTCTTCAACGAACTTTTTTTCAAACGCTACAAGGGCGAGACCGAAGACCGCCTGCGCTTCTTCGCTGACGAACTGTTTGAGAACGTACTGAAGCCTGCGGTCTTCCCCGGCGCGTTCGAGTTGATCGAGCAATCGCGCAAGTTGGGTCTTCGTCAAGTGGTCGTCACCGGCGCGCTCGATATGTCGGTCAACCCGTTGATGGCTTATCTGGGCATCAAAGACTTCGCGGCCAACCGGCTTGAGTTCGTCAACGGCGTGGCGACGGGCCGGCTCCTGCCGCCTGTGCTCGCCGCCGCGACCAAAGCAAGTTGGATTCGCATCTTCGCCGAGCGCGAAGGGATCAGTCTGAGCGAGTCTTACGCTTATTCTGACAGCATGAGCGATCTGCCGATGCTCTCGATTGTCGGCCATCCGGCGGCGGTCAATCCTGACATGCGTCTGCGCCAGACGGCGCTGCATCACGATTGGCCGATACTCAATTTGAAGTGAGGCGGAGCAGGCGCGACGGTCAGATATTTATCTTTTCGCCTGCTTGTTCGTGTACTTTAGGCAATGAGATATTAACCACGAAATCACACGAAACAACACAAATAAGAGTTAAACTATTTCGTGTGATTTCGTGGTTAATATCTCAGCACATCAAACACCACATTGAAACTTGAGGAGTTAAGCAGATGCGTTACATCAAATCATTCTCTTCTGCCGTTGGCGTGCTAACGCTCGCAGCCATCGTTGCCGGCCAGAGCGCGGTCAGTTCCCTCTCCGGCGCGAACGCGAGTAAGCTTGCTTATCCGGTCGCACACAAAACCGAAGTGGTTGATGACTTCAACGGCACGAAAGTGGCCGACCCTTATCGCTGGCTCGAAGACCTCGACTCGCCCGAGACAAAATCTTGGGTCGAAGCCGAGAACAAGCTGACCTTTGATTATCTGAATCAGATTCCCGAACGCGCCGCGATCAAGACGCGCCTGACGAAACTCTGGAACTATGAACGCTACGGCGTGCCGTTCAAAGAGGGCGGGCGCTACTTCTACACAAAGAACGACGGCTTGCAAAATCAGTCCGTGCTCTACACGGCGGATAAACTCGACGCTGCCCCGCGTGTGTTGCTCGATCCGAACAAGCTCTCGACTGACGGCACGGTCGCGCTCGCCGGCACGAGCATCAGCAACGACGGCAAGTTGATGGCTTATGGTCTCGCGGCTTCCGGCTCAGATTGGAATGAATGGCACGTGCGCGATGTTGAGACTGGCCAAGATACGTCAGACGTGATCAAGTGGGTTAAGTTCTCCGGCGCGTCTTGGACGGCGGACGGCAAAGGCTTCTTTTACAGTCGCTATGACGAGCCGAAAGGGGGCAGCACACTAGCCGCAGCCAATCAGTATCACAAGCTTTATTATCACCGTCTGGGTATGGCGCAGGCTGAAGATCAACTTATCCTCGTGGCCCCCGAAGCACTTAAAGAGGGCACGATTAACGCGCAGGTCACAGACGACGGGCGCTACTTGATCATTCAAGGCGACCCCGGCGCGAGCGCAGAGGATCGTATCTACTACAAAGACCTGACGATGAAAGACGCGCCGGTCGTTCATCTACTCGACGACGCGGGCGTGGCGCAATACTTCGTCGGCAACGACGGCCCCATCTTCTACTTCCACACCGACCGCGATGCGCCGCACAAGCGCGTCATCGCGATTGACACGCGCGCGCCTGAACAGAAGAACTGGAAGACGGTCGTGCCCGAAGCCAAAGAGACGCTCGACAGTGTCAGCTTCATCAACAATCAATTCATCGCGTCCTATCTCAAGGACGCGCACGCGCAGGTCAAGATTTACGATCCGCGTGGTCAGCTTGTGCGCGAGCTACAACTGCCCGGCATCGGCGCAGTCGGCGGCTTCAACGGGCGACAGAAAGACAAAGAGACGTTCTATTCCTTCACCAGTTTCACCGTCCCTTCGACGATCTACCGGCTCGATCTAACGACCGGCAAGAGCACTATCTTCCGGCAACCCAAAGTTGACTTCAACCCGGCGGAATACGAAACGAAGCAGGTCTTCTACACGAGCAAGGACGGCACGCGCGTGCCCATGTTCATCACGCACAAGAAGGGCTTGAAGCTCGACGGGCAGAACCCGACCTTGCTCTACGCCTATGGCGGCTTTGACATCGCCGAGACGCCCGCCTTTTCGGTCTCGAATCTCGTCTGGATGGAGATGGGCGGCGTCTATGCTTTGGCGAATCTGCGCGGCGGCAGCGAATACGGCAAGGAGTGGCACGAGGCGGGCATGAAGGCGAAGAAGCAGAACGTGTTTGATGATTTCATCGCCGCCGCCGAGTGGTTGATCGCGAACAAGTACACGTCCACGCCCAAGCTCGCCATACAAGGCGGCTCAAACGGCGGCTTGCTCATCGGCGCGGTGATGACCCAACGCCCCGAACTCTTCGGCGCGGCCCTGCCCGCCGTCGGCGTCATGGACATGCTGCGCTTCCACAAGTTCACCATCGGCGCAGCATGGCAGACCGAGTACGGCTCGCCCGACAACCCCGAAGATTTCAAATACATCCGCGCCTACTCGCCGCTCCACAACATCAAACCGGGCATGAGCTACCCGCCCACGTTGATCACAACAGCCGATCACGATGACCGCGTCTGGCCCGGTCACAGCTTCAAGTTCGCCGCGACGATGCAGGCCGCGCAGGCCGGCCCCGCGCCCATCTTGATCCGCATCGAGACTAAAGCCGGGCATGGCGCAGGCAAACCAACCTCCAAACAGATCGAAGAGGTCTCAGACCGTTGGGGCTTCCTCGTCCGCGCGCTCAACATGAACGTGCCCGCGATGAAAGGATAAAAGCAGTGCCGAGTGACAAGTGACGAGTGCCAAGTGAAGAAACTTTGTCTGCAACTCGTCACTTGTCACTCGGCACTTGTCACTGTTCTTATGAGCCTACAACTACGCCGCAAAATTCACGAGTCGGTCGTCTATATTGACCGCGACAGCGCGCCGCGCATCATCCCTTCGGGCGAGGATTTCATTCTCGAAGATTTGCCCATCGGTACGCGCGTCATCTATCCGAAGCCTGCGATCAAGGGTTTGCCGAATCGCGCCGCCGCGATCCGTTACGCCTTGAACCATCCGCACGATTGCGATCCTTTGTTCGCGCAGCTTGAGCCGGGCATGAAGGTGACGATTGCTTTGGACGACATCTCGCTGCCGCTCCCGCCGATGCAGACGCCCGACGTGCGCCAGACGATGCTTGAGATCGTCTTGCAGATGCTCGCCGATTACGGCGTGGACGACGTGCACATCATCATCGCCAACTGTCTCCACCGGAAGATGACCGAGTGGGAGATGCGGCGCATGGTCGGCGATAAAATCTTCAAAGAGTTCTATCCTGATCGCTACTACAACCACGACGCCGAGTGGGAAGACGGACTTGTCACGCTCGGCGAGACGAAGCATCACGAACCTCTGCGCATCAACCGACGCTGCGCCGAAAGCGACTTGCTCATCTATTGCAACATCAACCTCACGCCGATGGACGGCGGGCATAAGTCGGTCGCGGTTGGCTTGTGCGACTACGAATCGCTGCGCGCGCACCACGAGCCGCAGACGATCCGCGATTCAAACAGCTACATGGACCCGGCGCACTCGGAGTTGAATCACAAGATCGTGCGTTTGGGCCAACTCTTAGACAAGCACGTCAACGTCTTCCACATCGAGACGGCGCTCAACAATCGCATCTACGGCTCGCAACTCGATTTTCTGCTCAAGAACGAAGACGACTTCTCTGCCTTCGACCGTATGAAGTACGAGGCGATGCACATGACGATGGGGAAACTCCCGCGCGCCGCGCGCCGCAAGATGCTGCACAACATGCCAGCGGCTTACGAGGTGATCGCCTGTCACGCGGGCAAGACCGAGCCGGCGCACGCAGAGATTCTAAAGAAGAATTTCGATCAGTACACCATCCCTGTTAACAGTCAGTGCGACATATTGATCACGGGCATCCCGGACATCTCGCCTTATAACGTCTATTCGATCCTGAATCCGATCTTGGTGCAGGTGATGGCGCTCGGGTATCACTTCAACTTCTATCGTAGCCGTCCGCTCTTGAAAAAAGGCGGCGTGCTCATCCTGCATCACCCTTGCTACGACGAGTTCGATCACAACTTCCATCCCTCTTACATCGAGTTCTTCAATCGCCTGCTGCCTGAATCGCGCGACGCCTTTTACTTGCGCGACAAGTACGAGCGCGAGTTTGCGACCAATCCCAGTTACATCGAAATGTACCGGCGCGGCAACGCCTATCACGGCGCGCACCCGTTCTTCATGTGGTACTGGGGCGAGAACGGCCGCCAGCACGTCGGGCGCGTCATCGCCGCCGGTGCAGAGAACGCACACGTGCCTGAGCGTCTGGGCTGGGAGCGCGCCGACAACCTGACCGAAGCCATCGCCATGGCCCGCAGCTACATGGGCCGCTCCGCCGAAATCACGATGCTCCATCAACCAGTGATCGCATTGTGCGATGTTGAATAGTTGGCCACCTCTCGTGCCAATGTGAGTTATCATTGATTATGACTCCCAAACGACTATTAGCCTTTACTGTCGCGCTTTGGATTTCGATCCTAGCTGTGGATCATGACCGGTTCCGCGAGAAAGCGAATAGCATTATTCAAGCTGAGTTCTGTCAGGCAAGCTTCAAGGGTGATATAAGCGCAATGAAACTCTGGCTGGCGTTCGGGGCAAAGCCAAATAACATGACTCTCAATTGGGCAGCTTCCAGTCGAAATCCCGATGCGCTCAGACTGCTGCTAGATCATGGCGCAGATGTAAATAGTACGATCAAGTTTGGCACAACGCCGCTGCATAGTGCTGCGGGTAGCGGATATGCCGAAAACGTCAGACTGCTCTTACAAAGTGGCGCGAATATCAATGCGCGAGATGATATCGGCACACCGCTGGATTGCGCATTAGAGAATCATCAGACTGAGGTCGTTTATATCTTGAAACAAGCTGGCGCGAAGGCGGAGCGTGAGATTGTTTTTACCGAATTCACTTTTTAACCAATGAAGCTGTCGCCGACAAACATCTATCAAGGTCGCCGGATTTTCTTGATCGGCAGCACGGGCTTTCTCGGCAAGGTGACGCTGAGCATGTTGCTCCATCGCTTTCCGAATATCGAGCGCGTGTATGTGACGGTGCGGGCGCGCTCGGCGGCTGAGTCGGAGACGCGGTTCTGGGAGCATGTCATCACCGCGCCGCCGTTTGATCCTTTGCGCGAGCGTTACGGGAGCGCGTTCGAGGGTTTCATCCACGACAAAGTGCAAGTGGTTGGCGGCGACATCGGCGATAAGGATTTAGGTTACACGGAAGAAGAAGCGCAGAAACTCGCGGACGAGATTGATATTGTCATCAACAGCGCGGGCAACGTCACTTTCAACCCGACGCTTGAGAGTGCACTGAGAACGAACGTCGTCGGCACGCAGAACGTCATTGCGTTTGTTAAGCGCATGAAGCGGCCGGCGCTCGTGCACGTCTCGACGTGCTTCGTCGCGGGCAATCGTTCGGGGCCTGTGTGGGAGAGCGATCCGGTGCTCGGTTATTTCCCACGCCGCGACGAGTTGCCGGACGTTGAGTTCGATGTCGAGCAGGAGATCAAGGATTGCGCGAAGCTGGCGGCGCGTGTGAAGGACGAGGCGCGCGATGCTTTGCAAGCCGCGCGCTTCCGCGAGCAGGGGCGCAAACGTCTGATTGAAGAGGGACGCGATCCCGATGATCTTGATGCGATGGGGTTGGCTGTTGCGCGCGAGCGCAAAGTCTGGACGCGCACACGTCTAACCGATCTCGGCATCGAGCGCGCGGAGTGGTGGGGCTGGCCGAACATCTACACGTACACGAAGAGTCTGGGCGAGCAACTTGTCGCGGCCGAGCAAGGCATGGTGCGCGCGATTGTGCGACCCAGCATCGTCGAGTCTGCGATCAGTTATCCCTTCCCCGGTTGGAACGAAGGCTTCACGACGACCGCGCCGCTCATCTTCATCGCGCTCAAAGGACAGACGCAGATTCCCGTTAACGACAAGTTGATCCTAGACATCACGCCGGTTGATCAAGTCGCGGCGGTGATGTTGGGCGTCACGGCCGAAGCGCTTGCGCAAGAACCGCGCCTCGTCTATCAAGCGGCGACAGGCGACAGCAATCCGAACGACATGCGCCGCATCGTCGGGCTGGTCGGTCTCTACAAACGCAAACATTTTCACGAGAAGGAAGATGGGTTCAAGCTCGTCAACGAGATCGCGGGCCGGATGGAGGCGAAGCCGGTCACGCCTTCGCGCTTCGCTAAGACCTCGACGCCGATGGTTCATGCGGCGGCGCAGCAGGCATCGAAGTTGCTCGACCGCGTGCGCCCGCGTTGGGGCGGCGGGCGTGTGACGGACATCATTGATCGCGCGCAAGAGTCGGTTGCGCGACTCGAAGAGGTGACGCGCGAGACCAAAGAGGCGTTCGAGTTGTTCCGCCCGTTCATGGTGGACAACGCTTACATCTTCCGTGCAGACAACGTGCGCTCGCTCTTTGCGCGCTTCCGCAAAGACGAGCAACATCTGCTGCCTTGGCAGCCGGAGAAGTTCGATTGGTACGACTACTGGATGCACGTACACTTCCCCGGTCTCAAGAAGTGGGTCTTCCCGCAACTCGAAGAGGACATGCGCAAGCAGGAGAAGCGCGTCTATACCTATCGCGATCTGCTTGAGCTATTCGAGACCTCGACCAAACGTTACGCAACGCGCGTCGCCATGCGCATTGAGCGCGACGGGCAACACGAGCAGTACACCTACGCAGACCTGCACGAACTTGCGACCCGCGCCGCCGCTTTCTTTGCCGGCGCAGGCGTGCGCCCCGGCGACCGCGTGATGCTCCTCAGTCACAACGCGCCCGAATGGGGCATGACCTACTTCGGCGTGCTCAAAGCGGGCGCTGTCTGTGTGCCGCTCGATCCCGAAAGCATGACGAGCGAGGTCGTCAACTTTGCGCTGGCGAGCGGCGCGAGTGGCGTCGTCATCAGCGCGGAGATGGATGAGAAGCATCCTGATCTGCAAGAGCGGCTGCTGGAAGAAAAGCTTGAAACAACGCGCATCTGGCACTTTGATGAAGTGTTCGCGCTGCCGCCGCAAGAGGTTGAAGATGAGCGTATCGCGCTACTGCCGACGCGCGTGCAGGCACAATCCGTTGCCTCGCTCATCTTCACTTCGGGCACGACGGGCACGCCCAAAGGCGTCATGCTCTCGCACAAGAACTTTGCGAACATGGTCTCGATGCTCGCTTCTGTGTTCGACATGACGACGAGCGACGGCGTGCTCTCAGTCCTCCCGCTTCATCACACGTTTGAATTCTCAACCGGCTTCTTAACCCCTTTAAGTCGCGGCGCGCAGATCACATATCTGCCGGAGTTGACCGGCGAAGAACTCGCACGTGCGATCAAGAACGGACACGTCACCGGCATGGTTGGCGTGCCAGCGCTGTGGGAACTGTTGCACCGGCGCATCATGAATCGTCTGCGCGAGCGCGGCGAGTGGGTCGGACAGATCGCGGACGCGCTGATGACGGCCAACAGTTGGCTGCGCGATAACACGCCGCTCAATCTCGGTCAGATCGTCTTCCGCCCGATCCACACAGGTCTCGGCGGGCGCATACGCTACTTGATCAGTGGCGGCTCGGCCTTGAATGAACAGGTCAAGCGAGATTTTCACGGCCTCGGCTTCACGATCCTCGAAGGCTATGGGTTGACGGAAGCATCGCCCGTGCTGACCGTGACGAGGCCCGCGAACAAGTTGAACGCGACGAGCGTGGGGCGCGCAGTGCCCGGCGTTGAAGTGAAGATCATGGACGCGGACGAGTCGGGCATTGGCGAGGTCGTCGCGCGCGGCGCAAACGTGATGCTCGGTTATTACAATAACGAGGAGGCCACGCGCGCCGTCCTCGTCAATCGCTGGCTCTACACGGGCGACCTCGGCCGCCTCGACGACGACGGCAACCTCTACCTTGTCGGGCGCTCCAAAGACATCATCGTTGATACGAACGGCAAGAACGTCTATCCAGACGAGATCGAAGAACTCTACGCGAATTCGCCTTACATCAAGGAGTTGAGTGTCGTCGGCTTGCCCGACGGGGCGCTCGGCGAGAAGGTCGCGTGCATGGTCGTGCCCGATTACGATTACGACATCGCGCTCGCGCGTGCCGAAGTCAAGCACAAGATCGAGGAGCATTTCAAAGATGTCTCGTCGGCACTGCCCTTCTTCAAGCGCGTCAAGGTGCTGCATTTTTGGGACGGCGAACTGCCGCGCACGGCCACGCGCAAGGTCAAACGGCGCGAGGTCGTCGCCGCGATGCAGGTGCTCGAACAGAGCATGCGCCGACTGCCGGGCGCGGGACTCGCGGAAGAACGCACAGCGAAAGACCCGAACGCGAATTGGCTGCTCGACATCGTGGCGACGGTCGCCAATCGGCCGCGCGCAGAGATCACGCTCAATACGCGCTTGAGCGATCTGGGCTTCGATAGTTTGATGTACGTCGAACTCGCCAGCGCCATCGAACAGGCCGGCGGCACGTTGAAATCGCCGGACACGCTGACAGAGGTGCGCGACCTGCGCGAGTTGGCGAGCGTCGTCTCGCGCCAGTCGAGCAACGAGCAAGAAAGGGTTGAGCAGCATCGCGCGGAGGCGCGCAAAGAAGAGGACGAGATTTATATTCCTTCGCTCGTCCGCACCGTCGGCAACAAGGGCTTGGATGTATTACAGCGCGCCTTCTATGAACGCATCCTCAACATGAAGTGCGAAGGTTGCACGAACGTGCCCGTGCATACGAACTTCATCGTCGCCGCAAATCATGCGTCGCATTTGGACACGGGTCTCATCAAGATGGCGCTCGGCGAGGCGGGCAGAGACATGGTCGCGCTCGCCGCCGCAGATTATTTCTTCGACAACAAGTACAAGCGCGCTTACATGTACAACTTCACGAATACCGTGCCGATGGAACGGAGCGGCAGTCTGCGCAAGTCTCTGCGCCACGCACTCTCGTTCCTCGAACGCGGCTACAACGCGCTCATCTTCCCCGAAGGCACGCGCAGCTTGACGGGTGTGATGGCCGAATTCAAACCTGTGTTGGGCTTTCTGGCTTTGACGGCTCACGTCGGCATTTTGCCGGTCTATGTCTATGGCACGTATGAGGCACTGCCAAAGGGATCGAACATGCTGCGCGGGCGCGACGTCGGCGCGCGCGTCGGGCGCTTCCTGTCGGCCGAAGAACTTGAAGCGATGACACAGGGCATGCCTAAGTCTGAAGGCTACCGTTTGATCGCAGCGTTCGTCCGCCACGAGATCGAGAACCTGCGCGACGGCACGCGCCACGCTTTCGACGCGACCTCCCTGCGCCGGCGCTGGCGCGCAGAACGAAGATCGACCACCCATGAAGAGGTCAGCACCACGACCGAAGACGAGGCAGTCACAACTGGAGACTGAAGAAAAGCCATGATAGGTGACGGGTGAACGGTAACAAGTAAGCTCAAGATTTTATCCTGTCACCTGTCACGTGTCACTCGTCACGGCTTTTTCCTGTCACCTGTCACCGTTTTTTATGGCTACGAAGAAGCGTGCGCCGCGTAAGGCGGCGACAAAGCAGCGAGCGACGACGAAAGCTGTGCCGAAGGCTGCGGCCAAAAGCGCAGTGACGAAGCGGCGTGCCGCGAAGAGCACGGCACTCGTGAAGCGCGCTGTGCCGGTGACGCTAGTGACTGGCGGCACTGGTTTTCTCGGCGCGCATCTGGTGCGCGAACTTGTGGCGCGGGGCGAGCAGCGCGTGCGCGTGTTTGCGTCATCAGCGCCTGCGTGGCTCGCAGAGTTGGGCGTCGAGACTGTAACCGGCTCGGTTACGAATGCGGCCGATGTGGCGCGCGCGCTCGCAGATGTCGGCACAATCTATCATCTTGCGGGTCGCGTCTCGCGCGAACGCGAGGATGCGCACTTGATGTACGAGTTGCACGTGGACGGCACGCGCGTGCTCTGTCAGGCGGCGCGTGCGGCCGGCGTTAAAAACATGCTGCTCGTTTCGACGAGCGGGACGATTGCGGTCACAGATGACGAAGAGATCACTCCCGACGAGAACTGGCCTGCGCCGCTCGACATTATCTCGCGTTGGCCCTATTACGCGAGCAAGTTTTATCAGGAGCGCGGCGCGCTTGAACACTTTACGGGGCAGGGCTTGCGCCTCGTTATCGTCAATCCGAGTCTGTTGTTGGGGCCGGGCGACGAGCGGCTCAGTTCAACCAAAGTGCTCCTCGATTTTCTCGCGCGCAAGATCATGAGTGTGCCGGCGGGCGGCTTGAGTTTCGTTGACGTGCGCGACGTGGCGGCCGTGTTGCCGGTCGCGCTTGAGCGCGGCACACATGGCGAACGCTTCCTGCTCGGCGCGGTCAACTGGTCGTTTGCAAAATTCTTTGAACGACTGGAGCGGCTGACCAAAGTCGCTGCGCCACGCTTCTCACTGCCCTCAAAGCTCGCCGTCTCCGGCGCGCAAGCTCTCGACACGCTCTATCGCCACTGGCAACTTGCGCCGCCCGTCAAGCCAGAAGAGATCGAACAAGCGAACTACTTCTGGTATTTGGACGCCGCGAAAGCGCACAGCGAACTCGGCTTCACCACGCGCGATCCGCAAGAGACTTTGCAAGAAACGGTCGCCTACGTGCGCGAACATTTTCTCGGCAAAGGCGCGTTCGCTTAAGTTGGCACGCGGACACGCAAAGCCTGTGGCTTAATCTCAAACCTCGCCGGCAAAGTCCCGACCAACTCGCCGTCAACTTCTAGCAACACTGGCCTGTCATCTGCTGCGCGGGCGCTGACGCGCGTGGCATGTGCGTGATGCACTTGTTGCAGTCCCAGATGTGTGCCGAGATATAACTTGTAAACATTGGTGAGGATCGTCAATGTGTCGAGGTCGCCGAGCGCAACCACGTCGAGCAAGCCGTCGTTTAATTTCGCTTCGGGCGCGATCTTCATACCGCCACCGAAGAAGCGCGCGTTGGCGACGCACAGATTTGCGACCGTCAGACGCCGCTCCGGTTTATCGTCCAACTGGATTTTGACGGTCGGCTTCTCGAACTTCAGCGTCGTCTCAAGCGCGGCGGCTGCGAACGCGGCCTTGCCGCCGAGCATGCGCGTCGCACCTTGCGGCAGCCAACTCGATCCGCCCTTGACCCGCTTGATCACTTCGCCACCCATCCCGCACGACGCGACGTTCAGAAAATATCTCGTCTCCGCTTCGCCCGCGTGATTCAGATATTCGACGCGCCCGACATCAATCAACTGCGTGCGCCCATTGCGCAACGCAACGGCCACATCGGCCGCACGTGTCGGCAGTTCGAGCGAGCGCCGGAAGTCGCCGCCCGTGCCGCGCGGCAACACGCCGAGTTCGGCGTCCGCGCCCGATTCAAGAATCCCGTTCGCCACCTCAGAGATCGTCCCATCGCCGCCGCACGCGATGATGAAGCGCCGCCCGCCTCGCGCCTCACGCGCCGCAATGCGCCGCCCGTCGCCTTGCGCTACGGTGAACGCACACGCAAACGCGCCGAAGTGCGCGCGCAGCACGCTCGCCAGCCGCGGCCAACGCGCGCCTGTCGCGCCGCCCGCAGAAGTCGGATTGATGATGACTAAAGGCAGAGTCATAAATGATGATTGATGAATGATGAATTAAAGGGATTGGTTCATTGATTCATCACTCATCACCTCTTTGTCCTGCTCGCCGAGTTCGGCGATCTTCGTCATGATGAAGTCTGCGATCTCTTTGTATGTGCGCAAGCGATCAGGTTTTGCTTTGAACTCTGAGAGATCGAGCGCGGGGCCGAAGTGGATGCGTATGGGCGGGCCGCCTGTCCAGTTGCCGAGAATCTGGCGCGGCAGATTGTTGCCAAGGCCAGCGATGAAGACGGGCACGACTTGCGGCTCGGCCGCTTTGATGACGCGCCCGATGCCGGGCTGCGGGCGCAGGAAGCTGTACGGGTCTGCGCTCTTGTTGCGCGTGCCTTCGGGATGAAAGCCGATGACGTGCCCCGCGCCGTGTTGACACAAGTCAACGAGCCGGCGCATCGAGAACTTGTCGAACTCGCGCTTCTCGATTATTGGCTTGTCGCCGCCCGCGAAAAACGGCGGATACATGGACCACCAACCCATCACGAGATTGACGAACATGCCGAGCAGTGATTCGTAAAAGAACCGCCCGCGCACCGGAAAGAAAAGTTCTTTACGCCACTTCGTCCGGCGGAATAGTTCCGCCGAGACGACGTACATGTCGAAGAACGAACGATGATTCGCCACGAGTAGGAGCGGCCGTTCATGCGCGGTGGCTTCGACGTGCTCAAGTCCATAGACGCGCATCAGATTATAAGTCGCCAATCGAATCCAACCCGCGCCGAGCGTGCGTTGACAGAACGTCCAGAAACGTTTCCAACGCCCCTCGTTCATCCTGTGCGTCACGCGCCATGCAAATCGCTCCATTGGCGCAAGCACAGCGAGTTCTTGCCCTGTCGGCTCGCTTACGCTTAAAGCAGTGTCAGCCGGACGTTCGAGGGTTCGCGTTGTTGGCTCAAGCTCAGTCAAAGCGGTTTTGTCATTCACGCTTTAATCAATCGAAAAATACTTCGCCTCTTCGTGATGCACGATGATCGCGGAGGTGGACTGCTCCGGCTCAAGCTGAAACTCCTCCGAGAGCGACACATCAATGCGCGTCGGATCGAGCAACTCAAAGAGCTTGGCTTGATCCTCAAGGTTCGGGCACGCGGGATAGCCGAAGCTGAAGCGCGAGCCTTGATAGCCTTGATGAAAGAGCTTTGCGAGTTCTTTCGCGTCTTTGTCCGCGACGCCTAATTCTTCGCGGACGCGCTTGTGCCAGAGTTCCGCCAGCGCCTCAGCCGCTTCGACGCTCAAGCCGTGAAAGTAGAGATAGTCCGCATAGTTGTCCGCGCGGAATAACTCATGCGCATACTCGCTCGCGCGCCGGCCGACGGTGACGAGTTGGAACGCGCACACGTCCATGCGCCCCGAACCTTGCGCCGCGAAATAGTCTGCCAGACACAGACGCTTGCCCGCAGGCTGGCGCGGGAAGGTGAAGCGCAGCCGCTCCGTGCGCTCGTCTTCGTGATAGATGATCAGATCATTACTGGCCGACTGACATGGGAAGTAACCATAGACGACTTGCGGTGTGAGCAGACGCTCGCGCTCAGCACGCTCTTTCAGTTCATCGAAAACTGGTCGCACCTTCTCCGCGACGAGCGCGCGATACTCCTCCGCCGTGCGTCGCCCCTGCTTGAACTGCCATTGACCTTTGAACAGCGCCGGTTCGTTGACGAAAGCGAAGACTTCAGCGAGCGGAACGCTAGCGACGACGCGCGAGCCGTAGAAAGGCGCGTGCGGGATGGGCACGTCGGCGCGTACATCGGAGCGGCGCGTGTGCGTCGTGTCGCTCGCGGAGTTGAGCACACCGCGCGGGCGCGCGAGGCTACGGCGCACGCCGTGCTTGGCCTCTTCGCCGATCAAATCTTCAGTTTCGCCGGTCGCACTGCCGTCGCCGTTTGCGCCCGCCGTCTGCGCTTTCGCCTTCTGCGGCGCAGCCTCTTCACTCGCGCCGCCGGTCAGTGCATCCATCGTGTGCAGGCCGTCGAACGCATCGCGCGCGTAGAACAGTTGCCCTTTGTAGAGCATCTTCAAATCCTCTTCGACGTAGCGCCGTGTGAGCGCCGCGCCGCCAAGCACGACCGGCACACCGATGCCGCGCTCGTTCATCAACTCAAGGTTCTCGCGCATGATGAGCGTTGATTTGACGAGCAGCCCCGACATGCCGATGGCGTCCGCGCCGTGTTCCTCGTAAGCTTGCAGGATGTTATCAATCGGCTGCTTGATGCCGAGATTGATGACGCGATAGCCGTTGTTGGTCAGGATGATGTCCACGAGGTTCTTGCCGATGTCGTGCACATCGCCTTTGACGGTCGCCAGCACCATTGTGCCTTTTGCGGTCGCGCCGCCCTTCTTCTCCATGAACGGTTCGAGGAAACGCACCGCCGTCTTCATCACCTCAGCCGATTGCAGGACGAACGGCAGTTGCATCTGCCCGCTGCCGAAGAGTTCGCCGACCGTCTTCATACCGTCGAGCAGGATGTTGTTGATGATGTCGAGCGCCGCATAACGTTCGAGCGCGAGTTTGAGATTCTCCTCCAGCCCGACCTTCTCGCCGTCAATGATGTGCTGTTTCAGACGCTCTTCGACGGGCAGATTCGCGTCGGCTTGCTTCGTCTTCTTCGCCGAAACACCTTCAAACAGTTTCGTAAACTCGGTCAACGGATCGTAGGTGCAAATGTCGCCGTCGAACTTGCGTTCGTCATAGATCAACTGTCGGGCGACTTCGCGTTCGCGCTCGTCAATGCGGTTGAGCGGAATGATCTTGCTCGCGTTGACGATGGCGGCATCAAGTCCGGCTGCGACCGCTTCGTGCAAGAAGACGGAATTGAGCACGACGCGCGACACGGGCGAGAGACCAAACGATATATTCGAGACGCCGAGGATCGTAAATGCGCCGGGCAGTTCTTGCTTGATGCGGCGCAGGGCGGCGATGGTCTCGGCGGCGTTGCGCCGATCCTCTTCGATGCCAGTCGAGATCGGAAGCGCGAGCGGATCGAAGAAGATGTCGGACGCGGGCAAGCCAAGTTGCAGCGTGGCTTGCTCGTAAGCGCGTCGCGCGATCTGAAGCTTGCCGTCGGCGGTGCGCGCCATCCCACTCTCGTCAATCGTGCCGACGACAACGCTTGCGCCGTACTGTTTAGCCAACTCGATCACTTTGATGAAGCGCGGCTCGCCGTCTTCGTAGTTGGTCGAATTCAGTATGCACTTGCCGCCCGCGTGTTGCAGGCCCGCCTCCATCTTCTCCCATTCGGTCGAGTCGAACATGAGCGGGATGCGCACCTGTGTGACGAGCCGCGACGCCAGCTCGTGCATGTCGCGCACGCCGTCGCGCCCGACGTAATCAACATTCACGTCGAGCACGTGCGCGCCCTCGCGCTCTTGCGCGCGCGCAAGCGAGACCAGCCCGTCCCAGTCCTCCACGTTCAGAAGCTCGCGCATCTTCTTCGAGCCGGAAGCGTTGACGCGCTCGCCGACGATCAGAAACGAGGTGTCTTGCACGTAAGGCTGCTGGATGTAGATCGAAGCAGCGGCGGGCACAAGTCGCGCATCGCGCACTTTGGGTGTGAGGCGTTGCATCGCTTCGACGACCAGCTTCAAATGCGCGGGCGTCGTGCCGCAACAACCGCCGACGACGTTGACGCCGAAATCGCGGGCGAAGTGGACAACCTGCGCCGTGAAAGTTTCAGGCGTCTCGTCGTAGTGCATCTGCCCCTCTTTGACTTCGGGCAGACCCGCGTTCGGTAAGACCGAAACGGGCAGCGGCGCGTTCTCGCAGAGATAGCGTATGCTCTCGGTCATGTGCTTCGGCCCTGTGCCGCAGTTCATGCCGATGATATCAATCGGAAACGGCGCGAGCGCTGTCAACGCTGCGTTGATCTCCGTGCCGTTGAGCATCGTGCCGAAGACTTCGATGGTCACTTGTGCGATGACGGGCACGCGCCGCTTGCTCGCTTTGAACTCAGCGAAGATCGCTGCGAGCGCCGCTTTAGTTTGCAGCAAGTCCTGACACGTCTCGACGATGAGCAAGTCTGCGCCGCCATCGAGCAGCCCGCGCGCCTGCACGCCGTAAGCCGCTTTGAGATCGAGGAAGCTGATGTGACCGAGCGTTGGCAGCTTGCGCCCCGGCCCCATCGAACCGGCGACCCAGCGCGGTCTCTCTTTAGTCGAATAATCTGCGGCGAGGCGCTTGGCGAGGCGCGCGGCTTTGACGTTCATGTCATAAGCCTGTTCGGCGATGCCGTACTCGCTGAAGTCAACCGGCGTGCCGTTAAACGAATTGGTCTCGATCACGTCGCAGCCGACATCGAGAAACGCCGTGTGCACACGCTCGACGGCCGCAGGCTTCGTGACAAGCAGGTGTTCGTTGCAGCCCTCGAAGCGCGGCCCGCCGAAGTCGTCCAGCGACAGGTTCTGCACCTGTAGGTTCGTGCCCATCGCGCCGTCGAAGACGACGATGCGCTCTTTCAACGTGTCGAGAAACTTGCTCATCCGTTTTTTGTCCCAACGCTCGCGGCGGCTGCGCCGAAAACGCCCCGCATAAGTTAAGCCCCGCGCCAAACAACGCGGGGCCGCGAAAAGCAGGAATCCTGTTTGCGGGGCGGTCTCTAAACCTAGCGAGACGTGCCGAGCTGTTTAGCTGTTTATTTTACGTGGCCGCAAGTCGCCTTAACTCACCACGTTTGTTTGCCGTCGTTATTGAAACACCACCCGCCCCGCCTGTCAAGACAGCCTGCTGCGCTGGCAGTGCCGAGGTAAATAGTGTACAGCCATATAACATGCCGATTGGAGGGCCATACTTCGCTCCGTAGTTTAAACAGCAGCCTTGCGCCGCTTTGCGACGAATTTAAACAACACGATCCCTTCAAGCAGATTTTTCGGTGAGTTTGATATTTTGATACCACAGCGTGTAGCATTAGCAGGTCAATCGGAGGGTCATAAAACCCTATACCTCAGCATCTACTTAACATTGATCGCATCGAGGACCCGATGAGCGAGAACACAGACCATTACCCCTCCGCTTTCATTTCTTATGCTCGGGGTGATGACGCACAGCAAAAGTGGATCAAAGAGTTGGCGAAACGGCTTCGTGCTGATGGCGTCGATGTCACTCTAGATCAGTGGCATTTAGTGCCGGGTGATCATTTGCCGCTATTTATGGAATGCGGAGTCCGCGATAATGACTTCGTGATCATCGTTTGTACGCCGCAATATAAAGCCAAGTCAGAGGCTAGGTCTGGTGGGGTGGGATACGAAGGAACCATCATTACAGCCGAGGTCGCTGAAAAGCAGAATCATCGCAAGTTCATACCGGTACTGAGGTTTGGCGAGTGGAGTACTGCGGCACCTTCTTGGCTTCGCGGCAAACTATATATCGATCTCCGTGGGGAACCATATTCTGAACCCATGTATAAGGATCTGCTCGTTACCCTGCGCCGGACCAGAGAGGAGGCACCGCCGGTTGGTCTGCGAGTGCGACCAAGAACGCTACCCAAAAGTGCGGTCGCGAAAACTAATGAGCGTAGCGGATGGTGGACGCGCGCAATATCTTTCTTGGTTGTACCAAAAAGTGCGGGCGCGGATACCAAAAAGCGAGAACGATTAGAGAAACTCATAGAGACCTATGACCCGCGAGAGCGCGAAGCTGTTTTTTATCTCCGCTGGATTAAGAAAAATGTCTTGGAAGCTTATGCTGATCGAGTACATTCTGAAAAACGAGAACCCCACGCTTCACTTCAAGGCATTGAGATTGTATATGAATCTTTTATCGAATTTCTTGATGGCTATCGGCGCCTAAAGAATTACATGCGTAGTATTAACCGCCAAGCTATCGAAACAAGGCTTGAGAAAGAGAAAAACACACTTCTGCAGATTGATGAGGCAAATAGCGACTCTCCACACTTGGAATTACTGAAAAAGCAACTGAGTAGCATAGATAATATAGAAAGAAGAATTAAGCGTATCGAAACTCAAATCATGCTAATCGAGAACTTTTTTAGCTTATTGCATGGCCAAGCAACGGTTCTTCGTGTGGGCGGAAGTTCAAGGAGCTTTGAGAAGTTGCTAGAAACAGATTTAGAGATAGTTCTTGCACAGATAAAAACAGCCAAGGAATGGCTGGAAGAAGAAGACGCGCCTTCCAGTCCTGATGTCCCTAGCGGGACTCAGAAATGACGCCTAGCTTAACTTCTCGTCGTCTGTGGGGCGCGGGCAACAGTTCTCTGCTGCTGTAGCCCCTATGCCTTTGTGTTCCGTACTCTGCCCGCGTTTGGTAAATCGCAGAAGTAAGCTTAGGCGCTGTCCTAGCACGCCCAACCAATGTCAGGCGCTATTTATTTATGTCAGGCGTTTGTGCTAACCTCGCGGCCGCTGGCGCACATCCACGTCCGAAGACAACCCGCGTATGCGACGAGCGATCTTTCCCGGCTCATTCGACCCGGTGACGAACGGACACCTCGACATCATCGAGCGCGGCTGCAAACTGTTCGATGAGATCATCGTCGCCGTGGTCATCAACCCGCACAAGCAGCCGTTGTTTTCGGTTGAGGAGCGGCGGGAGCTTCTGACGACGGTGTTGACGGAAATAAGTAGCGATGGCTGTCGGCTTGTCGTGGAAGATTTTCAGGGACTGCTGATGGAATACGCGGCGGCGCGACAGGCGGCGGCGGTCGTGCGCGGCATCCGCGCGTTCTCGGATTACGAGTACGAGTTGCAGATGGCTTTGATGAACCGCCGGCTTGAGCCACGCATTGAGACGGTCTTTATGATGCCGGCCGAAGCTTATTCTTACGTCAGCTCGCGGCTCGTCAAAGAGGTCGCCCAACTCGGCGGCTCGATTACAGGACTCGTGCCGCCGCTCGTCGAAGCGCGCATGCGCGAGAAACTCGGTCAGCGTTGAACAAGACCGACAGCCGACGACGGCACGATGTTATACTGACGACGAAACAAATTTTCTTTCAACATGATGATGGTTAAACCTGCTCCAAGTGATTTCCCACTCGCGCCAAACGTGGCGCGGATGCGCGCTTCGGCGACCCTTGCGGCGATGCAGCAGGCGCTCGCCTTGAAGGCTGCGGGCGCGGACGTGGTTGATCTCGGCGCGGGCGAACCAGACTTCGATACGCCGGAGCACATCAAACAAGCGGCCCTCGAAGCCTTGCGGGCGGGCGAAACCAAGTACACGGCGACGGGCGGCACGCGCGAGCTACAACAGGCGATCATCAATTACTACGAACGTGAGTTCGGCGCGCGCTACGACTTCAAAGAGGTGATGGCGACGGCGGGCGGCAAGCAAGCGATCTTCAACGCCGTCGTGTCGCTCTGTGAGCCGGGCGACGAGGTGCTCGTCGCACGTCCCTACTGGGTCTCGTTTCCTGAGATGGTCACGTTCGCAGGCGCGACGCCCGTGCTCATTGATACGGAAGCAAGCGCCTTTCATCTGACCGCCGCAGAGGTCGCGCGCGCGACGACGACGCGAACGAAGTTGATCATCATCAACTCGCCGTCGAACCCTTCAGGGCGTGTAATTCCGCCCGACGAGTTCAGACGCATCCTCGAAGTCTGCGCCGAGCGCGGCATCTACGCGATCTCGGATGAATGTTACCTACAATTTGTTTATGAACCGGCGCGTGTGTTCAGTGTGGCGAGTCTCGCGCCGGAACTGCGCGCACGTCTGTGCATCGCCGGTTCGTTCTCGAAGACTTATGCGATGACGGGCTGGCGCATGGGTTATGCGCTCGCCCCCGCAGCCTGGATCGTAGGCATGCTCAAAGTGCAAGGCCACTCGACCAGCAATCCCAATTCCTTCGCGCAGCACGCGGCGGCCGAGGCGCTCAACGCAACGCAAGCTTGCGTGGCCGAGATGCTCGCCGAATATAGCCGCAGGCGCGCGTGGCTCACGAACGCGCTCGCGGAGATTCCGGGCTTCAGTTGCTTTGAGCCTGAAGGCGCGTTCTATGCGTTCCCGGACGTGCGCGGCTGTCTGCGCGGCGAAGTGAATAGTTCGGGCGCGTTCGTCGAAAAACTTTTACGCGACGAGCAGACGGTCGTGACCGACGGCGCAGGCTTCGGCGCGGACGGCTTCATACGCATCTCCTATGCGACCTCGCTCGAACGCTTGCAGGAAGGCGTGCGCCGCATCCGGCGCGTCGCCGACGAGTGTGTTAGCTAGAGCGGCGATAACGAGCAAAAGATTACGGCGGCGATTCTCGAATCAAGAATCGCCGCCGTGTTGTCTCTAAGCTTGATGAGAACTTAGTAGATATTGAAGTTGTAAGAGACGGTCACATATTGCGAGACCTTGTGTCCGTCCTTCTCCGCAGGCGTGAACTGTATCTGTCGGGCCGCAGCTATCGCGCGCTCCGTCAATCCATCCGGCAGACGCTTCAAAGGCACGATGTTCGACACAGCCCCGTTCGATCCCAAGACCATGCGCAATACCACTTCGCCCGTCACGTTATCTTTGCGCGCCTCTTCCGTGAATGTCGGCTCTGGCTTCGAGACGATTACTGCGCGCTTGGTCACTTCTTTGACTGTGAACGTACGGCTGTAATCACCGCCGCCACCACCACCGCCGGGGCCGCCGCCGCCCATCGAACGGTCGCCGCCGCCTGTGTTGCCGCCGCGACCGGGGCCGACGCCGCCGCCTTCACCTGAACCGACGCCGCCGCCCGTGCCCGTGCCGATGCCATTACCTGTGCCGGGGCCGGAACTGGTCTCGTTTGAGTGCGATTTCGGATCGCCGTATGGTAGCGGACGCGGATCGGGCGGAAAGAGCGTCGGGTCTGCGTCAATCGTCGCGGGCGTCGGTAAGTGCGGATTCTGAATCACGGGTGGATGCGGATCGGGCGCAACCACTTGCGGGATGTCCATTGACGCGGGCGGTAGTTTGCCGAAACTAGCGGGCTTGGTCTCGGCACGGCCGCCGCCGCCGCCGCCGTGTGGTCGTTCAAACTCCGGCTTCGAGCCGCCGCCGTTCCCTTTCGCCGTGCCGGCCGCTCCTTTGTCCGGTTGCTTCTGCTCTTCGGGGATGTCTGTGATCAGCCCTTGATAATCAAGGTCTTCGCGTATCTTATCCGCCGCTAGTGCGCGCGCCGCACGGAGATTTTCATAGACGATATAGCCGACCGCCGCGCTTAGCATAACGGCGAGCGCGGCAATGATGCCGACTACTGCCGTCGTATGTTTGGCGCGCATACGGTCGAGCAGCGCGACGGTCGCGCCGCACAGCGCCAACGCGACAAAGCCGATGGCCATCGGCTTGAGCGAGACGGTGTGGCGCGACTGCAAACTGTCGAATGCGGCGACGAGACCGGCGAGAATGATCAGACCGGCAAACGCGGCGACGATGCCTTTGGCGACGTTCGGCTGCGAGATGAACTGGAAGAAGGCGCGACTGTAAGCCGAGGCGCCGCGCTTGATGAACCCGCCGGGATTGCGTTTGAACTCAGGCCAAGTCAGCCCCGCCTCGTGCCCGATCCCGCGCACTTCCGTCGTTAGGCGACGAACGAGGCCCTGATCTTCGAGCATCGTCAGGTGATACTCTTCGCGTTCGTGCCCCGCGCTGTAACCTGCTGCGCCGCCTGCGCCCGCCGCTGCCGCCTCAGCCGCACCGTCGTCAGACGCTTCATGCGCTGCGCCCGCAGACCAAGTGGTCTCGCTTGCGTTCGTCGCTTCAGTCGCGTGCGTATAGGCGATGCCGCTCTCTTCTTGCGTCGTCTGGCTCGCTACGACCGACTCGGCGGCCATCGCATTGAAGCCATTCGACAACGGCGTGCCGTCAACCGGGCAGAACCCGAACTTATCGGCGAACTCTTCCTGACAGGTCGGACATCTCTTCATCGTTTCTTCCTAATTGGCAAAGGCGACGGCGCTAACTCTTGCGGCGGTTATACTCGCTTTGGCCCGTCTCTGCCAAGCACAGCAACTCGAACCGCCGACCCGTATTATACATGATTCGTCTCGTCCAATGCTCTCGCCGGAGCGTACAGCTTGACCCGCGAGGTTTAGATGCGACTTTATGCGCATCGGTTTCCGCGCCAAATGAAAGAAGTTTAACCTTTTAGTCTTGCGGTTGACGCTTGCGCTGGGCGGCATCTAAACTGCACTGGCAACTCCCCGTGCCGGTTTTTCAGCCTGAACGAATGAGCCACCGAGAATTTTACCGCCGGCAAACGCGGCGCAAAACGTCATTCGCGGTATTTTTGCTAACATTTGAAATGATGCGTCGAAACTTTTCGTTGCCCATCTATTTGCGCGCCACGCTCGCACTCGCCACCTGCGCCCTGCTCTTATCCTATGCGCCCGCGCCAGCACGCGCCGCACAGAGCGCGTCGGGCACGCCGCAACGCGAACAGTTGCTCAACGGTCTGCCCATCCTATTGGCCTATCGCCCCGGCGACCCGATGGTGTTGTTGAAGTTGCGCATCGAGAGCGGCGCGGTCTTCGATCTCGCGGGCAAAGAGGGCGAGATGGCGCTCCTGAGCGACCTGCTCTTTCCAGATCAATCTACGCGCGTCTTCGTCACCGAAGAACTCGGCGGGCAGTTTGAAGTCACGACCGACTACGATCATATTGACGTGCTTTTGTCGGGGCGCGCGAACGAGTTTGAACGACTAGCCGATATATTACGCGGTGCGGTCGTCAATATGCGCATCAACGCGGACGACGTGGCGCGACTGCGCGCCGAGCGGATCAAAACAGCCCGCGCCGCAAGTGCCACGCCCGCCGCTATCGCCGACCGCGCCATTGCCGCGCGCCTCTTCGGCCGACATCCTTACGCGCGCCTCGTTGCCGGCACGCCCGAATCGCTCGCGCGCGTCGAGCGCAACGATCTCTTGCTGGCACGCGACCGCTTTATCACAGCCGACAATGCGCGGCTCATCATGATCGGCGGCGTCGAGCCGGCCCGTGCGATGCGCGCCTTTCGCCAATTCCTCGGCGCTTGGCGCAAGAGCGAAGCACTCGTGCCCGCAACCTTCCGCCAACCGCCCACGCCTGACGCGCGCACGCTCGTTGTTGATCAGGCAGGCACGACGACGGCCGAAGTTCGTCTGGCCGTGCGCGGTCTCGCACGCGCGGATCGCGATCACGTCGCCGCCGCAGTGCTCGCAGCACTGGCGCGTGGGCGTTGGCAGAGCGCGCTCGGCGCGGCGGGGCCGAACAATCTGACGGTGCGCCACGAAGCGCGCGCGCTCGGCGGTCTCTGGCAGATGAGCGCGCAGGTGCGCTCGGCTGATGTCGCGCAGACGCTCGACGCGGCCCGCGCGACCTTGCGCGCGCTTGCGACCACGCAGTTCAACGCCGCAGAGTTTGAGCAAGCGAAGCGCGAAGTCGCCGCATCGCTTACACAAACCAAACAGGCGGCCGTGGCGCAGGCCGATGAATGGCTCGACGCAGAAAGCTACAAAGTGACGGCCGCAGACGAGCAACGCGCGCTCAACGAGTTGACGCCCGCAGACGTGCAGCGCGTCGCCGCCCGGCTCTTCCGCGATGCGCCCGTGGCCACAGTCGCCACAGGCCCCGGCGCGGAGTTGCGCGAAAGCCTCGCGCGCACAACGAACGGCGTCGAAGTGTTCGGCGCAAGCGCACCCACACAGCCGCCTGCGCCAACTCGTCATCCGTAATCAATTCACAAGCAAAACGCAAACCGGCGACAACCTCGAAGAGTGTGTATGTCGCTAACGTTGCGATGGCAAAAGTTCAAACTGACACTGAGCAACAATCAGAGCACGCGCGACGTGTGCGTGCGATGTTTGCGGGGATCGCGGCCCGCTACGATCTTTTGAATCATCTATTGTCGGGCAACACAGACCGGCGTTGGCGTCGGCTGGTCGTTGAACGTCTGCGCTCATCACTCGGCGCACACACGCGCACGCTCGACGTGGCTTGCGGCACGGGCGACTTGGCGCTGGCGCTCGCCGAAGGCAGTGAGACAAGCGTGACTGGTCTCGACTTCTGCCGGCCGATGCTCGAACTCGCCGCGCGTAAAGCAGAGACGCGCGGGCGCGCGCTCCCTTTCATCGAAGGCGATGCGCTGCATCTGCCCTTTGCCGACGCGACGTTTGATGTCGTCACCATCGCGTTCGGCTTGCGCAATCTGGCGAGCGTCGAAGCAGGTTTGCGTGAGTTCTGGCGTGTGCTCAGGCCGGGCGGCACGCTCGCAGTGCTTGAGTTCTCGCGCCCCAACGTGCCGGGCTTTCGCGCGCTCTTTCAATTCTATTTTACGCGCGTGCTGCCGCGCGTGGGCGGATTGGTGAGCGGCTCGCGTGGCGCGTATGAGTATCTGCCCGACTCGGTCTCGCGCTTTCCAGATCAGAAACGACTGGCGGCGCTGCTGCGCGAGATCGGTTTTGCGCAGGTTGAGTATCGAAATCTGACCGGCGGGATCGCCGCGTTGCACACCGCCACGCGCCCCGCCTGATCACGGCTTGATTGCGCCGCGCCTCGCTGGCGCAATCGCACGACGTAGCCCGATGGGTTTGTGTTCGTTTCGTTGCGTGATGGTTGTCGGGGCCGTTGCGCGTCGAACGACGCAAGTTCCATCGGGCTACGTTTCTGACATGCCGTGACGGGTGACAGGTGACAAGAGAACCACCTGTTCTTTCTTGTCACCTGTCACCCGTCACGGCTCTTCATGCTATCATCCTGCCCGTAGTCGTCTTCAGATTCACATGGCAAAGGCTGCGATGAGTGACAAGTTTTTTCCTGTCATTTGTCGCCCGTCACCTGTCACGGCTCTTATGCGCAAGCTATTCGATGTCGCCCGTCGCGGCGCGCTGCTGTTGCTCGTGGTCTGGACGGTGGTGTCGCTCGTCACTTTGTTGATCGAACTCGTGCCCGGCGACCCGGCCGTTGCGACTTTGGGCGAGCAGGCCACGGCCGAACAGATCGAACAGTTCCGCGAGCGCCACGGTTTGAATCGCCCGGCCTTCTTCGTCACTTATGCGCGCGACGAACAGGGCGAGCGCCACTTGCGCTGGCACGGC
The DNA here is from genome assembly GCA_003223935.1 of Acidobacteriota bacterium. GTDB lineage: Bacteria > Acidobacteriota > Blastocatellia > Pyrinomonadales > Pyrinomonadaceae > QHXQ01. The sequence continues at coordinate 67,278 of QHXQ01000042.1, read as the reverse complement.
GCAGACAATCGCTATGTTGACTACTGGCGCGGCATCCTGCACGGCGACATGGGCACGTCGTTTCGCACAGACCGCCCCGTACTCGAACTGATCACGCAGCGTTATCCTGCGACCATCGAACTCGCCATCGCCGCGCTCATCGTCGCCGTCGCAATCGCCGTCCCGCTCGGCGTCGTCGCCGGCACGCATCGCGGTACTTGGCTCGACAACTTGCTCTCAGTCGTCGCGCTCATCGGCATCAGTCTGCCCGGCTTCGTTTTGGGGCCGATGCTCATCTATATCTTCGCCGTGCGCCTCGGTTGGCTCGCGCCTTCGGGTCGCTTCGAGCCGAGCGACATCATGCTGCCGGCGGTCACGCTCGGCGCAGCGCTCTCCGCTCTGCTGACGCGCATGGTGCGCTCGTCTGTGATCGAAGAACTGAACGAAGATTACGTCCGCACAGCGCGGGCGAAAGGACTGAGCGAACGAACGGTCGTTTACAAACACGTGCTCAAGAATGGCTTGATCCCGGTCGTCACCATCCTCGGCTTGCAACTCGGTGTGTTGCTCGCGGGCGCAATCGTGACCGAGAAGATTTTCAACTGGCCCGGATTAGGCTTGCTGCTCATTGACGACGGCATCGGCAAACGCGACTATCGTCTCGTGCAAGGCTGCGTCCTCGTCATCAGCATCACCTATATCTTAGCCAACACGCTCACCGACACGCTCTATCGTCGGCTTGATCCGAGAATAAGAGTCTCGTGAAATGATGAATGATTAATTAAGAACTATTTTTCATTCATCATTCCGCATTCATCGGCCTGCATTTTCTTATGAATCGTCTCGCCATCTTCGGTCTCGTCGTCGTCGTGCTGCTCGTCGTGGTCGCGCTCTTTGCGCCGTTGATTGCGACGCATGATGTGGGCGCAACCGATCTGACGCACCGCTTCTTGCCGCCTTCTGCCGAGCACCTATTCGGCACGGACGCTACGGGGCGCGATATTTTCTCGCGCGTCGTCTTTGGCGCACGCATCTCTCTGCGTGTGGGTTTGGTTGTGGTTGTCGTCTCGTCCATCGTCGGCATCATCATCGGCGCGCTGGCCGGCTATTATGGCGGCTGGATTGATCGGCTCATCTCCGGTTATCTATTCAACGTGTTCCTTGCCTTTCCCGGTCTGTTGCTGGCGATTGCAATGGTGGCATTTTTGGGCGCGGGCTTGAACAAACTGATCTTCGCGCTGTGCGTGATCGGTTGGGTCGGCTATGCGCGCGTGATGCGCGGACAGGTCTTAAAGGTGCGCGAGTACGACTTCGTGCAAGCGGCGCGGGCGCTCGGCGCAAACGATCTGCGCATACTCTTTCGCCACATCCTGCCGAACGCGATCCAACCGCTCATCGTGCAAGCGAGCCTCGGCATGGCGGGCGCAGTGCTCTCGGAAGCGACGCTTTCGTTTCTTGGCTTGGGCGTGCCGCCGCCCGCGCCATCTTGGGGCGTGATGCTCGAAGAGGGGCGCGACCTTTCGACGCTCTCGGCCGCGCCGCACGCGCTCATCATCCCCGGCATCGCCATCGCGCTGACCGTCCTTGCCTTCAACTTTATCGGCGACGGCCTGCGCGAATACTTAGACCCGCGCCAGCGCGCACGTTGAATCAAATCGCTTGCTCGCTTCAATGATCGCAATCAACGAAACAGACCAACTGCAAGCTACTGCGCGCAACTCCCTTGCCTCAAGCAACAAACCGGCGCGGGCAGTTGCGATCAAGATCGAACATCTCTCGAAGACTTATCCTGTCCCACTCGCACGCTTCAAACAAATCTTCCGGCGCAGGTCGGCGCAAGGGCCGACTGAAGCTCTGCATGATGTCAGCTTCGAGGTGCGCGAGGGCGAGGTCTTCGGTCTCATCGGGCGCAACGGCGCGGGCAAGACGACGCTCGCGAAGATCGTGGCGACGCTCGTACAGCCGACATCGGGCACGGTGACGGTCAACGGCCTCAACAGCGTGCGCGATGAGGAGCGCGTGCGCGCGCAAGTGGGCTTGGCGAGCGCGGAGGAGCGCACGTTCTACTGGCGTCTGACGGTCGAGCAGAATCTGCTCTTCTTCGCGCGACTGCACGGGCTTAGAGATGCGACGGCGCACGAGCGCATCGCAGAATTACTTGAACGCTTTGAACTGACACCGCTCGCGCGCAAACGCTTCGGCGAGCTTTCAACCGGCAACAAGCAGCGCATGACCGTCGCCCGCGCGCTCCTCAATCAGCCGCCCATTCTACTTTTAGACGAACCGACGCGCTCGCTCGACCCGTTGGCCGCCGCGCAGATGCGCACGATGATCAGTCGCCTTGCGGCGGACGAGCGTGTGACGGTGCTACTGACCTCGCACAATCTCACCGAGATCGAAGAACTCTGCGCGCGCATCGCCATCATCAGCCGCGGCCGCATCCGCGCGGTGGACACGCCGCAGAGTCTGCGCGCCACACATAAGCAGACCGAGCGCGTCACGCTCGTCGTGCGCGAACTCACGCCCGTCAGCGCCGTGCAACTGCTCACACACGAGGTTGAGCAATTATCAGTGACAGCACTTGATGGCGCGCTGCAAGTGTCGTTCACACGCGAGGCTGAAGATGAACGCTTCGACCGCGCCTTGCGTGCGCTGCTTGCGGCCGGCGCGCAAGTGATCTCTTGCGAGGTTGAGCGCGCGACGCTGCTCGACGTGCTTGAGCGTTTCGAGCGCGAGTATGAGACGGCACAAGCCGATGCGCCGACGCGACAAGGAGGACGAGCGTGAGTCGGCTGCTGTTATTGCTCCGGCGCGTGCGCGCCTTCGTCGTGCGCGACTTTCGGTTGGCGCTTAGCTACCGGCTGCAATTTTTCCTGCAAGTGCTCCAAGTGCTGCTCATGGTGACGATCTTCTTCTTCATCTCAAAGATTTTTGCGGGCGGCGCAATCAAAGAATTCACGCAATGGCAGAATCCGCTCGCGTCTTGGATCATAGGGCTGGCAGGAATGAACTACTTCATGACCGGCTTTTCAAGCCTCGCTAACTCGATCCGGCAGGAGCAAGCGCAAGGCACACTCGAAGGCGTCCTGATGACGCCGGTCAGCGTGCAGACGTTTGTGCTAGCCAGTTCAGCATACGACTTTGTGCAGGTCACATTCACCGCTTCACTTTACGTTCTCTTTGGCTGGCTCTTCTTCGATGTGCGCTTTCAAGGCAACTATCTGCTCGCGCTCCTGTTTCTGATCCTGATGACGTTGGCGCTCGCTGCAATCGGCATCCTGTCCGCGAGTTTTGCGATGGTCTTCAAACGCGGCGATCCGTTTGGCGTGTTGCTTGGCATCACTACGACGCTCTTCTCCGGCGTGCTCTTCCCCACACAACTCGTCACCAAGTATGCAGGCAACGGCATCGGGCTAATCTCGCGCGCCTTGCCTTCAACCTACGGCCTCGACGGCATTCGGCGCGTGCTCATCGAAGGGCAGACGCTCAACCAAGTGCGCGAGCCGCTCATCGCGCTGCTTATTTTTCTCGGCGTGCTCATGCCCTTCTCGCTCTGGGTCTTCAAACGCGCCGTCCGCCGCGCGAAACGCGAAGGGAGTTTGATTCAGTATTGAAAGTTTTTTATACCCCACGTTATTACGCGGACATCGGCGAGGGGCACGTATTTCCGATCCGCAAGTTCGAGTTGGTGCGCGACCGGCTGCTGTGCGAGGGCACGCTGCGACCGACAGACTTAGTTGAGCCGCAGCCTGCGCCGCTTGCGGACGTGTTGCTCGTGCACACGGAAGATTACATGACACGTCTGCGTGCGGGCGCGTTGACGCCGCGCGAGTTGCGCCGGCTGGGGTTGCCTTGGTCGAAGGCTCTGGTGCGGCGTTCGTTTCTCGCGGCGGGTGGGACAATCGGCGCGGCGCGGCTGGCACTGACGGCGGGCATCGGCTCGAACCTCGCGGGCGGCACACATCACGCCTTTCCTGATCACGGCGAAGGTTTCTGCGTGCTCAACGACGTGGCGATTGCGATTCGCGTGCTCAAGCGCGATGGGCTGATCGAGCGCGTCGCCGTCGTTGATTGCGACGTGCATCAAGGTAACGGCACGGCCACGATCTTTGCAGACGACGCGGCCGTTTTCACCTTCTCGATGCACGGCGCGCGCAACTACCCGCTCTTCAAAGTCCGCTCGACGCTTGATGTGGAACTGCCCGACGACACAAGCGACGAAGAATATCTGCACACGCTCGCCACGCATCTGCCGCGCGTTTTCGCGCATCGCCCGGAGATCATCTTCTACCTCGGCGGCGCAGACCCTTACGTTCACGACAAGTTAGGCCGGCTGGCCCTCACTATTCCGGGCTTACGCGCGCGCGACGAGTTTGTTTTGTCCGCTTGTCGCGGGCGGCGCGTGCCTCTAGTCACAGTCATGTCCGGCGGTTACGCCGCAGAGATCAGCGACACAGTAGAGATTCATTGCAACACGATCCGCGCGGTGCGCGAGCTATTCGTGACCGGCAAACTGACCGGCGCAAAGGTTGCTCACTGATTGAGAGTGATGTGACAGCAATTCAACACAGAAGCCACAGAGGAAGCGCAGAAGCTACAGAGGAAAGTGATCTCAAATCTCAAATCTCAAATTTGAGATCGCTTTCCTCTGTGTTAAGTATATTGTCGTGCTGAGATTCGTCTGGAAAACCATCAAGGCTGTCGCGCTCGCGGTCTTCGCGTTCCTAGTGCTCTGGCTCGTCTATGAGTTGGCGACGTTCCCGAACGTGGCGAAGCTGCGCGACAACAATCCGCAGACGACTGCATTGATCGAGCAGCGCGCGGAAGAAGCGCGCGCCAATGGGCAAGAGCCGAAGCGTCTGCAAATCTGGATGCCGCTCGAACGCATCTCGCCCAACCTAGAGCGCGCGGTCATCGCGGGCGAAGATACAAACTTCATGACGCATCACGGCTTCGACTACGACGCGATCCAGAAAGCTTGGGACGAGGCGCAACGCGAGGCGGCCGAAGAGGCGAAGAAAGAGGGCGACACAGATCAGTCGAGTTGGATTCCGCAAATGCCGAGTTTCAAACGCGGCGCTTCGACCATCTCGCAGCAACTCGCCAAGAATCTCTATCTCTCGACCGAAAGATCGTTCTTGCGCAAAGCGCGTGAAGCCGCGATCACATACTATCTCGAAAAGAAACTGTCGAAGCGGCGCATCCTCGAACTCTACTTGAACGTGATCGAATGGGGCGACGGCATCTACGGCGCGGAGGCTGCGGCACGCACTTACTTCAACAAATCAGCCGTCAATCTCACGCCGCAAGAGGCCGCTTATCTCTCAGCCATGATCCCGAACCCGCGCACAGTCTTCAACCCGAAGGTCAACCCGAAGCGCGTCATCCGCCGTCAGCGCGTCATCCTGCGCGGCATGCCTTACGTGCGGATTCCTTAATCCAGCCCGCGAATAACCCGCGCCGAACATTTCGCTTGACAGTTTCCATGCAAGGCGCGTAATCTGCCCGCGCTCCCTATCGATGACTCGGAGGACATGCCTCGCCCTCCGCCCAAACATAACTTTACACCGCAGCCCGAGATCGTTTGCGCCGTCTCTGCTTGTAACGTTGAATAGATCAACTCAAAGATAGGAGCCGTTCCCCATGCGCGCTCGCCCCCCCCCATCGGTCACTGTCAGTTCGGGTTATCAGTCTCTGCCTCTGCTATGCACTCATCATGCTCTCAGCCTTCCCTGCCGAACGCGGTATGAGTAAGTTACCATTGGCGACTGCTCACTCATCGAGCAGTTCTGTGGAACATACAGGCGTCGGCGCACTCCTCGCTTCACTCTTAGCACTCTTGCAAGGTGGCGGCGGTTCACAACTCACGCCCGGCACACCCAGCACGAACCTGCCCGATCTGGATGCCGCACGCAACATCGCTTTCTCTGATCCGATTGCACCTACATTCACCGATAACTCGACTCTAGCATGTAGCACCTGTACGCCTTGCACTGGAACGTGCGACCCTTCAGCCAATCACGCGCCGGTCGCCTATGCTGGCGGCCCATACAAGGGTAGCTGGTCTGCGGCTCATGGCGCGAAAATCTTCTTCAACGCGGGCGGCTCGTTCGACCCGGACGGCGACGCCCTCACCTACACATGGAACTTCGGCGATGGCACAACCGGCACAGGGCAAGTACCAGTCCACACTTATGCCAACCCTGGCACCTATACCGTCACATTGACGGTCACCGATAGTCACAACTTAACCGGGGGAACTACAACCACGGCCATCGTTACTGCTGCGCCTGACCCAACGCCGACACCGTCGCCTGATGTCAACTGGAACGATGCGCAGTTCGTCTCGCAATCAGTCCCGACCAGCATGGATGGCGGGCAGAGCTATAGCGTTTCAGTCACGATGCGCAACACGGGCACGAGCACTTGGACAGCCGCACACCTCTACCGGCTCGGCGTGCAGAACCCGCAGGACAACAGCAACTGGAGCATCGGGCGCGTCGCCGTGCCTAATGATGTTGCGCCGGGCGCGACCGTCACCTTTAACTTCGCGGTCATTGCCCCGCGCTTCTATGCCCCGTCATGGGACATCGCCCACCCTTACAATTTCCAGTGGCAGATGGTTCAGGACAGTGTCGAATGGTTTGGGCAGTTAACGCAGAACGTCGTCGTTAATGTCACCGGTATCTATCAAGGGACTTATTCCAATCCAGCCCATACTATCTGGGGCGCACTCCTCGATCCAATGAACCGCGTCGGCACGGGCGGCGACGATCTGCTCTCGCGTAACTTCAACTGGGCGTACCGCTAGTAGGCTTACCGGGACGTGCGGGGCTGGACTTGAATGTGTCGCTCTCTTACAACTCGCTAGTCTGGACGAAAGTAGGGCAAGCAAGTGGCATTAGTGCATGCGATGAGGGTGGGAACTGCATCGGGGGCGAAACGAGATCACCTTCGACGCCGACCAAGGCTTTCCTGCGTCCGGCTTCCACTTAGGCTTACCAACCTTGCAAGGGCCGTTCTCTGACGATGCGACCGGCGCAAATGCCTATCTGCTCATCCTCCCTTCGGGCGGGCGGGTCGAGTTGCGGCAGACGACTGATGGTTCGTATGTCTCGGTTGACTCATCGAACATACAACTGCTCACGGGCGGTTACGGGCAGGCGCTGGTGCGTACACCTGACGGCACGCAATTCACTTACGTGACGGTGAACGGGGCGCTGCGCTGCACGAGCATCAAGGATCGTAACGGCAACTACATCACGGCGGCTTATAACAGCATCGGGCGGTTGACCAGCTTGACCGACACGCTCGGGCGCGTCATCACCTACAACTACGACACGAATAACCGGCTGCAATCGATCAGCCAGATGCGCGGCAACACGCAGCATCTGTGGGCGACGTTCGGCTATGGCATGTTGACCGTGCAGCCGAACTTCCAAGAAACGGACGGCACGCCCATCACCGTGCAAGGGCCAAACAACACGGCGATTACAGTGCTCACACAAGTTGGTTTGGACGATGGCTCGTACTTCACCTTCGACTACACGCTGTGGGGACAGGTTGCCACCATCACTCATCATGCGGCAGACACGCACGTGCTCGCTTATTCAACCTATAACTTGCCGACCACGAGCATCGCACAGTCGGACTGCCCGCGCTTTACAGAGCGGCGCGACTACGCGGAGAACTGGAACAATGGCGCGCAGGCCGTCACCAAATACTTCTCCGGCACGGATACCAATGGCTCGTGGGTCGGCATGTCGCGCCCGGACGCGCCAGATGTGGTCGCGCATAAAGAGTATGACTCCATTGATGCGTCCGATTGGAAGCGTGGCTTGCTTGTGCGCGCAGAGGAGTACGACCCGAACAACACATCAATCATTCAGAAGGTGACGACGATAGACTGGACGCAGGATGATCCGGGGGCTGCTTATTTGATGAACCCACGGCCAACACAGACGACGATCACCGACTCAGCCGGTAACACCCGATTAACTGCCTTCAACTACACTTCGTTTGGCTTAGTCAGCGACATCTACGAACTGGGCGGTAACCCGCTTGTGTTCTACCGGCGCACGCACATCGATTACAACTTAAATCCGGCATATCTGAGCCAGCATATTATCGGGCTGGTGCAGGGGCAGTATGTCTTTGGCCCGGAGAATAATAGCCAGCAACTCTACAGCAAAGCTATTTATCAATATGATGAAGGCACGTTGGCCTTACCGGGCGGGAAAGTTGTCTCGGTGACACCAACGCAGCACGATGCGAGTTATGACGCCAGTTTCCTGCAACGCGGCAACCAGACGAGCGCGTGGCACTTCGATGCTTCGGACGAGCAGACGACGGCGAAGGCGTTAGTCTCGCATGCCGGCTACGACATCGCTGGCTCGCTCGTTTCTGCGACCGATGCGGCTGGCCATCAGACATCAATCCAGTACGGAGACGCTTTCGTGCTTGGCAGCAGTTTCCAGTCTCCAGATGTGGCATCAGCCGCGCCAAGTGATGATGCCGCTGCCATAAAGGGTGGGACGACGCAGACCGTCGCCTACCCGACGAGCGTAACCGATGCGGACAGCAATACTTCGTTCATCAAGTATGACTTCTACACGGGGCTGAAGGTGCGCATGCAAGGGCCGCCGCCGCAAGGGGCAAGCGAAGGCGCGATCCAAGCAACCGTTTACGACTCGGCGGGGCGCGTCAAACAGACGAACACCTTCCTTACGAGCAGCGCCGAAGCAGGAAACAACGCTTATCGCTATACGCGCATGGTCTATCCCGCCAGCCAGATCATCATCAACACATTCGCCACGATTCAAGACAACGCGGGCGAAGCCTATTCAGCGACGGTCTTTGATGGCACGGGGCAAGTGCGTGCGGCGGCGAGCGATTTCCCCGGCAGCACCGGTCACTATCGCGGGCAGTACACGCTCTATGACAACTTAGGCCAGACGATCAGGCAGTATCGTCCGACCGAGATGACAAGCACTTGGAGCGCGACGGGTGACGATGCGGCGGGCTGGTACTACACACAGCAGACTTACGACTGGAAGGGGCGACCGACGAAGACGGCGAGCTATGGCGGCTGCGGCTGCGCGGGCGGCGAAGTGATGACGCTGACGGATGAAGTGGGGCGGCAACAGATCGTCTCGCACGATCCGATGGGGCGCGTAGTGTCGGCGCAAGTGCTGAACATGGATGCGCAGCACAGCGTCTATCAGACCACGACAAGCACTTACAATGCTCTCGACCAAGTAACACAGACGCGCGTTTATCAAGGGGGCGGAGACGAGCGGCGTCTATCAACTGGCGACGTTTGAGTTCGATGGCTACGGGCGGCTGTGGCATCGCAAAGCCCCAGACCAGACGAGCCAGACCGTCGTTGCTTACAACGCGGACGGCACAACCCAGAGCGTGACGGATGCGCGCGGCATCACAACCAACTTCAGCTACAACAATCGGCATCTGGTCACGAATGTCAGCTACGACCGGCACAGCTTGGCCTCTGTGCCAACAGAGAAGGCTGGCGGGGCGACGGGCACGACCGATGTGGCGGACACGCCGGCTGTGACCTATCAGTACGATGCGGTGGGCAATCGCACCTCGATGACGACGGCAGGCGGTGCGGGCGGTAGCTGCACCTACTCTTACGATGCGCTCTCGCGCCTCACGTCTGAAGCGCGCCAGTTTCTCGGTCTCGCGGGCACCTACACGCTCAATTACGACTACACAATTGATGGGCAGTTAAAGCAGGTGACGGACGTGGCGGCGGGGCGCAGCTTCGCCAACACGTTTGATGCGGCGGGGCAATTGACGCAAGTGACGGGCACAGGCTACACGACGGCGCAACAGACCTTCGCTTCGGGGATGCAGTATCGGGCGTGGGGCGCGGTCAAAGGGTTGAGCTATGGCAACGGGACAAGTCTGGCGCTCACGTATGACGGGCGCGGGCAAGTGACACACTATGGCGTTAATGGCGTGACGCGCGACGGGCAGTACGGCCCGCCATTCGCGCATGGGTCGGACTATCAATACTATGCAGACGGGCGTGTGCAGTATGCCAGTGATCTATTCACCGACGTGCTCATCTATGGCAACTACCGGATGCACGACCGCGCCTACAGTTACGACCAAATGGGCAGACTCAAAGAAGCCTACTCTGGGCATGCGGCGAACCAATTCATGACCGGCGTGGACTCGAATCAGGCTGGCGTGGACGGGGCATACCGCCAGAGCTACAGCTACGACGTGTGGAGCAACATGACGGGGCGGACAGGCGGCTTCTGGTCTGTGGTGGATAATGACGCTGAGAGTTACGACACGCGAGGACGTAATCTTGCATGGGAGTATGACGGAGATGGCAGATTGATCTCCCGCAATGAGCCAGCACCGGACACGCTGCCTTACGTGCCACTCAGACAGAGTTACGATGCGGCGGGACGGCTCACTTTGACGACGCAGACGACGAGCACGCGCGATCCTATCAATCAGAACATCATTCACACTGGGCAGAACACACGGACAGAGACCTACGACGGCGATGGTGTCGGCATCATGGAAGGGACGATTGATGCAACCACTTACTACTTGCGTAGTAGTGCGCTCGGTGGGCAAGTCATCGCAGAGTATGACCCACAAGGCGTGAGACAGAATGAGTATGTCTATGCTGGTGGCGTGCAGGTAGTCAGACAGTCAGGCGGGCAGACGAGCAGCTTGTTTTGGCAGCACCGGAATCCAATTACAAGTGACACGATGGAAACGGACGCGCAAGGTGCAGTGACGGGTAAAGAGACCTTAGACCCGATAGGTGTCAACGTCGGCGATAGCGACCCGTTCATTGTGCCGCCGGGCGGCGGTGATGATGGTGGGGGCGGCAATGGTGATCATGGGTTGAGTCAGGCAGAGATGGATCAGAGGTATGCGCAATTGCTGCCCCATGTCTTTGGTGGAAGAGGGTTGCTCGTGAAAGTTAATGGCATGGAAACGAGCGCGTACTTTGCTTTCGGGCTGTTAGGAATGGGCGCTGCTGAATTCGCTCGTCCAAATGTCGTCAATATCTATGATAAGAGTTTAGGTAAGTACGTCGGATATGCCTACTTGGATCGGAATGCGGCGGCGGACGGTATCGCCTTCTTAGGTAAGAACAGCACTGGTTACATTCCATTTGGCGTGAACTATGTAGAAGGCGAAGGCTTCACCGGCACAAATCTTGAGCAATGGTTCGTTGAAGGTACTTGGGCGCGCGGCAGAGTGGGCGAGACATTCATGGACATTGGTTCGTTCAGAGAGCTTTATGGCTTTGCTGACCAAGGCGTTGGGGCGGCGCAGAGTCCTCTGCCGGGTATAAGGGGAGGGGCATCTGGAGCGACAAAAAAACGGGAACCCGAACCGCCACCATATATGGGGCCATGCCCGCCTACAAAAGAACAGTTAGCTGCAAATCAAGTGGTAAAAAGAACTCTCGATGAAGCAATGAAAAGAGCACAAGACCTGCGAGTAGAACATGGTGGATGGATACTCTGGAATGCCGCTACAGGTCAGATCAATGCTATTATCAAAGAACCTAAAATCGATCCTTTAAATCCTAAAACTTCTGACAATTTCTTACAAGTATATCTAAATAATCCACCTTCCACACCTAAAGGTTGGTTCATTGTAGGAACTTTCCATATGCACCTTGGGAATATAGGGGAAGATGATGCTGATATAGCAATAGATGACGGGCGCAAAGTACCCGGAATGGTAAGGACGACAGACGGAAAAATACATCCATATGGTCACCATGACCGTGGCATTTGGAATCGGGACTTACCTAAGCGTTGCAGATAAGGAGTGCATAATGATTAGCTATATCTCTTTGGGGCTTTGTGTTTTGATCTTGGCTCAAGGCTGTAGTGTGACAGAGCCTACAACAAATCAACCCGAGGCTCAAAATAACGAAGATCGTATTTTGAAAATAAAGGGAATCAATAAAGAAGAGGCTGTCGCTATTGCCAACAAAGATGCCCAAAAAGATTACAAATCACTAGCAGAGTTCAATGTTATTCCGTGTGAACAAGTTATATTTTGGCGCATTATCTATGATGGTGGCGGCCCTGAGTATGTGATTGATAAGCATTCGGGCTTAATTATAAGAAAACAAAAAATACCTCAAGACTCCGCTGGGTATGAAAGCATAGGAGATGCAGAGCTAAAACATGGAATAATCAATAAACAAGAGGCCATCAGAATCGCGCGGGAAGATGCCGTTAGAACATTTGGCGACAAGGTAGATATAGATCAATTTGTCATTCTTGCATGTGAACAAGCAAAGGTATGGCGTATCATATTTGATTACAAGTTAGAGCCGGGTCAAGATATTCAAGACCTTCCACATAGTAGCTTTCCTAAATATGTAATAGATAAAAAGACGGGAGATATATTATACAGAGAATTGAGTTGACCCCTGTAGTCTAGCGCCGAAGATGTTAGATGACTACTCGCACGGAGAGCCGCAAGTCAACAGCAAGCAACCAATCACAGCCCCCTGCTACTTGCGCAGCAGTGTGCTCGGTGGACAGGTGATTGCCGAGTACGACGGGCAAGGTGTGCGCCAGGACGAGTACGTCTATGCTGGTGGTGGTGATGTCCGGCCGCGCGTCAGTGAAATCGTGGCCTGCATGTTAAATGTTTGGCGTATGGGCTGAAAGCTGCCGCGTGCATCTGCGTAGATGTGGCGTGCGTGGTGAAAGATGCAGCGCAGGGGCATAAAGATGAGGCGCGGAATGTGGCAGATGTGCCATGTGAGGTGAAAGATGCGACCTGCGCGGTGCAAGATTCGGTGTGCAGCCGAAAAGGTTTGGCGTGCAAGATGTGAGGCGGACTGTGCAGGGTGAAAGGCGTGGCGTACAGGCGCGCAGGGGTGGCGTACAGCGTCAGAGATGTGCCGTACAAGGGCAAAGGTATAATGTACAGTATCATAACAAGGCTGTGCAGCGCGGGAGATGTATTGTGCAAGATGACAAGTGTGCCGTACAAGGTGAGAGGGGTGGCGTGCATGGGCGGAGATGTGGTGTGCAGGAGTGGAGGCGTGGCGTGCAGGTTGAAGGAACGGCGTACAGAACGACGATTATGCTGCGCAAAGAAAAGTGCTGACAGGCGGGTGAAAAGGTGTATAATCCCGCCGCTCAAAAGGGTGTCGCAGGCTTCCCGGCTTTATAATCCTCTAAGGGAGCACCAGTCTCCTTTAGCTTCACCGAAAGGATCAACACCATGAAAGACACAGAAAGACACGCCTACGAGATGCTCGTGCGCGTGCGCGACTTCGGACAGGCGCGCGCCGCAGACTTTCCCGCCGCCACAACGGGCGGTGGACTGTTCGCTGCGTTAGACACCATAGTGCAGGAACTGGACGGCCACGCCGAAGCCCAAACGTCCAACCGCAGTGCCGCCGTGCAGGGCACAACCGGCCGGGCTGTAGCGCGCGCCGCCCTGCGCGAAGACCTAGAGGCTATCAACCGCACCGCCCGTGCGATGGCGATCAACAATCCCGGTCTCGCAGACCGTTTCCGTCTGCCGCGCGGCAATAACGATCAGACATTGCTCAGCACAGCCCGCGCCTTTGCCAGCGACGCCGTGCCGTTCAAAGCCGAATTCATTCGGCACGAAATGCCCGCAGCTTTCCTTGATGATCTCGCCGCCGACATCGCAGACCTCGAGCAGGCCATTGCCGATCAAAATCGCAGCGGCGACGCACACATCGCCGCCACACAGAGCATTGACACTACGCTTGAACATGGTCTCAACCTCAAGCGCCAACTAGACGCCGTCGTGCGCAACAAATACCGTGCAGATTCGGCCACACTCGCCGCATGGACGAGCGCCACACACGTCGAGAGCAAGGCAAAGGCTAAGAAAGCGCAACCCAAACCTACGGCCGAGTCGCAGAAGTAAGAGTAGAAAAATTAGGAAAAGAAAGAGAGCGCGGACAGGGAAGATTCCTTGTCCGCGCCCTACTCTTTTTCTCTATTGTTTAGAGTGCAAACTCGCGTGCGAGATCGAGTTCGACCTTGCGTAGCTCGAAGCGACCGCGCCCGATGTTACCGTCCTCTTTGAGCGCGAGCACGGCGAAGTAGTCGCGGGTGAAGGAGCGGATGAGTACCTTCATGTCATCGAAACCGACGATCAGTTCCTGCACGTGGCCGATGCCTGTGTCTTCGCCGACGCGCCGGGCACTGCGGAGCAGCGAGGTGAACTCGGCGGCCGCGACATCGAGGTTCGCATCGCGCGCTTCCTTCAAGAGCACCTTTTCGACGGCGATGCCGTCCGTGCCCATGATGAGCGCGCCGGTCGCGCCTTCTGTGCGGTCAATCAAACGTTGCAGCGTCGCTTTGAACATGGGGCGTCTCCTCGTTATGGATGCTCGCCGGTCGGGGGCGGCGTCGTTGTCGTCGGGCCGGCAGCGGGCACGGTCGTCGTCGTCGGGAAGGTTTGCGTTCCCGTCGGCACGCCTGTGTTCGTCTGTGGGTTGCCGAGCGGCACGGGTTGCGGCAGTGTGACCGAGCGCGTGCGGTCGGAGACTGTGCCGGACGTGGGCCGGCCGTTGTAGTCGGGCCGGTAGATGCGCGGCGTGATGAAGAACAGTAGTTCGTTCGTCGTGCGACTCGTGGCTTTGCGCTTGAAGAGGTTGCCGAGCACGGGAATGCCGGAGAGACCGGGCGTCCGGTTCTGCGTCTCGCCTTCGTTGTCTGCGAGCACGCCGCCGACGACCGTCGTGCCGCCATCGGGCACGAGCACTTCGGTTTGCATGCGCTGCGTATCAATGCCGGGCGTGCCGAGCGAGTTGGTCAGACCGAGGTTGACCGAGTTGTTCTCGGCGACGACGCGCAAGACGACTGTGCCCGCGTCCGTAATCTGCGGCGTGATCGAAAGCCGCAAGGGGACGGAGATGAAGGTCGTCGTAAAGACAGTGCCGCCACCGTTCGCACCGGTCTGCGGCGTGACGACCGGAATTTGTGAGCCGGATTCGATCTGTGCCGGGCGATTGTTGAGCGCAGTCACGCGCGGCGTGGCCACGATCTTCGCTTGCCCTTTGGTCTCGGCGAGCGAGAGCAGCGCGCTGATCTGAGTCGTGCCGATCATGCCGGTGGTTAGCCCAATGATGGTGCTGGCGGCGGCAGCTCGGAGGGAATCACCAGGCTCCGAGTTGGGGCCGCCGATGCCAAGCGGCAAGCCGCCGGGGCGCGTGCCAGCCAGTTGCCCCAAATTGGTAGAGGAGGGCGGCGTGGGCGAACCCGGCACGGTGGCGAGCGAACCGCCGCCGCCGCGACTGTTGAGCGAGAGACCCGCGATCTGCACGCCGATATCGCGGCTGAAGTTGCGATTGGCGATGACGATGCGCGTCTCGATCTCGACTTGCGGTTCGGGCTGATCGAGCAACGCGACGAGTTGGCGGATCGAGTCAATGTTCTCGCGCACGTCTGTGACGATCAGCGTGTTGCTGCGGCCGTCAACTTCAACTGAGCCACGGCGTGACAGACGCCGCCGGATGATCGGCATGATGCCTTGATCGCCGCTCTTGCCGGTTGAGTCGCCGCCCGCGCTCGAAGCGCTCTGGGAGGTGACGCCACCGGCAAACTCGCCGGTCGCGCCCGCTGCTTGCGCCAGCGTGCCCACCGCCCGCGCGTAGTTGAGCCGGATGAACTCGGTCACAAGCTGCGCGGCGTTCAACTTCCCTTCTTGAATCTTCGCCTGCGCTTCCGCTTCCAGCGCCAACGTCTCGACGGTGGCCACGCGCAGGATATTGCCTTCGACCGCGATGCCGAGCCGGTTCGCGCGCAGGATCGCATCGAGCGCGTAGTTCCACGGCACGTCTGTGACGTTGACGGTGACGGGCACGGGGCCGACTGATTTGTCTATGATGAAGTTCACGCCGTACTGCTCTGTGATGTAGTTGAGGATGTCGCGTATGTCGGCGTTGACGACGTTCAGATTGATCGGCTCGCCGATAAAACCATACTCGCCGTAATGCCGGCCCTGATCCCCCTGCGCGGCGTTTGGATTGCGCGGCTGCGCGGGCGACGCGGTCATCGGCGTCGGCTGTTGCTGCGCGACACCAGCATTCATCTCGCTCAACACAGCTACGGGCGGCGCGCTCGCGCCAGCTTCAGGCGCGAGTTCGAGCACCAGTTCGTTGCCGCTCAAGTATGCGCGTTCGCGCACGGGCGCAAGCAGCGCAACGTTGAGCCGCGCGAGCGGTTGCCCGTCTGCGCCGTTGGCGCACTCGACGTGGACGACAGAGGCGAGCGGCGAAGCAAGTTGATAAGAAGCGGCGAGGTGCGTCGCGTCCGCGCCGGGCAACTCGACCATGAGCGTATGCGCGTCCGCGTGGCGCACGCCGTAAGCGAGCGGCACAGAGCCGGCGACGGCAATGCGTGTGACACCGCCTTCAGTCGTCGCGCGCACGCCCGTCACGAGCGAGGCGGCGCGCGCCTCTGCAAAGGTAGCGAATAGACACGCGAGCGCGAGGACGAGCGTGCCTCGACGTAGCGTGACGGTGAGCGTTCGGAACGGGTTCAGCATGTTTCTTTCCTTTTGCAAATGGAATGACACCGGGAACTGTAAGGGCCGCCACGCGCTAACGCTCGTATGAGTCCAGCGTCGGGTGCCAAGACTACTCAAGCGCGCGCCGCACAACGCGGCCCCACAGACCGGGGTCAGTTTACGGTTTGCCAAAAAGCGGGTGCGCGCTCACGAAGTCGCGCATTTAATCGGACGCGCTTGGTTGTCTTTGAAGCTTGCCGGGTGCGTCCACGAGGGGGTCGAGATTCGGCGCATCATCAGCAGGCGCGTGCGTGGCTCAGGCTTCCACGCGGGTGCGCTGCTAAGGACGCGCCGAAGAACTTTTATTGATTGCCCGAAGCAGGGTCTGCGGGCTTCGTCGGCTCAGACTTAGCCGGTTCTGTCTTGGCCGGCTCCGTTTTCGCCGGCTCGGCCTTCTGCTCGTTCTTCTCTGGCGCGGGCGCGGTCGCAGTCATCGCGTCTTTGACCGCGTTCGGTTGGCCCAACGGTTTGAAGTCAACGCTCAACTCGCGGCGACCGTCCGACCAGCGCGTCTCTTTGCGACAGACGAGCCGGTTCTCTTCGATGGCGACCAGCATGCCGTCAAAGAAACGCTCGCCCGGATAGATGACGAACGAAAGTTTAATCGGCGTAGCTTCGACCATCGCTGCGTAACCGCGCGGCGTGCGAAAGATACCGGTCAATTGCACTTCACTCAAAAGCAGCGCGGTCGTCGGCTTCGGCGCGGGCAACTGCATGTTCATCGCCGCAGCCTTCTGCGTCTTGTAAGCGTTAATCCGCGCTTGGATCGGCGGCGGGTCAACCGGCATGGGCACGTTCTTCGACCGCTTCTTCGGCACAGGTCGCCAAGCGACGAATGGATCGCGCTGTGTGCCTTTGTAAGACGTGCTGGCCTTTTGCGCGTTCGCGGCTGTGGCGCAGACGAGCGCGAGCACGATCAAGCTTGCTGAGCGAATCATGTTGGCGTTTTTCTTCATGGTTTGCTTCCCTAAAACATCCCGCGCGCCGCAGAGGTGCGCGCTGGCAGACAGCACTCAAAGTTATTTCGTAGCGGGCGCAGCGACCTGATTTGCAACCGTCGACGCTGCTTGCGTGCCTGCGGGCGCGGCGGGCTTCGGCGCGTTCTGTACCTTGTCGTTCGAAGAATAATAAGCGGTGAGCAAGAACTGCGCGCCGACCGTCTGCCCCTTGGCTTTTAGATCATCTTTCTTATCGTCAATGCGCGTGAGTTTGAAGTCTGTGATCGAGACGATGCGTTGGTAAGCGGCCATCTGCGCGAAGAACGCGCCGAGGTTGTTGTAAGAGCTGTTGACTTCAATCTCGACGGGCTTGCCGGAATAGAAGTCTTGCTGGAAGTCTTCCTTCGGCGTGAACCGCGTCACGGACAGGCGATCCTTTGCGCGCTCTTCGATCCCTTGCAAGACGTTGGTCAGTTCGCGCTGCTCAGGCAAGAGCGCCTTGAGGTCTTCGTAGTCGGCCTGCGCGCGCGCGTAAGCCGCCTTGAATTCGCTCAGACGCTGCGAGGCGATCTGCGCTTTGGCGTTCGTGGCGAGCAGTTGATCAACCTGCACCTGCACCTCTTTCGTCTCGGCGCGAGTGCTGCTGGTGACGAAATACCAGAAGCCGCCATAGACGAGCGCGGCGACGGCGCACATCAGCGCGAGGCGGACGTACCAAGGTTGCTGCTGCAATTGTTCGAGTCTGGACATGACGGTTTCCACTTCCTCCGGCGCAACGGATGTGCGCGCCTTGGCTAATTGTTCTGCGCGACCTGATTGGCGGGCGGCGCGGCCGGCTTGTTATTGGCGGGCGCGGGCTGCGACGGCGGTGCGGCCGGCGCGTACTTGCACTTGATCGTGAAGGTCACGGTCTGCGGCTTCGGCGCATCCTTATCTTCGACGGGGACGGGTACGCCTTCGGGCGCTTTGAGGATGTCGCGCTTGATCTCGATGCTGAGGTTCGTGAACAGGCCCGAAGAGAATTCAAGACTGCGTCCGAACTGCGTCACGGCGTCTTCGTTTGGCGAGTCGCCGCTGATGGTCAGGTCGCTACCCTTTTGTTCGATGGTGGAGAGCCGGAAGTTTTCGAGCTTCGGCAGGCGGTCGTTGATCGCCGTGAGCACTGCGACCGGCCCCTGCTGCGAGTCGCGCAGGTGTTTGATCGCCTCGATGCGCGCTTGCACCTCCTGCGTCTTCTTCTCTAGATCGGCCTGCTCGCGTTTGACCACTTCCATCTGCGCAGCGATGCGCTGTTGCTGCTCAAGCTGCGCCTGCGCTTCTGCGCGCGCCGAACGCGCGGTCTGCCAGTCGAAGCCCATCGCCAACAAGGCGAGCGCGACGACGGCGAGCAACATCAAGCGGCCTTGCGCACGCGGCGTGGCGACGCGCGCCTCGACCGCAGCGAAACTGCTCGGCCCTTCGGTCGCTGAATCCAAGAGGTTGACTTTGATCATTTACGCATCCACTCCTCTCAAGGCGAGGCCGACAGCCACGGCCATCTCCGGCGTCACTTCGCGCAGGTAATCAATATCGAACCGGCGCGGATCAACCTTAATCTTGCGGAACGGGTCGAATAGCTCGACGCTCATTTCGAACCGGCTCGCCAGATAGGCGGCCAACCCCGGCAACTTCGAGCAACCACCCGACAACAGAATCTTCCGCACCACCGCTTGGCCGTCGTCTGAGGTCGCGCGATAGAAGTCGAAGGTCTTTTGAATTTCGAGCGCGAGGATGTCGGAGACTGTTTCGAGCACCGGCCCGATCTCTTTCTGCGCTGCGCCTTCGGGGAGCGGCGCGCCGCGCTTGACCGCTTCGGCCTGCTCGAACGTCAAACCCAACTCTTTCTGCAAGAGCGCGGTGTATTGGTTGCCGCCGAGCGACATATCGCGCGTGAAGACGCTGCGCACACCTTGCAGGATGTTGATGTTCATCGTGGCCGCGCCGATGTTGAGGAGCGCCACCACGTCGTCGGCCTGCGGCTCGTAGTTGATCTCGTAGCAGTTCTGGAGGGCGAACGCATCAACGTCAATCACGGCCGGTTGCCGGCCCGCGAGCTGGATCGCTTGCTTGATGTTGGCGACGAAATCGCGCTTGCAGGCGGCGAGCAGCACTTGGAGCGATTCGGCGCTACGCCCGACAACTTGATAGTCGAGACTTACGTCCGCGATCTCGAACGGGATATGCTCTTCGGCGTGCCAGTCAATTGACTCTTCAAGCTCCTCGTCGCTCATCGGCGGCACGAGAATGTTCTTGACGATGACCGAACTACCGCTCACGCCGGCGGCGACGCGCTCAGTTTTGATCTGATGCGTGCTGAAGACGCTGGCAATGGTGCCGGAGACGGAGTTCAACTCCATGATCTGGCCGTCAACGACCGAGTCGGGTTGCAAAGCTTCATGGCCGAGGTGCAGCAGGACGAGATTGCCGGGCTTGCCCGACAACTCGACCGCTTTGATCGAACTTGAACCGATGTCTAAACCGACCAGATTTTTCTTGGCAGATTTTTTGCTGAACATGCGTTTATCTGTTCCTTGCGCTCTGTTGGCTGCGTGCGGCGGCTGGTGCGGCGCAGGCGCGCTCGTATGCGGCGTGCGCGTAAGCGCGGGCTGCGTGCGTTGTGTGGGTGGCAAACTGGAAGGTGGTTCATCATCTTGTCACGGCGCTCAATCTGGTAGTCTCACGCTTGCTTTGGCTGACACACGGACGAACCGTTTGGCGTTGATTGAGGGAGAGCGTGCGAACTGGTTAGCAATCGAAGTTGCTGTGCGCGCCGATCAGTTCGGTGAACGAGAATGGAAGGCGGGTCATGGCGTTTGAGTCGAACCGGCTTGCGGCGTTCGGCGCGCCATGGGACTCCCCTTCGGCAACCCGGCCGAGTCGGTCGCGTCCTTGCAGCGCGCTTTTTGACTCCCGTCGGCTTTGCGACCTCCGCTCACGCGGAGTGTGCCTTTCTCGGTTGAGTGTCAAAGAATGTGGCCTTCGGAACGTGTCTGCGGTTTATCGCTCATCAAGCATGACCATGTTCGGGGGCTGGAGTGTGTCGGTCTGCTTGCACTCAGTAGGAGGCGGTGCCACTGCCCGCCGACAATTAAAACTATAACCCACCGCGTTTGTCAGTGTCAATCATAATTTTACTGGTTTAACTTATAGAAGAAACGGATTTTGTTTCTCGACTGATGAGCAGGCTGGATATTATTCTGGAACGACCCCGCGCGAGTTCCAGAATTTTGCACCATGAGCGCACAGGACATTGCTCGCGTCTTTCGCGTGTCTCTTCGCCGTCTGCGCGCTCAGGTTTTCCCCAGCGCTCTTCTTGCGTGCCGCTCCACCTGACGGTTAGGATGCACGCATGAAGCGTTGGCTGCGCACACTGCTGCTCATTGCTGGCTCACTCATGCTGTTACTGGCGGCATGGCTTTGGTGGAATCGGCCGCAGCCGGTTGACATGGCCGCCTATGCACCGGCCGACGCGCTCATCTATTTTGAAGCTAATAGTCTGCCCGACATCTTCAATGGTCTTACCTCAACTGAAGCATGGCGCGCGCTCGCGCCGCCCGCCGGACTCAAAACCGACGCTACTCAATTCGGTTGGTTCAGCCGCGTGGCTGCATGGACGGGTGCAGGGCCGGCCGACGTAGTCGTGCTATCGCGCGCGCAGGTCGCAGTTGTGGTGATGGGCTTCGATGCGGCGGAAGAACCGGAGCAGGCTCTACACATCAAGCCGCGCGCGGCGCTCGTCGTCGAGACGCACACGAGCCAGCGCTGGGCGCAAGCAGCAGTTGAAAAACTGATCGGTGACTATGCGCGCCGCACATACGGCGACGTGCAGGTTGAACGCAAACAGTCTGGCGATGCCTCGCTCGCCACTTGGCCGAACCCGCGCGGCGGCTTGCCGATTGTCGTGGCCATTTCAGGCAGCGTTGCCGTCATCGGCAACGACGAGGCGACGGTGCAGGCTTGTCTCGCAGTGCGGCGCGGTGAGCGGCCCGCACTCACGAGCGATCCGCAATTGGCAGAGATGCGCGCGCGTATGCGCTCGGACGATGCGCTCGTCTTCGGCTACGTGCCGGCTGCGGGCGCGCGTCGTCTGCTCGCAGTCGTGGCGCTCGCTTACGCCGGTCGCTTAGCCGATGATCAGAGAGCGCAGAGCGCCGCCGCGACGCTGCTGCCGCAGTTGGCGAATCGCCTACTCGGCGGTGCGGCGTGGAGCACGCGCGTGCAAGACGGCGCAATGACCGACACGTACTTCATCACCGTCCCGAACGGCGTGTCGCCGCGCTTGCGTGATGCTTTGACGGCTGCGGAGCCGCCGCCGAACGGCGCAGCCGCGCTGTTGCCCGCAGACGTCTCGCAACTAACGCGCTACAACTTCCATGAGCCGGAGATGGCTTGGCGCGAACTCCAAGCGGCGCTCTCATCACAACTCGACATCACCATCGCGCCATTAGTCACACGCTTCCTCGACGAGGCGCTGAAGCCGTTCGGCATCGCTGACCCACACGAGTTTTTGCGCTCCGCCGGCCCAGAACTTTCGACCGTGCGCCTCGACGAGTCGGGCCTGTTGCTCGTCGCAGCGGTGCGCGACCGCGAGGCGTTGCGCGCACAAGTGAAAAAGCAGTTGGGCAGTGCGCGGGTCGAGCACAACGCCGATGCAGAGTTGTGGCTGAGCACGGACGAGGAGCGCGGCGCGGCCTGTTTCGTCGGCAACTATCTAATCCTCGGCAGTGCGGACGATGTGCGGCGCTGTCTGGCCGCGCGCGCGTCCACACACACACTCACTGCCAGCAGTGGTTTCACACGCGCTGCGACCAGCATCACGACTAACGATCCGGCCGGCATCGTCAGCTTCACAGATGAGCGCGAAGCGATGCGCTCTTTTATCACGCTGCTCGCGCGGCAGAGAGCCTTGCGCGCCAACAACGTGCCGAACGACGCAGCGTTCAGGCGCGCGCTCGATGAGCGGGCTTATTCGGTCAGCGAGACGCGCCCGGTCGAAGGCGGCTTCGAGAAACGCACACACTCAGCCTTCGGGCAGTTCGGCACGCTGGCCAGACAGTTAGCCGGTGGATAGCTCAATGGATGGATCAGTACCGCAGGCGGTACTGACTTTATTATTCGATGCTGGTGGCGTAATCGAACGGATGATCGGCGAGTACGGCGCGCATGTTGATCTGACTGAAGAGGGCTTCGAGAAAAGTGCCGAAGCGATGGAGCGCGCTCTTGAGTTCGGTTGGGTCTTTCCCTTCTTTCAGTTCATGGACGAAACGCTCGAACGCTTCCCAATCTTTGAACATCAGATGCGCCATGCTGCTCGCCTGAAATGCGTCGAGGCGTGCGAGCAGTGGTGTGAGCGGGCGCGGCTGATCTGCTTCCTGCTCCATCCGGCGCACATGTTCCAACAGCATCCACAGATCGCTGCGCAGGACGAGAGATTGTTCGAGCCGTGTGTGGAAGGTCTGGAACAGACGCGCGCCGTCGAAGGCCGGATCGAAGACCTGCGCGAGCGCGACCGTGATCTGTTGGAAGCAGTCGCGCAGCAGTCCGTGCGCGTTTTCGATCCGCGCATAAATGATGGTCGGGTCACGCAGGGACGCCAGTCCGACGAGTTCATGGGCAAAGACCTTGCACAATTCCATGCCGACGGCATAGCTCACACCATCAAGTTCCGTGCGCGCCGATATGCTCAACTCATCCGCCGACAGCGCCCGCCGTTCGATCAGATCGATCAACGTGCGCGCCTCTTCATGCACGAGCGTAAAGAGCGGCAGCGTCTGTTTGAGCGGCGCGTCGCGGCGCAGGGTCTCGCCGACGAAGTGCAACTCGTCGAGCATGAGTGCGAGGCGCGCGAAGATGGTGTGCATGTCTGCGCCGAGCGCATCGGGCGTGAGTCGCTCGGTCAGCGTGAACAACTCAGGTTGTTGATCGAGTAGCGACTGTGCCCGCGCATTGAGCATCAAACTGGTGTGTGCGTCCACCTGTGCCAACTCGCGCGCTAGCAAGCGGCTATAACTACCCCAAGCATGAAAACTAACGCGCGGCGCGGCCAGCAGCGCCTCGCACAAGCCGTGCGCGTCGCCGAGCACTTCGACGAGCGGCGCGAGCCTTTCGCTCTTCGCTGCGCCATCATCGGACGCGAGTGTCGGCGGCGTGTTGCTGGCCGGCACGATCTCATCAGGCCGGAGCGTGAGCAGGAGGCGCAGACAACGACGCAAGGTCTGTTGCGCGACCCGCGTTTCCGGCGCGAAGTCGCGTTGCAAGAGTTCGGCGCGTTCACTCTCGCCGAGCGGATGATTGCGCAGGTTCAGGAAGCTGTGCAGCGCGAGCAGCCACAAGCCCAACTCGCGCGTGCTGTTCGTCTGCGCGAGCTGCGCCGTTGACGTCTCTTCAGCAGTGCGTGTGGACGCGGCTTCTGGCGTTGCTAGGTCTTCGGATGCGCTACGGTCGCTGCTGCCGTCCAAGTTTCGCGTTCCCCTAAATTTTGGCCGTGCCTGCGGGTGGCGTTTCAGAGCGTTCAGATTGTAAGCGCGAACCGCTCCGGCGAGCAAAAACTTTCTGCTGTTTGTGCTGACAAGTTGACCTTAGTAACAGTTAAACTGAGCATGATGCACAGCAACAACATTGCTGAGACGGCACCGATTGATCTATTAATTGCGACTGGCAACGTCGGCAAGCTGCGCGAGTTCGAGCAGCTTTTGTCAGATCTGCCACTCCGCCTGCACAGCCTTATAGAGTTTCCCCACGTCGTCGAAGTCGCAGAGACGGGTGCGACGTTTGCCGAGAATGCCGTCCTCAAAGCGCGCGGCTACTGCGAGCAGACAGGACTCTGGACGCTGGCGGATGATTCGGGGCTTGAAGTGACTGCGCTCGACGGCGCGCCCGGCGTCCTTTCCGCTCGTTACGCAGGCGCGGGTGCGACCGACGAAGCGCGGCGTTTGCTCTTGCTCTCAGAGTTAGCCGACATCGGCGAAGCGGTGCGACAAGCGCGTTTCGTCTGCGCCATCGCATTGATGGAGGCAGCAACGCCGCCGCCAAAGATTTTCACGGGCATTTGTGAAGGACGCATCGCGCATGCAGCGCGAGGGCAAGGCGGCTTTGGCTATGATCCTATTTTTGTACCTGCGGGTTATGAGCAGACGTTCGGCGAGTTGCCCGAAGCGATCAAGCAGCGCATCAGTCATCGCGCCCGCGCTGCGTCGGCCCTGAAGGCTTATCTGCAAGAGCAGCTAGGTCTCTCGGCTTGACCCTGCTACACGCCCATAGTTAGAATGCGCCGCAAGCCAACTGAGTCCGGCAGTTTTCGCAGCCAGTCCAGTTATCAACGGGGCGTAGCACAGCCTGGTAGTGCGCTCGGTTTGGGACCGAGAGGTCGAGTGTTCAAATCACTCCGCCCCGATTGCTCGTGCACATGAGTTTTTGAGGGCAATCATAGACAACCGAAAGCCCAAATTTTTCGCGCAAAAGGGTTGAAAATCGGCTTTTTTTGCAGACGCGAAGGGCTTGGGTGTGATATATGTGCTGACGCAAGTTTTTCCCAATCTTCCCAGTGCGCAGGAGGTAGTCACACTTCGAAATGGCGACCAAAGCAGGCAAGAAACGCATGACGCAGTCCGAAGTGCTCAACCATTTCGCCGACAAGTTCGGCATGAAACGCTCTCAAGTGAGAGAACTGTTCGATGAGTTGGCCAATCTGGCCAGCAATGAAGTCAAGGGCAACGGCGAATTCGTGCTGCCCGGATTCGGCAAACTCGTACTGTCGGAGCGCAAAGCGCGTGAAGGGCGCAACCCGCAGACCGGCGAGACCATCCAGATTCCGGCCAAGACCACGTTGAAGTTCCGTGTTAGTAAAGCGATGAAAGATACTGTCGTACCGAAGAAGTAATCGCCCTTAAGTTCGCCACCATCCGATTGCAACCGACCGCGCGCGCCGCCTGCGAGTTGGCGCATATACTTTCCGCGCCTGACTCGCATGCGGTGTTGCATTTTTAGCGCCCGCCGCTTCTTTCTGAGTTGCGATCTCATCCCACCTGACAACGAAAAAATATTTCTGGCAATTTTTGGCGGATTCAACTAGAATGCCTTTTTCTGTTAGCCCGCCAATTCTTATCCGGGGTAGCCAGAGAGGGCCTCTAGCGTGTGTTCGTATGCGCGAAAGTGTTGGAGAATGCAATCGAAACGCATCCAAACGCGCGCCGCGAGCATCTAAAGTAAGCAATTAAATGATTTGAGCGCCGCCAACTAATTCGGGCGGGCCGCCAACATAAAAGGAGCGACTGTAGAAAGTGAACTTCAACCTGACATTGCCGCTCGAAGAGCGGTTGAAAGCAATTGACCATATTCAAGCGCGCCGCTACTCGAAACTGACCGGCCCCTCGCTGGACATCGCCACCGAGGGCATCCTGCGTCATCTGCGCGCCTGCGAACGCATGGACGTGAACCCAGACGTGGCCGCCGTGCGCGAGATAATTGACGACGCACTGAACGGTCGTCGCGTCTATGCCGAACCGGTCGAGGGCGGCCGTTACGCTGCCGCTTAAGCTGCCGCGTCTCGGCGCAGGGACTGACGAGAAACAAAAGGCTCAAGACCTTCTGCGGAAGGACTTGAGCCTTTTCCTTCCGCTCACGCGCATAGACAATCGTTCTCTTCAAGCCAACCTCGACTCATTGGCGAAACGCTCACGCTGAAGTTGATACTGCATCAACGCCAACAGACTGATCGCATCGGTTATCTCGCCATTTAGCGCCATATGCAAAGCCTCAACCACCGGTACACGCCGCACGCGCAAGCGTTCTGTGCCCTCCGGCTGATGCGCGCCTTGCGTGAGGCCGGTGGCGAGAAACCAGATCGCCAGTTCGTCCGAGACGGAGTTTGAGAGATGCGCTTCGCCCATCCTCTGCCAATGTGCGGCACGCAGGCCGGTCTCTTCGGCTAGCTCTCGTTGAGCCGCGCTCAAATGGTCTTCGCCCTCCGCACAACCACCTTCGGGAATCTCCCACGAGTAACGTCCGAGCGTATAGCGATACTGCCCAACCAGATAGACATCATCACGTTCAACCGGCAACACGCCGATAGCGACGTGCTTGAAATGGACGACGCCATAGATGCCCGGCGCACCATCCGGTCGGATGACCTGATCTTCGCGCACATCGATCCAAGGATTATCGTAAACCGCGCTCGAACTCAATGTGCGCCAAGGGTTCTCCGTCTCTTCATTCATCATAGCCAGCTCACCGCTCCGCCTCTGGTTGACGCTAATAACTAAACGCATGCTAACATCCCTCGCGGTTCGGTGACATGCTCCCGTAGCTCAGTGGATAGAGCATCTGCCTTCTAAGCAGAGGGTCGCAAGTTCGAGTCTTGCCGGGGGCATTTCGTGTGTTGGATGCGCTTGTCAGCGCGTGACCGGCTTCGATATGATGTGACGGTTACGACAACTTATGGCGGCTATAGCTTAGTGGTTAAAGCGCCTGACTGTGGATCAGGAGATCGAGGGTTCAAATCCCTCTAGCCGCCCATGCCAGAAACGAAGGGCGACCGCTGCAACGGTCGCCCTTCGTTGTTGCTTTTTCTCTCACCTCAATTCCCTGCCTGAGATTTTTCCCAGTCCGGTTTTGTCAGCACCTTGATCGACTCTAGCTTCTGAATGCGCGTCGGGCACGAGTTGCAACTGCGCAGCGATCACGTCCTTGTTCTTGATCATCTTGACCGTGTGCGGGCCGGGCGGGACGTGCGGGCCGACAAACGAGGAGAAGTTCGGCACGAGACCGGCGGCGGGCGGCATCTTTGGCGCTTTCAGACGCATTGACCAAGTGATGCGGTTCAACCCATGTCGCTTGCTGCCCGGAATGGTCGAGACGAGATTGCCTTGCGCGTCCGTTATCTCAAACTTGAGATCGCCAAAGATGTGTCGCTTCTTTTGATAATAGGTGATGGCCGCTTCTTCCGACGCGGAGCGACCGACGTACTCCGCGTCGCCGTTGAAGCCGAATTCATTGGCCGGTATTGTCATCTCCGATGGACGTGATGGCAGGAATGTCGCGTCCTTCGCCAGCACTTCGGGCGTGAGCACGCGCAAGGGCGTGCTGTCGTCAATGATCCAGATGCCGCGCCCGTGCGTGGCGAGTAGCAGATCGTTTTTGCGCGGCTGGACGGTGATGTCGCGCACGGCGACCTGCGGGAAATCGCCGCCCTTGAATACCGCCCACTGCTTGCCGCCATCGAGCGAGATGAATAGACCGAACTCCGTACCGAGGGACAACAGATCGCGATTGACCATGTCCTCTCTGATGGCGTGCGCGTAGTCGCTCAGATCGGTTGTCGCGAGCGCTTGCCAAGACTTGCCGCCATCACTCGTCTTGAAGATGCCGCGCTCGGCGTTTGAATTCCAGATGAGGCGAGAGATGCGGGCAGACAGGCCATGTGCCGACGCGCGTTCGCTAAGCTTCACTTGCGCGCGTAGCCGGACGGGTAAGCGAGTTCTACTTCAGTCTGTGCGGTTTGTAGTTTGATGCGGTGAAACTCTTTGCTGGGGTGTGTGGAGAGATAGGTGAGCGCAAACTGGCGGTTGAGCAACCCACTTAGTTCGCGCAGGAACGGATCGAAGCTGACCGGCGCGTTTGCTCCTTGAAAGAAAGAGCGCCCGCCCGTCTCGTCGCTCAGACGTTTAAGCGAGCCTTGCCCGTTGCCGGCGAGGATGAAGTTGCCGCCTGCGGTCAGATTCGTGGGCGCGTAGATCGAATAGACAGCGACACTGCGGCGCTGCGCCTCGTTGATCGCGCGTTGCAGATCGACGCTCTGCCCCGGCGTCGAATTATCAAGCCCGCGCGAAACGTCCACGCCATCGGAGATGAGCAGCACTGCGCGCCGACCGGTCGGCAACGACTCGAAGCGTTTGAGCACGTCGGCCAGTTCGGTGTAAGGATTGAAGGGTGCGGCGGCGGCGGCGCCGATGGGGATGCGCAGGGTTTTGGCCGCGTGTTCGAGATCGTTAGTGAAGCGTTGCGTAAGCTGCGGCGAGCCGGCGCGCAAGTAACCGACTAGCACGCGCGAGCCTGCGGGCAACGCGCGGATGAACGTTGCCAGCCCCTTGATCTCGTTACTGACGGGCGATTGCACGTCATCTTGTATCAGCACCGCGAAGGCGAGCGGCGCGCGATCGGCGCCGCGCGCCGAGAGAATCTCTTGCGCTTCGCCGTCCTCCTGCACCACCAGTTCCAGCAACTGCATCTCTTCGCGCGGCGCATTGCCCCCGCGCCGGTTCAACGTCACAGGGATCGTGACCGAGTGCACGCTGCCGCGCGCTTCGCTCTTGCGCCCGCGCCCGCCGGCCGCCGTGCCGCCGTTTTTGTTTCCCTCTTTTTGCCGAGGTGTGCGGGCTTGCACAGCCACGAGCAAGAAGATTGCGCAGACGCACGCGGCTAAGCTCTTAATGCTCCGCCTTAGTTTTCTCATCATCGCTCCTGCTCTTGTCGTCCGTTCATGCGCGAGCAAATTCATTATATAGCGTCTGACGCTAACTCAACGAGTCGGCGCTCCAAGTCGGTCAGACGATAGACGCCGATGCTGAGGCGTGTGGCGCAGCCTTCGGCGACCAGCGCGTGATTGCCGCGTCCTGCGTCCGGGCGCGAGAGACCTGTGACGCGCGCCAACTCACCGCGCTCAGTCTGCCCTGCGCCGAGCAGATACGCGCGCGCGACTTCGCGCAAGGCATTTGCGCGCGTCACCTTCGCGTTCAACTCCGCAGCGAAACGCGCTTCGGCCGGCATCCAGATGTACGTGAACCAAGGTTCATAGAGCACGTCGCACGGGACGACTTTCATCGTCCGTTGTAGCTCGTCAAGCGCGCGCGTCAGTTGTGCGCGTTCGCTGATGCGCGCAGCTTTGCGCAAGTCGCTTGTGGCCATCTCCCATTCGCGGCGGAGCACTTTCAAGACCGCTTGCGCTGTGCTCGATAGCTGCGTCTTCTCGGCCCGACGCGGCACGCCCCAGAGCGCGTTGAAGTGCGGCACAAGACGCGGCGCGATAAAAAGCGCGCGCCCTTTGGCCACCTTCGCGTAATAGACGCGCCCGCGTTGCATCACTCCATCTTTGAGATGCCAAGTGAGATTGCTCTCCGGGTCTTTCTGGACGTTGCGCGGCATATGTGCGTCGCGCCGGCCGCAGACGGCGACGTAGAGCGAGGGGCCGGGGCGACGCGCGTCGGTCATCGCCGCGCAGAAGCCTGCGCGCTCGATCAGACGCTCAGCCGCCACCGCCGTTTCGACGCGCGCCTCCGGTTCGCGCTGCCACATGTGGTCGCGGTACTCTTCGATCTCTTCAGGCAGGACGGCCTGTGCCTTCGCCAGTTGCGCTTTGGGCATGGGCGGATTCTACCGCATAGACGCAGGCCAAGCGCAAAAAGTCGCGTAGTAAAAAGGGTGCGGCGGAAAAAGAGGCGCGGGAAAAGGCGCGGCGGCAAGTTGGTCTCAAATCTCAACTTTCAAATCTCAGATTTGAAATCAACTTGCCGCCGCGCCCTGCTTGTGTGAATGCCGCGCCTTTAGCGTTGACGTTGTTTGCTTGCGCCAACACAGGTGCGGCGTTTAATTTTCAACGCGCACGCTCAGCTTAATTATCAATGCGCGCTTACCTCACAGGCGCGCTCGCGCGCACGGTCAGTTCCGTGCCGCTCGTCAGATCGAGATCGTCCGAGCCTTGCACGTAAACCGAACCTGCGCCGCCGCCTGCGCCTAAGATCGCGCCGATGGCTGCGCCCTTACCGCCGCCGGCAATCGCGCCGATGATCGCGCCGACCGCCGTGCCGATGGCCGCGCGCTCGGCGGTCGTCTGCCCACGACTGCTGCCGCCCTCCTGCACCGTGCCTTCGTTATCCACGCGCGCTTGCTCGCCGTTCGTCGTGCGCACGCTCTCGATGACGCCGCCGAAGCGATATGAACTACCGTCGCGCAAGCGTATGGTGTCGAGGTTCAGCGACATCTCCGAGCGCCCGGAGATGCGGCCCGAACGATCGATGCGCCCGACCGTGCCTTCGATGATCGCGCCCGCGTACTGACTAGGGTCGCGCACGGTCATCGTAAAGCGATCACCTTCGCGCGCGCTCCGCGTCGTCAAGTCGTTATCGAGCGTGGCGACGAGCACAGTGTTGTCTGGGATGATGAACGAACCGTTCGACGTGCCATAACCGGCCGTCGTCGGATACTGCGAACCGTTATAGATGTCGAACTGCGCCACGTCCGCCGTGCGCGTATAGACGCTGCGGACGGTGACAGGTTGAGTCATGTTCACATCCGAGATGCGGCGCGTCACGTAGAGGCGACGACCGTAGTCGGCCGGATCAAACGTGACGTTGAAATCGTTGCCGCGATCCCCCGTCGTGCTGACAGTCAACTGATTGCCGTTAAGCGAAGCGATGGTGCGGACGGTGCGCCCGCTTGGCATCGTCTCCGTGCGCTGCACGCCATCGGCTTCAAACGTGATCTGCGGCGCGCGCGTTGACGCGATGGTCACAGTGCGCCCGCGTCGCTCAATGGCGATCTGATCGGGCGCTTCAAGCCGGCGCATCAGATTGTCAATCACCTGCTGACGACGGCTGTACGGCACTGTGCGCGCCGCAATCTCCGCCTGCCGGCGCGCGTCATCGCTCTGCGTCGAGTCGAGCCGGAATGTACCCGTCAAGATCGCGCTGTTGCCGTAAGGCCGATTGTAGGTCGGATTGTTCGTCTGGTACGGCGGGTTGTCTATTGGATACGGCGCGGTCTGACTTGTCTCGCTACCCGAACGCCAGTAAATGCCATAAGCGCGCGCGAGTTCATTCAACTGCGTCCGCTCGTTCGCCCAATCATTCTCGGCGTTGGCGTCGAGTTGATTGCGATTCATGAAGTTGTCTATGAGCGTCGCGCGGTCGAGCACAAGTTGCACATCGGCAGTGCGTGCGACGCGCCGGTTGAAGCGTGTGCGCAGTTGACTGAGCGCCTGATTGAAGTCGCTCATGTAAGTGTTGGCGTTCTCCGCACGGCGCGGGCTGCTATAACTATAGTTGCCGAGCGCCGTGTTAAGACTTGTGCGGAAGCGAACCGCGCCGTCTTCGACGTTGCGGATCAATTGATCGAGTTGGTAGTTGTTGAGGCGCGGGCGTTGTGCCTGCGCCGTCAGGCCGATGCTCAACATTGCGAGCATCAACACAAGTGAAACTGTCTGCTTGAAGCGATTCATCACTCTGCCCTCCATCTTTAGCATCTTGTTAACGCGAAACATCGTACGGCACGCCGCTCGTCTCTACCGCAGTGCTTCTGTTCTTTGTGCGAAGGGGAGTTGTCCGCCGACAAATGGGAGAGCGTCACTTTTGTGATTCATACACGCGACTCGCAAGTTTGCCGTTAATTTACCGCGAGTCGGTCAAAACGACTATCGAACCTCAGTCAACGATTGTACAGAGTTCATGCACTGCGCACGGTTCAACGTATCATGCAGATTCACTGCTCAACAGGCGCGAGACCGTATTTGCGCGGCCCGCTCTGGGCAACTGCACCGTACGATAAACTCTAAGGCAAATGGTGTGCACTCACGGCAGGCCCGGGCACAAACTTGTTCATGCTATGCTGCAACGAGACGGAAAGGACGCAAACACAGGTGGACGCAAAGAACGCAGAGGCGGTCATACATTACGCGGGCGCAGAGTTGTTCGTCGGCATCAGTCCGAGCGGCCACGCGCTGGCCATTGAAACTGATTCGACGCGCTCAAGCGCACCGACGCCGATGGAACTGTTGCTGCTCGCGCTCGGCAGTTGCACGGGCGTTGACGTGGTCTCGATCCTGCGCAAGAAGCGCGAGCAGGTGACGGACTATCGCATCGAAGTGCGCGGTGAGCGCCGCGCCGAACACCCGCGCGCTTACACGCGCATCGAAGTGCGCCACGTCGTACGCGGGCGCAACCTATCCGAGAAAGCTGTCGCGCAGGCGATCAAACTTTCCGATGGGAAGTATTGTAGCGTCGCCGCGACGCTCCGCCCGGCGGCAGAGATCGTGTCGAGCTACGAGATCGTCGGAGAAGAGATGACGGCCGGCGAAGCATAGACTGACGGCCGCTTGCTCGGAAGCGTTAGGCGTGCACGCACCGCACCTTTGGCCGTAAAATGGCCGCCGAGCCGTGCATCAAACTTTCAAGGAGAACAACCGATGGCTGATGATGAACGACCCAAATGTGCACAAGCAAGCTGCACCTGTCCCGCAGACGAAGACAGCAAGTATTGCAGCGCCTACTGCGAAGGCAAGGGCAGCACCGTGACCATTGATTGCGATTGCGGCTGCCCGACCTGCGGCAGCAACATCTGACCTTGATCTGATCGGCTGAATGCGGTCGCGTCTGCGCTGCTGCGCCGCGCCGCATTCAGCCGGTCGTTCGCTCTGCCCCGTCGCGCGTTTCGCGTCCGCTCCCCTTTTGAGCACGAACCCAAACTCGGCCCGCAAGCATCACAGCGAACGGACGCTTTTACGTCACAGACTCTTGCATCGTCCACAACACATGCTGGCACTAATCGCGCAAACTCTGCTCATCAGTCTCATCGCACTGCTGCCTAATGGCTGCACGCGCGCGCCCGCGCCGCCCGCTTTGTCGAACACGAACGCGCCGGCCGGCGAACCTTCCTTCGAGCCGCTCACGACTGATGATCAGAGCGACGACGCGCTCGCGCTCGCGCGTCGGCTCGACAGTCAAGGGCGCGGCGTTGACGGCGAACTGCCGCAACTCCCGCCTGCGGAGCACATGCGTCGCGCCAACGTCTATCTCGCCAATCGCGCCTTCGCTGAAGCGCGCGCACATTATCAAGCGCTCGTCGGTCGTTATCCCACAGATGCTTATGTACCGCTCGCGCTCTTTGGCATGGGGCGCGCTTTCTATCAGGAGCGCCGCTACGCCGAAGCTCTGCCCTTCTTCGAGCGTCTGGGGCGTGAGTTCGCGGGACAGAAAGAAGGGCGCGAAGGTTTCTATTACGTCGCGGCGACGCTCTTGCGCTTGAGTCGCCCCGGCGATGCGGCGGCGCAGTACATCGAATACACGAACCGTTTTCCGCAAGGCGAGCGCATCGAGAACGCTTACTTGAACGCGATTGACAGTTACCGCGAAGCCGGGCAACCGGCCGAAGCGATTCGCTGGATCAATTTCACGCGCGACAAATACAAAGGCACAGCCACAGACACGAATGCGCTCTTCGCGCGCCTACGCCTCGACGTGGCCGGCAGCGATTGGTCGTCAGCCATTCGCGCCGCCGACGAGTTGCGCGCGCTCAACTTTCAACCCGGCGTCCAAACGACCAAAGATGAGGTCGCATACCTGCGCGCCTATAGCCTCGACCACGCGCAACAGACCGCGCAAGCCGCCAATGCTTATCAAGCCATTAACGACCGCGCAAATTCTTACTATGGCGCGCTCGCCACTGAACGTCTGCGCGATCTCGGCAGCGCAAACAAACGCATCGCCGCCACACGCGCTGCCGGTGCGCGCAATGAGATCGTGGCCGCGGCCAATTCTTATCCTGCACCATTCCGCGATGTGCTGCTGAAAGCTGTTAAAGGGCGCGGCGTTGACCCGCGTCTTGTGCTCGCGATTATGCGACAGGAGAGCAGCTTCAATGCGCGGGCGCGTTCGCCGGCGGCGGCGCGTGGACTGTTGCAGTTGACGATGGACATCGTGGCGAAGTACGGCGCTGGCGCAGGGCAAGCGAGCGCGACTGAAGATGATCTCTACCGGCCCGAAGTGAACATTCCGGTCGGCGTCGAATACTTGGCCGACCTCACGCGCATGTTCCCGAATCTGCCCGAAGCGGTGGCGGCTTCCTACAACGGCGGCGAAGACAACGTCGCGCGCTGGGTCAAACGCGCCACGCAGAAAGACCCCGGCGTCTTTGCCGCCGAGGTCGGTTACACAGAGAGCAAGGACTACGTCTTCAAAGTCATGGCCAACTATCGCGCCTACAAACAACTCTACACCGCAGACCTCAGACGGCAGCGTTAGCTTTTCGCAACGGCCTAAATCGCGGCTGTAATCACCGCGTACGAACCCGTTGCTGCTTTGGCGGCACTACCATATTCTTCACGCCCATTACCGGCTCGCCCTGCACGAGATGGCCCGGCGCATCAAGCGGCGCATCACCCTGCCCAGCGACAGGCCCGTTGAAGGGCGGAATTTCGGTCTTAGCTATGGGCGCTGCTAAATCACCCATGACGTGCGGCCGCGTCTCTTGTTCGACGAGCGAATAGATGCCGACGCTGGCGAAGAAACTCAACACGGCCGTCATCACTCCGCTTACGAGGCGCGAGACGCGACGCTTGAGGGCGCGCAGACCGACGGGGCAGTTCTGCGTCAGGATTGTGCCGTCTGCGCGGCGATAGAAGCGGACGCATAGGCGGCCTTCGGTGCTCATGATGAGTCGTTCGGCTTCACGTCGCGTCAACGCCGACAGGTTATAGACGTTCAAGTTGCACTGATCGCAGAAGCGTGTACGGTCGTCGCCGTGCATGCATGCCCAATCGGCGGTGCAAGGCGCAGCGACGCGGACATGATCGAGCGGATTCCTAAATCGAGCCAAGGGTCACCTCCAATCGCAAAGCATGAACGAAAATTTTAGACGCTCTACGAACTCTTTCGTTCCAAATTCGCCCAAGTTAAGTTTCACTACGGCTCTGGGCAGAACTGCCCGTCGCGGAAGCCGCGCGCGCGTTCGCGTCGTTGCAGAGCATCGGGCGCGGGGTATGGGCGCGGCAAGATGCCGAGACGGACGAGCGCGGGTCGGTACTCGTAGCGGATCGAAACTTCGGCCGCCGGCCGGTCTTCCAAATTCAAGTTGATCCAGCGCACATCGTTCTCGACTGAACGACCGATGCCTGTGGCCGCATACTCGTCATCGTTATAAGGTACGGGCGTGGCGGCGCGGTCGCGCGCTTGGCCCGCGCTCTCCGCGCGGGTTGAGCCAGCCGCAGGCGCTTCACGTTTATCCTGCTCAGTCCTGCTTTGCTGTCTGTCTTCGAGTGGGCGCGGGTAAGGTCGCGGCGGTGGGACGTAAACGATGGGTCGGCGTTCACGGAAGAAGACGGCGGAGATCAAACCTGTGTCTTCTGCGCGGCCGAGTTTGGCGGCGTAGGAATCGCGCTCGGTGGTGAAGTAAAAACGGCGCGCGCGCGTCGAAGACATCTGCCAGCCGCCGATGGTGATCGTGCTGTAAGGTTCGATCACCCACTTGCTCGCGGCGCGTGCGGTGGTGTGGCGC
The DNA here is from genome assembly GCA_003223935.1 of Acidobacteriota bacterium. Lineage (GTDB taxonomy): Bacteria > Acidobacteriota > Blastocatellia > Pyrinomonadales > Pyrinomonadaceae > QHXQ01. The sequence goes on along the minus strand of QHXQ01000042.1, from coordinate 31,480 downwards.
GCGTCAATCGAGTTGAGACCGTCAACCGAGAGCGCGACGGCGACGCGGTCGGGCAGCGGATTGTAGATTCTGATCTCGTACTCCGCACGCTCGACCGCTTCGATATAGAGCCGCTCGCGCGCCGGATATTGCTCAAGCGGAAGGCCGTTCACTAATACCTCGACGGTGAACGGACGATCATAGATGGGGCGTGCGGCGCGTTGCTGCGCGCGCGCGCTCGTTGTCAGTGCGAAGGCAAACGAAACCAGCGCGCACGCGCTGGCTAACAAGAACGTCGAAATTTTGCGCATCGGCCATACTCCTGTTGAAGAATTTCCGCCCGCCAATGCTTGAACGCGCGCTTAAATTATTTCTTGCAGTTAGCGCGCTGGCCAAACCTAATGAGGCTCAAACAGCCAACCGCCCGATGGTCTTAATAGTGGCTGTGAGCAGAACCACTGATCGAGCACGTCTGAATTAATATCAATGCTAAGCATTAAGTTGTACGATAATGTACACGCCTGCTATACTACGTCCGCACAGCTCACCGCTCGACATCGGGATCGAGTGCTCTGGCTCTTCCTTTTGTTATCTGTTATTAACGCTTGCAACGACCGCGCAAAGGGCGCTCCTGGTTTTTGTGGAAATCAGATAGGTAGGTGACATCATGAAGATCTTACTCTATAACCCTGACAACGGTGTGACGCGCAACTTTATGCCGCACCTCTGGATGTTTCTCCTGAAGGCGCTCACGCCGCCCGGTCATGAGGTTCTCCTGATTGACGGCAATGCGCGCGCCATGAACGAGGCCGAACTCGTCGCGTTCGTCCGCGAACAACAGATCGGCTTGGTCGGCATCGGCGCGATGACCAGAATGATCGCCAGGGCCTACCGCATGGCCGATGCGATTCGCGCCGCAGGCGTCCCTGTCGTGATGGGCGGCCCACACGTCACGGAAGTGCCGGATGAAGCGCTCGGTCGTGATGGCGGCCCGCGCCATGCTGACGCGGTGGCGCTCGGCGAAGCCGACGAGACTTGGCCGCAGATCGTCGAGGACGCCGCGCGCGGCCAGCTCAAAGAGATTTATTCGCCTGTGGATGCGACGGGCAAAGAACGCAAACCGAGCTTGCAACCTTATCCGACGATCCCTTGGGAGAAATATGATCTTGAGCAGTTTGATATGGTGCCGAAGTTTTTGCGCCCGCTGTTGCAGCGCCACGGCTCGGGCTGGCGCTCGCTCCATTTGATTCCGATTGAATCGGGGCGCGGTTGCCCTTACGGTTGCGAGTTCTGCACCGTCACAGGCTTCTTCGGCGATTCGATCCGCTTTCGCTCTAATGAGAGCGTGGTCGAAGAGATGTTGCGGCTCAAGCATTGGGCGCGCAGCCAGCGCGGGCAGGCGGTCGTCTTTTTTATTGACGATAACTTTGCCATCAATATCAAACGCACCAAGTCGCTGCTCAGAGACATCATCGCGGCCGGCGCACAACTGCCTTGGATGGCCCAGATCAGCGCTAATCTGTTGCGCGATGAGGAACTGGTGGACTTGATCGCCGAGGCCGACGGCAAGTGGGTGTTCATCGGCATGGAGTCAATTGACACGGCCAACCTCGCCGATATGAACAAGTCGTTCAACAAGCCGGCCGAGTATGCGACCGTGCTCAATCGCTTGGCCAAGCGCAACATCTATGCGGTCACCTCTTTCATCATGGGCATGGACAACGATACGCCGGGCGTGGCCGCACGCACGCTCCAGCAAATCGAGAGTTGGCCGCCCGGCTTGCCCGTCTTCGGTCAACTCACGCCGTTCCCCTCGACGCCGCTCTACGCACGTCTGGCTGCGGCCGACCGGCTCACACGCCCGAAACACTGGCTGGAGTTCGCGCCTTATCAGATGGCGCATACGCCTCTGAAGATGACGATTCCAGAGACGCAAGCCGAGCTTGAGCAGGCTTGGGCCACCTCATACAGCCCGCAGAATAATGAACGCGCGCTCGCTTCGATTAGCGACCAGCCGATCAACTATCGCGTGATCCACCTGATCATGCGCCTGTTCTTTCGCGGCATCTACTTCCCGCAAATGGACTGGCAGGCTTGGCTCAAAGTGCTCGCACAGAACCGGCGGCCGATCTTCAAACTGGCCGGAGAAGCGCTGCACAATTATCGCGCCGCACGCAAGCGTAAGGGCACGGTGGCGGCGACAACGCACACAGCCCAGTAATCTTGTTGCGCGCCCAAACTGCTCAAAGGCTGGCCACACCTCCGGCCCGAAGATGATCGAAAAGCGCTGCCGCTCGCGCTCGCTTATGTGGTACAAGACTGCTCGCCTTTTGCTTTCAATCTTACCGACCGCAACAACGAACCCACGTTTGCCGAGAGGAGCAGACAACGCATGATCAGTCTCGACGAAGCTGCGTGCCGCGATCTGACGAGCGCCACGCGCCGTGAGTGGTTGGAGACGAATGGGCTGGGCGGCTACGCCTCGACCACGATCACGGGCACGAATACGCGCCGCTATCACGGCCTACTCGTCGCCGCCACACGCCCGCCGACCGAACGCTCTGTGCTGCTCTCAAAACTCGAAGACAAGCTGCTCATCAACGACCAGCCTTTCGACCTCTCGACCAATAACTATGAAGGCGGCACCGTCCACCCGCACGGTTATCTGCTCGCCACGGGCTTTCGTCTCGATCCGTTCCCCGTCATAACTTATCGCGTCGGCGATTACACGCTCGAAAAGACGATCTTCATGGTGCAGGACGAAAACACCGTCGTCATACGCTATCGTTTTGACGCGCCGCCGGACGTGCGGGCCACGCTCGAACTGCGCCCGCTCGTGGCGCTGCGCAACTATCATTGGTTGAGCCATGAAGAGACGGATGCGTTCGCGCCCGCAGAGGTTGAGCCGGGCTTGCTGCGCATCATGCGGCGCAACGACGCGACCGCGCTCTATCTCGCGCACGATGCTGAGCACAGCTACTTGGACAATATCTGGTACCGGCAGTTCGTGCTGTTGGAGGAGCGCGCGCGCGGCTTCGATTATCACGAAGACCTGTTCAATCCCGTTCTGCTCGTCTGCGAGTTGCAGGGCGGCGAGACACGCAGCCTTGTCGCTTCAACCGAGCGGCGCGACGTACATGACGCTGCTGCGCTGGAAGCGCAGGAACGAACGAGCCGCGCGCAAGTCGTCGCGCCGTTCAAAGAGCGCGATGAGTATGTGCAACAACTCGTCGTCGCCGCCGATCAGTTTATCGTCCGGCGCGGGCGCGACCTGCACACGGTCATCGCCGGTTATCATTGGTTCACCGACTGGGGACGCGACACGATGATCTCTTTGCCGGGTCTCGCGCTCGCGCTTGGGCGCGCCGATGTCGCGCGCGAAATCCTGCTCGCCTTCGTCGCCTACTTGAATCAAGGTATTCTGCCCAATCGCTTCCCCGACACAGACGCGCCGCCCGAATACAACACTGTGGACGGCACGCTCTGGTTCGTCCACGCCGTCGGCGAACTCTTGCGCCGCACGGATGACGCACAGTTCGTTCGCCAACATTTCTACGAGGCGCTGCGCGACATCATCACTTGGCACGAGCACGGCACGCACTATCAGATTCGCATGACCGACGACGGGCTGCTGCGCGCGGGCGAACCGGGTGTGCAGTTGACTTGGATGGACGCGAAGGTCGGTGATTACGTGGTGACGCCGCGCGCGGGCAAACCCGTCGAGATTCAGGCGCTCTGGTATAACGCCTTGCGCACGATCGAAGAGATCGCGCGGCGCTTTGGCGACGAGCAGACGAGCGCGCACGTCTGCGCCATCGCCGACGGCACGCGCGCCAGTTTCAACGGGCTGTTCTGGGATGAACAGAACGGCGGACTCTACGATTGCGTGAGCGATGAGGGCGTGCCGGATGCTTCGATCCGGCCGAATCAGATTTTCGCCGTCAGTCTGCCGCACGCGCTGGTGACCGGCGCGCGGGCGCGGCGTGTGGTCGAGACGGTCGAACGCAAGCTGCTTACGCCTTATGGTCTGCGCACGCTTGCGCCTGAATCGGCAGACTATCGCCCGCGTTATGAAGGCGACGCCTACGCGCGCGACACGGCTTATCATCAAGGCACGGTTTGGCCTTGGCTGTTGGGGCCGTTCATCACCGCTTATCTCAAGACGAACGAACGGACGGCGGCGAGCCTAGATACGGCGCGCGGTTGGACGCAGGGCTTTCGCGCGCACTTGAGCGCCGCCGGTCTCGGTCAAGTCTCCGAAATCTTCGACGCCGATCCGCCGCACACGCCGCGCGGTTGCATCGCACAGGCTTGGAGCGTCGCTGAACTGTTGCGTTGTGAGCTTGAAGAGTTGACCTGATCGGCACCTAAATTTGTGAACTTGTTCTCAGTCTAAGAATATCCGTTTCGGACAATCTCATGTGCTTAATGTGGCAGTCCGTGTAAAAGAGATTGCTTTGTTCATATCACGTTCGGATTAACCCAACTACCTTCACAAAAAGTTGAAGATGATTTCATGGCAAGGTTTTTTGCAAATATAGAAAACATTTTATTGACTTCACTTGAAGATACTGGTATATCGCCATTTGTTAGGCATTGCTTAAACGATTTGCTAAAGGTGATCAGTCCAAAGCATATAGGATCGCTAACTCACCCCTCAAGGAGAAACAACAATGAGATCGTTACTTTCGGTTCTGCTCATGCTCTCTCTCTCTCTTTCAAGTGTTATCACAGCTAGAAACACAATCGGAACTCATCCACAATTAATGCTACTCCCACAGGGGAACTCTCGAACTTTCGCACAATTTGAAGCTGAACGATTTGAAAAGGCGCGGTTAGCTTTTACAAAAGGCCATGACCTCTTACTCAAAGAGAACTTACCCTTTGATCCGAACATACTTTTAACTCGTGACTGGAGGAGTAGGATAGGTAAGTATCTAGCTCAGATACCTAGATTACTGGATATTCGCCAGACCGGTAGAAACTTAAAGGGAGTATATATTGCACATACGCTATACATCCCAGAGAAAGCGGAAATTAAGGGCGATACAGTTATCCTAGCGAGAAACATTATTTACGAAGGTACAGACGTTAAAATAAAAGGAAACTACGATTTCCATGCCTTCCCAATAGAGACTGACGGATTGCTTGGTACAACTCTGCAAGCCTTGAGGACATCGGGCGTAGAATTCCTGCCCGCTGGTTACAAGTTGAACAGCAATACTAAAATTCTGCCCCCTTTGATCCAAGGTGGCCGCATCACGATTGATACTCACGGGCAAGGCAGACGGGAGTATTTAGAAAGTTTGCAGGCCACTATGAATGCGACCTCACCTTATACCAAAGCCCGATTCGCCCATGCGCAAACGGTGATGGATCACCACGGCAGCAGTGGGGCTGATGGCGCACCGGGACAACCCAACACGATAACAGGTGACAACGGCACACCGGGCAACCATGGATCGCCCGGAGTTTGTGGCAGTAATAGTAGTGTTAACGGCGGGGCCGGTGAAAGAGGTGGGTCTGGCGGCCCCGGATTTATGGGTTTTCCAGGAGGCGATGGACAGTCAGGCGACTCTGGGTCTCCGATCACATACTCTATAACTTCCCCTTCCCCCGGGCATACATATTCATTTTATACATATGGTGGTGATGGCGGTAACGGAGGGCCAGGGGGCAAAGGTAGTTCAGGTGGTACAGGCGGTAATGGGGGCGATGGAGGGACTGGCGCTACGTGTACATGTGCGCAAGGTGGGGGCGGGAATGGTGGGAATGGCGGCCCCGGCGGTGTCGGCGGGCATGGAGGTAAAGGCGGCCCTGGTGGCAGAGGCGGTAATGGAGGCAATGGCGCGGCAATAAATATCACATATCCAGCAACGTTTGACACCGGCCAAATTACAGCCGTCGCTGACGGCGGCAGTCCCGGAATGGGGGGGGGCAGTGGACTCCCCGGTGATGGCGGGCATGGTGGATTTGGAGGGATAGGCGGATTACAAGGCGCGTCCACGCTTTGCCCTACTTCTTTTCCATTAATTGGGAGCAACGGTGGTGACGCCGGGCCAGGAGGCGGAGCAGACCCCGGTGATAGAGGGGCAAACGGGAATCCCGGCACGCCCGGTAGCCTACAATACACACCAACAAGTGGCGGCAACTGTGACGATTTCACCATCCACAATTACGACAACTTCGGCTGCGACGAAGCAACCAGTCCAATATTGATTGATGTCGCCGGTAATGGCTTCCAGTTGACCAGTGCGGTTGATGGGGTAGACTTCGATCTCAAGGACTACGGAACACCGGAACGCCTCGCTTGGACAGCTACTGGCAGCGATGACGCATGGCTCGCCTTAGATCGCAACGGGAACGGCACAATTGACAACGGCACAGAGTTATTCGGCAACTTCACGCCTCAGTCACAGCCGCCCGCAGGCGTAGAGAAGAACGGCTTCAATGCACTAGCCGGGTTCGACAAGCCACAGAACGGTGGCAATGGTGACGACGTGATTGACGAGCATGATGCGATCTTTTCGCATCTACGCTTGTGGCAAGACATGAACCATAATGGCATCTCTGAATCAAGCGAACTGCATACATTGTCCGAGATGGGGTTGAAAGCCATTGACCTTGATTATAAAGAGTCGAAGCGCACAGACCAGTACGGCAACCAGTTCCGCTATCGGGCGAAGGTATGGGACGTGCATGGCGCACAAGTTGGCCGTTGGGCGTGGGATATATTTCTTGTTTCGGGACAGTAACGTCAATGCCAACTTAAAGCGAAAGCCCTCCAAATAGGAGGGCTTTCTATTATTCGCAAGATCGCTGCTTAGGCTTGAATTCGCTTTTTGCCAGAAGCCCGGTAAATTAAGCTTCGTACAGTTTCCGCTACGGATGTTCTCTATTGATTCAACTCGAAGTGTAACGGGTCTGCTTTGCGTCTTCGTTTGTTATTGAGTAACTAGACTAAAAAACGAGGGTTTATGTCCACGTCAACACCGCCGCCATATTTTCCGCAAGGCTCGTTGATGCCGCCCGATCCTGATCGGGCGCGGAAGTTTAAGCTGACCGTGATCGGCTGCGGCGTCCTGTTAGCGCTCGCGCTCGGCGGTGCGGTTGCTCTGCTCGTTCACTTGATCCGCGCGTGGCGTTGACGCACTTGATTGATGACGACGAGGATGGTCAACGTCAGCGTGACGGCGGCCGAGAGCAGACAGTATTGACAGAAGTGTTGGATGATGAAGGCTTGCACGTAGAGCAGCCAGAGCGTCGTCGCGCACATCAAGGCGACGAGCAGGGCGAGCAGTTTGCGTGCTGATGTATAACCGAAGGTCGAGAGCGTGGCGAGACTGAAGACTGTGAAGTAGGCGATTGCGCCGAGCGCGGCGAGCGGGAAGCGACCGATGGTGGCGTAGGAACTGCTGAGTACCTCAGAGCAACCAGTGACGACTGTGCAACGCACGCTCTGCCCCGTCACGTGCTCGACAGTTAGATAGACCGCATCAGCCAAACCGACGAGCGCGACGAGCGCTATGATCGCGTCGAGCACGACGCTGCGCCGCGCCCCGCCCGCCAGTTCATGATCAACTGTTGAGTTCGTCGCCACCGCTCAGGCTTTGCCCGCCAACGCCGCGTCAATCACGGCGCGCAGTTTGTCGTAATCCATCATCTGCTCGAACGGTACTTCGCGGCCGTTAAGAAAGAGCGTGGGTGTCCCATGCACACCGCGCAGGCTGCCAAGGTCTGCATCCTGGGCCACGCGCATGCCTGTGACCGCCCCGTCTAAATCCTGTTGGAAGCGATTCACGTCAAGCCCAAGCTCCTGCGCATATTTGATGAGAAACGGACGCGCATCCTCAGCTTTGCTCCACTCCTGCTGCCGTTCGTAGATCAGATCGTGCATCTCCCAGAACTTGCCTTGCTGGCCGGCGGCTTCGGCTGCGCGCGCTGCGACCGAGGCGAACTTGTGTATGGCGGGCAGAGGGAAATTGCGAAACGAGAAGCGTATGCGGTCGCCGTAAGCAGCTATCACGCGCTTGGCGATTGGATGGAAATTGCCGCAGGGCGGACACTGATAGTCGCCAAACTCTTCGAGTTGCACGGGCGCATCAATGCGCCCTTTGTAGTGGGCTGGCTGTGTGTCGGGCGGTGCGGCGCGCAGTGTCGGCGTGGCCGATGCGAGCGATGGCTGTGGCGGCGGCGTGGACGTCGGCACGCGCATGAGCAGCCAGCCGCCACCAACTGTGATGAGCAATACGATGGCGATGATGATGATTGGCAGAAGACGTTTCATATTGTTACGAACGTTTGCGCAGTCGGAATTACGAACTTAGACAACAAAAGTTAAAAGCAAACGGGCAAAAGTGCAACCCGCGAAGCGCAGGTGTGCGACTTTTGCCCGTTCGTCGGCTGCGGCTTGTGCGCTACTTCAGAGCGCGATGCGCGCGATGCGTTGTGTGATCGACTTGAGACCCGTGAAGCCGGGCAGTTGTTCGAGTTTGTGGTTGACGTTGCGGTCGAAGAAGTCAACGCCGTCCGCGCCTTTGAAGAGCGTGGCGATCAAGTAGTTCGCTTCGCGTTTCGGCTTCGTGCCCTGCCCCACAGGCGTCCAGAATCTGCTGATGACCGTGCGCGCGAGCTTGCGCGTAAAGCCCGAACGCTCAAGTTTGAGGCGCGCGATGTTCCAGTAAAACTTTGTGTGCGCCGACTCTTCCTGCGAGATGGCGCGCAAGAGTTTTTCGAGCACCGGATGCTTAGCCAACTGCCACAGACGGCGATAGCCTTGCAGCGTCGTCATCTCGTTGACCGCGCCCCAAGCCATGTGCACGGCGGAGAAATGCTTGCCGAAGCAGTTGGTAATGATCGGGTAGAGGCGATTCTCGAACGTGTAGTTGAACGGAATCTTGGCGCGCGCTTCTTCGAGCCAACGCTTGCTCGTCGGGATACCGGCTTCGTTTAAGAAACGATTGAGCAACTCAGCGTGTTGGAACTCTTCGACGCTCCAGCGATCCATGAACTTCTTGATCACCGGACTCTTGCCGGTCGGCGTGCGCCGCAACTCTTCGTAGTAAATATCGGTGAACGCTTCTACGTCGCGCATGTAGATGAGCACGGGCGCGAACGCCGGGGCGAGCGCGTGCGCACGCACTTCATGCCAAGGGAAGTTGTTGACAAACTCAGGGGTCAGAGCGCGTGGCTGTTCTTCATACCAAGCCAGCACGTCCGTTTCTGTCTCAAACAATTTGAGGAGTTCTCCTTCTCGTTAACGGAAAAAGTGTTAGTATAGAACTAGCTGATTTACGAACTGCTGTGGGTCAATGGATTCGCGCGCCTCGCAAGCGGAACGCTCTGAATCGACGGGCGCAACCGTGTTGCCGGACTGTCTTGCTGGTAGCAAAGGCCGGCGTGATGATTTAAGACCAGCCCCGGCGCGATGGAGCGAGAAGCATACATGAAGCAGCACGCGGAGACAATAACGAGCCGCCCGTCCGGCGCAGCCTCGCTCTATGATCGCTTCGCAGACCTCTACGACATTACGTTCAAGTTCAACGGCTACGGCCGCTCGCTGGAGCGTTACTTCCGCGAACATCCGCTGCCTCTGTCAGCTAACGCGCAGATTCTCGACGCCGGATGCGGTACGGGACTCTTGACGCTCGCGATGTTGCGCGCGCTGCCCCGGCCCGCACGCATCACCGCGCTCGATCTCTCCGCGCCTTCGCTCAACAAAGCACGCCGCGCGATCAAAGACACTCAGCCGCGTCGCCCGCACCAAGTTCGCTTCGTGCAGGGCAATCTATTGGCTTTGCCCTTCGCCGCTGAGACGTTCGATTTCATCGCCACGAGCGGCGCGCTCGAATACGTTTCGCTCGACGCAGGCTTAGGCGAACTGGCGCGCGTGCTCCGCCCCGGCGGCTACCTCCTGCACTTGCCTGTGCGGCCTTCGCCCGCCTCCACCTTTCTTGAAATTCTCTTTCGCTTCAAGACCCATCCGCCCGCAGAGGTTGCCGCCGCGACGATGCGCCATTTCCAAATCATCTCGCGCCACCGCTTCCCCCCGCTCGACATCATCGGTTGGACGAAAATAGCGATTCTGGCGCAAAAACAGTCGTAAGTCTGAAGTCAGGAGCCAGTGGGCAGAAGCTTTTTCTCCAGCCTCTCGACTCCAGACTCCAGACTCTTCATCGCATTTTGTTCAGTACGACGCGGGCGACCGCGGGGATGATGTCGTGCTCGTTGGCGTGGTCAGTGGTGAAGGTGACGAGGACGAAGCGCGCGCCGTTGGGTAGTTCGATGTAGGCGGCATCGTGGCGCGTGGTGCTCGTCCAACCGGCCTTCGACCAGAGGCGCGCGGTCGGCATCTCTTTGAGCGCGAGGGCGGTGAAGCCATGCGCTTGATCGTCCGCGTCGTTGCTCTGACCAGAAAAATCGCGATGCAGCAACTCCATCATCTGTTGGCTGCGCGCAGGCGTGACGGCACGCCCCGTCGCGATCTCTGCGAGCAAGCGCGCGGTCGCGTTGGTCGTCAGTTTATTACGATTCTCGCCGTTTGGGCCGCGCGCGAAGTGCTCGCGCCCGTAGGCATCCTCGCAAAAAGTTTTTTGATTCGTGTTGATGTTCCGGTAGCCGAGCGTTTGGAAGTAGCGATTGACGGCGTTGCGCTTCTCCAGCCACGCCTGCAGCTCTGCGGGCGCGAGTTCCCTGCCGCTCGTCGTGTCCGTCAACATGTCGAGCACGTAACCGGTCGCGTCGTTCGACGAATCAACGATCATGTCGTGGAGCGCGCGCTTGAGTTCGTCCGTCTCTTTCAGCCGCCCATCCGCCAACCAACGATGCGCCGCGACCAAGTAGAACAGTTTCACGACGCTCGCCGGATAGATGCGCTCCTCGCCCCGATAACTGCCCTGCACGGGATGTTGCGGGTCGCGCAGATCGACAAGCGTGATGGCTAACTGATCTTGCTTCAGGCCCTTGTCGGCGAACTGTTTCAAAGCTGTCTGCGCCGCTTCATCAACTAAAGCTTGCAGCGCGGGCGAAGCGACTGGCGCAAGGTTGTTCGCCGCGACCACCTTAGATTTATTCGTCGGCTGCTGCGCGAAGCTATGCGCGACAGACAGAAAGATTGCCGTCAACACGGAAACGATTATGCTTTGCCTCATTGTTGCTCCACTTCCATTTGCTCACCTCACACTAACGCACGAAATTAACGAACAGCGTGATGATGAGCGCATTTGAGAAGTCTATGAAGAACGCGCCGACCACCGGCACGACGAGAAAGCTGCGCGGCGCAGGGCCGTAACGCTCGACCAGTGCTTCCATGTTGGCGATCGCGTTGGGCGTGATCCCTAGACCGAAGCCGATGTGCCCGCTCGTCGTCACCGCCGCTTCGTAGTCGCGCCCCATCAGCATGAACGTGACCAGCACAGCGTAAGCGCAAGTCAGAACGATCTGCACGCCTAGAATGGCGAGCAGCGGCAGCGCCAAGCCGGCCAACTGCCACAGCTTCAAATCCATCAACGCGAGCACGAGAAAGAGCGCGAGCGCGACTGCGCCTAAGGCTTCGATGGCGCGCACGTTCAGCCGGAACAGCCCGAAGCGTTCAGCAAGATTGCGCACCAGCGCGGCAACGATCATCGCGCCGATGTAACCGGGCAACGTCAGGCGCAGCCGCGCTAGTCCCAGCCCGAGCAATGCGCCCGCGCCCATCACGGCGAGCATGAGCAACAAGTGGCGCAACAACTCGCCGCTCGTCAATTCATCTGCCGCGCGCTCTGCGTCGCTCACATCGCGTTCAGTTGTGGCCGCCGCGCCCATCGCGCCAATGGCCCAGAACTCGTCTTCGTTCTGCTTGCGTCCCGTTGCTGCCTGCGGCTGCGCCAACTTCAAGCGGCGGATGAGCGCAGTTGCAACCGGGTTGCCGACGAGGTTCGAGACGAAGATGCCAAAGGTCGCAGAGGCGATGATGAGCGCGCCCGCGCCTGACAGGCCGAGATTTTCAAACACGCTCGTGAACGCAAGCCCCGTCGCCGGCCCGCCCGTCAACGTCAGCGAACCGCACACGATGCCGAGCGGTGCGGGCGCACCGACCGCCCGTGCCATGCCGATACCTGCGACGTTCTGCACGACCGCCAACGCCGACGCGATCAGCCAAAATACGCCCATGCGCCAACCGCCTGCGCGCAGCAACGCTAAGGTCGCGCTGAGGCCGATGGTCGTAAAGAAAGCCGTCTGCAAAGGCGCGCGCAAACTGGTATCAAGCCCGACGCCGAGCGCGCCCCAATGGCGCAACGCCAGCACGATGAGCGCGAACAGCAAGCCGCCCACGGCCGCCGCCGGAATGCTCGCGCGTCTGAGCAGACTGATGCGCTGCTGCATCACGCCGCCGACAAACAGAAAGACGGCCGCCAGCGCCAACGTCAGGACAAGATCAAACTTCAACGTGCGCAGGCCGTCAACGATGGTGAACTCCAAGGCGCGCTCCTCAAACGGCCATCACGACCAGAACTCATCCCACACATTCTGCTCGGAGAAATAATCGCGCGCCTCGACGATCCGGCCGTCGCTGACGCGCACGACGAGCGCCAGCTCAACGTCGAGCGATTTGCCCGCGCGCTCAGCCGTCAAATGCTCAAGGCTGACGACGTGCTTGTCGTTCGCCACGATGTCGCGCGACTCAGCTTTGAACGTCCCGCCGGACAGTTCGATTAACTGGCCGAAGTAGCCGAGCAACTCTTCGCGGCCATGATACGAACCGGCGACGAGGCTGCGACCGGGCACGTGCCAGACGATATCATCGGCCAATAGATCGCTCAGGGCGGCGAAGTCGCCGCGCGCGAAAGCTTCGTATATGCGTCGCAGCACGGCCGCATTCGGGTGTTCAGTCATAAAGTTTTGCTTTCATACTCAAAGGTTATGAGCCATGCTCAATCAAGCAGGCTTACTTGTTTTGCGCTTCATAGACGACGCGCCCGTCCATGATCGTCAACGCCACGCGCGCGTGTTCTATGTCAACCGGATCGATCTTAAAGATGTCGCGGTCGAGGATGACGAGATCGGCGAGCTTGCCGGGCGTGATCGTACCCTTCTCTTGCTCCGTGAACTCGGCGTAAGCAGAGCCGACGGTGTAGGCGCGCACGGCTTCTTCAACTGTGATCTTCTGTTCGGGAATCCAGCCGTTGGGATTGCGCCCGTCGAGCGTGCGGCGCGTCGCGGCGGCATAGATGCCGAACATTGGATTGAGCGGCGCGACGTACCAGTCTGTGCCGAAGGCGAGCGTTGCGCCTGAGTCGAGTAGGGAGCGAAAGGCATAAGTCGTCTTGGCGCGTTCGTACCCGATCCGTTTTTCGGCCCAACGCCCGTCGTCAATCGCGTGATAAGGCTGCATCGAGGCGATGACGTGTGCGCGCGCAAAACGCGGGATGTCCTGCGGGCGCAGGTGTTGCGCGTGCTCGATGCGGAAGCGACGGTCGCGTGGGCCATCCTCGCGTTCGACCTGTTCGTAGATGGAGAGAATTTTATCATTCGCCGCATCGCCGATGGCGTGGATCATCACTTGCAAGCCGACGGCGTCCGCGCCCTTGACCCGTTCGAGCATTACGGGTTCGGGTTGCATCTCTTCGTTGAGTAGGCCGCGATTGTTCGGCGCATCGTTGTACGGCTCGAAGAAGAGCGCGGTGGTCGAGCCGAGACTGCCGTCAGCAAAACCTTTCAAGCCGCCGATGCGGACGAGATCGTTACCGAACGCACGCAGCACACCAGCACGCTTCAATACTTCCCAAGACACGATTGAGCGGACAGCATAGACGCGCGTCTTCAACTCGCCGCGTCGTGCGAGCAGTTGATAGACCGCCACGTCAGCGCCCGCAGACATGTCCTGCACGCTTGTCACGCCGAGGCTGGCCGCGTAGTTGGTCGCCGCGCGCGCCGCTTCGAGTAGTTCGTCGAGCGACGGAGCGGGAATCTTCGCATAGACGAAACTCATCGCGGCATCTTTCAAAATGCCCGTCGGCTCACCTTGCGCGTCGCGCACGATCAAGCCCCCCGGCGGGTCTATTGTCGCGCGCGTCACGCCTGCGAGTTTGAGCGCGAGGCTGTTCGCCAGCGCCTCATGCCCGTCGAGGCGATTAACGAAGACGGGATTGTCGGGCGTGAACTTGTCAATCAACTCTTTGGTCGGCAGCGGCGCGCCCGGCCAGCGTTCGTGATCCCAATCGCCGCCCGTGAGCCAACGCCCTTTTGGTAGCTTCGCGGCGAATTGCCGGATGCGCTCGGCAAACTCCGCCGGGCTGTTCGCATCGCGCAAGCTAACGCTGGCGAGATGAAAGCCGCCATCGAGGAAATGCACGTGCGCGTCGTTGAAGCCGGGCACGACGAGCGCGCCCTGCGCATCAACGACGCGCGTGCCTGCGCCGATGAACTGGCGCATCTCTTCAGTTGCGCCGACCGCCCTGATGCGTCTGCCATAGACGGCAATGGCCGCAGCCGTCGGTCGCTGTGCGTCCAACGTGTGCACGTTGGCGTTGATGACAACCAGATCGGCTGCGGGTGTCTGTCCGTCTGTTATTGTCGGGAGCGTGGTCATAACGAAGCACAGCATCAATGCTGCTTTGAGCCAAGATTTCATCGGCGCGCTCGTCTTTCTGTTTTTAAGAGAACTGGGTGAAAGTCGGCACGCGCTGCGCCGTGCCTGTGTCCGGCAGCACTTCGACGGCCAACATTCTATGCGACAAAGGGCTGTAATAGACACAGTACGGCCGGGTACAGTCGAGCGCATTGTAGGCCGCTTTCGAGACCTTAAACTTTCGCCCGTTGTCGAGTTTGTAGAAGTAGTTCTTCACGCCCGCGCCGCTCAGGATCGCGCCGATGAGCACACCGATCAGGGCGGGGATGAGACCCGGCCCCGTGTTTACCTTCTTGTCCACTTCCTCTTTCAAGACCAACCCTTCGTAACGCTCGACGCGGTTCTCTTTGATCTCTTTGTGCCAACGCAGCGCGATGAGCAGGCCGATGACGGCGAAGACAAGGCCGAAGATGAGCGGGACGAAGAAGCCCGCGTCTGGACTTGAGGCTGCGCTCACAATCGCGCCCACGATCAACAATCCACCGACGAGGAGCAACAGCCCGAAGCAGCCGATGACGGGTCGCCAACGGAGTTTCGATATTTGCGCTTCGGTCATCCAACCGCCGCGATTGGTTTGAATGTCTTCAATGGCGAAACTGTGCATCGCAGCGAGGGCACGCTGGTATTCAATATCTTTCTCAGTCAATGGGGTCATGTTTGCATTCCTTTCGAGGTTTAGTTAGCGCTGGCTTTTCTGCTTTGAGAAAAGTCGGCTACGCGCAGAGCGGGCGCGTAGTGTATCATCAGTCCGCCGAGTCGTTAAGCTTTTTCTTCCCGCGCGTCTTGCCGGTGGACAAACTACTCAATAATTTATGTACCATCGTCGGCAGCGACAGCGTGATCGCCGACGCCGACGAACTGCTCGTCTATGAATGCGACGGGCTGACGCAGCACAAACATCGCCCGCGCGCCGTCGTGTTTCCACAGAGCACAGAAGAGACTGCGGCCGTCGTCAAAGAACTCGCGCGCGCCCGTGTGTCGTTTGCGCCGCGCGGCGCGGGCACGGGGTTATCGGGTGGCGCGCTTGCGCTCGATCAAGGCGTCATCATTGAACTCGCGCGCATGCGCCGCGTGCTCAAAGTTGACGTGGAGAATCGGCTCGCCATCGTCCAGACCGGACTCGTCAACGCGCAACTATCGCGCGCGGTCGCCGCGCACGGCTTGCACTACGTCCCCGATCCTTCGAGCGGCGCAAGCTGCACCATCGGCGGCAACATCGCGGAGAACGCAGGCGGCATACATTGCTTGAAGTACGGCACGACGACCGATCACATCCTCGGCGTGCGCGTGGTTTTAAGCGACGGCAGCGTCGTTGACTTAGGCGGCACAGGCGCGGAAGCGCCGGGCTATGATCTGCTCGGCGTCTTCGTCGGCTCTGAGGGCACGTTCGGCATCGCCACGGAAGCGACCGTGCGCCTCGTGCCGCTCCCGCTTGCGGTGCGCACGCTGCTCGCAGATTTCGCGGATGTCAACGACGCGAGCCGCGCCGTCTCTGCGCTCATCGCCGCCGGTCTGATGCCCGCCGCTTTGGAGATGCTTGACGGCGCAACGATCCGCGCCGTCGAGGCGAGCGTCTTCGCCGCCGGTCTGCCGCCTGATGCAGAAGCCGCGCTGCTCATCGAACTTGATGGACTCGAAGCAGGACTTGATACGGAAGCCGCGCACGCCGAAGCGATCTGTCGTAAACATGGCGCACGACATGTGCGTCATGCGAAAGACGAACAAGAGCGCAAGCAACTTTGGGCGGCGCGCAAAGGTGCGTTCGGTGCGATGGGCCGGCTCGCGCCCGATCTGATGTTGCAGGATGCGGTTGTGCCGCGCTCGCGTCTGCCCGAAGTCCTCGCCGACATCTATCGTATCGGTGCGCACTATCAGTTGCGCCTCGCCAACGTCTTTCACGCGGGTGATGGTAACCTACACCCGCTGATCTGTTTCGATCTGCGCGACAAGGACGAAGTGCGGCGCGTCGAAGCGGCGAGCAAAGAGATCGTGCAGACGTGCGTCGAAGCGGGCGGCACGATCACGGGCGAGCACGGCGTCGGTCTCGACAAGAAGGCTTATCTGCCGCTCATCTTCTCGGACGACGATCTCGCCGCGATGCTGCAAGTGCGTGCCGCATTTGATCCGACAGGCTTGTGCAATCCCGGCAAGATCATCCCTACGCCACGCGGCTGCGGCGAAGCCCGCATCATCGCCACAAGCCAAGCGCAAACACCAGCACAACAGACGATGCCGACGGCCAACGCCATGCGTCCGTCGGTCACAATTCAGACGCCAGCGCACAATGCCTTCGCGCCTGATGCGGCGCAACGTCAACTCGCCGCGTTGGTCGGCGACAAGAATATCGCGCTTGCGTGCGATGAGCAGATCGAATCAACGCAACACGCGCTCGTGGTTGCGCCCGCGAATGTTGCAGAGGCGCGCGCATGTATGTGTCTGGCCGCGCGCGACGGTTGGACGGTCGCGCCTGCGGGCGCGTGCACTTGGCTCGACGCGGGCAATCCTCTCACCCGCGCAGACATCTTCATCACGACGCGCCGCATGACGCGCCTCATCCGGCATGAACCGGCCGATCTGGTCGCCACAGTCGAAGCGGGCATGAACTTCGCTGCGTTCAATGAGACAACGAGTCGCGCCGGTCAATGGTTGCCACTCGACCCGCCGGACGACGGGCGCGCGAGCGTGGGCGGCGTCGTGGCCACTGGCATGGGCGGCGCACAAAGCTTTGCTTACGGCCAGCCGCGCGGCTTCGTGCTTGGCCTGCGCGCTCTTCTTGCCGACGGCCGGCAGATCAAAGCCGGCGGCAACGTTGTCAAGAACGTCGCCGGCTACGATCTCTGTAAACTGTTCAACGGCAGCTACGGCACGCTCGGCTTGATCACAGAGTTGACCTTCAAGCTGCGCCCGCGCCCCGCGCATGAAGCAACGATCATCGTGCGCGCGCCAGATGTCGAGACTTTGATCAACTGCGCGCGGCAACTACGCGCCGGCCAATTTCTGCCCGTTGCCCTCGAACTGCTCGCGCCCGCGTTGGCCACGACAATCGGCGCGCCCGGCGCGACAGATCAATTCGCGTTGCTCGTGCGTTTCGCAGGCAATGACGCAAGCGTCGCGGATCAAGCGGCGCGCGCGCGCGTGCTCTTTAAGTCAGCGCGCACGGTCTCGCTCGAACTCGTCGAGCCGGACGCACATCTCTGGCGCGCGCTCGCGGCCCAACCTTTGCGCACAGACTGGCAACTCATCTGGCGTGCGAGCGTCCGCCCGTCGAACTTATCAGCGCTCCTTGTCGCTCTGCACCAAGCGCAACGTGACCACGTCGAATCGCTTTCATGGCATGCAGGTCTCGGCGATGGGCGATTGCGCGTTATGCAGACCATCGAGACAGACGCGCCGCACGTTGTTGCAACGTTCACGAGCTTGCGCGATACGGCGCACAAGCTCGGCGGCGCGCTCATCGTCGAACGCGCGCCTGATGATTTGCGGCGGGTGTCTGATGCTTGGGGCTTATCCGCCGCAAACGCGCGCTTGATGCGCAGCCTCAAGCAGCAACTTGATCCGCATGAGTTGCTTGCGCCGGGCAGATTCTTTGCATCAGAGGTGCGCGGTTGAATTCATTTGCTACTCAGTCATTGTTTTCATTCAACGCATGAGCGCTCAACCTTTACAACTCGGCAGCGTGCTGGCGCACGAAGAGGCAAAGTTGCTGGCTTGCGTGCACTGTGGCTTGTGTCTTGAAGCATGCCCGACCTACGTGCAGACGGGCGACGAGAACGACGGCCCGCGCGGGCGTATTTATCTGATGCGCGCGGTCGAAGAGGGCCGGCTCGGCGCAGACGCGCCGACGTTTGCGCGTCACATCAATCGCTGCCTCGGCTGTCGCGCTTGCGAGAGCGCGTGCCCTGCGGGTGTTGAGTATGGGCAACTGCTCGAAGCGGCGCGCGCTGATTTGACGAACAGCAGACGCGAACATGGCGCGGCTGATCGGCTGTTGCACTTCGCGCTGCGCCACATCTGGCCGCACCCTGCACGTCTGCGTCTCGCTTTCGCAGTCGCGCGCACCTTGCGCGACACAGGGCTTGTGCGACTGCTCCGCGCCACCCATTTGCCGCACCTGCTTGCGCCGCGTTTTGATCTCGCGCTCGCGCTGCTCGACGGTTCGCGCGCTGTACGTCTGACTGAACAAGAGCGTGAGCCGACGACACAGCCTGCAAGCGCAAACATAACCACATCGCGTGCGCTGCTCTTTGATGGCTGCGTGACTGAAGGTCTGTTCGCGCGCGTCAACCGGGCGACGGCGCGTGTGCTCGCCTTGAACGGTTGTGCGACTGAGCGCCCGCGTGGGCAGGTCTGCTGCGGGGCGTTGCACGCGCACGGCGGCGACATTGAAGGCGCGCGCAGGCTTGCAAGGCAGAACATTGAAGCCTTCGCCGACGACAACGCTGCGCCCATCGTCACGAACGCGGGCGGCTGCGGCGCGATGCTCGCAGCCTACGCGCACCTGCTCGCAGCTGATCCGCAGTATGCCGAACGCGCGCACAGTTTCAGCGCGCGCGTGCGCGACATCAGTCAACAGCTAAGCGTCGTGTCTTTGCGCACGGGCGCGCCCATCAATGCGCCCGTGACGACCTACGACGCATCTTGTCATCTGCTGCACGGGCAACGCGCCGCGAGTGAACCGCTCGACATGCTGCGCGCGATCCCCGATCTGGAATTTGTGCCGCTCACGGGCAGCGACGTGTGCTGCGGCGGCGCAGGCGTCTATAACTTGATCGAGACGGAACTCTCCATGCGCGTGCTCGATGAAAAACTCAAACACATTGCCGAGACCGGCGCGACGCTTGTCATGACCAGCAATCCCGGTTGCCACATGCAACTCAGCGCGGGCGCGCGCCTCAAAGGACTACGTTTGCGCGTCTGTCATCCCATCGAATTGCTCGAGGCGTCGTACCGCAAGTTGGCAGAAAAAAGCAGTGACGCCGGACAAGAGACAAGTTAAAATGCTCGCGCTCGGCGCGGTTCAGATCAAGCTGGTCGCACTGCTTTCATCATCAAGTATTAGCTCTTCCTTGCTCGTCACTCGTCAATGTTTGCTTATGACTGAAGAAGACAAAATCCGAAAACGTCTGAGCTTCATGGGCGCGTTGTTGTTCTTGATCGGGATGGCGACAGGCATCTGGTCAGCCGTTGCCATCACACAGAAGTTCGGCATCGGCGAACCTAAGCTTGCGCTCGCGGCCCACTTGAACGCGCTGCTCGGCGGACTGTGGCTGATCGTCGCGGCATGGAGTTTTCAATTCCTCCATTACAGTGTGCGCGGCTTGCGCCGTCTCTCGGCTGCGCTGGCTGCGCCCGCTTGGGCCAACTGGCTCATCACCCTTATCGCTTCTTTTCTCGGCGTCAATGGTCTCGACTACACGGGCCATCGCGCCAACGACATCATCGCCTTCCTATTGCAGACGCTCGTCGTCTTGCCCACACTCGTTGTCTGCGGCTTCTGGGTTTGGGGCTTCAAAGAGAAACGATGAATGCGGAACGATGAATGATGAATGAGAGAACTGTTCATCATTCATCGTTTCCTCTCTGTGTTGAATTGATCGTTAGTTAATCTCAACCATAAGCCGCGCTAAAGCTCAGCATGAGCCACGCGCCCGCCGATGAGCGTGAGGCGTACACGGCCTTCGTCGTCAAGCGCGGTGAGGTCGGCGCGTTTGCCGAGTTCGATTGAACCACACACATCATTCACGCCGAGCAAGCGCGCTGGATTGAGCGCAGTCATACGCGCGAGTTTGTGCGGCGCAACGCCGAGCGTGTGCAGCAAGCGCACGCCGTCGCGCATCGCGCTGACCGAGCCGGCAATGCTGCCGCGTTCGTTCTGCGTGCGGCCGTTGACGACCGAAATCTGTTCGTCCCAGATTTTGTATGTGCCATCGCCGAGGCCCGTCGGCGCGACCGCGTCGCTAATGAGCAGCAGGCGTTCGTGCGTCTTGCAGCGCAGGGCGAGGCGGAGCATGAGCGGGTCTGTGTGGACGCCGTCGGCGATCAGGTCGCAGGTCACGTCGTCGCTCGTGAGACCCCAGCCGATGGGGCCGGGCGCGCGATGATGCAAGGGCGACATCGCGTTGAAGAAGTGCGTCATGTGGCGCGCGCCGAGCGCGAGTGCCGCGTCGAGAGTGGCGACATCGGCGCGCGTGTGGCCGATGGAGACTATCCAGCCGCGCGCCGTGAGTTCCCGCACGAGTTCGATCCCGCCTTCGATCTCCGGCGCGACTGTGATCATGCGCGGCGCATCGGCGACGACGGGTAATTGTGCGACATCTGCTGGCGTGTGATAGCTGCGAAAGTAGGGCAGGCGCAGCGCGCCGCACTGCGCGCGATTGACGAACGGGCCTTCGTAGTGCACACCGACGGCGCGGGCGGCGGGCGGACGCGCTGCTTGCTCGCGCATGAGTTGTGCGATTGCTTCGACCGCGCGCGCGTAGTCTTCATCGGGCGCGGGCACGAGCGTCGGCAGCCATCCGGTCACACCTTGCTTGGCGAGGAAGTGCGCGACCTTGTGCAGATCGTCTGCCGTCGCCGTCAACGTATCCACGCCGACCGCGCCGTGTATGTGCACGTCAATGAAACCGGGAAAGATTGTTGCGCTGTCAAGTTCCAGCAGTTCGTCTGCCTGCGCATCTTCACCGCCTGCTCGCTCCCAGATGCGCGCGATGCGGCCCTCTGTCACAAGCAGGGCCGCATCTTCGACAACCTTGTGCGGTAGAACCAGACGGGCATTTCGCAGCAACAACTCTCCTTGAGCCGTCGGACTATTTTTCATGTCATAATTAAATCACATAATGAAGGCTGAAGGCGCTTGTGCCCGCAATGCTTGGAGAAACATTGCGGGCACAAGCTCTTGTAAGCCGAACGCAAGCTGCTTAGTTACTAAAAGGCATCTCGCTTTGGCTGCGGAATCAGATTCCTCGCTACCAGTACAACTTCACGCCGAGTTGCACGATCCGCGGGTCACGGAAACTTGTAACCTGACCAAACGTCGTGTTCGTTAGGGCGTCGCTCGTACTGAGCGCTCTGAAGTTCGTATGATTGAACACATTGAAAGCCTCGGCGCGGAGTTCAACCGATGTGGTCTCATGGAACCTCAGAATCTTAGACATGGTGAAGTCGAATCGCTTTGTCGGCGGGCCGTTGATGGCTCCTCTCGGTTCATTTCCCGGCACGTTTACCACGCCGGTAGCGCCGGCGAGCGTTTGCGGAGTGAGACACGCAGTATTGAACCATTGCGTGACCGTGTGTGGCGCTGAATTGGGATCGCAGGTTAGGAGCGGGCGACCGCCTGCGTGCAACGACGGAATGTAACCGATCCCCGCCGGATCATAACTGGAGTACGAGACGGTGAACGGCAATCCCGACTGGAAAGTGGTTATCCCCGAAGCCTGCCACCCGCCTAACAGTTTGCCGACGAGATTTTGTTGCCTACGGAAGAACGGCAACTCGTAGATGTAATTCGCAGTGAAGACGTGGCGGCGATCAAGAACCGCACGGCTATATTCTGCCCGAATATTGTTGGCGTCCTGTGGTGCAGTGCTGACTGAGGATGTTTGGTTGTCAGTCAGGTTCTTTGACCACGTGTACGCCACATTTAGCTGCGACGATCCGGTGAAGCGACGCTGGGCATAGACCTGCAAGCTGTTGTAATTCGAGTTGTACTTCGGTTCGAGTATGTCTATGGAACGATAGCCGCGGAAGGGACGAATCTGGTCGAGAATCGTCTCGGACGCAGAGGACGTGAACGCCGTGCCGGGAGTCTGGCAAAGAACTGTCGCAACTCCCGGCGTCTGGAGAGTATTTGCACCAGTCGCGCATTGAGTCCTGAGAGCCAAGCCCGGGGGCAGATCGTTGTACTCCGCGTAACCGATGAGGTGCGTGCCCTTCGATCCGAAGTAACCTACCGTGACGATAGTCTTACTGCCGATCTGATGCTGCACGTCCAGTGACCAATGCTGCATGTAAGGCGTCAGGAAGTGCGGTTGAATGCCACGTACTGTTGAAGCACCCGCAGCCGCCACAATGGAGATAGCCTGTCCTGCGGGTAGCGGCTGATCCATCGTCGTCAGGTTAATTGTGGTGGTCTGTTGGTACGGCGGATTCAGCGCCTGAAGCTCGATTGAACTCAGGGGGATTTGATCATAGTAGATGCCGTAGCCGGTGCGAACGGATGTTGTTCCCTTGCCGAACGGATCCCACGCGAGGCCGACGCGCGGCGCGAAGTCATGCTTGGAAGCTTGGTAAACATATTTACCAAAGGGCGACGCAGTCGGAGTGCAGTTGAAGACTGCCGGGCCGGTCTGAAAGTTCTGCGCGTTGACGATTAAGCCGTTGCAGAAGTTCCCCGTACCGGCCACGCGGTTGCCCGCACCCGTTACTTGCGGAGCGGCTGCGGGATTCCACAAGCTAGGCAGGAAGTTCGACAGTTGCCCGTTCTTATCCCAAGGCGGCCCGAAGTACGAATAACGCACGCCGTAATACAAAGTCAGATTCTTCCGAAAACGCCATTCGTCTTGGCCATACCCTTGGAGAGATTTCTGACGAAAGTCAATCGTCTGATCGAGCGCCGATTGCGTGAAAGTGACGTTGTTGCCCAACAGGAAACAGGCCCAATTCTGGTACAGGTTGTTGAGGGCGGAACTGGCGATCCCGGTTGCTCGCACACAAGCGGGCGAGCTAACGGAGGTGACCGTATTGCTGAAGGTACTGAACGATCCTTGATTTGTGCCCGACAGGGCGTTCTCCGTCTTCGTGTTGCGCGAGAACATACCGCCAAACTTCATTGTGTGATTGCCACGTATCCACGTTAAGTCACCACTGAAGTCGCCTTTGGAAGATGGGTCTACATAGTTACTGAACCCAGTCAGGGAAGCGAATCCAGAGACGCTCACGACGGGCACAACATCGCGAACGCTTGTAAACGGAAGATTAACTGAAATGGGTGAAACCGCCTTCGCGAGCAATCCCGTGGTGTGAGTGAAAATCGCGCCATAGCCGTAGGTGAATCGGCCCTCGATGAGAACCGTCGGCGTCAGCGCATACGTCATCTGGAAAGTATGGGTGCGCCCCGGAGAATCTGAGACCATCTGGTTGACAAAGGGCAGGTTGGAGCGAGTGCCGATGGAGCCATCCGCATCAACCGTCGGAATCTTGTCGTGCTCAAACCGGTAGAAGAAGCTCAGCTTGTTCGTGAAGGTGTGATCAATTCTGATTATCTCCTGCCGAAACTTTGCTTCATTCCTCGTGGGGAAGTCGAGGGCGAGCGTCGCGGGGTTGGTTGGGTCTGGTATTTTGTTCCAGATAAAGTTGACATACTGCTGCGCCACATTGCTCAGATTAGCTCGGCTACTGATTGGAGTCCCAGCCGGCAATATGGACGTACAGTTGGTGGACGATGAAGCACTCAAGCAGATAGGGATCGGGAAAACGCCCTGCTTCATCTGCGACGTTGGGGCGGACGTGCTGTTATTGGTGGTCGAAATCGTCGGGTATCGAATGTCGCGGCGCTGTTCTTCGGAGAAGAAGAAGAAAGTTTTACTGAGTTTTTTCGCCACCGGGCCGTCTCCTTCCCCGAAGTTGAAGAAATAGACGGGCCCGCCCACGGTGAAACCGTAGTCGTTGTAACGGAACGGCCGGCGCTTGATCTTTCCACTTGAATCTAGGCCGAGCACAGGAATCAAAGCCGGGGTTCTGTTCGTATTGAAGTCATTGGCATTAAGCCTCTCGTTCCGAAGGAATTCAAACGCGCTGCCATGGAAATGTTCACCGCCCGAGCGCGTGACGACATTTATCTGCCCGCCGCCGCTGCGACCGGATTCCGCCGGGTAGAGGCTGCGGAGCACCTTGAATTCACCAATCGAATCCACATTCGGATATGCTTGGATGGTTAGATTAGAACCTCGGTCTGTGACGTCCGCACCATCCACGGTAAAGCTATTCTGTGTACTCCTCGCGCCGTTAACCGAGATCAGCGCGCGGTTGATGACTTGTGTTTCGGGGTTATTCGTTCCGGTGAAAACCAGATCATCAAGGTCATTAGTCACGCCGGGAGCCAACGTCACCAGCGACTCGAAGTTACGATTGTTGATTTGCAGTTCACGCACCTGATCCCCGTTGATAACCGTAGATGCGGTAGGCGTAGTTAACTCCACCGCAACCGGTGAGGCTTCGACAGTGACGACCTCCGCGATGTTGCCTGCCGTCAACGTCACGTCCAGCGCGCGGCGCTGACCGACGTCCACCTGCACTCCGCTCTCGACGTGCTTCTTAAAACCGGTCGCCTCAACGCCGATGTCGTACTTAGCCACGGGCAGATCGCGCGCTGTAAACCCGCCATCGTCATTACTCGTCACCGTGCGCACGACAACCTGCTTCGCGCTGTCGGTCACGGTGATGGTGGCCCCAGGCACCGCCGCACCATTAGTGTCCTTAATAGTGCCCACGATGCTGCCGGTAGTCTCCTGCGCCCGCGCCATGCTCAGGCCCGCGCACAGAAAGAGCGCGAGAACAGTTAAACGACATGCGATCTCAAGGTGGTGTCTCATGGAGTGCTCCCTTTTCATCATTTAAGGAACTGCTGACTTGAACTGAAGAATCCCAGACGCTCTTGCGCAAGGCTCAGTTAACGTCTCCGGCGATTTGAACCAGTGCAAAATGGCTTTTATTGACGGTGGACCGACTCAGGTTCATTACCGTAATCAGGCTCAACCTTATATAACTGACACCGGCTGGCGACAAGAATTTTATCGCGCCAATTCTGGGCCCTAAACTTTATCGTCTAGGCGCATCAAGTTCATGGGCGCGCCTGTGAACACATCGCGGACGTACTCCCTTGACGTTGGGCTATGCCTTTCGGCATGACGAACTCGAATGTTGACCTAATGAAAGCGATGCAGGATCGAATAACCCGTTGGGTCACTGTTATAGCTCGCACATTCTAGTTAAGCTACCAGCAATAATCAAAACTAAAAGTTTTTATGAAAGCTATAAGATAGTTCATACCTAGCAAGGCCCGTTCCCTTAGCAGACAAACTGGCTATTCGTTGAAATACGCAGATCGAAGCTGGCCGTTTTTCCAAGAATTTGGATCGCGCCCTTGCGTTTTTCGGATGTCGTATGCACGGGGCCGAACTTTTATCTTGACGCATCGCCGCATAGCTGTATACTTGCGCCCATATCGGTGCTGCGGTTAGTGAGCAGGTTGTATGCAGCGGCCAACTCGCAAAGTTGTTCCCGGCTAACCACCTCGGTTCGTAATGGACGGCATCGTTTCCGTCGTTCAATTCACCTGACCATCTGCGCCGTAACTTTCGCTCGAACGCCACATCTTTCTAAAACTATAACAACAGGCCAGAGAGGAGTTCCACTATGATCCGATCTCTCATCTGCACACTTTATGCAATGCTGCTCTGCGCGCTCTTGACAAGTGTAGTCTGTGCGCAAACGAGCACATCGCGCATCACCGGCATTGTGACTGATACGACCGGCGCGGTTGTGCCCGGCGCAACAGTCACTGCTCGCAACGAAGCCACCGGCGGCTCGCAGACGCAGACCACGACCGACGCCGGTCTCTACGCCTTTTCCTCTTTGCCTGTCGGCGCATATACCATCTCGGTCGAGCGCCAAGGATTCAAGACAGCACAGAAGACCGGCAATATACTTGAAGTCAACACGCCGCTGGCTGTGGACGTCGTGCTTGAACCGGGACAAGTAACCGAGACTGTGACTGTGCAAGGCGGCGCAGAGCAATTGCAGACGACCAACGCGACAATCGGCAATGTGGTCGAGCAAAAGGCTATCGTGCAACTACCGCTCAACGGGCGCAACCCGCTCAATCTGATCGCGTTTGAACCCGGCGTCGTGCAACGCTCGCAGGGCGGCGTCGGTTCAGGCGTGCACGTCAACGGCTCGCGCGACCGCGCCTTCAACGTCACCATTGACGGCATTGACGCCAACGAGTCGTCTGCGCCCAATCCGATCTCGAATATCTATCGCCTGACGCCTGACAATGTGCAGGAGTACCGTGTGACGACCAACAACGCCACACCGGAAGAGGGGCGTAACAGCGGCGCATCCGTCTCAGTCGCAACGCGCAGCGGCACGAACGAGTTTCACGGCACGGGCTATTATTTCTTGCGCAACGATGCGCTCAACGCCAGCGAGTTCTTCGCCAACGCGAACAACACGCCGAAGCCTGCGATCAAGTTGAACCAGCCGGGCATCGAAGTAGGCGGCCCCATCAAGAAGAACAAGACCTTCTTCTTCGGCAGCTTCCAATTCACGAAGGTGAATTTCGCGACGCCGATTGATCAGACCTTCGGCGTTCCACTCGTCTATACGCCGACGGCCCGTGCCGGCAACTTCCGCTACTTCATCGCCGACCCCGCGAACCCGCTCGTCATCAACGGCCAGACCATCACGCGCAACAGTCCGCTCTTGGTTGATTCGCGCACGGGTCAACTCATCTCTGGCGTGCGCCTCTGCACGAGCGCGACCGACAAAGGCTGCGTGCAGACCTACAACATCTTCGCGGCAGCCAACAACACACAGAACATCGGGGCCGATTCGGTCATCACGAAGCTCTTTAACTCCTTCCCTGCGCCGAACAACTTCGCTGTGTCGGGCGACGGACTAAACACAGCCGCCTTCCTTTGGAATCCGCCGACGCAGCACAAGGGGCCGGCGATCATGGCGCGCATTGATCACACCTTCAATCAGAACAACAGTGTGTTCGGGCGCTACCTTTTCGCGGACTACAACACGCTGAAGGGCGATCCGCTTAACGCTCGGCCCGTCGTCTTTCCGGGTTTCGCGCCGCTCGGCGAAGTCTTCCGGCGCACGTCAAATGTCGCGTTCAGCTATCGCCGCGTGCTCTCGGCGCGCATGGTCAACGAGTTGACGATGGGCTACGGCCGCTTCTTCTTTAAGTTCTCCCAAGGCGAGGCAAACCCTGACTTTCCGAACATCACGCCGCTGACCTTCGTGGACGTGAGCGTGCCTTTCAACAACACGCCGCGCACCGTCCGCACGGTCACAGTGCCGCAGGTGCTCGACAATTTGAGCATCACGAAGGGCGCGCACTTGATTCGCACGGGCTTCAACCTCCGTTTCTATCGCCACGTGGATCAACGCGGACTGCCGGGCGGCGTCAGCGTCACGCCGACCATCTCGTTCGACTCGGGCACGCGCTCGCCGAACACGTTCGGCTTCGTCTCGCCGACCGTCGCAAGCGGCACGCGCGCCGGCATCAACTCGACCGACTTGACGCGCCTCTTGAACACCATCAACGCGCTCACGGGCAGCCCCGCGCAGCTTTCGCAGACGTTCCTTGGCAACACCAATCAGGATGTGTTCCTGCCCTTCCAAGTCAACGGCATCGTCACGCTGCAAGGCATCAAGACCTCGCTCAATCAATACAACATCTACGTGCAGGACGAGTGGAAGCTGCGGCCCAATCTGACCGTGAACTACGGCGCGCGTTGGGAGATCAATCCTGCGCCGACGACGACAGGCACGGGCGGCATCGTCTATGTGCCTTCGACGCCGATTGTCGGCACGCCTGGCCCCACCAACCCGGTAATCGGCCAGCCCGGCCCCGTTACCTTCGTCCGCGCGAACAGTTGGTTCAAGCGGGATAACATCGGCGCTATCGGCCCGCGCCTCGGTCTCGCTTGGAGTCCGAACTACAAGTCGGGCTTCTTGCATACGCTCTTCGGCGGCAACGAGCGCAGCGTCATCCGGCTCGGCTATGGCATCGCGTTCGATCCGCTCTCGTCGTTTCAGGTGACTTCGGTCGCAGGCAAAGTGCCGGGCGAGGTGACAACCTGCTCTGCAATTCCCGGCGGTGCTTTCACAAGCGGCTGCTCATCCGTGCCAGACCTACGCATCGCGCAGAACTTCCCGCAAGCCCTATCGCCGCCAACCACCAAACCATCGCAGTTCCTTACGCCGACATTGCAACTCAACAACGTCGCGCCGAGTCTCGTCACGTTCGATCCCAACTTGAAACTCCCGACGGTGCATGAGTGGAGCGCAAGTTTCCAACGCGAATTGCCGCACGGCTTCGTCTTTCAAGCCGCATACATCGGCCGGCGCGGGCTTCGTCTGTTCCGCGCTTACGACATCAATCAGATCAGCGCCGATCCGATCTTGCCCTCGTTCCTGATCATGCAGCAGAACGTGGCCAACGGCTGCACGGCCGCCGGCACAGGCTGTCCGACGGGCGTGACCGGCACGTCGCCGCCGATTGTCTCTTCAGGTATCGTCTCGGCCAGCTTCGTCAACTCCAGCACGGTCGCCGGTCAACTGGCCACGAACGCGGCCGGCGCGTTTGCTGCGCGCATCGAGAACACGACGCTCGCGGCGCGTCTGCGACCCAATCAACAGTTCTCGCGCATCACCTACATTGATTCGGGCGGCGACTCCTACTATCACGCCGCGCAATTCACTCTGCGCCGACGCTTCAGTAGCGGCCTTGGCCTGAATCTCGCTTACACCTACGGCAAGTCCATTGATGATCAGTCGGTCGATCCCGTCGGCACGTCATCAAATGGCGGCATCGGCACTTCGACGACCACCTCGCGCGCGCCCGCCGACATACGCAACTGGCGCGAGGAGCGTGCGCGCTCGGACTTCGACCGCACACAGGTCCTGACCGCCGCTTCCGTCTGGGACTTGCCGGTCGGGCACGGGCAACGTTTCCTGCGCGATTCGCACGGCGTGCTCAATCAACTCGTGGGCGGTTGGGAGATCAATACGATCTACACGTTCATGACGGGCGAGCCGTTCAGCGTCCGCAGCGGCGTGCTGACCTCGAACGCTTCGCACGTCTCGCGTGCGGCGGTGATTGCACCGGTCGAAGCGCACTTGCAGAACATCTCCGGCATCGTCGGGCCGGTGGTCTTCGCTAACAGCAACGCCTTTGCGCTCCCGGCACCGGGGTCGAACGGCGCGGGACGCAATATCTTCACCGCACCGAACTACTGGAATGTGGACTTCGGGATCGTCAAGACGTTCCACATCACCGAGCGCCTGCGGCTGCAATTCCGCACGGAGTTGTTCAACGCCTTCAACCATCCGAACTTCGATAACCCGCGCGATGCTTCGGTCGGTTCACCGACCTTCACTTCGTCGCTCTTCGGTCAGACCTGTTGCGCCACTGTGGCCACCAACACTACGACCAACGTCATTCAGACGGGCGAAACAGCGCGCGTCATCCAGTTCGGCTTAAAGTTGCAGTTCTGATGTGCTGAAGCGTCAGGGCCAACAACAAAGAGGCGTCTCGCTTGAGACGCCTCTTTCATTTGCTGGCTCATTTGGCCGCCGACTCACTCTCCCGGTTTTATCTCTGGATAGATGCTGTTGATAATTTGCGCGAGCCTGTAGCCCGCGAGTGTGATGCGCTTGCGGGCGATGGCGCGCGCCCGTGCGTTGTATTCATCGGTTGGCGTCGAGTTCTCCGGCAGAGTGTAGGCGACAGTGGCCGCAAGCACGTGACTCTCTTGCGCCCACTTGCCCGGATCGGTCTCTTGCCACTCAGGATTTTTGTCGGCCGGAAATTCGGCGGTGAGCGCGCGCGCGAAGTCTTCAAGCAAGCGGCGATCACGATCATTTAAGGGGCGTTGCGGCGACCAGAAGTTAAACGCGCCCGCCGCGTCGTCCCAATACCAATGCAGGTTGTCGGGCACGCCTGCGAGTTTGAAACCGTTGCCGCCCGCATCGCCCTTCGGGTTCTTCGCCGTGACGCGCGTGGCAGAGTGGAGCGGTTGATGCACATCGCCGACGAGATGGAACAGATAGCCGAGCAGTTCGGCGTCGTGCTTATCCGAGCCTGTGCCTTTGCGCAAAGTCTCAGTCGCCCACTTGATGCGTGCGACAACGTTCTCGTCGTCATACTTGAATGCAGGATCAACCGGCACGCCGTCGAAGATCGGAATGTCTATGTAGTGCCACACACGCATGTCGTCGTGCATCGAGTCCGCTTTGATGTCATCCATCCAGACGCCGAGTGTTGTGCCGTCGTAAGTTTTCCCGGCGAAGCGGATCGTTTTCGTCAACGTATCAACGCGCGCCTTCGCCGTCGGGTTCAGACGCTGATAAGCAATCAACGAAATGAGCATGTGCCCCGTCTCAGCCCAAGCGAACGCGGCTGAAGGCAGCGTAAATAACGCCAGACTCAAGAATAGAACTCTTGCGATTTTTCTCATTAGTCCTCTCCCCGAACAGACTGCGCGCTAAGCTTTCACGATGAACAGGTGACTGGGCGCGATGTAAAGATGCTGAAATTTCGATGCGCGTTGCGGCCCGCGTCCGAACTGATTATGCGTGATGTCGGCCGCGCCACATTCGTCAATCAACTCTTTGACGAAGCCAACCATGCCGATGTCGTGGCTGTGATACTGCCGCTTGAGCATCATGGTCTTGAATTTAGTTACGAGCCAATGCGCCGGTGACAGATGGCGAATGACATTGTGCGTTTGCAATCGCGCGCATGCGCGAATTAGACGATAGAGAGCGTGATTGTACGCGGCCGGCGGATGCGGCTGATAGCGCGCGCCGTCAACCCAATCATCCCAGTAGCCTGTGCCCCAGTCTTCGATCACGTAAAAGCCGCCGGGCTTTAAGTGGCGCTCAAACAGATGCCAGAAGCTGACGCGCGTGAGCACGCCGATGTGCGAACAGTCGTCTATGATCACGTCGAAGCCATCGGGCGCTGTCTCGCGCGCGATCCGGTCGAGCAGTTCTGTGTCCTGCTGCGCGCCTTGATAGGTGTGTATGCGGCCCGTTGGATCATCAAGTTGGACTGGCTCAATGTCCAGTCCGACGATCCGCCCGTGCGGAAAATAA
>QHXQ01000041.1 GCA_003223935.1 Acidobacteriota bacterium | reverse complement strand
TGATGCAAGTATCTGTTCAGAATAGGGACGGGGAGATTTAACCGCAAAGGACGCGAAGCGAGGCCGCAAAGAACGCAAAGATTTTCCTCTGCGTCCTTTGCGGCCTCGCTTCGCGTCCTTTGCGGTTATCTTTCTCTCGCCCGCCTCGCTCACTGGCTCACGAGCATCAATTGCCCGTCGGGCAGACGCACAGCATAGATGTTGCGCTCATAGACGGGCGCAACCGGTTGCGCGTTAGCGAGCGCCACAGCCTGCGTGCGCGTAACCGTCTGAGCCATGCGCGCCGTCTGCGGGTTGCGCATCAAAGCGTAACGCGCGCCGATCAAGCGCACATACTCTTGCGTCTCACGATACGGCGGGATGCCGCCATACTTGTTGACCGCGCCTTCGCCCGCGTTGTAGCCCGCGAGCGCGAGTCGCACATCGCCGTTGAAATAGTCGAGCAGGAAGCGGACGTAGCGCGCGCCGCCCTCGATGTTCTGCGCCGGGTCGAAGATGTTGCGGACGCCGAAACGCGCGGCCGTCCCCGGCATCAACTGCATCAAGCCGCGCGCGCCCTTCGGCGAGACTGCGCCCGTGTGGAACGACGACTCGCGGTGCATGATCGCGTAGAGCAGCACGGGGTCAACGCCGTTGCGTGCACCGGCGGCGACGATGAGCGCATCAACCGTCGGATTGCCGGTCGTGAAGCCATCGAGCGACTGGCTCGACGTCATGCTCAACGACGGCGCAGAGATGATCTGCGCGCCGTCGCGCTTCAACTCCGCGATGTGCATCGCCGTCAGCCGCACATGGCGCGGGGTCGGTGCGGGCTTAGGCGTTGTGACCTGCACGCCGTTCTCAAAATCGAAATTGTTATAGGCGTAACGCGCATCAGGTGTCTGCGCGTGTGCGCCGGTGGCGACGATGAACAACAGGCTGACGCCGACGAGGAAGGAAAACTTTTTCATAACGATGGGTGATGGACAATAGACAAGACGTTCCATCGTCCATCGTCTATGGTCTATCGTCTGTCCTAAATTTTGTTGAGGCTGGGCGGGACGCGCGTTGTTTACGTCCCTTCGGGGCTTGTTCGCCAACAAGCGAACTCATTAGCAGAGTAGCACACGGCCGCGAGCGTGCACAACGACTTTGTACATCAGCCGGAAAAATTGCGTTTAGGGCTTGACAGAGGGTGTATGCTTGGTGCGCCCAAAAAATCGAGCGGGCAATAGGCCTCGCACTGTTTCAAACTTCAAAGCGACTCACTAAGCGCTACAAACGAAGGAGCTGAACGATGAACAGACTAGCCTTAGTCGTCTTCGCGTTACTCTTGACCTGCGCCACCGCAGTAACAGCGCAGAACACAAACTCCTCCGCGGCCAAGAACACCAATGCCGCGACCACCAAGAAACGAGGCCCCATCTTCCGCGCCACGAAAGATCAGATCACACAGGCGCAGAACATACTCAAGCAGCGCGGCTTCTACAACGGTGCGGCGGACGGGAAATTAAACCCGGACACGCGCGCTGGGCTCAAGAAGTACCAAGCGGCCGAGGGGCTGAAAGTGACGGGCACGCTCAACGCCGTGACGCTCGAAAAGATGAACATTCCGCTCACGGACAAACAGAAAGAGATGACGACGAAAACCACGCCGTAATCTCCGGTAAACGATGAACGATGAACTAAAAGCAGTCGTCTTTCATTCATCGTTCATCGTTCTCAAGCTAACCCGCGTTCTGCGCTAACAGACGCTCGACGACGCCGTAGCTGGCTTCGAGCGCGTCGGGCAGTTTGTCGGGTTGCGCGCCACCGCCCTCGGCCATATCGGGCTTGCCGCCGCCGCGTCCACCAATAATCGGCGCAAGCTCGCGGATCACTTGGCCGGCCGGGACACGTGTGTGCAAGTCTTTCGACGTGCGGACGATCAGAGAGACCTTCCCATCCGCGCGGCGACCGAGTACAACTATGCCCGACTGCACGCGCGCCAACAGCGTGTCGGACAGTTGCCGAAGGCCCGCCGCATCCAACTCACTCGCCTCGCGCGCCAACACCTTCACGCCCGCGACCTCGCGCACATCGTTGCCGTTCGCCGCGCTTGTGCTGATTGCGCCGCTCGCCAACCGTAACTTCAACTCTTCCGCCTCGCGCCGCGCACGCTTCAACTCTTCTTGTAACTTCTCGACCGAGGCCGGTAGATCGTTGCGCGTCGTGTGTAACTCGCCCGTCAACTGATCGACGAGCGCCTCCGTCTCTTGAAAACGCGTGAAAGCGTCTGCGCCCGTGACGGCCTCGATGCGGCGCGTGCCCGAAGCGATTGATTCGTCCTTGATGATCTTGAACAGCCCGATGTCGCCTGTCGCCCGCACGTGCGTGCCGCCGCACAACTCCTGCGAGAAGCCGGGCACAGTCAACACACGCACCATCTCCGCATACTTCTCGCCAAACAGCGCCATCGCGCCCGACTGCATCGCTTGCTCAATCGGCAATACCTTTGTCTCAACCGGCGTGTTGCGCAGGATTTGATAATTGACCAAACGCTCAAGCTCCGCGATCTCATCGCGCGTCAAAGGTTGATAGTGCGTGAAGTCGAAACGCAGCCGATTCGGCGCGACAAGCGACCCGGCCTGCTTCACATGCGCGCCCAAGACTTCGCGCAACGCCGCATGAATCAAATGCGTCGCCGTGTGATTCCGCCGCGTCGCATCGCGCTTCTCCTCGTCCACTTGCGCCAAGACTTCATCGCCGACGTGCAGCGAGCCGCGATCAACCATCACGCGATGCACGTAAGTCCCACCCACAGGCGCGACCGTATCGTTGACCGTGACGTGCGCCTCTTCCGGCTTCGTCGTCTCCGCCCAATCGCGCTGCGTGACCGCGCGCACGAGCGTGCCCACGTCGCCCACCTGCCCGCCCGCCTCCGCGTAGAACGGCGTGCGATCAAGCACGACCTCGCCATCTTCACCCGCGCGCAAGACTTCGACCTCTTCCTCGCCCTTGATCAGCGCGACGACCTTCGCGCCCGCAAGCCGCGTGGACTCGTAGCCGGTGAACTCAGTCTTGCCCGCACGTTCAGCGACGCGTTGATAAACTTCTTTCGTCTTCTTCACCGATGTATCAACACCGCGCGCGCCCGCCTGCTGCAACTCTTTCAACGCCGCGTCGAAGCGTTCGTTGAACTCCGTCTCTTCCAACTCGTGTCCGCGCTCTTCCAAGCTGATGCGGATCAGATCGCGCGGCGTGCCAAAGGTGTCGTAGAGGCGCGCCAAGCCTTTGTAGATGGGCAATGCGCCTATAGGCATCTGACCAAATAGCGCATCAAGCTTTTGCAACCCGATGGTGAGCGTCGAAGCAAAGCGGCTCTCTTCGAGCTTGACCATGCGCTCGATGAACTCGCGCGAGGCGTCAAGTTCCGGGTATGCATCGCTCATCACGTCGCAGACGAAGTTCGTGACCTTGTAGAAGAACAGGTCATCGAACTGAAGCGCGTGTCGCCCATGATAGATGGCGCGGCGCATGATTTTGCGCAGGACATAGTTGCGCCCTTCGTTGCCGGGCAGGATGCCGTCGGCGATTGAGAAGGCGGTGGCGCGCGCGTGGTCGGCGATGACGCGCATGGCGAAGCCGGCTTGCGTGTCGGGTTCGTAATGGCGGTCTGCGAGTTTGGCCGTGAACAGGACGATGTCCTTGAGCAGATCGGTGTCGTAGTTCGACTTTACACCTTGCAGGACGACGGCGAGGCGCTCAAGCCCTGCGCCGGTGTCAACGGATGGCGCGGGCAGCGGTTCGAGTGTGTACTGTCCGGGCGCGGTCTCGACACGGTTGTATTGCATGAAGACGAGATTCCAAATCTCCATCGTCGTGTCGCCGGGGCCGTTAACGAGATCGGCGCGATTGAAGTTTGGGTCTTCGGGATGCTCGCCCAAGTAATAATTGATCTCTGAATTCGGCCCACAAGGGCCGGTCTCGGCCATCTGCCAGAAGTTGTCTTTGCGCCCGAAACGGAGCACCCGCTCTGGTTTCGCGCCGACTTCGATCCACAACTTTTCGGCCTCTTCGTCGGCCGGCACTTCCTCGTCGCCGCCGAAGACTGTGAACCACATCCGTTCGGGATCGAGCTTCAAGACGTTGACGAGCAAGTCCCACGCATACTCGATTGCCTCGCGCTTGAAGTAGTCGCCGAAGGAGAAGTTGCCGAGCATCTCGAAGAAGGTGTGATGGCGCGCGGTCTTGCCGACCTCGTCCAAGTCGTTGTGCTTGCCGCCCGCACGGATGCACTTCTGCGACGAACAGGCGCGCTTGTAATCGCGCTTTTCAAGTCCTAAGAAGACATCTTTGAACTGGTTCATGCCCGCGTTGGCGAACAACAAAGTCGGGTCGTTCGCGGGCAGCAACGGGCTTGAGCGTACGCGCGTATGCCCTTTGCCTTCAAAGTATTTCAAGAAGATTTCGCGTATTTCGTTGCCTGTTATCATAGGTCGCAAATCCTGTGTCGAACTTAAAGACTAAAGTTTAGCATGCGGGCGACGGCGGGCGAAGTGGGAGGGCTGTCATTCCGCTTCCGTATCTGTGACGGATGCGGCGCGCACCTTGTCCATGATGAGATCGTAACTGAAGCCGAGCCGCAGCAAGTGATCAAATAGACTTTTGACCTCTTGTCGTGTTGTCGGGCGACCGCGCAAGCGGATACGTTTTTCAATCGCGCGGTCGATCAGTTCTGTCTCCGGCGTCTCTTGAAAGACGAGTTCGAGCGCCTGTTCGCTCGTCGCGCGATCAACTTTTTTCATTTGCAGATCGCGCGCGAGGCGTTGCCGCCCGACGGGCCGCTGCTTGACGCGATACGAGGCGTAGCCGAAGGCGAACCGCTCGTCGTCGAGATAGCCATACTCTTTAAGTTTCGCCAGCGCCGCATCAACCGCCGCTTCGTCCGCCCACTCTTTTTCAAGCAGACGCTCGCGCAGTTCGGCAATCGAGCGCGGCTTGGCGGCGAGCAGTTTGACGGCGCGTTGCAGGGTGCGTGCACGGGCGCGCTCAGGGTCAACGGGTCGCTTCGGCTTCGCGGCCTCCGCGTCGTCGTTAATGTCGCGCGGCTTACGCCGCTTAGGTCTGCGCATGAAGTATCATTACTGTAGCGCGAACGTAGTGGGACGGCAAACGCAGGCTAAATTCAAGTTGAGCTTTGAATTTTTAGATTCGGAATTTGAAATCTGAGATCAATTTATGGACGGCATCCTTGTCATAGACAAACCCACCGGTTGGACTTCGCACGACGTGGTGGCGCGAATCCGGCGCATCCTGCGCGAGCGTCGAGTCGGGCACACGGGCACGCTCGATCCGTTTGCGACGGGCGTGTTGGTCGTCCTTGTTGGCCGTGCGACGCGGCTCGCGCAGTTTCTCGCGGGCGCAGAGAAAGAATATGAGGCGACTGTCCGTCTTGGTTATGCGACCGACACGGGCGACCTGACCGGCACGCCGCGCTTGGCTGAGGGCGAACAGATCAAACCGTGCGCTGCGTGGAGCGCGGCAGAGATCGAAGCGGCGCTCAGTCCCTTGCGGGGCGAGATCGAACAAGTGCCGCCGATGTACTCGGCGAAGAAAGTGCAAGGGCGGAAGCTATATGAACTGGCGCGGCGCGGCATGGAGGTTGAACGACTGGCGGTGCGCGTCGTCGTTCATGAACTCGAAGTGTTGCCGTCTGACGGCGCGTTGTTCAGCCATCACACAGACGGCATGTGCGAGTTGCGCGTGCGCGTCGTCTGCTCGGCGGGGACATACGTGCGCGTGTTGGCCGAGTCAATCGGCGAGCATCTGGGCACAGGCGCGCACCTCTCTGCGCTCAGCCGCACGCGCGCGGGTGTGTTCGACTTAAGCAAGGCGGTTACGCTGGAGCGACTGAACGAACTGGCGGAAGCCGGGCGCGGTGCCAAAGTTCTGTTGCCGTTAGATGCGGCGCTCTCGGAGTTGCCCTCGGCGCATCTAACGGCTGAGGACGCGCAACGCATACGGCAGGGCGCGGCGGTGCGCGGCGGGGAAGAGAATTGGGCGGACGGCGCGCCGGTTAAGTTGTACGACCACGCGGGTTCATTGCTCGCCGTCGGCGTGTACGATGCTGCGCGCAGAAGTTTGCGCCCGCGCGTGCTGTTGGTGGCGGAAAAATAACCGTTGATTTTTCCCAACGGGTGCTGTGCTATAATAAGCCCCGAAGCGAAGGGCCTGCGAGCTAACGTCGCGCTCATCGCTTTTATTTGACAGTGAAGAGCAACAGGACTTTTAAGCAAGCTCGACGGCGCATGGGGCCGCTTCCAGCGCGCATGCCGCACTGGCGCATCGAGCTTGCGAGCCTGAAGTCGGCAGGGCTGCGTGACCCCGAAGCGCGGGCGCGCCATGTCCGGCTTTTTAATAACTAAGGGTAGGGCGTGCTTCTCCACACGCCGTCCACGCGCGCGAGTCCTTTGAAGAGGTATTGAAGGCGATGCACGAAGATCAGGATGGCAAGCACAATTTTAATATCAGCGAACGGCTGGAAGACCTGCGCCGCGAGCGCGAAGCACTGCAATGGGAAGGCACGTTTCGCGACTACTTCGAGTTGGTCACGCAGAACCCGCGCCTCGCAGAACTTTCACACGCACGCATCAACGACATGATCCACGCGGCCGGCGTGGACAAGCTGAACGAGGGCACGCGCGACGAAGTGGCCCGTTACAACTTCTTCGCGCATGAACTGTTCGGCATCGAAGAACCGCTCGCGCGCATCGTCGAGTATTTCAAATCGGCCGCGCAACGGCTCGAAGTGCGCAAGCGCATACTGTTGTTGATGGGGCCTGTGGGCGGCGGCAAGTCAACGATTGTGACGATGCTCAAGCGCGGCCTCGAAGAGTGGACGCGCACAGACGTGGGCGCTGTCTATGCGATCAAAGACTGCCCGATGCACGAAGAGCCGCTGCACTTGATCCCGCACGAACTCCGCGCCGAGATCGAGAAGCACTACGGCATCTACATCGAAGGCGATCTTTGCCCGCAATGCCGTTACGCGCTCGAACACACCTACGGCGGCCGGCACGAGGACGTGAAAGTCCAGCGGCTCATCTTCTCCGAAAAAGAGCGCATCGGCATCGGCACGTTCACGCCCTCAGACCCCAAGAGCCAAGACATTACTGAGTTGACCGGCTCGATTGACCTCTCGACCATCGGTGAGGTCGGCGTCGAATCAGACCCGCGCGCCTATCGCTTCGATGGCGAGTTGAATATCGCCAATCGCGGCATCATGGAGTTCGTCGAGATGCTGAAGGTGGACGAGAAGTTTCTCTATTCACTGCTCACGCTCTCGCAAGAACAGTCCATCAAGACCGGCCGCTTTGCCATGATCTACGCCGACGAGGTGATCCTCTCGCACACGAACGAGAACGAGTACATCGCGTTCGCGGGCAATCGTAAATCGGAAGCCTTGCAGGATCGCATCATCCTCGTGCGCGTGCCGTACAACCT
This sequence comes from Acidobacteriota bacterium, assembly GCA_003223935.1. GTDB lineage: Bacteria > Acidobacteriota > Blastocatellia > Pyrinomonadales > Pyrinomonadaceae > QHXQ01. The sequence continues at coordinate 73,000 of QHXQ01000041.1, read as the reverse complement.
GCGCGTCTCGCAGGAGGAGCGCATCTACTACAAGCTGCTCAATCAATCTGAAGTCTTGCGCAACGTCCACATCGCGCCAAACACTTTGAAGGTCGCGGCGATGTTCGCCGTGATGACGCGGCTGGAAGAGCCGAAGCGCGCCAACGTCGATCTCGTCAAGAAGATGAAACTCTACGACGGCGAAGAGGTCGAGGGCTACAAGACGAAGGACGTGCGCGAGTTGCGAGAGGACACCGTGCGCGAAGGCATGGACGGCATCAGCCCGCGCTACATCATCAATCGGCTCTCGTCCGCTTTGGTGCGCGACGGCGTCACCTGCATCAACCCGATTGATGCCCTGCGCACGATCAAGAGCGGCTTCGAGCAGCACACCGGCATCAACGCCGAGCAGCGCGAGCGTTATTTGAATCTCATCTCGGCGGCGCGCAAAGAGTACGACGAGATGGCCAAGATCGAAGTGCAGCGCGCCTTCGTCTATTCGTTCGAGGAGATGGCGAAGACGATCTGCAACAACTATCTCGACAACGTCGAAGCCTACTGCAACAAGGAGCGGATGAAAGACCCGATCACCGAAGAGGAGGTGGAGCCGGACGAGCAACTCATGCGCTCCATCGAAGAACAGATCGGCGTCTCAGAGAACGCGAAGAACACGTTCCGCCAAGAGATACTCATACGCATCTCGTCTTACAGCCGCAAGGGCCGGCAGTTCGAGTACACCTCGCACGAGCGGCTGAAAGAGGCGATTGAGAAGAAAATCTTCGCCGACCTCAAAGACGTGGTGAAGATCACGACTTCAGCCAAGACGCCCGACCCCGACCAACTGCGGCGCATCAACGAGGTCGTTGACCGGCTCGTCAAAGACGGCGGCTACTGCCCCGTCTGCGCCAACGAACTGCTGACCTACGTCGGCACGCTGCTCTCGCGCTGACGGGGCAAAAGACGATAGGATGAAATGCTCGCGTCTTTCGTCTCGGAAGGCGCGAGCATTTCATTATTGAATAGCTACTTGAGTAATAAACGAGGTCGAATATGACACCGGAAGAACAAGCAAAGTACATTGGATTACTCATTGATGCCGAAAGGCAATACAAGCTTGCAATTGCTGTTAGCGCGGCCCGCCGGTCGTCAAAGGATAATGTGTTCAATTACCTCAGCATGTTCACATATGGGAGACATGGAGCCACGCATGATGAGTTATACCTTAATCCAGAACAAGAAAAGCGAGCAGCATCAGCCCTTGAACACTGTGCGATTAACTTAATGGCAGTTCAGATCGACACCGTGTTAAGTCATGTCGTGAGTGATCGCTTTAACCACAGCGACACAAGTATCTGTTCAGCTTCTTGGATTGCTCGGCTCATTCGCAATGCATTCGCGCATAATCCTCTTAATCCGATCTGGTTAACCTACTCAGAGTGCGATAATAGAGAATTCACGGTGACTAACATTATCAGGCTTCACACAACGGGATTACACAGTAAGCGATTGAACCGGCGGGACTACGGTGGCCCGTTAAGCCTGCTTCGGTTATCTGAGTTTGTTAGAGCTACTGTCTCTAGCATAACTACAACCTAAGAAGAGGTTGCGTTAATGATACAATCTCTTCTATAGCACAAGAGGTCAAAGCATGGTCACTATCACATTCCCCGACCGCGAAACTGAGAAGCGCGCCCTCGCTTTTCTACTCGGACGTTTCTCGGGCCGGGTGTTGAGTTCAGGCGAGCATTTAGTGCCGGAAGCTGCGTTGGAAGCTCTCGCGGATCAGAGTATTCCGTTCACCGTCAAAGGCAAGACGACATATGAGCAGCAAGTGGCGGCGATTCGAGGTGCTGCTACCCCTTCTAGTTCAATGATGAGCGAGACGTGCCGGCCGAGTGGCTGGCCGAAGCGGTCTTAGAGATCGTGGACAGCTTCGGCGCGGTCAGCTACGAAACGCAGAAGGTTGAAGGGCATTGGCGGCATGGTGGCGTGCTCTATCGCGATAATCTGGTGCGACTCGTTGTTGATGCGCCCGATTCGGTTAAAAATCGGCGCTGGATGAAAGATTTCAAAAGTCGTTGGCAAGCGCGCCTCGAACAAGTCGAGCTTTGGCTGGTGAGCTGTCGGATCGAGATTGAATGAAGGCAGGCGGGCGCAAGTCACATGAAGAAACGTTACTGGCTCGCAGGTGGATTGGCATTAGCGGTTGCGGCGCACAGGGTGACGCGTCCGCGTGCGCTCGATTGGGAGGCGCACGCCGACAGGTTGCATCACGCTGAGCGCTCGCGCTTCGTTGAAGTGGACGGCGTGCGCGTTCATTATCAGGCGGCGGGCGACGAGAGTGCGCCAACGTTGGTTTTGGTTCACGGCTTTCTCGCGTCGAATTTCATCTGGCGCGACGTGCTTGTGCCGCTTGCCGAGCAGGGCTTTCACGTCATCGCGCCTGATCTGGTTGGCTTCGGCTTCTCCGATAAACCTGCGGACGGCGAGTACACGATTGCCGCGCAGGCGCGCATGCTTGTGCGCTTGCTGGACGTACTGAAGATCGAGCGCGCCACGCTCGTCGGCAGTTCTTACGGCGGTGCGGTCGCAACCATCTGTGCGCTTGATTATCTTGAGCGCGTCGCACGCCTCGTGCTCGTCGGCGCAGTGACGAATGACGATCTGAAACATCATCCCGTCTTGCGCTTCGTTGCTACGCGCGGCATCGGCGACGTGCTCTCGCCCGCGCTGCTCGACCTGCGTTATTTTCTGCGCCGCAAGCTGGGCCGCTTCCGCCCGGCGAACGGCGATAGACAGAGCGCCGAGTTGAAAGTCGCCGGCCGCCACTTGCCTTTGCGCGCCGCCGACACGCAACGCGCGATGCTCCAGACGCTCCGGCGCTGGAGCGCAACAAGAGTTGAACGCGAAGCGCATCTAATTAAGCAACCGACGCTGCTCATCTGGGGCGCGCACGACGCGGATACGCCGCTGCGGCACGGCCAGACGCTGCATCAACTGATCCCGAACTCGCGCCTCTTCGTCTTCCACAACGTCGGCCACTTGCCACAGGAGGAACGACCGCGCGAGTTCACCGAAATGGTCGCGGAGTTTTGTCAGACAGGGGCGATAGACGATAGCCGATAGACAAAGACGGTTTCCCATCGCCTATCGTCCCTGCTTTTGAGGTTATTCAGATGTCTATTCAGCGCAACGATTGGTCTTTGCAGCGCAAAGGCATCATCGATCAGGAACGGCACAAGGAGCGCGTCAAAGAGGCGATCCGCAAGAACCTCGGCTCGATTGTCTCGAACGAGGCGATCATCCTCTCGGACGGCAAGCGCAGCGTCAAAGTGCCGATCCGCTCGCTCGACGAATACAAGTTTCGCTACGACTATCGCAAGCGCAAACACGTCGGACAGGGCGACGGTAAGACGCGCGTCGGCGATGTGCTCGGGCGCGAGAGTCAACAAGGCAAGGGGCAAGGCGCTGGCCCCGCCGGACAGGGCGAAGGCGCGGAATACTACGAGGCTGAGATCAACATAGACGAGTTGGCCGCGCTCATCTTCGAGGATTTGCAACTGCCCTTCCTTGAAGAGAAGGCCAAAAAGGCCGTGCCCGCCAAGACCACGCGCTTCGACGAGATTCGCCGCACCGGCGTGCTCGCCAATCTCGACAAGCGGCGCATGATCCTCGAAAACATTCGCCGCAACGCGCGCGAGCAGGGACGCGCACGCTTCGGCAATGTCAAGCGAGAAGACCTGCGTTTTAAGACTTGGGAAGAACAGTATCGTTATGAATCAAACGCCGTCGTGCTCGCATTGATGGACGTCAGCGGTTCGATGGGCGAGTTCAAAAAATATATCGCGCGCTCGTTCTATTTCTGGATGGTGCGGTTTTTGCGCACGAAGTACGACAACGTTGAGATTGTCTTCATCTCGCATCACACCGAAGCGCGCGAAGTGACCGAGGAACAGTTCTTCACGCAAGGCGAATCGGGCGGCACGGTCGTCTCCAGCGCTTATCAACTCGCGCTCGACATCATCCGCGCGCGCTACAATCCGCGCGACTGGAACATCTACCCGTTCCATTTCTCGGACGGCGACAACTATTATTCGGATAACGAAGAGGCCGTTAGATTAGCCGACGAGTTGATCGCGACCTGCAATCTGTTCGGCTATGGCGAGATCGGCGAAGAGGGCACGTCCGGTTATCGCCGTTCGTCGGGCGCGCTGCTCTCGATCTTCAAAGATCGATTGAAGCACAAAGAGCGTTTCATCGGCGTCCGCATTGACGACAAAGAGGACGTCTATCCGGCGCTCAAAGAGTTCTTCGGCACGCGCGGGATTGAAGTTTGAGCCGGAAAGTTTCGCATAAGTAAATTCGCATAAGTAAAGGGGCGCGACGCGGCTTGCGCAAGCCGCGTCGCGCCTCCGTTCGTTTGCGCGGCAATCCAAAAAAATGGATCAGAGTCTAGATTTTTGGTTTATGATATGGACACTTGCCCATGCGGTTCTGAGCGAAATTCCTAATTCTTCCGGCAATAGCGGTTCGATTTGACAGTTGGAACAAGTCTTGCTTTCGCCTATTTGTATGCTTCTCCCGATCAAGTAAACATAATTTGATTACTCCAGCAATCATTCGTAAGGCTGCCAGCTTTACAAGGCAGATTACTTGAGTCTTCCGTTTCAGTAAGTTTCGGAGCGAGGTAAGAGCGTGATTGACTCTTACTTGTTATGTCTCGTTTTGTGAGGCCTTCTCCGGCCGGAGCGCAGCCCGCACGGGTGGCGCTCATGCCGTTTGATCTTGGAGAACAACTTCGACAGGAGCCCACATATGAAAAATTTGAGCTTGAAACAGAAAACCGCTTCAGCACTGGCGGCGATCATGGTTGCGTTAGCCTTGATCACGCCGTCGGCCGTGCTGGCGCAGACGGCGAACACCGGCATCATTACCGGCGTCGTCAAGAATGAGAAGGGCGAAGTAGTGCCGAACGCGACCGTCAGGGCCGTCAACATCGGCACGAACGCCACGCGCGAAGCCACGACGAGCGGCGAAGGCGTCTATGAGATTTCGCAACTCGTGCCCGGCACTTATCGCGTCGAGGTCGAAGCGCAAGGCTTCGCCAAGTACGTGCAAGAAAACGCGGTCGTCAACGTGCTTCAGCGTTCGACGATTGACCCGGTCTTAAAGGTCGGCGGCATCGGCGAGACGGTCAACGTCACGGCCGAGAGCGTGCCGCTTGTCGAAACGACGAAGACCGATGTGAGCGGCGTCATCAGCCAGCGCGAACTGAACACCTTGCCGGTCAATGGTCGCTCGTTCGCTTCGCTCGCGATCCTGATTCCGGGCGCAACGCTCGCGCCGTCGTTCGACCCGACCAAATCGCGCGTCGGCACGTTCTCAATTGGCGGCTCGACGGGCCGCAATCTGAACATCACCATAGACGGCGGCGACAACAAGGACAACGCCGTCGGCGGCATCCTCCAGAACTTTTCGATGGAGGGCATCCAAGAGTTCGCGCTCTCGACGCAACGCTTCTCGGCCGCGAACGGCCGTTCGGGCGGCGCGCTGCTCTCGATTGTCACCAAGAGCGGCACGAATAGTCTGCACGGCTCGGCCTTCGGCTTCTTCCGCGACGACAAGTTGAACGCGAACGCACCACAGTTGCTCGCCAACGCAAACCCGGCGCTCTTTGCTTCGGGCGACATCGTCAAGCCGCCTTTCAGCCGGCAGCAGTTCGGCGGCTCAATCGGCGGCCCGATCAAAAAGGACAAAGCCTTCTTCTTCGGCACAGTCGAGCGCACGCGCGAACGCGGCAACTCTATTGTGCCGAGTTCCGATCAAGCGCAGATCGCGTTCCTTGAGCCGTTCGGCTACAAGGCTGTGCGCTTCTTGCCGCAGCCGTTCAACGACACGCAGTACACCGCCAAGGTTGACATTAACCCTTCGCCGAAGAATGCGTTCGTCGTCCGCTTCGCCGGCCAGAACAACAACGCGCTGAACGACCAAGCTGGCTTCCTGATTGTGCGCACAGACCTGTCGGGCGGCAACAAAACGCTGAATACGCTCTACAGCACGTTGGGCCAGTGGACGCACACGTTCAGCCAGCGCACCGTCAACCAGTTCAACTACCAGTTCTCGACCTTCAACAACCAGATTCTCGCGACAACCGATCTGAACAATCTGACGTTCCCGGTCGGCATCGTCGTGGGCCGGAACGGCAACGTGCCGCAGCAGACGTTGGAGAAGAAGCACCAGTTCCGCGACGACCTGAGCTACAATCGCGGCAACCACAGCTTCAAGTTCGGCGGCGACTTCACGACCATTCCGACGCTCGGCGGCATCTTCGCCTTCACCTCCGCGCCGGAATACGATTTCCAATTCGACCCGGCCGACATCGCGAACAACCCCGGTCAGTTCCCACAAGGCTTCAAGACGCATCAAGTGCTGCCCGGCCCGATCACTTGCAGCACCATCGTCGGCCCGACGACCTGCACGGCGGCGCAACTCGCTGGCGTCGGCGTGGTCGCTGACATCGTGCTCGCGGGCGGCGATCCCTCGTTCAACCTGCGCGACGGCGCGAAGCAGTTTGCGTGGTACGTGCAGGACGACTGGAAGATCACGCCGCGCTTTACCTTGAACATCGGCGTGCGCTACGACGTTGACCTAGGCTTCGTCGATCACAACCATCAGAAGGACAACCGCGCCATCCGCGCGCTCCAGATCATTGGCAGTCCCTACGGGCGCGTCGTCAACGACGACAAGAACAACTATAGCCCGCGCATCGGTTTTGCTTGGGACTTGCGGGGCAACGCCCGCTCGGTCGTGCGCGGCGGCTATGGCATCTACTTCGATCAGTCGTTTTTGAACGTGCCACTCTTCGCGGTGCAGCAAGCGAACCCAGAGATTTACGCCTCGTTCTTAAACGACAACGATAATCTCGCGATTGACTCGCCGCCGCCGGCGATCCCGCGCCCGCTCTCGAACCCGCGGCCCGGCTCGCGCGGCCGCTTCGTCGATCCGGACTTCGTCGCGCCCTACTCCCAGCAGTGGAACATGGGCTACGCGCAGCAGATCGGGCGCAACGCGGTGATTGAGTTCGACTACGTGCATATCCTCGGGTTGCACGAGTTCACTTCGCTCGACGTCAATCCGCGCACAGGGCCACTGAATAACGCACAGCGCACCAATCCGGCCTCCGCTTTCCCACGCGTATTAGCGCCGCTCTTCGCCGCGCACGCCGCCGAGTTGACCGCAGCCTTCGGCACGGCCTCGCCGTTCGCGCGCATCACTGCGGCGCAATCGGTCGGGCGCTCGCGCTACGATGCCTTCACGGTGTCGTTCAATAAGCGCTACGCGAACAAGTACCAGTTGCACGCGCACTACACGCTCTCGAAGGCGCTCGCTTGGTTCGGCCAAGCTTCGGATTTCGGCAACCAACCGCAGAACGTGTTCAACCAGTGGGACCCGACCGAGAACTTCGGCCCGACCGATGCAGATGAACGCCATCGCTTCGTTCTGTCCGGCGTCTTCGACTTGAAGTGGGGCTTCCAACTCGCGCCGATCCTGCAACTCGCAAGCCCACGCGCCTACAGCATCTTCCCGTCGTGCGGCTGCGATATCAACCGCGACGGCGTGACAGTGGACCGCGACACGCGCGATGGCAACGACCAGCACCACCTGCCGCCTGACACCGTGCGCGGCGACAGCTTCAAGCAGGTGAACCTGCGCGTCTCGAAGTTCTTCAGCTTTGGCGAGAACAAGAAACTCGGCCTCTTCTTCGAGGCATTCAACCTCTTCAACACGGCCAACTTCGGCCGTGAGTTCCAGAACACGACGGGCGAAGCGGACTTCGGCCGGCCGATCAACTTCTTCGGTGCGACCGGCTTCTCCGAGCCGCTCGGCATCCCGTTCCAAGCTCAACTCGGCGCGCGCTTCAGCTTCTGAGGCCCGCGCGTTAATTCACTTGCGCGCGGTCTGCGCTGCGACTCGTTTCAAAGTTGCAGCGCAGACCGCGCGCTCGTCCTTTTACGCTTGCCCTTTGCGCGTCCGATCTCTTATGTTCGCGGCCCACGATGGAGGTTAATTCGTGCGCAACATAATTCGCCGCTCATCGCGCCGCATCGCTCGCTGCACAGTCGTCTGCGCTGCGTTGCTCTTGTTCGTTGCTACGGCGGCGGCGCAGGGCGCGAACACTTTGGAAGGGCGCGTGCTGCTGCCCAATAACGAGCCGCCGAACAACTCCGTCAGGGTGATGCTGCGCTATCAGGGCCGACCGCTATTTGAGACCTTCACCGACTTGAGCGGCCGGTTCGCTTTCTCCGGCCTGCAAGGCGGCACGTACCAACTCGTGGCCGAAGGCGACGGCTCGACCTTCGAGACCACTACGGTCAACGCAGAGGTCATAGCCTTCGGCAGCGCGCCGCAGATCTTCACGCAGAACATTCAGTTGCGGCTGAAGGCCGGCGCGACGCTACCGCCCGCAGGCGTTGTCATGGTTGAAGAACTCGACAAATCTGTGCCGGATGCGGCGCGCAAGGCGTATCAGAAGGGCGCACGCCTCGCCGCCGAGAACAAGCCGGAACAGGCCGTCAAAGCTTTCCAAGATGCGCTCGCCGCCTATCCGCAATTCTATTCGGCCGCCCTCGCGCTCGGCGCGCAGTACGCAAAACTCAAACGCTACGACGACGCCATCGCCGCCTATCGCCGCGCGAGTGAGTTGCAGCCTGAGCGCCCCGATGCTTACGTCGGCATCGGCGGCACGCTCGTCGCTGAGGAGCATTTCAAGGAGGCGATCCCACTGCTGCGCGGGATCGTCGAAGTGAATCAACAGACGCCCGGCGTCTATCTGCCGCTCGGTTATGCCGAGATGATGACGGGCGACAACGCTGCGGCCGAAACTCATCTGCTGCGTGCGCTCGCACAGAGCAAGCCTGCGCTCGCGCACATCTATCTGGCCAATATCTACGAGCGCCGCCATCAACCCGAACGCGCTATCGCCCAACTCGAAACCTACCTGAAAGAGAATCCGCAATCCTCTGAGCGCGACGCCGTGCGTGGCGCGATTGACAAATTGCGCCGACAGACGAAGAAATAACTCACAAGTGTTAACCCTCGCTCTTGCCGCGCATCACGCTTTCGACGGACAATGTACGCATGCAAGACCGCGAGATTAAAGATTTAGAACACGCCCTCGAACAGATTTGGGAGGTCGCACGGAAGTTTGGTCTCGATCCGTTTCCGACGCGCTTCGAGCTTGTGCCGGCGACCGTGATGTATGAGATCGGGAGTTATGCTCTGCCCGGTCGTTATTCGCATTGGACGTTCGGCAAAGCGTATCACCGGATGAAGACGATGTACGACTTCGGGCTGGCGAAAATCTACGAGGTCGTCATCAACACCAATCCGTCTTACGGTTTTCTGTTGGAAACTAACAGCCCCGTGCAGAACAAGCTCGTCATGGCGCACGTGCTCGGGCACGTGGATTTCTTCAAGCACAACGTCTATTTCTCTAAAACGAACCGGCGCATGGTCGAAAGTGTTTCGACGCACGCGCAGCGCATGAGCGAGTACGAGTTCAAGTACGGGCGCAAGACGGTCGAACAGTTTCTCGACGCCGTGCTCTCGGTTGAGGAGCACATTGATCCGAACTTCTTCATCAAGCCCGAACGTGACCGCACACCCGCAGAAGAGGCGCGCCGCCGTGCCGCGCAGAAACCAAAAGAGGGGCGCTACGACGACCTCTGGCGACTCGGCGAACCGCCCGCGCCTGAACCGCCGCCAATCGAGCAGCCCCAGCGCGAGCCGCTGCCCGAAAAAGACCTCGTCTATTACCTCATGCGCTACTCGCCCACGCTCACAGACTGGCAGCGCGACGTGATGGCCCTGGTGCATGAAGAGATGGAATACTTCATCCCGCAGATGCAGACGAAAGTGATGAACGAAGGCTGGGCGTCGTTTTGGCATGCGCGCATCATGCGCGAACTAGATTTGACGGACACGGAATCGCTTGAGTTTGCGGAATTGCATGCGGGCGTCGTGTCGCCGCAGAAGGGGCAGTTGAATCCGTACTATCTAGGTTACAAAATCTTCGAGGACATCGAGCGGCGTTGGGATAATCCGACGGAAGAAGAGCGTGAGAAGTTCGGGCGCACGGGCGGCGAGGGGCGCGCGAAGATTTTCGAGGTGCGCGAGTTGGATAACGACGTGTCGTTCTTGCGCAATTACTTGACCGAAGAGTTATGCGAGGAGCTTGACCTGTTCGTCTTTGAGTTGGTCGAAGAGGAAGAGTGGACGGTGACGGAGAAGCGTTGGGCGCGCGTGCGCGATCAACTCGTCGCCAACATGACCAACTTCGGCTTCCCTTACATCGTCGTCGCCGATGGCGACTACAACGGCAACCGCGAACTCTATCTCAAACACCAATACGAAGGCGCGGAGCTAGATCAAGCTTACGCGCGCAAGGTGCTCGAATACGTCTATGCGCTCTGGGGGCGCACCGTCCATCTCGAAACAGTCGTGGACGGCGAACCGCTCGTCTTGCGCTACGACGGCGCGGAGCATCAAGAAGATTGAGCCACGCGACGTTCGTCAAAGAGAGTCTGATTCACGCGCCGCCGGAGCATGTGTTCGCGTTCCACGAGTTGCCGGATGCGCTCGTGCGTCTGACGCCGCCGTGGGAGCGCGTGCGCGTCGTGCAAGCGGCGCACATCGCGCAAGTCGGCGCTGAAGCGATCATCGAGACGCGCCTGCTCGGTCTCATCCCCGTCCGTTGGGTTGCGCGCCACACCGCGTATGAGCCGCCGCGCATGTTCGAGGATGTGCAGGTTCGGGGGCCGTTCCGCTTCTGGCGTCACCGCCACATCATCAAACCACACGCAGGGGGCGCGCTCTTGCGCGACGAGATCGAGTACGAGCCGCCGCTTAGTTTATTAGGCCGGCTCGCCGCGCCGCTTCTCGTCGAGCCGCGCCTGCGCAAGTTGTTCGACTATCGCCACGCGGTCACGCGCGAGTGGTGTGAGCGAAAAGAGAAGAACTAAATCATAATAAGAGTAGGAATTCTCCTTGGGATTAAAAGTCAAAGGCTTAAAGAAATGAAGAAGCTTTTCATACTATTCTTTTTTCTTCTGGCAAACATACTTGTATCGGCGCAACCACCAAGTAAGCCACCGACCAAAGCTGAGGACATTTATGACATTCAAGATAACGTACTGATCAAAACCAGAGACGGAGCTGCTATCTCCGCGATCATCGTGCGGAAAAAAGGAAATACCGCGCCGCTGCCCGTCATACTTTTTTATACGACTTACGATCAGGGCGCAGGTGATTCCGTCTTTGGCAAAAAGGCGGTTGATCGAGGTTATGTCGGTATTGTGGCTTATGCGCGCGGTATCCGAACCAAGCTCAGCGATTACACGCCGTATGAACACGACGGTCAGGACGTTTATGACGTCATTGATTGGATCAGCAAACAGTCTTGGTGCAACGGTAAAGTTGGCATGTATGGCGGCAGCTATACCGGGTTTTCTCAGTGGTCAACGGTCAAGCAGATACATCCGGCATTAAAAACAATTGTGCCGCAAGCAGCAATCATGCCCGGCTATGATACGCCGATGGAGAACAATGTCTGCTCATCTTTTCTTTGTCTGAGTTGGGCTAACGATATTTTGCAGTACAAACCTTTGCCACAGGATTTGTATGACAGGTGGTATCAAGCAGGCGCCGCTTATCGTTCGTTGGATAGCTTTGCCGGCCAACCAAATAGAATCTTTCAAAAATGGCTTGCGCATCCTTCATATGACGATTATTGGCAAGCAACTGTGCCCACGCCCGAAGAATACACTCGCATCAACATTCCGGTACTAACCACGACAGGTTACTACGACGGCGCCCAAATAGGCGCGCTGAAATATCTAAAACTGCACTACCGGTACAACCAAAACGCCAATCATTATCTGGTCATCGGCCCTTACGACCATCGCGGCAGTCAGCGCAAGCCTGCGCCCAAATTGATGGGTTATGAGATCGACCGAGCAGCCAACATCAATATCGAAGGTTTAATCTTCCAATGGTTCGACTATATTTTGCGGGGCGGGAAAAAACCTGTAATCTTAAAAGACAAAATCAATTATGAAGTCATGGGCGCTAACGAATGGCGACACGCGCCGTCATTAGCGAAGATGAGTAATCAGACGTTGACACTTTATTTAAGCGATCATGCCATCGGAGAAAATCATGCCTTAGCAACGCAACAACCGAAGCAAATAAATTTCTTGAGCCAAATGGTTGATTTTAAAGACAGGCAAACGCAAAACAATAATTTCACGCCCGTCATAATTAACGATTCGCTAGACCCAAGCAACGGACTGGTTTTTATGACCGAGCCTTTTAACGAAGCATTTAGTATTAACGGCTCATTTTCTGGTCAGTTAAGCGCGCATCAACAAAAAGGATATGGACGTTTCAATCGCGTTTTATGAATTACTGCCTGACGGTAAATACTTCTACCTAACCAGATATTTAGGGCGCGCCAGTTATGCGCAGGACAAAAGTAAAAGACAGCTTCTTCGACCCGGTAAAAAAGAGCTATTCCCTTTGGCTGATGTCCGCATGGTCAGCAGACAGATCGGCAAAGGCAGTAGATTGGTAATAGTGCTTAATGGCAATAAGCATCCATATGAGATTATCAATTACGGGACGGGAAAAGATGTTAATGACGAAACTATTAACGACGCAACAGAGCCGTTGCAGATAAGATGGTACAACAGTAGTTATATAAAAATTCCGATCTTCAAATAAAATAAGCGCAATTCAGAGTATTGCGGCGATCTGTGCGGCGGCCTCTTTTGACGAGGTGACGGGTATGATCTCAAACTCGACTAAGTCTTGCCAGCAAGCGATCCATTCATCGAAAAGACGCGGGTCGGCACACTCCATCAGTTGAAAGCAGCGTGCGAAGTTGGCATCAATCCAACTGTCAACATAACGCAACCCCTCCGGCAACATGCGCCCGCGCTCGCGGAAGCGCCGATAGACGGGCGCAGCATCGCCGTCTTTGAACCGCTCGATTACCATGAACAACATACTGTTGCCTTTCGTGCGCGATGAACGACAAACGGCGCGTGTGCGCGGCACGGTCGCCAGCGCTCACTCCATATGCAGAGCTTTGCCGACCGACGGATCGCGGCGGACGCGCCAGATGTGCGCGTCGAGGTGGTAATGGATGAAGGCGTAGCCCCAGAAGAATGCGGCCAAGACGTTCGTGAAGAGGGTCTTGCCGGTGTGCAACTCAACGATGCGGCGCGGCAGTTGATACCAGAGACCAAAGAGCACGCCAAAGGCGAGGTAGTAGAGCAAGCGGCGGCTGATGAGTTCCGCCGCGCCGTGTCGTTCTCTGCTCTCAACTGTGCGGTACTTCTGATTGTGAAACCAGATGAGCCGGTGGTATTGCAGGTTGTGATAGATGGTCAGGATGGCGACGATGGCGATGGGCTTCTGCGGCATCGGCGTCAGCAGCACAACCCAGTGCATCGGGAGCGCCGCGGCGAGCAAGAGATACTTGGGCACGTCAAGCGCCTGCCCTTGCACGGCGCGTTGCACTTGGCGCGCCAGCCAGACGAGCGCGATCATAATGGTCACGACGAGCAGCGCACCGGCGAGATAGTTCAGACCACCGTGCAGCACCGTTGGCACTTTGGCCATCGCATCGGGGTCGCGCGGGATGAAGGCGACGAAGGGATAGGTGAGCGCGATCAGGATGAAGAGCCGGTCGAGCGTGTTGTCAACGGGCGCGAGGTCTTGGTTCTTCTTCTTGTAGAGCACCATGAAGCCGTAGTGCTGTTTGACCAGATGGTAGTAAGCCCAGAGCGCGGCGAGGAAGAAGAAGACGAGACCCGCGCCGACGAGCACCATCAACGGGCCGATGGCGAAGAAGAGAAGCGACCACCAGAGCAGACGCGCGCGTGTCTGTCGTTCAGCGCGGTCGAAATAGGTGCGCGAGAACGTGCCGAAGACGTGCGGCGCATCAATCAGCACGGCCCACACGAACACGAGCGGCAAGAGTGGCACGAGACCCGTGACGTAGAGCGCGAATAATAAATAACTCGACGCGACCGAGCCGATAAACCAGATGAGATCGTCGCGCGCGCTGATGAGCCAACGCAGAGATAAGACTCGCGCTGGCGCGGCGGCGATCTGTGTTGTGCTTGCGGCTGACATAAAAACCTTGCACGCGCGGCATGTTCGCTGTTAAAAAATTGAACCACGAAAGGACGCAACGAGGCAAGGCAAACATGTCAGATAGAGATCAGACGCGGCCAACAGCCGACGACGATCAGAAGTTGCACGAGTTGCTCGCGCGGCTCTTTCAGGCGCATCCTTGGCATGGCATCACGTCCGGCCAAGACGCGCCTGAAGTAGTCAACGCCTACATCGAACTCGTCCCGACCGACACGGTCAAGTACGAACTCGACAAGCCGTCTGGTCATCTGCGCCTCGACCGCCCGCAACGTTTCTCTTCGCTCTGCCCGACCCCTTACGGCTTCATCCCGCAGACCTTCTGCGGCGAGTCTGTCGCCAAACTCTGCGAGGAGCGCACGGGCCACACAGGCATACGCGGCGACGGCGATCCGATGGACATCTGCGTGCTGACTGAAAAGACGATCACGCACGCCTTCCTGCTCGTGCGCGCCGTGCCCATCGGGGGCTTGCGCATGATTGACGGCGATGAGGCGGACGACAAGATCGTCGCTGTGCTCGAATCAGATGTCGCCTTCGGCCAGATCAAAGACATCGCGGACGTGCCGCAAGGGATGATTGATCGTCTGCGCCATTACTTCCTCAGCTACAAACAACTGCCACAGGAAGCGCCGCGTCGCGTCGAGATCGCAGACGTGTATGGCCGCACCGAAGCCCACGATGTTGTCGAACGCAGCATCGCAGACTACCGCTCGCGCTACGGCGCACCCGAAAAACGGATCGGCGAACTGCGGCGCCTGCTCGGTTGAACCAGCGCAGGCTAATCCGGCACACGCTCCTCAGCACCGCATCTGGGACAGAAGAGAACTTGCCGCCGCTCGTCGCGCCAGCGCGCGAGGGCCGTCGCAGCAAGTTTGAGCGTTCGCTCTTCCGCTTCGCCTTCGCTGAAGAAACGAGCGCGCGACCCTTGTTGTCGGGCCGCGCGCTCCTCGTCGGCGCTACAACGTCTGCACGTCCAGCCGTAGCCGTTGTTGCGGAAGTGTTCCACAGAAAAGTTCAAGGTTCAAAGTTTAAGGTTCAAGGTTCAACGTTCGCAGCTTGCTTACTCAAGCTTGAGACTTTGAACCTTGAACCTTGAACTTCTTTAACGGCGGACGCCGCCACGCCGGTCAGGTGTCAGCCGGACTGGCACGTTGGTGCGGCGACCGTCGCGCAGTATCTCGACTTGAACCGTGTCGCCGATCTGGTGTTTGTCGAGAACGCGGAAGAGATCATCTTTGTCTGCGACCTTCTCGCCGTCAATTGAGGTAATGATGTCGCCGAGAATGAGTTCGCCGTCGCCCGTCTGCTGCACGCCATGTAATCCGGCCGCCGCCGCCGCGCCGTTCGGATCGAGTTGATAGATCATCACGCCGTCCGAGACAGGCAGACGCACTTGCAGGTTGCGCACGTCGAAGGAAGAGATGCCGAGTTTGGGGCGAACGACCGCGCCATTCTTGACGAGTTGCGGTACGACGCGCTTGGCGATGTTGATGGGCACGGCAAAGCCGACGCCGACCGAGCCGCCCGCGGGCGAGAGTATCTGCGAGTTGATGCCGATCATGCGCCCCGACGAATCAAGGAGCGGGCCGCCGGAGTTGCCGGGATTGATCGAGGCGTCGGTCTGGATCGCGCCTTCAATCTGGCGGCCGTTGCGCGCGCGGATGGGCCGTTGCAAACCAGAGATGACGCCGGTCGAAAGCGTGCGCGCGAGACCGAACGGATTGCCGATGGCCAAAACTTTCTGCCCGACGACGAGCCGGTCGGAATCGCCGAAGGGCACGACGGTCAACTGTTCGTCGGGCGCGCTCACTTGAATGACCGCGAGGTCTGTGTCCGGGTCTGCGCCGACGACGCGCGCTGGATAAGATTTATCGCCGCCGAACGAGACGGTCAGTTTCTGCGCGCCTTCGATGACGTGATAGTTGGTCAGGATGTGCCCTTGCTGATCAATGATCGAGCCTGAGCCTGAGCCTTCGCGCTCCTGTTCATCGAAGAAGAGGTCGCCGGGCTGGGTGGAAGTCGAAGTGATGAAGACGACGCCGGGCGAGAGCACTTTATAGACCTCGATGTTGTTCTGTTCGTCTGAGGCGACCGAAGGGCTGGTGATGCCTGCGGGCGCAGATTCGGTGAAGGCTGCGTCGCTTCTGGGTTGCAGCAGGCGCGTGCCGTAGCGGTCGAACGTGAGCACCGCGCCCGCCGCGACGAGCGCGGACATGAGCGCGAGCAAAAGAATCTGGCGAGCGGAAATTCGGTACATAATTTTCAACCTCTAATGAAATCGAATGAACGTCTGCCCCGTTAAGATGCGCCCGCGCCGCGTTGTCGTTGTCGTGCGCATCACGCCGCAATTTTAACGCGAAGCAGGGCACTTGTGTGAGTACGCAAAAGCGGTCGCACAAGTTGCCATCCGACGAGTGCACGCTTAGCGTCCTTATCTTTACGTCTTTGCGCCTTTACGTGTGGCTTATTTTTCGCAACCCATTAACTCACGCAAAGGCGCAAAGACGCAAAGGAAGACGCAAAGATTTGACTTGCTGTTTAGAAGAGGGCGAGCGTCAGGTTGTTCGACAGGTGGACGAGATAGGCGAGCGCGTCGGGCGCGGGCAGGCCGAAGGCTGAGAGGCCGGTGGCGGCGTGGACGAACATCAAGCCGATGTAGAGACCGAGCACGAGTTTCATGCCGCGTTGTGCAAGCGGCAGGTGCGCCCAACGATAGAGCGCATAGGCGACGCATGCGCCGACCGCCAGCTTGGTCAGCAAGAAAGGCGCGTTGCCCGCTTCGAGCAGACGCCCCATCAAGCCGTTGCCTTCGGTCGCAAGACCGGCGCGCACCCACACAAGCGTCAACTGTGCGTCGAGCCAGTTCAACAGAAATAGCAGCAGGCTTTTGGTCAAAGCGCTCATGCGGCGACGGGGTTTCCTTAGCTGGCAAACTCTGTTAAACCTCACCCCTTAACGACCGAACCCCCAGCTTTGCGCAAGCTGGGGGTCACAGTCCCTACAGGGGAGAAACGAAACTCGCGTTCGTTATATCAATCAGAAAGTGCGAATGCGGCCGAGTTTCCGAAAGACGAGAAGAGTCGAGAGTCTAAAGTCAAAAGCAAATAGGACTTGACTCCAGACTTTTTAAGCACCTGTTACGACACAAGTTGATCCGGCGTGACGATGCGCAGGTTGGGCGCTTCTTGGCGGACGTGTGTGCCGGGCGGGATAGAGTGTGTGAGCCAGACGTTGCCGCCGATGATTGAGCCGCGCCCGATCACAGTGTCGCCACCGAGAATGGTTGCGCCCGCGTAGATGACTACGTCGTCCTCAATCGTTGGATGGCGTTTGGTGTTGCGGATTAACTCGCCCTTGCTATCCTTGTCGAACGAGAACGCGCCGAGCGTGACGCCTTGATAGAGTTTGACGTTCGTGCCGATCTGGGCCGTGCCGCCGATGACGACGCCCGTGCCGTGATCGATGAAGAAGCGCGCACCGATCTGTGTGCCGGGATGTATGTCTATGCCGGTGCGGTGGTGCGCGTGCTCGGTCATGATGCGCGGCATGAGCGGCACACGCAGACGGTGGAGTTCGTGCGCGAGCCGGTAAGTGGTAATGGCGTAGAGACCGGGATAGCTGAAGATGATCTCGTCGAAGCAGCCCGCGGCCGGGTCGCCATCGTAAGCCGCTTGCACGTCTGTGGCGAGCGTGGCGCGCACCTCAGGCAGACGCGCGAGAAACTCTGCGGCACAATCGGCCGCCGCCCTGTCGGTTACGTCGCAAGCGTCTTCAATCTTCTTGCCGTGATTGATCGCGCGACTGATCTGCTCGGTCAGCGCCTCGTAGAGCCAAGCCATACGCGCTTCGACGTGCAGGCGAAGGGCCGTGCCGGTCAAGCCTTGCGCGCCGATGTAACCGGGAAACAGCAGTTCATGTAGTGTCGTCAGCACGCGGATCACTTCGGCGTGCGCCGGCAGAGGCCTGCGATCAAGATGATGAATCTTCACGCCGCCCGTCATATACGATTCAAGCAGCGCGCTCGTAGCTTGGAGGATTTTGTCGTTCATTGGTTAGTAGGCAGAAGACAGTAAGCAGTAGGCATTGAGAAGAACAAATGCTTTCTCTTCTGCCTTAACTGCCTACTGCTTACTCAATATTGATTCCTCGTTCTTGGGCAATGCCCCGCGCTTTCATTACAAGGTCGTCGTCAACGGGCGCGTCGCCGCCCAACCATGCTTGTACCTCTTCGACGGGGCGACCGAGCGCGCGCGCGAGTTGTGCGTCATCCGCGTCGAAGCCCTCGTCGCGCAGGCGGCGCAGAATAGCGCGCCCTTGCTGTTCGGTCGTACCTTGATCATCAACCGCTTGGTGTTTCGGTTCTGCCATGTTCCTCTCCCCCTCTGGTCTTTAGGCGCTCGCGCCGGCTTGCGGCTCGTCTGCGACGGTCACTTGATAACCCAAGTCCTGAATCTTCTTGATGAGCGTCTGCTGTTGCACCGTGTTCTCGTCGAAGTCAACGTTCGCGGTCTTGCCGTTGAACGTCACATCGGCGTTGTGCACACCCGCAGTCAACTCCAGAGTCTCTTTGATGTCCGCCGCGCATGACTCGCAGTGCATGCCCTTGATGTGAAACTCAGCCTTCATCTCGTCCCTCCCCATTGCCAAGCGTCGCGCGCTGATGTAGAGACCAAAATGCAGTCGGACGCGGGCGCGCGACCCTTCATGGCTAGCTGTGCTCGCAATTCAGTGTGCGCGTATTATAACCGCGAGCATGATGACGAGCCAACACCCATCCGGCATGAGCATCGCCGCCGCAATGGACGAAGCCGCAAAGCTTTTGCGCGCGGGCGGAAGCACAGACGCGCGCCGCGATGCTGCGGCGCTACTCATGCACACGCTCAATTGCGACCGCGCCTTTCTCATCGCGCACAACGAAGACGTGCTCGCGTCCGATGCACTCGCGCAGTTTCGTCTGCGCGTCGAGCGGCGCGCACAGGGCGAGCCGTTGCAGTACATCACGGGCCGGCAGGAGTTTTATGGTCTTGAGTTCGAGGTCACGCCCGACGTGCTCATCCCGCGCCCCGAAACCGAACTGCTCGTCGAGACCGCGCTTGGACTTTTGCGCGACAGACGCGCGCCGCAACTCTGCGACGTGGGCACAGGCTCAGGCTGCATCCCCATCGCGCTCTTGCACGAACGCGCAGACGCGCGCGCCATCGGTTTAGATATTTCGCCGGCCGCGCTGCGCATCGCCGCGCACAACGCGGCACGTCATGGCGTCGTGGCTCGTCTGCAACTCATCGTCTCCGATTGTTTCGCCGCGCTCAATCCGGCCGCGTCAAACTTCGATCTGATCCTGTCCAATCCGCCTTACGTCGCCGAGTCTGATCTCACAGGCTTACAACGCGAGGTGCGCGAACACGAGCCGCGCGTGGCGCTCACGCCAGGCGGCGACGGCCTCTCAGTCATTCGGCGCTTGCTCACGGACGCGCCGCAGTTTCTCGTCGCCCGTGGGCATCTCATCTTCGAGATCGGTTTCAATCAACACGAGGCGGTCGCGCAGTTGATCGACAAAAGTGTATGGACGCTGCTCGACATTCATCAAGACCTGCAAGGCATTCCGCGCACGGTGGCGCTCCGGCGTGCCGCCTAGTCCCGTCTCCGCGTCCGTGTTAGAATCCGCCACAAATCAGTGGTCAGTGGTCGGTGGTCAGTTAAAAACTGTCTTTCACCGACCACCGACCACCGACCACTGACCACTGCTTATCTATGGACAGATTTCGCATCATCGGCGGACGCAGCTTGCGCGGGCGCGTCACGATCAGCGGCGCGAAGAACTCGGCGCTGCCATGCATGGCGGCGGCGCTGTTGACCTCTGAGAGTGTGACGCTCCATAACGTGCCTTACGTGCGCGACATCATCACGCAGCGCCGTCTCTTGGAAGACTTAGGCGCGCACGTGCTGACACCGGAACTACGCACGCACAAGATCGCGTGCGCGCACATCGAGTTGTTTGAAGCGCCTTATGATCTGGTGAAGACGATGCGCGCGTCCGTGCTCGTCCTTGGCCCGCTACTGGCGCGTTTCGGCAAAGCGAAAGTCTCCTTGCCCGGCGGCTGCGCCATCGGCACGCGCCCGATTGATCTACACCTCGAAGCTTTGCAAAGATTAGGCGCACAAGTCAACTTAGAAGCGGGCTACGTCGTCGCGCGTGTGCCGCAGCGCGGCCGCTTGCAGGGCGCGGAAGTTAACTTCGACAAGGTGACGGTCACAGGCACGGAGAATCTATTGATGGCCGCCACACTAGCCGAAGGGCGCACGGTCATCAACAACGCGGCGCGCGAGCCTGAGATCATAGACCTCTGCGAGTTGTTGAATCGCATGGGGGCGCGCGTGCGCGGCGCAGGCACGCCGACCATTACGATTGATGGCGTCGAAGCGTTGGGCGCGGCCGAGCACACGATCATCCCCGACCGCATTGAGACGGGCACTTTTCTCACAGCCGCCGCGATCACCGGCGGCGAGCTTGAGATCAAAGATTGCCGGCCCGAACACTCGGCCATCGTCATCGCCAAACTGCGCGAGGTCGGCGTCGAGATCGAAGAGATCAATCAGAGCACGCTGCACGTGCGTTGTTGCGCCGACGATCTGTGCGCGCGTGATGTTGTGACCGAGCCGCACCCGCGCTTTCCCACAGATATGCAAGCGCAGTACATGGCGCTGATGACACAGACGCGCGGCACGGCGCGCATCACCGAGACGATCTTCGAGAATCGCTTCATGCACGCCTCGGAGTTGCAGCGCATGGGCGCGCGCATACGCATCGAAGGGCACATGGCCGTCGTCGAAGGGCCGACGCCCTTGATGGGCGCGCGCGTACAGGCTTCGGACTTGCGCGCTTCGGCGTCGCTCGTGCTCGCCGGTCTCGTCGCCGCAGGCGAGACGATCATCGAGCGCGTCTATCACATTGATCGTGGCTACGAAAAGATCGAAGCTAAACTGCGTGCCGTCGGCGCAGAGATCGAGCGCGTGCGCGACTCGGTCACAGCCAACTTGCCGCCGCCCGCAGAGGTTGGCGCGCTGCAAACGGAAGCATGAAAGGAAGGACGAACGAAAAGCTGTTATTGGTATTAGTTATTTGTTCTTTGTGAGTCGCCAGCGAGAGGTTTAGTTGCGCAACAGTCAAAAGCAAATACCAAATAACCAATAACAGCTTCACATTAATATCATGGCTGAACAAGACTGCATCTTCTGTAGCGTGGTGACGGGCGACGTGCGCGCCGAGATCGTCTTTCAGGACGACCGCTGCATCGCCTTCCGCGACATCAACCCGCAAGCGCCCGTGCATGTGCTCATCATCCCGCGCGAGCACATCGAATCGCTTGATGATGCCGGGCGCGGCGACGAACCCGTGCTCGGCCACATCCTGCGCGTCGCCGCGCGCGTCGCCAACGACGAAGGGCTAACGGAGAGCGGCTTTCGCACCGTCATCAACACGGGCGCGGGCGCGGGTCAATCGGTCTTGCACCTGCATCTGCACGTGCTCGGCGGCCGGCCGATGCACTGGCCGCCGGGCTAGAAAGAGATCACATCATGTCAGAACAGAACAAGGCGCTCATCCGCCGTTGGTTTGAAGAGGTCTGGAACAACGGGCGCGTCGAGGCGATTGATGAGATGTTTGCGCCCGACGGCATCGGTCATGGCCTGACGCCTGAGCCGCTGCGCGGCCCCGATAATTTCAAACCGTTCTTCCACACGTTCAAGGAAGCCTTCCCCGACATCGAAGTCATTGTCGAAGACACAATCGCCGAAGGCGACAAAGTGGTCGCGCGCTGCACCGTGCGCGGCAAACATCAAGGGCACACGCTCGGCTTTGCCGCCACCGAGCGCCCGGTCGAGTTCACCGGCATCTCGATCACGCGCTGGCGCGACGGTCAGATCGTCGAAGCTTGGAACAACTTCGACTTCATGACCATGTACCAACAACTCGGCGTCGCGCCGCCCCAGATGAGCGGCGACGCGAACGCTTAACCGTCCTCAACAACTGATCAATCGGCGGCGCTTGAACTGCGTTGCCTCTCTGTCTTCAGCAGCGCGCGCCGCGGCGGCTGTTCCCGCTCCGTCTTCAAGCAAGAAGTTTCGTCTCGTTTAAGGCTAAGGGATGCGGACCACAAAGGTCACGCTGGCGGATGCGCCGGCGGCGATGTTGCTTGCGAAGCGCCAACGCACGTAGGTGACTTGCGGGTCGAGGGTACCGGCTGCACCGGCCGGCGTGTAGGCGACCCAAGGCGCTGGCGGTGTGGGCGGCGTGGTGTTGCTGCGCGCCGCGTTCGAGTAGTCAACGGTCGGCGCGGCGATGCCGCTCGTGCCCGCGTTATAGGTAACCGAGCCGAGTTTGAAGACGGTGTTCGCGGGGATCATGTCGAAGATGGTGAAGCTGTTGGCGGCGGTGTCGCCGTTGTTGGTGAAGGTGATGGTGTAGGTCAGTTCCGTGCCCGGCACGATTGAGGACGAATTGGCGCTGTAGCTTTTATCGAGCGCGATGTTGGGCGGCGTCTGCACGACGACGCTCGCAGAGGCGGGCGCGTTGTCGGTCGTGTCCTGCGTCGTGTCCACTTGATAGACATCGAAGTGCGCGACCGCGCTGTTCGTGTACGTGCCATGCGTGTTCGGCATCGTCATCTGATAGGTCAGATTACGACTCTGTCCGGCGGGGATGAGAAAACTGCCGGACCAAGTGAGCTTTCCGCTTGCGCTGGTCGGATTGCTGATCGCAGCGCCGTTGAAGATGGATGAACTTGCAACGTAAGCAGGAGTGCCGGGACTGGTCGGCGGCGTGTCCACGAAATCTGCGAGCGTGTAGTTCGCGGGGCCGCTGTTGGTCACGCGCAAGGTGTAAGTGACTGTGCCGTTCGTGAACACGGGCGATGGCGCGGCGCTCTTGGCGAGCGTCAAGGGCGGCGGCTGCGCTGTGATCGTCAGGCCGTTGCCGCCGAAGTCCGCGTTGTAGTGATAGCTTGAGCCGGAGAAATCGAGGATGAGCGCATTGACGCTGACGGGCGCGCCCGTAGCCGAGAGGATTTTGACCGTATAGTTTTCGACGACCGTGCCACCGACCTTACCGCCCGGATAATTTGCGGGGCCGATGCAGGAGCGATAGTTAGCACTCAAAGGGTTCGTGTCCCAGCCGCAGGCGTCAGCGTAGAACTTGTTGTTGGTCGCGCCCGCGGGCGCGGTGTAGGTCGTCGAGATAGATTGCACCTGAAAGACGACGTTCGAGAGGTTGATGAAGGCCTCAAGCTGTGAGTAGCCTTGCGTCGCGGTGTCGGCCGTCAGCGTGTAGGTATAGGTCTGGCCGACATAGACGGTGGTCGGGCCTGTGAGCGAGACGACAGAGTTGCGCGATTGTGAGATTAGCCGCTCGACGTAGAGTTCGCGCGGCGTGGGCGTGCTGACCGAAGCGACGCTGTCGCCCGAGACGGTAATGTGATAACGCCGCGCCGTGTTGTAAGCAGAACTCGTGCGCGTCACCGTCACCGGAAAATAGATGTCCGTACATGCGCCGGCGGCGAGCGCGCCGACGTTGTCCGGGTTTGCGCCGCTCAGATTTAGAAAAGCGTTTGAGCTATCCCAGACGAACGTGCCGGTGACGTTAGTCACAGTCGCGCCGCCCGTGTTGCAGGCGCGCACGCCAACCTGAAACGTGTCAGGGCCGACTGAAGTGTTGTTGCTGTCCAGTCCGATGACGTTCCATGTGACCGGCGTGATGGTCAGGCCGGCGTAAGCTGTGCCGAGACCGACGAAGCAGAAGAACAGGAGCAGACTCGCACAACGCACGAGGAGCATCGCGCCGGGTCTGAGCCGCGTGCCACTCAGCCGTGAACTGACGAGTCGCTCCCCGTTCATTTATGGCTTCGCTCCGTTTGGCGGTTGATTGTTCTGCGTCAGATTGCCTTGCGGTTGCGGCGGCGCTGGCGACTTCGGCGCGGCGCTCGGCGCGAGACCTTCGCTCGACGTGCCGAAGAGATCGAAGAGGTTCGAGAGCTTGGTCGAGATGGTGAAGTAGAAACCGCGCGGCGTGGTCAAGAGCAGACTGCCATCGGGTTCGCTCGCCGTCGTGAAGTTGTAACCGACGGCGAAGCGTATATCGGAGAACATCCAGTAACCAAGCTCGACGCCCGCGGCGGTGCGGCGCGTGTGCGTCGCGGGCTGCGCCATGAAACGATATTCGACGGCCGTGTCGAGCGCGCGATGCAGTCGGCGTTGCGCGCGCAACTGCGCGACATAGGTGAGCGTCGCGGTCGGGATCAAGCCGTCGCGCCCGTCGCCGCTGAATTTCATCGCGACGCGGCCAAACAACTCCGTCCGCTTCTGTGGTTGCCAGTAACCGTCGGTCGAAAGCACATCGCTGCGCTCAGTCGTCAAGCCTTGCGCGCCCACGCCCTCCTGTGTGAGCGCGCGATGCGTGTAACTGAATAGGAGACCTTTGCGATCCGATTCGACCGGACGAAGCGCAATCGCGGCCGTACCCGTCAGCGAAGACGAAGCGCGCCCTTGAAAATCTGCGTGCGACCATTGGAAGCGCGCGAGCGTCGTCACGCCTTCACCCACGCGCCCCGCCGCGCCGATGGTGAACAACTGACCGAAGCCACCCTGCTGTTCGCGCAACTCATAACGCGCCGCCGTGCGCAAATCTTTATTGGGCAGATAAGAGACGCCGAACGCGCCGCCCGTAAAACTCGTGCCCGCGCCCGCCATGTGGAAGCCGCGCTCGAACGAAAGATCGAAGGCGAGTTGTTTGTTGACCGGCAGCCGATTCTCTAAGCCGATGACGGCGAAGCTGTCCGTGCCGTTCGCGCCGTTCTCCAATTGATAACGACCGCTCAGAGCGGTGTTGTGCCCAAGTTTGGTCTCGACGCCGATGGCCGTTTCGCGGCGCGAGCCTGTGCCCGCAAAGCCGGTCGTGCTCGTATCACTGATCGGCACAATCGGCGCGGCGGCCAAACGCTCTGTGAAGAAGAGCCGCGCCCAAGGGTTCACTTGATAATTGGCCGCGAGCGTCGTCTGCGTCGGATAGGTCGGATCGGCGTCGCCCAAGTTCTGCTCGCGCTTCGCCGCCACGTTCAACTTGTCGGTCGCCTGCCATTCGACGCCGACCGAGACGAGATTCGAGCTTGTATGCTTGCTATTGAGTGCGTCGGTGAAGTTGCGGAAATCATAACCGAAGGTCGCACGCAAGCGATCCGTGAACGTCTCAGTCCACAGCAGTGATGCGGTCTCGCGCTCGTTGTTGACGTTCACCGTGCGGTTGCGCTCGTCCATGAATCCAAGTTTGATGAGCGATTGGCGGCGCAACTTGATCTCGGTCGAAACAACCGCGCGTTGCGAGCCGGGCGTGACGGTCGCGCCGAATGGATTCAGGAAACCTTGATCGGCGCGCGAGTAACTTGCGCGCACGACTGCTTCACGAAAACCGAGCGGCTGCGTCAACTCAAGCCGGTAAGCGTTGCCATCGTGCGCATCGTCGCTGCCGGTGCTCAACAGATTGCCGCCCGTCGCTACGTGCCCTTGACTCATCGCCCACGCGAACTGCAAGCGCCCGCCATGCGGCAGTTTTTGTTCGCCGTCTAAACCGCCGAGCACGAACCGGCCCAACTGCTCCTGTTGCTGATCCACGAACGAGAAGCCGAGCTGCGTGCCCGTGCGCGCGATGTGTTTGACGCCGCGCGCCGTATAGACGGCCGACGATAGGCCCGTTGCGCGATGTTCGTAAGTGACGACGATCTGCACGAGGTTGAGCGCGTAATCGAAGGCTGAGATCGGGCGCATCATGAAGAGCACGCCCGCCGTCGGATCGAGATTATAGTCAACCGAGCGGATCAAAGTCTCGCGCGAGATGATGATCTCAGGGTTGCGCCGGTCGCGCACTTCGAGTGTGACCGTCTCCGAGCCGGGCAGGATGTCGCCGTGCGTCAAAGGGATCAGACCGAGCCGGCCGGCGGCGAACACGTCGCGCGTGAACGCCGTGTCCGGGTGCGCGCCCGTCACGGCCAGAAAATCGCCGCGCTCGTTTTCGACGTGAACCTTAACGCCCGTGAGCCGACGACCATAACCCGTCAAGCCTAACCCGCTCTGCTCTGTGTCGAAGTCGCCGAACATCGCGTAGGAGCGCCCGCGATCAAGGCGGGCATAGACTTTCGAGTTCGATTGCGCGTCCTCGTAGCGCGTCGAGGTGTCGCCGAAGAGCGGATAGGCGCGCTCAAGCGGATCGAGTTGGAACAGGCGATCACGTCCGTCGGTGCGATTGATCGGGCGCTGGCTGTCGTAAGCGAGCGTGAGCAGATTATCGCCGAACACGCGCCCGCGATAGAAAAATTCGACGTGGCTGCGCACCTCGCTGTCCGTGCCGCGCAGAGCGTTCTCCGGCGCAGCGCGCCCGACCGAAACTTCAGCGAGACCGACGAACAACGTAGGCCGCAACTCCGGCGTGAATCTAATCTCGCCCTGCGCCTCAATCGTGCCCGCGCTCGCATGCAACTCGGCCGCGCCCGCAGTGTTGTCCGCGATCAATTTAACTTCCGCTTCGCCGTCCGCGAGCGAGATGAACTGCTGGCGCGCGCCGACCGTGTTCTGTTCAGTCGTCGCCGCGTCTGCGCTCTGTTGATTCGCGCCGTTCAGATTCGGCACGTCGTGCGACGAAACGATCAACTTATCCGCGCCCGTGGAATTTGCCTGCGCCCGCTCCGCGTTCGGCTTGTCGGCGACGCGCGCCTCTTGCATCGGCAGCAAGCGACCCGCAGAGACTTCGAGCGCGACGGGCGCATCGGCCGCCGGATGCCCCCAAGCGTCGAACGCGCGCACGCGCACCACAGTGGCATCGCGGCCGTTGGCTTGCAGTTCTTTCCGATCAGAGACGACCTCAAGTCGCACGGCGGGGCCGCGCCCGAAGACGATCTGCTCGATGGGTGCGCCCGCAACACCATCGGGACTGATGGGCGTGACGCGCAGATGATTCGGCCCCGGCTTTAGGTTGATGCCGACGAAACTATAAGTCGTCGTCTTGCTCTTATGATCCACGCGCTGCTCGCCGATGTTCGCATCGCTTACGTGCGTGCGCTCAACTTCAACCGCAACCGTCCAGCCTTCAGCGACGCGCGCTTCCAAGTTGAGTGCGGTCGTCTTAACGACTTCATCAGCCACAGGCGAGACCAATAACACCACGCCCGGCACAACCGGCGCGATCATTTCGGTCGCCTCAACTTCATACGTGCCCGGCGCAAGCGGCGCATCTGTCTTCTTCGTCGGCGCATTTGCCTTCGGTTTGTTCGGCGTAGCGTCCGTGCTGATCGGCCCGCTCATCGCAACGATCGTGTGGTCTGCGGCGAAGGTCGCTCTCTGCACTTGCGGCGTGGGCGACGAAGCAGGCGTGGCCGTTGTTTGCGCCAACGTCTGCGCGGAACTAACGCGCGCGTCTGTTGGCGCACTCGCGTCGCTCGCCGCCGACTTGCGTGCGGCTTGTTTGTCGTCGTCTTGCTTGGCGGGCGGGCGCAGCGCGAAGTTTTGATGGAGGAGGCTGCCGCCGCCGAGCGGCGTGCGCAAGAGGCGCGTCCAACTACGACCGTCGCGCGTGTCGCCGTCTGTTAGCACGAAGCCTTCGGGCAGTGTCGTCGGGTCGAGCGCGATGACGACCGCGCCGTCGTTCACGGCCGGCAGGTTGTACATCCCGTTCTTGTCGGTGATGACCGATTCGCCGTTCGGCAGATACAAGCGCACGTCTGCGACGCCCAACTCGCCCGCATCGAACATGCCGTTGCCGTTCGCGTCTGCGAACACGCGCCCGATGATGATCTGGCGCGTCGAAAAAATTCCTTTGCCGACGATGATCGAAGCATGCGCGGGCGGCGTCGTCACGTGCTCGCCGAGCGAGAGCACACCTTCAACCATCGCCGCGTTGACGTTCTCGCCTTCGCGCGCGTTGACGCCGATGCGGACGCGATAGACGAGCGACGCACGCGCACCGGCCGCGAGCGGCCCCAGATGGAACGTGAGCAAACTACCGTTGACTTCAGGTTCGACATTGTGCGCGGGCGCGTTGCCGTTGGTGACGAGCGCCGTGCCGGCCGCGTAGTGGAACGATTGCGGCAGCGTGTCGCGCACGATCACGTCGTTGACCGCGCCTGCGGTCGGGTTATGCACTTCGACGCGATAGGTGACGACATCGCCGATCTCTGCGCGTTGCTGATCTGATGTCTTCGAGACTTCGAGCGCGGCGTTCTCAAACATTGGCACGTTCAAGACGACGGCCGCGAGGTTCGAGAGTTGCACCGCGTCTTCGGTCAAGTCATAGATGCCAGCTTGCGCGATGGGTTGACTATCGAGCGCGCGCACCGAACAGTTGTAGAGACCGAAGCTCGCGGGCTGCACATTCAATTCCAGCAGGCGCGAACGATAGCCTTGCGCGGTGACGTGCAGGAAGTAGCGCGCGGGGCTTGCCGGCGAGCCGAGTTGTTCGGGCGTGAGCACGAAGTTGAAATGGCCGCCGCCCACTGTGAGGAACGGATTCTCATTGTGCGCGTTTGGCGTGAAGCCTATGTCGGCGGTCGTGCTAAGTGGCGCAGTCGCTTGCTCATCGGTGACGAGCGTGACGTGCGCGCCGGTAATGGTGAGTGCGCCGCCGCTTCGGCCCGCATAGACCGTGCCTTGCGGATCGACAATAGCGATCGCGTCGGTCGTGCGGACGGGCGCGGCATTATCGGCCGAGAGAGTTGCGCTGTTGATTGCACCTGTGCCCGCAGGAATCTGACCCATAATGCGCGCCTGAAACGCGATGCGCACAACCTCTGCGGGCGCAACCGCGCTCAAGCGCACTTCAAACTGGTGCGCAGAGAGCGCACGACCTTCATCTGCATCGGGCGCGTCTGTGAGCGCGCGGTCGTTGAGGCGCAACGTGCCGGGCACGTAGGCGAGCGCATCGGGCAGCGTGTCGCCGACCGTCACATTGCGCGCGGGCACGTCGCCGCTGTTGCGAAAACTGATCGTGTAGTTGAGCGTCTGACCGGGCGCGGCGGTGGTGCGCGCTTGATTCTCGACGAGTTTGACGGGTGGCAACTCAGCATCAACCGGCGAAGTAAGACGCACGCCGTTGCCGACCGCGTTGATGATCGCGCCAGTGTCTTCGGCGAGCGCGCCGCCGACACTCGTGACGTTGGAGCGCGCAGTGAGGTTGATCGTTAAGAGTGAGTTCGCTGGAAAATCGTTCGTGTCCACGAGGGCGAGCACACCCACGCACGCGCCCGGCGCGATGCGCTGACTCATGGTTGAGTTTAGAGTGATCTGCGTGTCGCCGGTGGTGAATGTACCGCTCGCGTCGTTGTCGAAGTAGAGCGCGGAGATGCTCGCGGGCGTGGTGATGTCGGCGCGCGTGATCGTGTAGAGGTCGGGCGTGTTGCCCGTGTCGCAGACGCGGAAGACGCGCGCGATGTGCTCGTGCGGGCCAACCGTAGCCGATGGTGCGGTCTCGTCCGGCGTGACGGTGAGCGCGGTGACGGAGAGGATGGTGACGGTGACGCTCTGTGAGACGGTCGCGTAGCCTATGCCCGCTTCGTCGTAGTAAGTGGCTTCGGCGGTGTTGGAGATGATGGTGCCCGCAGGCGTGGGGGTGTGATTGTCGCCATCAAGCAGCCGCGCGCCCGCGCCCGTTGGGGCAAGCGCGAGCGCGAAGCCGAATGCGACGATCAATCTGTGCAGTTTGCGAAACAACATCGGCGCTGTGAAGTTCGGGGCGGTTTAAGGTTCAGTGCGGCGCGGCGGCAATTTCCGTTTTGGCGCGGGCACAACGCCGGACGAAACTTGCTTTGGCCGCGCCGCACTGTTTGTGGGCAACGCTTCGATTACCTGCGTCGCGCTTACCTGATCTTGACGGTGAACTTGAACGTGCCCGACGCCTGCGGTGCAACCGAGGCAATCGTGTCGGTCAAGGTCGTTGAGCCGGCCGAGTTCCCGGCAATCACACCGCCCGGATCGACCGCCGAGTTGAGCACGTAGTCGGTGAACGACGCCCAGTTGTTCGTACCGGCTGAGCCGTTCTCGGTGACGACCACGTTGGTGGCCGTCAAGTTCGGGTTACCTGCAACGTTGGCGCTGGCGATGTTCTGGTAAGTGATCGTGTATTCGATGTAGTTACCCGGCACAGGCTGCGCCACGCTGCCGTTCGGCGCGTCAAGCACGCGCGACGATTTGCCGAGCGACAAGAAGCCTGTGTAGGCCCGATCAATCGTGTCGTTCGTTGCGGCGGGCGTGATGCCCGATGCGGCGCGGATGACGTTATCGAAGCCGGTCAGCACGGTGTTGCCCGACGGCACGGTGACGCGCACCTTGATGTCGGCGGTTGAGCCGAACCCGAGGGCGAGCGTCGTCGAACCGCCACCCGAAACGGTCGTCCAAGTTGCGCCGCCGTCCTTGCTGATCTCAACGATGAAGCCTGCGGGCACGGTCGGCGCGGAGAGCGTGAACGTGTCGTTCGCGTTGCCCGCGTTCTGCACCGTGTTGGTGAATGTGACTGTGCCGACGGCGTTCGTGTTGCCGCCCGGCGGCACGTTGATGCCTGTGCTCGTCGAGAGGTTCGTAAAGTCGTCGTTGTTATTGGTCGGGCCGACGGCTTGCGGTGCGCCGGACGGGCCGATGAAGACCGAGCCGACTTGCAGCAAGGTGGTCGGGAGTTGATAGCCTTGCGTCGCGCTCAAGGGATCGGGCGGGCCGGAAGGATAAATCTTCGGCTCGTCGTAATTGGCGTTGCCGTCGCCTTTGTTGACGACCGCGTCGCCCGATTGATCCGTGATCGTCGCGTTGACGCCGTTCTTCGCAAAGGCATCGCCGATCTCGAAGACCGGGTTGGTCGTATCGGCAGTGGCGCTAACAGTCACGACCGTCTGCAAGTTCGAGAAGGTCGCGCCGACAGCGAGCGAGTTGCCGATGTTGTAAGCGATGCGCTTAACGGTCGTCGGATCGGCCGGTGCTGTGGTTGACCAAGCGGCCGCGGCCGTCAGCGGATCGGGCAGACCCGCAACGGTCGAGTAGAGCACCGTTACACCGCCCGGCAGCGTGCCGAGGTTCTTGAAGACGGTCTTCGCCGGAATGGGCACCATGACGAAGACGCCCGTGCCGGCCGCGCCTAAACCGCCGGGGAGCGTGATGGCTGTGGCGGCGCGCGCGCCCGTGTTATCGAGCGACCAAGTGTAGGTGATGTCACTGCCACGCGCGACAGGGCCGGCGGGCGCACTCAGGTTGAGCCGCAACTGCGCGTCCGAGTCAACAGTCGAGTGCACATCGCCGCGCGCTTCCGCTTCGCCGCCGACGGGTGCTGCGCCAGTCGTGTCGGTGCGGACTTCGTTGGCGGAATTGTTCGCGGGCTTCACGTTGTCGTGCGTCGTGTCGCCGGGCTGGCCGTTGACGGGCGCATCGCCAAGCGTGACGCTGATGTTGCTGCCGGCGGCGGCGGCGGCGTTGATGTTCAAACGCACGATGACGAGGAACGAGCCATTGCGTGCGACCGGGCCATAAGAGACATTGGCGGCGTTGTTCTTAATGTCAACGTCGCCGGCGTCCACGTTGCCGTCGTTGTTGTTATCAATCTGTCCGTCGCCGTTCGCATCAATCACGGCCATCGCCACCGTCGCGCTGCCGCCGACGGCGATGGATGCGCGGTTGGCTAGAAACAGCACGTTCGTCGCATAGTTGCTCGAGTTCGTGACGGTGAACGTGAAGTCCACGTTCGACTGACCGGGCACGACGTTCGAGATCGTGCCGTTGTCAGGCGTGATGCTCAGGCCGGCAACGCGCGCGACCGTAACGGTCACGGTCGGCGAAGTCGCCGTGTAGGTCGGGCTGCCACCGGAGCCGTCCGTATAGGTCGCGGTCGCGGTGTTCGATATGATCGTGTCGGCGGCAGTCTGCGCAGACGCGGGCTGCGTGCCCGTCGCGCACAGGAGCGCCACGAGCACCGCCAAGCTGAAGAGCGCGGCCGTCGTCAAGCGAGTTTGCAATAGGGTTCTCATTTTCATCCTCATCAAATTTGTCTGGGGGAGTTCGTGCCGAGCGCCGGACTAAGGTGGGCGAGGACGATGGGCAGATGTCCGGGCGGAAAGCTTGAACGTCGTGCTGCTTTACTTGACGCGCACCTTATAAGCGGCCGAAAGTTTGCCGCCGACTGCGAGCGCATCAGACCACTCGTAACGCACCTGCGTGTACATCGAGACGGGCGCGGGCACGCGCTTCAACGTGCCGTCGGCCTGTTTCTCTTCGATGGTCGGCTGCGTCGAGAATGTTCTGCCGTTGTCAATGCTGTAGGTCACGACGGCCGAGCCGTCCGCAGTGGTGCTGCCGACGACGAACAGCGTGCCTTTGGGAATCTGGCCCGTCGCTTTGAACTCACGCGCCGTGCCCGTACCTTCGTTCACGGACGTGAGCGTCCAGTCGAGCACTTCACCGGGGTGGACTTCACCCGCTTTATCGAGTGTGACGCGCTCGCCTGCGCGTTCGACCGCGCCCGCGAGCGCGATCTTCACTTCAGGCTGACCAGCTTCTTTCACCATGTAGTTGCGCTGCGCGAGCGCGCCGGCGCCGCCCACAACCAACAGGGCGAGCGCGACGAGCGGCAAAGCGCGAACTCTTCTCTTCAACTTCGTCATGACGTGTTCTCCTTAGCTTGCGACGATGACCGGCATCGGGGCCGGTCTGGGGGTTAATAGTCCGTTAGTATGAGCCTTCAACCGATGGCGCGGCGACGTGTTGTTTGCCGCCGACTGCGCGCACCCGCTTCATTGAGCGCGCAGGCGACTGCGTACAGAAAATTTTTGACGGCGGACGAGCGCGGCAAAACGGCGGCGAAGTGCGCGCCCTGCGTAGCGGCGTGCATGATCTCGCCCGGTCGTTCGTGCAGCGCGATCACGGGCACACGCGGCGCGACCTCGCGCAGAGCTTCGACTGCGCCCGCGCGCCCGAAGCCGGCCATGTCCAATCCGAGCGCGATCAGATCGAAGCGCCCGGCGGCTGCGCCACGCAGCATGTCCATTGTGTGCCGGCAAGCCTCAGCCTCGTGCCCGGCCGCTTCGAGGGCCGCGACTAGCTGAGTCGCCAACTCTTGATCGTCATCGCAGATCATCACGCGCGCCATTACGGTTTGTGCTCGACTGTGTCCCGGAAAAGAATCCACCCGGCGGGTTCGACCGATGGATCACTTAACAAGCCGCGTACCGCATGCGCGAGCCTGTCGTGGTTGACTGACTAACTGGTGAAATAGTTGAAGCTGAAAAAAGGCGGGCGAGCGCGGTATAGGTAGGTGCGCGGCTTGTGTTGACAAACGGGGCTGACGTTTTGTCAGTCAGGCGGACAAGTTGTCAGTCTTCAATCGTGAGTGAGGTGGACTTGCTGCCGGTCTCATACTCGCGCAGTTTGCGATAGAGCGTGCGGGCGGAGATGCCGAGGATGGCGGCGGCGCGCTCGCGGTTGTGGCCCGCGGCGGCGAGCACGCGCAGGATGTGTTGGCGTTCGAGCGCTTCGAGCGTCGGCGGCGCGTTTGCTGAGGTGTGGGCCTCTGCGGTTGAGCGCGCCTGCGTTGTGGGCATGAGTAGTTGTTCGGCTGTGAGTTCGTCATCGGTGGTGAGCGCGGCAGCACGCTCCAAAGTGTTGCGCAGTTCGCGCACGTTGCCGGGCCAGTCGTAGGCGTTGAGTTGTTGCTGCGCATCGTCCGTGAGTGTGAGTGCGGAGCGATTGAAGCGCGTGCGATAGAGCGTGAGGAAATGTTCGATGAGCGCAGGGATGTCTTCGCGTCGCTCGCGCAAGGGCGGGATGTGGAGCGAGATGACGTTCAAACGATAGAAGAGATCGGCGCGGAAGCGTTGCTGTTGCACCTCCTGCGCGAGGTTGCGATTGGTGGCGGCGATGATGCGCACGTCGGCCGTGCGGTCGCGCGTTGAGCCGACGCGCCGATAGCGTCCCTGTTCGAGCAGGTGCAGCAGCTTGACCTGTGCAGGCGCAGGCAACTCACCCACTTCGTCGAGAAAAAGCGACGAGCCTTCGGCCGCTTCGATCAGACCACGCTTCATCGCCGCCGCGCCGGTGAACGCGCCGCGCTCGTGGCCGAAGAACTCCGACTCGAACAGCGACTCAGGCAGCGCGCCGCAGTTGACCGTGATCATCGGCGCTTCGCCGCGCGCACTCTTCTGATGAATGAAACGCGCGAGCACATCCTTGCCCGTGCCCGACTCGCCACTGATGATCACGGTCGAATCAAGCCGCGCCGCCGTCTCGGCCAACGTGACGAGGCCGCGCATCGCTTCGCTCGCATAGACGAGTGCGGGCAAAGCTTCGTCGGTCTGCGGCGTGCGCACCGCCGCGCGCAGACCCGCGTTCTGGCGCACGAGCCGGCGCTTCTCGTCCGCCTTGCGGATCAGAGCTTCCATCTCATCGAGCGTCGCGGGCTTCGTTAAATAATCATAAGCACCGAAGCGCATCGCTTCTAATCCTGTGCCGAGCGACGTGTCGGCGGTGAGCATGATCACTTCGGGCGGATCATCGAGCCGGCGAATCTCGCGCAAGGCATCGAGACCCGACATGCCCGACATGCGTATGTCCATCAGCACCACGTCATAATCATGCGCCTGCAATGCAACGAGCGCTTCCTCGCCCGACGCAGCAGATGAAGACTCGAAGCCTGAGCGCGCCAGTTGATCGGTCACGAGTTGGCGCAACAACTGATCGTCGTCAACCACAAGCACGCGCGTCTTTCTCATCCTGCGTCTCCTGTCTCCGGCGCACGGCGCGGCAACCACAGGCGAAAGCGACTGCCCGCGCCGAGTTTTGATTCGACCGTGAGCGCGCCGCCCAAAGCTTCAGCCAGCGCGGTCGAGATGGCGAGACCTAAACCCGAACCTTGCCCGGCCTCTTTCGTGGTGAAGAACGGATCGAAGATGCGCGCGAGCAGTTCGGGCGCGATGCCGGGGCCTGCGTCTGCGACTTCGACGCGGACGCGCTCGCCCTGTAACGCGGTTGAGACTGTGATGCGCCCGCCGCGCCCCGTCGCGTCAAGCGCGTTCGTCAACAGATTGTCGAGCACCTGTCGCACCATCGCTTCGTCTGTGGCGACTTCGCAGACTGCCCTGTCGAGTTCGGTTGTGATTTCGATCTCGCGCTCGCTTGCGCGCTGCATGAGCAGCATGACGGAGCGTTCGACGAGCGCGTTGATGGCGCACGGCTCGCGGCGTGCGCGCCGTTGGCGCGAGAGATCGAGCAAGCCGCGCGTGATCGCTTTGCAGCGCAACGCCTGTCTGACGATCTCTTCGAGATAGAACTGCCAGTTATGTTCGGCGACTTGCGCGCGCAAGCTATCGTCCGCTTGTTTCAGATCGCGCAACGTCGCTTCGGCGCAAGTGGTGATGGCGGCGAGCGGGTTGTTGATCTCGTGCGCGACGCCGGCCGCGAGTTGTCCTACGGTCGCGAGCCGGCGCGAGCGCGCCAGTTGTTCCTGCATCTCCGATAGCTCGGTCACATCGCTCCAAGTGATCACGCTCCAACGACCTTCGTCCATCTCAAGCGGTGCGGCTGCGACCAAGTAGCGGCGGCGATCCTCAGCCTGTATCTCAAACGAAGTGGCCGCGCTGGTCGTGTGGCTCATGTGATAGGCAGCGGCGCGCTCGCCGAAGAGGCGCGCGAAGGCTTCGGCGCACGGCATGCCGATGCTCGCGGCGGGCCTGTCGAAGCCGAGCGCGTCGGCGGCTGCGGCGTTGCAGCGCGTGATGCGCATGGCATCGTCGTGGACGATGATGCCATCGGGGATCGCATCAACGGTCTGCTCCCAGATTTTTTTCGACGCGCTGATGGTCTCAAGCAGACGCGCATTGTCGAGCGCAAGTGCGGCCATCTCGGCCAAGCCTGCGAGCGTCTGTCGTTCTTCAGCATTGAAATGATGCGCGGTGCGGAAGCCGACGACGAGCAAACCCAACATCTCACCGCGCACGCGCAAAGGCGCAAGCGCCACATCGCGCACGCCCTCGGCGCTGTGCAGAGGAAACTCTGCGGCGGGCAAATCATCACGCGCGCCGATACCTTCGAGCACCAACAACTCATCCGTGTTGGCCGCGCGCTCAGCTATCGCGCCGCTCAGTGGCATGGCAAGTTCTTGCTCGGCAACCTCTGCGTGCGCGCGAAAACCGCTCGTCGCCTTCCAAGTGATCGTCTGTTCGGTGCGCGCGAGACTGGCGACGGCCGCCGTGTCCGAGCGCATGACGCGGCGCACAGTCTCGACGACCGTGCGCAAGGTCGTGGCGCTTTCGGGTGTGGCGCGCGCGTCATTGCGGCGCGCCGTTTGCGGTGCTGCGCTTGCGCCGTGCGCAGCCATCGGACGCTTCTGCGCGCGCTTCGATGTAGTCGTTTTTCTCTTCATCGCGGCCGCGGTCGGGGATTGGCACGGACGCGCCATCCGGCAGGTCACAAGGCAATGGCGCGCGGCACAAGCATCTTCTACGCGAGCGGGCGGCAGTCGGTCAAGCGAAAAGCAGAGACACAAGCACGAGCCAATGCCTTAATGATCATCTGTAGCCGCCGCGATCTTCCGACAAGTAACGGCGTGATGCGACGACGCGCCATCATGTGACGCGCACCGAAGTATCGTTTTACCAACCAACACGCGCGGCACGCTCGTTGCCGAACAAGCAGGATGAAAACTAAACTGTGCCTGAGTTGCGCGCACAAGGAGTGATGTTAATGAGAAACTTTGGCCACATGCTCTGCTTACTTCTCGCCTTGCTCGTGCTTGTTGCTGCCCCTATCTCCGTTCGCACACGCGCGCAGGAATCGGAGCAGCAGCAAGCACAACAACTGTGGGAGCAAGCCATCGCAGCCAAAGGCGGACGCGAGCGGCTCTTTACGGTTAACAATATGGTCGTTTCTTCGCGCGGTGTTTATGCAACTGGTGTTTTCAAGAAACACCAAGTGCGCCGCGAAGAAGTTTGCGTACTTCCAGATAAATACTGGTTCTGGGATGATTATAGACCTGATGTGTTTGGCTTAACTGTCAGAATGTATGATTACGGCGCGAAGAGATCGTACATGGCTCTAAACGGTCAGCCCAGTGAACCACCTGCACTGGAAAAGAACGGCCTAGGACGTAAAGCTCTTATTACTAATCAAGCAGACTTCCTTTTGGAGACACGCTCGTTGAAACCAACCATTATCAAAGCGAGCAGCGATAGGATTGGACAGCACAGCGTAGCTGTGATTCAAACAATGATTGAAGGTGAACGTGTGGACTTTGCCTTCGACCGAAAGACGCATCTGCCCGTACAGATCAGCTATTACGATATATTTCATGGTAAGACTTACGTTCGGGTACACAAGTTCTCGGATTACATAGATGTAGGTGGAATCAAAGTGCCGTCAACAGAGGAATACGATGACGGTAGTAAGTACAAGGTAAGTATTCAGTTCAACGTCCAATATAACGAAAGCATCTTCGTTAAGCCGCCGCCTATTGAAGCAGGGCCAGAGGCATGGAAGAAAAAGTAGCGACGAGCTATTGCGCTTGAAAAAAAAATTAAGAGGCGGCACATGCGATGCCGCCTCTTTCATTTATCAGTTAACTTAATCCTAATTCGCCTTAGGCGCGACGGCGCGGACGGCCTCCGAGACGCCCGATTCGTACTTTTTGAAGTTGTCGTTGAAGCGGCGGGCGAGGTCGCGCGCCTTTCGGTCGTAGGCTTCGGGGTCGGGCCAAGTGTTGCGCGGTGTGAGCACTTCCGCAGGCACGCCGGGACAGGCGACGGGCACGCCGACGCCAAAAAACGGATCGGGTTGCGTCTCGATTTGCGCGAGCGAGCCGTTGAGGATCGCGCGGATCATGGCGCGCGTGTAGGCGATCTTCATACGTTGCCCTGTGCCGTAGGGGCCGCCGGACCAGCCTGTGTTGACGAGCCAGCAGGCGGCGTTGTGCTCGGCCATGCGCTGACCCAACAGGTCTGCATAGACGCCCGGATGCAAGACCATGAAGGGCGCGCCAAAGCAGGTCGAGAAGGTCGCTTCGGGTTCGGTGACGCCGCGCTCTGTGCCCGCGACCTTCGCGGTGTAGCCGGAGAGGAAGTGATACATCGCCTGCTCGGGCGTGAGGCGCGCGACGGGCGGCAAGACGCCGAACGCATCGGCCGTCAACATGATGATGTTGCGCGGATGACCGGCATAGCCTGCGGGCATGATGTTCGGGATGCTGGTCAGCGGATAAGCCGCGCGCGTGTTCTCGGTTTTGGTCGCGTCGTCCAAATCGGGGATGCGCGTGTTTGAATCAAAGACGACGTTCTCCATGACCGTGCCGAACATGCGCGTGGTGCGATAGATGTCCGGCTCGGCTTCGGGCGAGAGGCGAATCACTTTCGCGTAGCAGCCGCCCTCAAAGTTGAACACGCCGTCTTCAGACCAACCGTGCTCGTCGTCGCCGATCAGACGCCGTTCGGGATCGGCGCTCAGGGTCGTCTTGCCTGTGCCCGACAGACCAAAGAAGATCGCCACATCGTCCGCGTCGCCAACGTTGG
The DNA here is from genome assembly GCA_003223935.1 of Acidobacteriota bacterium. Lineage (GTDB taxonomy): Bacteria > Acidobacteriota > Blastocatellia > Pyrinomonadales > Pyrinomonadaceae > QHXQ01. The sequence continues at coordinate 34,244 of QHXQ01000041.1, read as the reverse complement.
CAGAGCAGTGCATGGACATCACGCCGCGTTGCGGTAAAAGATAATTCAGGATCGTGAAGACCGACTTTTTCGTCTCGCCCGCGTAAGACGTACCACCAATCAATACGAGCTTCTGACTAAAGTCCATCAAGATGAACGTGGGCGAGCGTGTGCCGTCCGTTGCCGGGTCGGCTTTGAAACTGGGCAGATTGATGACGGTGAATTCGGGTTGAAAGTTCGCGCCCGCCTCATGAGTCTTGTTGATGAACATCGTGCGCGCAAAGAGCGAGTGCCACGCAAGCTCTGTGATGATGCGGACGGGAAATTGATAACGCGGGTCTGCGCCGACGAACGTGTCCTGCACGAAGAGATCACGCCCGGCCGTCGCAGCCATCATGCGGTCGCGAAGCTGATTGAATTTCTCTTGCGCGAACTCTTTGTTGATGTCGCCCCAGAAAACTTTATCCGCGCTTGCAGGCTCGCGCACAATCGCCTTGTCTTTGGCGGCACGGCCTGTGTGTTCGCCCGTGTCCACGAGCAGAGCGCCGTGCGCGGAGATGATGCCTTCGTTGCGGCGCGCGATCTCCTCATAGAGTTCCGGCGGGTTGAGATTCCAATAGACGTTTGAGGCTTGCGTGATGCCGTAGGTGTCCAGCCCACGGTCGCTGCGCCGCCGCCCTCTGTCCGGTGAGCCGCCGCTCTCCTTCGTCAACACTGATGCTGCCATGAGCTTCTCCTCAAATTAAGGGATGAGGGATGAAAGCTTGATCGTTCAACTTGCGTTGTCGCTCTTTCATCCCTCATCCCTCATCCCTTGTCTCTCGTCGCTGGTTCGCCAGTTCGCGCAGGGCGACCGAGAGGTCGCGGGCCGTGCGTTCGATCCGGTCGGCGTAGGCTTCGAGTTCGTCCGCCGCTTCGGGCGCGCGTATGGGCATGGCGGCGAGGGCTGCTTCCGCCTGTGCGCGCAGGCGCTCGGCGGCTCCGTACGCCTCCTGCTCGGCATTGGAACGCTGTGGCGGTTGCGGCGGTGGCGTACGTCTGGTTCTACTCACAAAAATGTCCCTGCTGGTTTTGTCGGCCCACGGGCGATTTAGAATGTTTATGCTTCGTGTAAGCCAAATTCATACATCATCAGGCGCGTGCGATCAAGTCGCGCCGGTGGGCGGCGTGCCGTTGTCTGCGGCGGCGGCTGGTTCGGGCGCATGTTCTTTGAGGGCGCGCGTCAGCAATAATATCTCTTCGACCTGATCGTTCTGCAAACGATCCATCCGGCGCGTCAACTCTTCGAGCATCAACTCGCTCTTGAGATTGACGCGGAAATCGTTCTCGGCGGCGAGCCGGTCTTTTTCACCCGAACGGTTCTGCGACATCATGATGATCGGTGCTTGCAGCGCCGCCGTCATCGAGAGCATCAGGTTCAAGAGGATATACGGATAAGGATCGAACTGCCGCCCGCCGCTGGCGGCTTCGCCCATGCGCGAGAGCACGAACGTGTTGACGGCTATCCACGCGAGCAAGAAGCCTGTGTAGATGAAGATGAACGTCCAAGAGCCGCCGAAGGACGCGACCTTGTCGGCGACGCGCTGGCCGATGGTCATCTTCTCGTCCATCTCGACGTTGATGTTGCGCGTCACGCGCTGGGTGACGAGTTGATTGGTCTGCCGCAAGCGGCGGCCGATCTCTTGAATCATCACGAGCGCGGCCTGCGGGTGCGCGAGCAGGAACTCCTGCATCCGTTCTTTGCTCAGGCGGCCGACAACTGTGTATTCGTCGGCCGTGGCGCTCGCCGAGCGCGGGCTACCGTCGAGGACGGCGAGTTCGCCAAAGAAGTCGTGTGGCCCGAGGCGCGCGAGCGTCACTTCGCGCGCGTCCTCGTCGTGCGTCCAGATGCGCACCATGCCTTCGCGGATGATGTAGGCGGCATCGCCCGGATCGTTCTGGTGAAAGATCGTCTCGCCTTCGTTGTAAGACACGTCTTCGAGCAGTGCGTTGAGTGCAGCGATCTCTTCCGTGCTGAGACTCTGATAGAGCGGAAACTCGGCCATCGAGTGCGCCGCGCCCGCAGGCGGGATACTGGTTACCATTTAGCTTTCAGACTCCTTAAAGAACGTCGCAGGTTTCGCTTAAAAGCGGTGAGTAGTCACACCGAAACTGACGGGCACTTTACAGCCAACGGGCGCGAAAGGCAAAGGGGGAAGCGAGATGGCAGGATGACGGAAAAGCCGTTAGCTGTTATTTGTTATTTGTTATTTGTCCTTCGTCGTTAGGTCAAGCTCGACTCTGACCGCGCGCTGACCAATAACAAATAACCAGTATCAAATAACAATGCCATGAACACGAAACCGGAGCGCGCGGCCTTCACGCGCCGCGAGGGGCAGATCATTGAGGCACATAGGACGCCGGAGCAGGTGCAGCGTTTTTTAACGGCGCTCCCTTACAACCGCGAACGGCACGGCGCGACGCTGCGCTCGTTCCGCGAAGTCTTGCGCCGACGCGAGGCGCATTGTCTCGAAGCCGCGCTCGTGGCGGCCGTCATCCTCGAACAACACGGCTACGCGCCGCTCCTCTTGAGCCTCGAATCGCAGGACAAACTCGATCACGTCGTCTTCGTCTTTCAAAGACGCGGTCTGTGGGGCGCAGTCGCGCGTTCGCGCGACATAGGTTTGCACGGCCGCCGGCCCGTCTTCCGCACTTTACGACAATTGGTATGGAGCTACTTCGATCCTTACGTTGATCTGACGGGACGCATCACCGGCTACGGTGTCGGCCATCTATATGAGTTGGGCGCTTACGATTGGCGGTTTGCGCGGCGCAACGTCTGGCGCGTCGAACGCTACCTGCAAGAGATACCGCATCGCGCGCTCAACTCATCCGACCGGCGCTACGAACGCTTGCGCGCACGCTACCAAGCATGGCGGCAGCACCATCCGACCGGCTCGCCCGCCTATTATGACAATCGTGGGCAGTGGATGCTTTGAGGGGCGGAAAAGAAAATAGCTTGTTCTATTGAGCGTTCAATGTTGAACGCCGGAGTAATACTTATTACACTTGTAAGCGTCAAGAACTTGACGCTTGAGATAGGGGTGTAATGACATGGCGAGCAAACTAAAAGACAAAGACGAGCGCGCTACAGAAACAGATTCTGGCGCTGAAGCGCACGCGCGCCAGATGATAGAATTTCGCCGTCGCGCTGAACGTATCAGCCGCAGTCTTGAAGGGCGCAAACATACTGATAGTGCTAAACTGCTGCGCGAGGATCGCGCGCGGTGACTGAATATGTAATAGATGCCAGCGTAGCTATTAAATGGTTCGTGCCGGAAATTCTTGAGGCTGAAGCTAAACGCTGGCTTGACCCTTCACACATCTTATACGCGCCTGATTTACTGCCTTCCGAGTTCGGAAATATCCTCTGGAAAAAAGCACGCCGGAAAGAAATAGATGAGGCTGAGGCAAAACGGATAGCCGGCGTGTTTCAACTTGCACCGATAACCTTTCTTTATTCTCTTAATCTTCTGACTGACGCTCTCAACATAGCGCACAGCACAGGCAGCACGGTTTACGATGCTATGTATTTAGCTGCCGCGATAAAGCAAGGATGTCAACTTGTCACCGCAGACCGGCGCTTTTATAACGCGCTGCAACTTACTACTCATAAGGGCCGTGTTGTTTGGGTTGCAGATTGACGACCGTTGACTACACTTGTTGTTGCGTTCAAAACTGAACGATAGGAGAGAGCAATGGCAAGAAAGCTAAATATCAAAGACAAAAACGGCACGGAAGTCAGAGAAGGCGATACCGTTAGGTATCTTGACGAACGCGGCAATTGGAAGGAAGGGGCAGTCATAGACGTGGGCGCAACCCTCGCTATTGAGGATTCAGAGGATTCTGATGATTCATCAATACCAATCCTGCTTTATAAATTTGCTAAGAATGGTCATTTACGATGACACACCTATCCTTGAGTTAGAAGTTATTGATTGATACTTTTCCTCCCTCAGCCCTTTACTGCACGATGGCCGGTAGCAGCGAGCCGCGCCGGTCGGTGGCGACGGCTGAGCCGTTTTCACCGATCATGCCGATCATGCCATGGAAGTGTATGTCTGTGCCGTCGAGGACGAGCAGCACGTCGCCGGCCCGCACCTGCGCGTCGGTGAGTTGAAAGCGCACGACCGTGGCGTGGCCGTTCTCCGCTTCGACGGTCTCAAACGCGAAATCGTTGGCGTCCATGACGAGCGTCTGCGAGTTGTTTGTGTAGTTCGGTCTTTCGGGCATGAATGCTTACCTCTTTAAGCGGTTGCGATCAAAAATTATTAGGCTGAAACGCGCGCCCGTAGAGTTCTTGATAGACCCAACCGAGCACGCGCACCTCTGCGGTGCAGAGCGTTTCGAGCCAGCAGCAAGTCAAGTAGATGTTGCGCCCGCGCTCGGTTGGAATCTTCGCCGCCTCTTGGACGGTTGAAGCCGCGCCATGCGCGTCCAACTGATAGCTTTGGGCCAACTCTTCGTTCGTCTGCGAAGCCTCTTCGAGCGCGTTCAGCAGTTGACTGATCCACTCGTGCAACGCGCGCTCATCTGCGTGCGCTGTGACCGCTTGCACGATGCCGACGGCGAGCCGGTCTTCGGCGTGGTCGAACTGATAGACCGCTTCGCCCGCGCGCGCGCTCGCCGCCTGTTTCCACTGAAAAATCTCTTCGACCTGCGGCTGCCGGATCGCGTTGACGCGCGAGTCGTGATCGAGAAACCACTGGATCAGGTCGGCGAGCGACTGCGTCGTGATCGCGCCTTGCGCGTCGCGCGCGAGCGGCGGCGGTTGTTGCGCGGCGGTGGATGCGCCGTTCGAGTTAGGTTTGACCATGCTCTGAATCTCTGAGCGTGCGAGTGTCTTGTCAGCGCGCTCGGTCATCACGCGCCCGCCTCGACCGTTGCGCTCTGCGGCTGCTCCTGTTCCGCTTGCTGCGCGCGCAGGTATTTGCCGAAGACGCCGTTCCACGGCGGAATCACGATTGAGACCGCGCCGCCACCTTGCGCCTGACAAGCGAGGCGGATGATGGGGCGCGGCTCGTCCGTGTCAATGTAGCCGAACAGGCGCATCGCTTTGCGTTCGCGCGGCGCAACATCTGAGAGTTTCTCCGCGCCGCCGAGTACGCCGACCCAACATGTGCCGCATGAAGCCGAGCGGCACTGCACGGGGATCGGCCCCTCGTTGATCGTGCAGCGCGGCTCAACTTGCGACCAATCGCGCTTGTCGGTCGCCGCAGCCGATGCGACCTCTTGCCCTTCGATCATCTTAAAGCGCGCCGTCGGCTCGTGCTCGTTCCAGACTACAGTCCAACGTCTGTCGGTCGTGCGCAAGAAACCGAAGAGACCCTGACTGTCATCCTGCGCGCGTGCACGCAAAACATCTTCGGGCGCGCGGCGCAACTCGCGTTTGTCAAGCGCGCCCGCGCCCGGCGTCCGTTTGAACGCAGCAAGCCCGACTTGCGCGATGGTCATACACGCGACCGCAGTGATGCCGACGAGCAGCGATTCGTCAACCTTACGCGCGGCCGCGACTGTGCGCGCGACCACACGAATCTGATCAGTGAGGGGCGCATTATTTGTTGACTTAAAGCTGTCCGCATGCGCGCTGACTGCTTGTTTGACTTCAGGCCAGAAGCGATGCCCGTAGAGAAACGTGTGCGAGGTATCAATCTGGTCTTTGAGATAATACTTACCTTGCAGCAGTAGTTTCTGCGCGAGTTGCGCCGAATCGTCTGCCGCTTCAAGCGCGCGCAGGAGCGCGAGCGGAAAGAAAGCAAACCAGATTTGGGTCGCGTTGCGATCAACTTCGTGCGTCAAGGGCAGTAGTTCATTGACCACTTGCGCCCATGCCGCTTCGTCGTGTCGTTGGAGAAAATGCTCGAAAGCGTTCGGCTCTGTGCTCATCTATCACCTCAGAAAACAATTATCGCGCGAATCAAACCGCACAGTTTAACGGCTCGCGCCGAAAGTCTCAAACGCAGAAACGCGGCTCAGTGCTGCTTTTTGATCCACGCGGCGATGTTGTCAATAACGTAGGGCGGGATGTTGCGCGGGCGGGCGTAGTCTGCCTCGCTCGCGGGGCCTGTGCCTTCGAGGAAGAGATGGTCGAGTTTCGGGTAGCTCTTAAAGGTGACGTTCGCGCGCTTATCTAACGTGCGCTGCCAATCGTGGAAGGCATCCATCGTCACGTTGTAGTCGCGTTCGCCTTGCAGGACGAGGAGCGGTTGTTTGAGTTTGAGCGCGACGGCGGGCGGGAAGTAGCCGCGCAGGTCGAGCCAGTAGCTCGGCGCGGCAAAGAGCAAGCGTTCTTTGCTGTTGGCGTCGGCAGGCGTGAGTTGCTTGATGCGCGCCGCCTGTCGTTTGTAGTCGTCAATCTCCGCTTGTTCTTTCGGCGTGATCTGGCCGTCGAGGCCGTAGAGGTACTCATATTGCCGCACAAACTCGTCTTCAAACGGGCGCGTCGCACCGGCGAAGACGACGAGGCCGGCGAGGCCGCTGTCTGCGAGACCGATGCGCGGCACGAGCATGCCGCCGAGACTGTGGCCGAGCACGAAAATCTTATGCGGCTCGATCTGCGGCGTGTGGCGCAAGAGCGCGACGGCGGCGAGCACGTCGTCTATCGTCTCCTCTTGCACCGTGAGGTTCGGCAGCGCCGCCAGCTTGCCCGGATAGACGCGCGTGCGTTTGTCGTAGCGCAGCACGGCGATCCCTTGCGAAGCGAGACCCCACGCGAGGTCTTGGAAAGGCTTGTTCGCGCCAATCGTCTCGTCTCGATCATTCGGCCCAGAGCCATGCACGAGTACAAGGGCGGGGAAAGGCCCTGTGCCGGTCGGCAGCGTGAGCGTCGCGGGCAGCGCCCATTCAGTGGACGCGCCGACCGTAACCTGTTGTTCATGAAACGAAGTCGGCACGACGTAAGCGGGCGGGCGATACTCGGCCGGCTTGGGCGCATCGGCCAGCGCTGCCTCAGCCAAACTTTCCGCGTCTGCGCGCACCACTTTGAGTTGCTGCGCCGCGCTGTAGAACAGGAGCGGCACGCGCGCCTCGTCCGTCCACATCTCAAGTGCGAGCGCGCTGTTGGCGACGAGGTGATAGCGGCGCGTCCTTGTGGTCTGTCCATTGACCTGATAGTCAGGCGTGCCCACACGCTCTATCGTGATCGGATAGTCGAGCGCCTGACTCGGCAGAAACGCGACGAAGCTCTGCGCGCCGCCTTTCGTCTCGTCATACTGATCGAGCAGAAAGACGAACTGATGCCAGAGCAGATTCTCCAGCACCATCGTCGCTTTGGTCTGAAGCTCTTGGTCGGGCTGACCGGCTTTGTGTAGTTTGACTGTCGGGCCGTTGAAATCGGCCGCGAGCAATTTATTGTCGCCGATAGAAACTGCGAAGCTGACCGGACGGTGCGCGGCAGCGATGGTCACGGCGGTCTGTTGCATGCCGCCGGTGGGCGCGCCAAGTGTCGCTTCGGTCTTGAGCGTGCCGTCGGGGGCGGTCGTAACCGTGTAGTGATCGACGACGGCGGGCTTGCCGCCGATGTAAGTTGTGTACGTGCCGGTTTGCGCGTGGGCACTGCTGAACGACAGGCAGACGAGACAGGCTGCGAGTGTGCGCGCGTGTTTCATAGTAGCCTCTGAAGTTGAATGATGAAGCCGCGTTGCGGCACTTACTGCAAATCAATCACGATACTATCGGCGCTCGTCTGTGCGGCGATGGGGCGTGAGCCGAGCAGCGAGCGGGCGAAGACGTAGAGCGCCCAGCATTCGAGCGCGAAGGGCAGGTAGCCTAGGTAGCCAACGACGGGCATCTCGAAGAGTTTGATGTGGCCGAAGTAGGGCACTGTGTAAGTCCAACGCGCAAGCGCCCAGTAGTTCCAAAACTCCCAGAGCAGCCCGCAGATGAGGCCCGCGAGACAGAGCGCGGCGAGTCTGCGCCAACGCTTGCGCGCGAGATCGGATGTGATCGCAGGCCAACCGCGCAAGGCGTTCAAAGGATCAAGGAGGACGAACAACCCGGTCCACACGAGCGGCACGAGCCACGTCGAAATAATGAAGAACGGGAGTGCTGCGCCGATTGCGCCGACGACGACGAGCGCATAGAGCAAAGGGCGCGGTAATTTGATCGCTCTCGTCGGTTTCTCTTCATCGCGACGCAGGCCCGCGTTCAACCATTCTGCGGTCTCGAAGAGCGCGGGGAAGATCGTGGCAAAAGCCCAGTCGTAGCCGACGCGGCGCAGGTATGGGTTCGGTTCAAGCCCCGTGTAATGCCACCAGAGTGCGAGGTCTGTGCGCCAGAAGCGCGGCGTGTTGTAGAACTCAAAGAGCCACCAGCAGGCGATTGAGACGAGGCAGATGACGAGCAACTCCAGACGGTTCGAGACCAAGAGCGACCGCCCCTTGCGCCGATAGACGAGCGCATCCATGAAGAGCACATAACCCGTCCACACAATCGGCGTGAACCAATGACCGACGAAGGACTGGCCCGCGAACAGCAACACCTCTGCGGCGACGATGGTCACCAGCCCGACGTAGCCGTGCGCTTTGAACTTATACTCAGGCATAAGAATAGGGATGAAAGACAAGGATGAAACGGGTCAATAATGCCTGCGGTAGCGGGCGGATATTGATGCGACCAAGACCCGCTACCGGCGGCGGTACTGATCGCCTCCCTGCTTCTCTACGGCAGCGCCTCGACGTTGACAAGGAAGCGGAAGTTGCCGCCCTGCTGCACGCCAAGTATGAACTGCATTGCGATGCTTGCGTTCGCCCCCAACGGCACCGGCAACGTGACGGTCATCGTCGAGTTCAATCCACCACCTAAGACTTGCACGGGCGGCTGCTCAATGGTCGTCCCTTTAACTGTGAGCGTGCCGCCGCCGCTCAACGAGACAGTCGTGTCGGCTGAATCCAATGCACGCAAGTCAGCCTGCGGCCCGCCCGGACTGTTCAAGGTCGTGATGTCCACGATGCGGAAGCGCAGGCGGGTCACGGTCTGCCCCGTCTTGTTGGTGAACTTACGCCGAATGGTCAGTGTGCCAAGGGCGCAGTTCGCCGTGCCACAACTGTTCGGCGTCGAGTTGCGCTCGCGGTTGGGCGCTTGGCTGGAGGAGACGCCGGGGTCAATCAGCGCGGCTTTGATCACTGCATTGCGTTGAATCGGACTTGCAGAGTTCTCTGGCCCCGGCGCACCGAGTTGTGATTGTTGACCGCTGAAGTTGCCGCCGGTCGTTGAGACGAGCGCGAAATCTTGCGCGTTGTCGTTTGTGTCTTGCGGCAAGCCACTGCTGAGCTTGCGCGTCCAACTGTATTGCACGTCGGAGACGAAAGCGAAGTTCTGCGCCAGTCCCGCGCCTTCGCGCAAGAGCGTGGACGAGAGCGTGCCGCCGACCGCATCGAGTTCGTTGGCGAGCGTCCAGTTGGCCGCGTTGCTTGAGCGGAAGAGCGCGAGACCGGCGAAGGGTTGCGCGGGCGCGTTCATGTAGATATGCACGCCGGTCGCATCGCCCGCCGCACGACTCGCGCCGCCGTAAGATTGCAGCGTGTTGGTGCGCGCATTCGTGTAGAGATAGTGCCCGCGCGCAGGGAGCACCGTACCGTTCGGGATGACGCAGAGCGCATTGAGCGCGCCGCTCGCGTCGGTCGCAGAGACCAAAGCCCAACCCGAAGAGCCGTCGTCCGTCCAGACAGGCAGAGGCTGATCCGTGTTGTTATATAACTCGACGAACTGATCGTCCGCGCCGCCGGGGCCGTCCAAGCGAAACTCACTGATCAAAACTTGACCGGCAATGGCCGGCGGCGGCAGAGGATCGGGCGGCGGCGCGCCGGCAGCTTGCGTGATTGTGATCGACTGATCGGCGACGACGAGCGTGCCCGTGCGCGCCGCGCCGGAGTTGGCCGTGACCGCGTAGGTCACAGCGTTGTTGCCGTAGCCGTTTGCGTTCACAGTGATCGAGAGCCAGCTTGCGTTGCTCGTCGCGCTCCAGTTGCAACCTGTGGCGGAAGTCACGTTCACTTGACCTGTGCCGCCGCTCTCGGTGAACGCCGCGCTTGCGGGCGTCGCATTGAAGTTGCACACGGTCGAGCTTTGCAGCGCGTGTGCGACGTTCAGCCGGCCGCTTGTGACGGTCAGACCAGACCACTGCGGCAACACGTCAACCGAGTTCATCAGCGTGGCTTTGATCGAGAGCGCACTCAGAGAGGAATCATGCGCTGCGACGAGCGCCGCCGCGCCCGCGACCATCGGCGAGGCCATCGAAGTGCCGCTCAGAAAGGCGTAAGAAGAGTTGGAACTGAAATACGTGCTCAGAATTGAGACACCGGGCGCGGCCAAGTCAACGCTCGTCGCGCCGTAGTTTGAGAAACTCGCGCGGTTGTCGTTCTGATCTGAGGCGGCGACCGAGATGATCGAAGGCAGATCGTAGCTTGCCGGATAGAAGGGCGCAGCGTCGTTGTTGCTGTTGGCGTTGCCGGCGGCGCAAGCGTTGACGATGCCCGCTTGACCGAGCGTATCGAAGGCTGCGCGCAGAGCCTGATCGTAAGCGGGCGCTTCGGGCGCGCCGCCCCAACTGTTGTTCGTCGCGCGCACGTTTACGCCGCGCCGGTTCATCATCAAGACATACTGCAAGGCCGCAATCGCTGTGGCCGACGTGCCGTTGCCGCTCGCGTCGAACATCTTCACCGCCATCAACTGCACAGACCAGTTGACGCCCGCGACACCCAAGCCGTTATTGCCGACCGCGCCGACGATGCCGGCGACGTGCGTGCCGTGCCCGAAGTCGTCCAGCGGATCGGCGTCGCTGTTCGCGGTGTCTATGCCATACACGTCGTCAACGTAGCCGTCGCCGTCGTCGTCAATCCCGTTCGTGGCCTTGTCGTGTCCTTGCGCATCGAGGCCGGTCTCGCCGGGGTTGCGCCACATGTTCGCCGCCAAGTCTTCGTGCGTGTAACGAACGCCCGTGTCCACAATGGCGACGACGACCGCGTTGCTGCCCGTCGTCGTGTCCCACGCGAGCGGCGCGCTGATCTTCACCGGCCCGTACTGCTGCGCGAAGCTCGGATCGTTCGGCGTGGTGTCGGTCGGATGATAGATGAAGTTCGGTTGCGCATACGCGACGCCGGGCGCAGTGCGATAACGCTTGAGCGCCGCTTCAACGCTCAGACCTTTTGGCAACTTCACCTGCTGCCAGTTGCCGAACTCTGTGAACTCGCGCACGGCGGTCGCGCCCGTGCGCGCGTGCAGCGTGCGCGCCGCTTGCATCGTCTTCTCGTCAACGAACTGCACGAGTAGCTCGCCCTCGACGTAAGACTTCTGTGCCGCGCCGAACTTCTGCGCTGTGATGATGCTCTGTTGTTGTGCGGGTAATTTCTGCGACGCGCGTGCGCGCGCCTGCTGCGCGCGCGACTGATGTTGACAGACATGCAGCGCAAGCAACGCCACGAACAGACACGGTGCGAACTTTTTAATATCCATTCTCTTAAGATTTTAAGGCGAGGCAATCTGACTTTTGGCGTATCCCAAACCATGCTCAAACTTGGTCAGAAGCTTACAATTGTACGCATCCAAATCCTGATCAACGTCGGGATTGGCAAAATCTTTCGAGTTTTTAGTGATGAAGCATTTCGGCTCATTAGTTTGGCCCGCCAAGTGTGACAGCACGGAAGCATACACGATTGAGTCCTGCGGCGACAGGTTACGAGTCTTTTGCAGCTTGATAGCTGCTTTGATCGTGTCGCGCGCAATAGGAATCACCGTTGTGGTTTCAAGCATCCTGCTAATGGTGTCATCGAGCCTCTGCTTCTCTTCCTCGCCGCTGCGGATCAGTGTCTTGGTTAGTTCCTGAAATTCATTCGGCGATTTAACGTAAGGCTTTGAGCGAGCAAGCTCCCTAATCTCTCGCGAGAGCCGTTCATGCAATTCTGTTCGCTGCTTAGCCCGTCGCACCCACGAATCGTACGGCTCACCAACACAGTATGCAGGTATTGCCAATATGATACTGCCTCCTTCAGCGAGGGCTAGAATCTGCTCACAACTTTCGTGCTCTTCTTGCAGGTAGGCCAACTCCAAGACGAAATTTGATTCGATGTAAACGATCATACTAAGGCTTCAGTTTTCACAGAGCCGGCTTTGATAGCGTCATACAGCCCGGAATCAAACAGCCACACTTCATGTGGCTTGGCCGTCTCTCTGGTGAGATCTGAATTGACCAGATTATTAAGCCAAGAGTTGACGATCATCTCAAGGCTATATTCACTGAGGTAGCTCTTCGGATCGTCCGTATAGTCCGCCACTATCGGTGTGGCATCGATCTCGTAATCCGGCGGGGTTGCTTCAGGCAAGGTGGCTCGTCGCGCCCAGAGATAGAAGTGGTCGGGCAAAGCGAGCAAGAAAAAAGGGGCATTCGGAACTGCCGAGTGGGTGAACAGATTACGGCGCATGCGGGCCGCCCAGTCAGTAGTCGCGCCGCTCTTATTCTTCACCTCGACGATTAGTTGCAGCCGTTCGTCTGGCGAGTAAACTGCTAAATCGGCCCGTTGATTCATAATACATCCCACATCAAGCGAAGACTCCACCTGCCTCGTGAAGCTTAACTATACTCCACTCGCAGAAGTTCCAGCCACCATCCTTTAAACTCAACGACTCTGCGGCGTGTTCAGCGACAGGCGCGTGCGCATGCGCCGTTGCCATTGGCTGCGCGCGGCCTCGACCTCTTCGATCTGCGTGATCGTTTCGTTCAAAGTCTCGCCGCCCATCTGCCGCATCTTCAAGTAGAGAAGGGCCGGCACGATAGACATGAGCGGGACGATGAAGATGTTGATGAGACCCGTCAAATGCTGCCCGATCTGACTGGACGGGCCGACCGTAACGCCAGCGTGCGTTCCCTTACGCACCCCGAAGCGGCCGAGCAGCGCGCTCACCACCATCGGGATCAAAAACTGTAAGAGCGAAACGACGATCACCGTGCGCCAAGAGCGTGCCGCCAGTTCACGCGCGCGCTGCATCGCCGCCTTCTTCTCCAACCCTTCCATCAACACCACCGGCGCGTAGAGCAGATAGCGGATCGACATGATGAGGCCCGGAATGAAGAAGAGGCACATGCCGATCACAATGCGCAGCGTGACGCGAATGCTCGTCTTCAGGAAGGGCCGCCAACGTCGGCGCAGTACAGCGAGTGCGTTATTGAGTTGCACGGGGCGGAGCGGCGCGACGTACAACTGCGCGACGATGAGCGCCGTCATGCCGGAGATGGCCGACGCGGCCAAGAAGTATGCGATCAGTTGCGCCAGTACGAGCACGATGGTCGCCACAATAAAAAATACTGGCGGCAAGGATCGCTTGCCTAGCTCCAGTCCGACCAACGTGAGCGTTAACACGATAACCGGCAAGTGCGCCATGAGCGACATCTTGATGAACTTCGGGAAGTATTCGCTGTAGAGCGCAATCGCGCGCCGGTAGAGCGAGCCGAGGCTGTCGGCGTTGGCGCGCAGAGAGTTGGTGAAGGCTGCGGCCGTCTGCGGCCTTGCGGCCGGGTCTTTCGCCAGTGCTGACATGACGACCTGCGCCACGCGCTTTGGCACTTTTCGATTTCGCTCGCGCAAGGGCGGCGGCGCGCTCTCCATGTGCTCACGCATGACCGTCATCATGTCGCTCGAAAATGGCGGCGCGCCCGTGAGCATTTGATAAGCAATGACGCCGAGCGAGTAGATGTCCGAGCGCGCGTCGAGGCGTTCGCCGCGACACTGTTCGGGCGACATGTAGAGCGGCGTGCCCATGATCGAGCCGACGCGCGTCAGCCCCGCGCCTTGCACAGTCGCGCCGACGGCGGCCGTCGCTTGCGCGCGTCCGCCTGTGGGCGCGGCGACGAACAACTGCGTGTCGTCCGTCTCGCCTGATAAATGAGCATCATTACCGTGAGCGTCTGCGTGTGCGTGGTCGCGTTCGTTCTGCTCGATGCGTTGGTCGCCGTGGCTGCCGGTATAGAGGAGCGTGTCGGTCTCTAAATTCGTGCCGACGTGCGGCGATTGGTGCGCTTCGTCGTTTGCACCGGCATGTGCGGCAGCAGCAAACGCAGTGGTTGAGGCGGGCAATTGCGCCGACGCATCTGTGGGCGCACTCGTTGTGGCGTTATTCGTCTCAGCTTCGGCCAGTTTGGCGATGCCGAAGTCAAGCACCTTGACGCGGTAGCCGCCCAAGCGGTTCGGTTCAAGCCAGATGTTGTCGGGTTTCAGATCGCGATGCACGATCCCTTGCTGGTGCGCTTCATGCACGGCTGAGGAAACCTGTTCGAGTATGTCCACCACCCATTCGAGCGGCAGACGCTGCTCCTCCGCCAGCACATCGCCGAGCGTGCAGCCGTCCAAGTATTCCATCACGAGATAGGCGACGCGCTCCACGCCCGTGCGCGCAAACCCGAAGTCGGTCACGTCAACCACGTTCGGATGGCGCAAACGCCCGGCCGCACGCGCCTCGCGCTTGAAGCGTTCGACAAACTCCTCATTGCGCATGAAATCCGGCGCGATAAGCTTCAAGGCGACGAACCGCTCCGTGCCCAGATGCGTCGCCAGATAGACCGCACCCATGCCGCCCTGTCCGAGCAGCCGCTCAAGCCGGTACTTCTCATCGAGCACCTGTCCGACGTAATGCTCCAAGCCCGTCATCGCGTAAGCTATCCTACAGGATATCTGCGCGACTGTCTGCCGTCGTCCGCGCGTCTGATTGAGTCATATTGTGAGTAGGGAACAAACTGTCGAGGCAACATAGAGGACACAGCAGAGAACCTGACAGAGATTAAACTTGTGCTCCTCTGCGTTGCAACTGATCGTGATTGCAATTCAACCCGCCGACTCAGCGGCGTGCGTGGCGCTGAGGGCTGCGCCGATGATGGCGGTCTCGTCGGAGGTGGCGACGACTTCGAGTTGGCTACCTTGCAGCGGACTCATCTTGACCATCTCGTGCAGGTATTGGTCGAGGACGCCCACTTGAATGTAGCGTGCGCTGGGGCCCGTGATGAAGAACTTGCCGGGGCCGTCCATGTGGATTGAGGTGGCGGTCGCGGCGGCGAGCGCGCGATGCCAGTATTTGACAAACTGGACGCAACGTTCGTCGCCCGTGCGCGCGTGCGCGAAGACCTCTTCGGGTTCGAGGTCGAGAAAGCGCCGGCGCATCGCGCGATGGCCCATCACGCCTTCGAGATGGCCCGTGCCGCCGCAGTTGCAAAAGCCCTCTTTCGGATCGAGCGAGACGACCGAGTGCCCGCCCTCCCAGACGCCTTCCGCCTGCGGGTAGCGCCCGAAGCCGACGCCGCTGCCGAGCGTCCAGACGCGAATAAAGTGATCGAGATGACCGAGCGTCGCCGCGACACCGGCGGCGACTGCATCGGCGTCATTCAGGACGTGCACCGGCGCATTGATATCGGCTGCGCGCAGCAGCGCGCCCAGCATCGCCGCGAGGTTCTGGCCCTTCATCTGTTGCAGGTTCGGCGACTCTTCAACGATGCCACCCTTGATCACGCCCGGAAAGCCGACGCCAATCGCGCCGACCTCCTGTCCGCCGCACGCTGCGATCTCGCGCGCCATGCCTTGCGCGATCTCTTCCGCCGGCATCTCTGAGAGACAATCAAACTCACTGTGCTTGTCAGGGAAGATGTGCGTCGCGCCGACGAGTTGATGATCATCAACTAAGCCGACGGCGATATGCTCCATCGCCAATACACCGATTGTTCGCGTCATGGTTAACCTCTCGAGTGTTTGATTCCAGCCCGTCGGAAAGTAGCAGCACACAGGCACAAAGAGCACAAAGTTTTTCTTAGTGTCCTTGTGTGGTTAATCTCTTCAGCTTCCCGGCCCGAAGCGCGAGAGCTTATTGAGACCGTTGAACGCGGCAGCCTTGTAGCACTCTGCGAGCGTCGGGTAGTTGAAGACCGTCTCGATGAAATAATCAATCGTACCTTTGAGCGCAAGCACGGCTTGCCCGATGTGCAGGATTTCGGTCGCGCCTTCGCCGATGATATGGACGCCTAAAATCTCGCGCGTCTCACGATGAAAGATTAACTTCAAGCGGCCCGTCGTGTCGCCGCGAATCTGCCCGCGCGCGATCTCGCGGTAATAAGCGACGCCGGTCTCGTACGGCGCGTCTTCGTCGGTCAACTGCTCTTCAGTCTTGCCGACGAAAGAGATTTCGGGGATCGTGTAGATGCCGTAAGGATAGTTGCCCGGCTCTGTGTGCATATTCGCGCCGAGCGCCCGCCCGACCGCGATGCGCCCCTGCTCCATCGAAACCGATGCGAGCGATGGAAACCCGATCACGTCGCCGACCGCGATGATGTGCGGCTGCTGCGTGCGATATTCTTCATTGACCACGATGCGCCCGCGCGCATCCGCTTCGAGACCGGCCGCGGCCAAGTTGAGATCGTCCACGTTGCCTTGTCGCCCGACCGCGTAGAGCAGCGCGTCGCCCGAAACTTTTTTCTTACTCTTCAGATTCGCCACGACCGTCCCGTCCGGCAACTCTTCGACGCTCTCGACCTCTTCATTCAATCTAAGCGTCACGCGGTTGTCGCGCAGGTGATAACAGAGCGCCTCGACCATCTCTTCGTCAGCGAACGAGAGCAGGCGCGGCATCTTCTCGATCAGAATCACGCGCACGCCCAAAGCCGCGAACATCGAAGTGTACTCGACGCCGATCACGCCGCCGCCGACGACCATCAAGGTGCGCGGCAGTGCGGGCAGCGAAAAAATCTGATCGCTGTTGATGATCGTGCGGTTGTTGAAGGGGACGAGCGGCGATTCGGCGGGGCGCGTGCCGACGGCGATGACGATCAAACCAGCCTCGTACTCGTCCGATTGCCCGCGCGAGTTCTCGACGCGCACGTGGTTCGGATCAATGAAGCTGGCGCGACCCGTCAAGACCTCGATGCCGTTGCGCGAGAGTTGCGCCTGCGTCACGTCAATCTCAGTTTTGATCACGTGCTGCACGCGGAAGGAGAGATCGGCAATCGTGATGTTGTCCTTCACGCGATAGTTCATGCCGTAGATGCTCTGATACTGATAACCGGACAGGTGCATCACGGCTTCGCGCATGGACTTCGAGGGAATTGTGCCCGTGTTGATGCCTGCGCCGCCGATCACTTCGCGCTTCTCGATGACGGCGACGCGCTTGCCGAGCTTCGCGCCCTGTATGGCGGCGCGTTGGCCGGCGGGGCCCGAGCCGATGACGATCAAGTCGTACTGTTGCATAGATTCCTCAAGGACGTTGCTACGACGTGCCGCACGCACAATCGAGCGAGCGGGTTTAATTTCCGTTTCCGACCGGTTGACTTTAAGACGGCGCAGGTTTGCCGCCGCACAGCTTGATCGCTCTTTGCAGGGCGCGCGCGAGCCGGCTGGCTGTCGCTTGGTCGCCGTACTGCAAGTCAACGCCGTTGTATCTGTTCTCTGTGCTGCCGTCGCCTTTGATCTCGCGGAATGCGCCTTGCCCGGCAGTGGCCGTGAGGCTGACGTTCCAGACTTCCATGTTGAAGGTCGTCTCAGGTTTTTGCCGCAACTCAACTTTCACACTCTGCGGATCAAGATCGGCGAGCGACATGGAGAGTCTGTCTGCGCCGTCGCGCCATTCAAGTGTGCAACCCTCGAAGCGGAGCAGTTCGACATCGATCTTCATCGCGCGCGTGACGGGCGGCGCGTTCGGCGCATCATTGGGCGTCGTGAGTTGATAAATGAACTTGCTCGGAAAATATCTTCTGATCTGATCCAGCGTCTCTTCCAAAGTGGTCGGGCCGTCCGGCTCAGCCGATTGCGCCGGCTCGGCCGGTTGCGCAACCGGCGGCGCGCTGACGACGAGTTGTGCGGGCTGCTCCTGCGTCGGCTTCGGTTGCTCTTGTTTGGTCTCGGCTGCGGGCGGCGCGCTTGGCGTCGGCGCAGCTTCAGGTTGAGCCACCACGCTCTTTTTGCTCTCAAGCGCGCGCAGGCGGATGCGTGCGAGATCGATGAACTGGCCGTTGGGATACTTCTTGATGTAAGCCGCGAACTCTGCCGGGTCGTTGCTGTCTTTGATGCTGTTCCAGAAACTCAACTCGACAGCCAGCAGGGAAACGGGGTTGACACTCTGCGGCGCTTGCGCAGCTTGCACCGACTGCGGCTGTTGAGCCGCTTGCATGGGCGCAACGCTGGTTGTTGTGCGTTGGCTCTGCGGCGTTGGCGTGTTCGCGCGCGGCGTTGGTGTGCTCTGGATAGGCCGTTGCGTCGTCATCTGTCCGTTGTTGCGTGCTGCGGCGGCCGGCGCTTTCTGGATCGCTCTGGCTAACTCTTGCGCGAGCGTTGCGTCCATGCCTTCGAGCGTTTTGAGTTGTGCTTCGGCCAGTTTGTTGTCGCCCAGTCCGAGATAAGAGAGACCGAGCGCAAGGTAGGCTTCCGGGTAATCGGGCTTGAGCCGGATGGCGCTCTTCAAGTAGCCGATGGCGTCCTTGTAATTTTCCAGACGTTGATAGGCGTAGCCGATCCCGTAATAAGCTTCGGCGTAATCTGGATCGAGTTGAATGGCGCGCACGAGCGGTTTGAAAGCGTCGCTATTTTGACCTGCGATGTTATAGGCCGCGCCGAGTGCGTTGTAGGCTTCGGCGCTTTTGGGCGCGAGCTTGACGGCCTGTTGATAAGCGGCGAGCGCTTCCTTATCGTTGCCCAAGTTCAGATATGCGTCGCCCATGTTTAGATAGGCATCAACGTCCTGCGGGTTATCCACCAGCGCATGCCGGTATGATTTGATCGCCTCCGCCCATTTGCCTTCGTCCGCGTAACGCAACCCTTCGGTCACATAAGGACTGGTGCGCGCCTCTGGCTCGTCTGCTGCGCCCGCGCCTTTGCGTGTGCGCGCCGCAGTCTGCGCACGGCGGCCAGACTTTTTTTGTGCGGCCGCGTGCTCGCTACCAACCCAGCAGAGCAGTTGCAGCGCGCACGCGATACAGACGGCAAGGCGTTTGAACTGTTGCAAGTGCATAAGACTCCAGTCGGGCGCGCCCGGCAATTGCTTGACTGACACTCTAGCGGCCGCGCGCCGACTACAAGTTGTTGAGGAGTTCGATTCAGTTCGGGCGCGGCCGTTACCGCAGACCGCAAAAAGGTATGTGAGACTCTAACGGCTGGCGAGGAAAAGTCAAGACTTATAATCGCCGCGCGGGCGCGCCACACACATCCACGAGGCGACACCGCTTCGTTAATGTCGCCTCTGACACGGCAGCCGGTGCTTGCGCAAGCTCAGGCTCGTCTTAACGCAGGGCGGCGATCACGCCAATGACAACGACGAACAGTACGACTGCGCCGACGACTAAGCCGACCGAGCCGAGCAGCATGCGGTTTCGGACTTCAGCCGGAAACTCGCCGCGCGAAATCTTGCCGCACTTTTTACAACCAAATGAACCAAAGGCGGCCATGAATAGTGCGCCCACTAGCCCGCCTGCCATCTGGGCTGTCCGGCTGTAATTTCTACTCACTGGATCGCCGCAACGCGGACACTGATATGCCATAGCTATCCTCCCGGCGGTACAGGTTGGATTGTTTCGGATCGGTCAGAGCTATGTGCTCGCCCGTCCAAGCGGTGCGCATTATATTCTTTTCATCTTCTCGGTCAAGCCGTTTTCTAGCCGCCGCACGGCCTTTGTCACTCGCAGAAAACTCTTGCTTGACCCGCCCGTTCAAACTAAATGTTACAATCCCGCCCGCGATGGTGTGGACGCGAAGAGAGTTTATGCGCGGGCTGGCGGCGGCCGGACTTGTCGGCGTGTCGGCCACTTCGACTTACGCCAGCTTGGTCGAGCCGCGCGCTTATGAGTTGACCGAGACCGACATCCCCATCCGCGATCTGCCGCCCGCCTTCGACGGCTTTCGCATCGCACAGGTCTCCGACTTGCACCACAGCTTGATCGTGCCGCACGCAGACGTCGAGCGCATCGTGCGGCTCACACAAAGTCTTAATGCAGACATGATCGCCTTGACGGGCGATTACACGACCGCGCGTGCGAGCTATGTCGAACCGTGCGCCGAGCTATTGGGCCGGCTCAGTGCGCCCGCAGGCGTCTGGGCCGTGCTCGGCAATCACGATCACTACACCGACCCGGAGTTGACCGCGCGGGCGCTCACACGCGCGCGCATCAACGTGCTCAACAACGCGAACACGACGATCACGCGCGGCAATGATGCGCTCCAACTCGTCGGCATTGACGATTGGTCTTGGGGCAAGAGCGATTTTGCGCGCGCGCTGAGAGGCGTGGACGCACACCGGCCCTCGCTCCTGCTGTCGCATCAACCCATCGTGCTCGATCTGCCGCAGACTGAAGGCATCTCCTTGATCCTGAGCGGACACACGCACGGCGGCCAACTGCGTCTCCCGCTTGTCGGCGCGCCCGTCCGCTTCGTCAACGAGTTCAAATACCTGCGCGGCCATTATCAGCGTAATGGCACGCACCTCTACGTCTCGCGCGGCACAGGCACAGTCGGCTTGCCCATCCGCTTCGGCGCGCGCCCGGAGATCGCCGTGCTGCGGCTGCGCCGCACACCGGAGCAGAGCTAAGCTTATGCTCAACTTCCGCGTCGTCGCCTTTCTGCTCGTCTTGCTGTGCTGGATTTTGTTTCCGCTCATCTTCGTCTTCTTCTCTCGGCGTAACGCGCCCGCGCCTGCGCCGGAGCGGACGCGCGATGTGCGCTCGCGCGGCGGTCTCATCTTGCAAGGGTTGAGCTACGGGGTGGTCTGGGCGTGGCCGCGTCTGTTCAGACCGCTCGTCAGTTTTAGCGCAACGCTCAATGCGGCGTTGCTCGTCTTGGCGGTGCTGTTGGCGGTCGGTTCGCTCTGGCTGGTGACAGGGGCGATCCGCACGCTCGGCAAGGAATGGAGTCTGACGGCGCGGCTGGTTGAAGGGCACAGGCTCGTGACGACGGGGCCATACAGGTTTGTGCGCCATCCGATCTACACGGGCATGTTCGGCATGCTGCTGGCCACAGCATTGAGTTGGAGTCATTGGCTGGGGCTGCTGTTGGGCGTCACCATCTTCTGGACGGGAACGGTTGTGCGCGTCCGCAGCGAAGAGCGTCTGTTGCGCGCGGCCTTCGGCGCAGAGTTCGACGCTTACGCGCAGCGCGTGCCGGCCGTTGTGCCCGGAGTGTATTGAGAAAGCAGTAGGCAGTAGGCAGAAAAAGCCGGTTGAATTTTCACTCATGGATGTGAGCGACATTCAACCGGCTGCTTTTTTGTCTTTACTGCTTACTGCCTACTGCCTACTGCTCTCAGTTGTCAGTCGGCGGGTTTGTGTTTGGTTGCGCCTTGAAGCGTGGCCCGCGCTGTTCTTCCATGCGCTGGTGGAACTGTTCGCGCATCTGCTTGAGTTGGTCGCGCTGTTCCTGTGTCAACACAGCCAACGTCTCGCTGTGCATCTTTTCGTTATTGGCGCGCAGTTGGGCGTGCAACTCTTGGGCGCGCGCTTGCTGTTCCGGCGTCAGCGTGCCGCCGCTCCTGCGCGTCTCCATCAACTGGCGCAACTCTTCGCGCTGCGCTTTGAAGTTCTGCCCGTAGCGCTGATGTATGTCGGCTAGTTGCTGGTGCTGTGCGTCGGTCAGATTCAACTGGCTGAACGCAGGGCGCGCGAAGCCGCCGCGCATGCCGCGTCCCATATGTCCATGCCGGCCGCCGCGTTCAAACCGGCCCGCAGGCGGTGACGACGGCGTGTTGGTCTGCGGCGCAGGCGTCTGCGCGAACGTCAACAGACCGAGCGCGCCCATGAGCGCAAGCGTCAAGCTCGCTTTGATAAAGGTGTTCTTCATGTCTATTGCTCTCCTTGAAATTTTCGGGCTGATAAGAACGGCGTGCCGCACCAAACGATGCGGCACGCCGGCAGACGACTCGCCCGAACCGAACCGTCTGCATACCACCACACGACCTTTAGACGCGCGCGTTGCGCGGCTGGCCGAATAGAGTGGGCGGTAGTCAGTGGGCGGTGGTCAGTAACAACAGAAGTTGCTTTTACTGACCACCGCCCACTGACTACCGCCCACTCTTTTGCTACAATACGCCCGCCATGAAACTTATCGAGCAGATCAATGTGCCGGCAGACCTGCGTCGTCTGCCGCTCGAACAGTTGCCCGAAGTCGCCACAGAGATCAGGCAGTACATCATCGAGACGTGCGCGCGCATCGGCGGGCACACCGGCGCATCGCTCGGCGCGGTCGAGATCGCCGTCGCCGTCCATTATGCTTTCGCCACGCCGCACGACCGCATCGTCTGGGACGTAGGCCATCAAGCTTACGCGCACAAAATTCTGACGGGTCGCCGCGACCGTCTGCCGACGCTCAAACAATACGACGGCTTGAGCGGTTTCCTGCGCCGCGACGAATCCGAGTACGACACCTTCGGTGCGGGTCACGCTTCCACTTCTTTGTCCGCTGCTTTGGGCATGGCCATTGCGCGCGACCGCGCGGGCGAACAACATCACGTCTGCGCCATCATCGGCGACTCTTCGCTCGCGGGCGGCATGGCGATGGAGGCGATCAACCAAGCGGGCCACTTGAAGACGCGCCTCATCGTGCTCTTGAACGACAACGAGATGTCTATCGCGCCCGCCGTCGGCGCACTCACGGGCTACCTCAACCGCATCCGCGAAGCGCAAGGCTACCATCGCTTCAAAGACGAAGTCGGCGAGACCCTGCACGCCATCCCCTCGGTCGGCGAGCGCCTCTATCACGCGGCCAAGACGTTTAAGGACGCCATCGCGGCAGCCGTGCTGCCCGGCGCGCTCGTCAGCGAACTCGGCTTCAAGTACATTGGCTATGTGGACGGGCACGACACGGCCGCGCTCGTCCGCGCCTTGCGCGAGGCGCAACAGATCAAAGACGGCCCCGTCATCGTCCACGCGCTCACGACCAAAGGCAAAGGCTTTCCGGCGCGCGAGAAAAATTATTACGCTTGGCACGCGACCGGCCCCTTCGATCCCAAGACCGGCCAGATGATCAAGTCGAAATCGTCAGCGCCGAGTTACACGGCCGTCTTTGGCAAGGCTCTGTGCGAGTTGATGGCGCAGGATGAGCAGGTCGTCGCGCTCACCGCCGCGATGCCCGACGGCACGGGCATAGATCAAGCACTCGAAAAATTTCCCGAACGTTCATTCGACGTCGGCATCGCCGAGCAGCACTGCGTCACGTTCGCTGCGGGGCTGTCAACTGAAGGACTAAAACCCGTCTGCGCGATCTATTCGACGTTTCTGCAACGCGCCTTCGATCAACTCGTGCACGATGTCTGCCTGCAAAACCTCAACGTCAAGTTCTGCATGGATCGCGCAGGGATCGTCGGCGGCGACGGCCCGACGCATCACGGCCTGCTCGACATCGCCTACCTGCGCGGCGTACCCAACATGATCGCCATGGCCCCGAAGGACGAAGGCGAACTGCGCGACATGCTCTACACGATGATTCAGCACACGGGCCCCGCCGCCATGCGCTACCCGCGCGGCAACGGCATCGGCGCGGACATCACACGCGCGCCGCAACTACTTGAGATCGGCAAAGCCGAAATCCTCCGCGACGCGGGCGAGGTCGCCATCATCGCTTACGGCACGATGGCGCATCCGTCGTTGCAAGCCGCCGAGCATTTAGCCAAAGATGGCATTGAGACCACGGTCGTCAACGCCCGCTTCGTCAAGCCGCTCGACGCGAGTCTGTTGCTTGCGCTCGCGCGCACGAAGCGTCTGATTGTGACTGTTGAAGAGGCTTTTCTTGCGGGCGGCTTTGGCGCGGCAGTCATGGAACTGCTCGAAGAGAACGGCCTGCTTGACGGGGTGCGCTTCGTCCGCATGGGCGTCCCCGACCGCTTCGTCACACACGGCGATCAGAAACTCCTCCTCGCCAAATTCGGCCTCGACGCCGACGGCATCTACACGCGCGTCAAAGAATCAATTGAGGTCTTGGAGGAACGGCGCGCGGGTGTGCGCGGTTGACGCGCGACTCAGCGCGCCGACGACAATGGGTCGCGCCGTTAAGATGGGCGGGCGGCAGGCGTTCGGCTTAAAGCAAAGCACTCAATCTCGGCCGACACCCAGCGCATCAGCGACGCGGTTGATGTAGTTGAACCATGAGGCGATCAAAGTGATCTGCAAGATAGCTTGATCGTCGAAGCCGACCTCATGCAGCCGCGCATGATCCTGTGGTGTGATGCGCGTGGCGTCGCACGTCAGTTGGGCCACGTAGTCGAGCATGACGCGCTCTGGCTCCGTGATCGGCGCAGTCCGATAGTCCGCTTGCAAGGCGCTGACCAACTCTTCGTCCAGCGTGACCCGACGCAGAAACTCTGCGTGCGACTCGATTCAATAATGGCAACGGTTCGTGACCGACACGACCGTCGTGATCATCTCGTGCTGCCGGCGCGTTAAAGGCAAGTCGGGCGACATGAGCGCGCCGAAGGTGGCGAAGGCGTGATAGAGTGCGTCGGGGATGAGGCTGTGTGAGGCGACGATGCCGGACGATTCGCCGTCCGGCGTCGGATGCACCGGCGTCTCGTATTCCAACGGATACAACTCGCGCTGCGCCTTCATCGCGCGGCGCAACTGCTCGTCAGCTTCGTCAAAGGGCACGGTCTTGATCCAAGTCATAAGCGTTTGCGATCACCTCTCATCCGTTTCTACAACAAATCTGCGCCGCAAGAAAAGATAATAGACCGGCAGCCCCAGCGCCACCACGCCGACGCCGAGCGCCACTTGCTTGGGATTATTGCCCGCGAGCAGGACGAGCAGCAACGCGACGAGCAGCAGAAAGATGAGCGGCGTCGCCGGATAGCCCGGCGTGCGGTATGCGAAGTCAGATGCGCGCGTGCGACGGCGCAACACAAACACGGCGGCGACAGAGAGCGCGACGAAGACGACAATGGTGAAGACAAAATAGGCGACGATCTCGTTGAACGTGCCGAGCAGCACGAGCAACGCGGCGAGCGTCGCTTGCAAGGCGATGGCCAGTGCGGGCGTGCCGAAGCGTGGATGAAGCTGCGCCACAACGGGAAAGAACAGGCGGTCGCGCGCCATCGCGAAATAGACGCGCGGCGCAGACATGATATAGACGGCGAGACTGCCAAGCACCGTCACCACAATGATGGCCGCAAAGACCTGTCCACCCACGCGCCCGAAGAGCGCCGAGCCCGCCTGTGCCGCAAAAGTTTCGCCCGATGTGACGCGCTCAAGCGGCACCAGATAGATGAAGACCGCGCTCGTCAGCATGTAAACCAGCGTGACGACGAGCACGCCGTAAGTCAACGCACGCGGCAGAGTCCGAGCCGGCTCGCGCACTTCGCCGGCCACTTTGCTCACGTCCCACCAGCCGCCGAACGAGAAGAAGGCGGCCACTATCGCACCGGCCAAAGCGGCGACGAGTGGCGTCGAGTTGGCGCGTTGCGCCACAAACGGCGTGAAGTTCGCCCACGCACCGAACCGGCCAGCGAAGCCCCAGACGACCACGAACATGAGCAGCGCCAGCTTAAGCGCCGTCAGCCAGCGCACAAGCCAGCCGCCGAGCCGGACGCCGCGTATGTTGACCATGGCCAGCAAGATGATCCCAACGACGGCGATTGTCTTCACGCCTGCGGGCGCGAGGTTCAAACCATAACCGGCATAGCTCGCCATGCCGACGGCGAGCGCGGCGGTGAGGCCGGGGTCGAGCACGAGCAACGTCATCCAGCCGTAGAGGAATGCGAGCGCCGGGCCGTAAGCCTCGCGCAAGTAAATGTAGCTGCCACCGGCTGCCGGGAAACGCGCCGCCAACTCGCCGTAGCAGAGCGCGCCGCACAGCGCCATCGCGCCCATCAAGAGCCAGACGACGAGCACGAGCGCGGGTGAGCCGAGCGACTTCGCCATGCCGGCCGGCGTGAGGAAGATGCCGACGCCAATGACCTCGCCCACGACGAGCGCGGTCGCAGTGGTCCAGCCCAATTGTCGCTTGAGCGTGTCGTGCGTCATTTACATGAACGAGCTAATGCCTTCAAGTTGCGTCTGCTCGACATGCTGCACTGACCTAGCCATCGCGGGCAGACGTATCTCGATGATGAAGCCGCCCGCCGTGTGGTTCGCGGCCGTGATGCTGCCGCCGTGCAGCCGGACGGCGCGCTCTGTGATGGCGAGGCCCAAGCCTGTGCCGCCGGACTCGCGGTCGCGCGCATCCGCGACGCGGTAGAAGGGGCGAAAGATGTCTGCAAGCGCCTCTGCGGGCACGCCCGCGCCGTGGTCGCGCACACTGATGACGGCCACTTCTCTGTCAGCCGCAACACTACAGCGCAACGACACGGCAACTACTGTGTGCTCCGGTGTGTACTGCACGGCGTTGCGCACCACGTTCTCGACGGCGCTCCTGAGCAGAGGGGCGACGCCTGCGATGCGACATGGCTCGCAGACCGTCAGACACACAGAGCGGTTCATGTTGCCCGCTTCAAAGTTTGCGTCTGCCACGACCTCGCCGACGAGCGCGGCTAGATCAACCAACTCGCGCGGCCGGCCGGCCATGCTGCTCTCTGAGCGCGCGAGCGTGAGCAGATGGCCGATCATCTCGTTAAGGCGCTGCGCCTCGCGCTCGATGCGATCCAGCGCACTGGTCGCGTTTGCCCCGGCCCGTTTGCGCGCGAGATCGAGCGCCACGTTCAAACGCGCGAGCGGCGAGCGCAACTCGTGCGAGATGTCGCGGATGAGTCGTTGCTGCGCGCTCACCAAGGTCTCGATGCGCGCGGCCATTGCATCGAAGTCGTGCCCCATGGCCGCGAGTTCGTCGCGGCGTGTGCCGAGCAGCGGGCCGACGCGGGCCGAGAGGTCGCCGCCCGCCACTTGCTGTGTGACGGCGCGCAGCTTCACGACCGGCGAGACGATGTAGCGCGCGAGCAAGTAGCAGAGCAAGCCCGCCGTCAACAGCATCGCGAGGATGCGCGGGATGAGCGACCAAGGATTGAGCGGCGGCGGTGGAAACGGCGCACTAAACTCGCCGACGAAGACGTAAGCGTGCCCGCTCTCGGTCGTGGCGGGAAAGGCAAGCAAGAATCTTTCGCTCGGCGGATGAAAGACGGGCGCGCGTGTCTCGGCCACGCGCCGCGCGATCTCCTGCGCGCCCGGCAGTGTGTCTAAGCCTGAAAGCTCTGCGCCCTGTTCGTCGAAGAGGCGCGCGCGCAGCCCCGCAGTGCGCTCGACTCGTGCGAGATAATTGACGAGACCGGGTTGACCGTCGCGCTCATAAGTGAGGGCTGCGGTCTGCGCGATGAGCGCCGTATATCTGTCTGTCAGTGCGTTGTGGGGAAACGGTTGCCGGTTGCGACTCAATTCCGTGCTGAGCAGGAACGCGCCAATGACGAGCGCCATCGCCAGCCAGAACCAGAGGAAGACTTTGAGAAACAGACTACGCATCGCATCAATTGTTACGCGACCTGCTTACAAACCTGCGCTTGCGCCGCTGCCGGTCTCCGCTTCATTCGACCGCGCATAGACGTAGCCGATGCCGCGCACAGTCTTGATGCGCTCGACCTCGCCGATGTAGTGGCCCAACTTTTTGCGCAGATGACTGATGTGCATGTCTATGCTGCGGTCGAGCGGCGACAGTTCGCGCCCCAACGCGCTCCTGACCAACTCCTCGCGCCGCACAATCCGCCCGGCCGCAGCGAGCAGCATGAGCAATAACTCATACTCGACGTTCGTCAACTCGACCGTCGCGCCCGCGCGCCGCACGTGGCGCGTGCCCTTGTCCACTTCGACATCGCCGACCCTGATGCGTTCAAGCTGCGCGGCGAACGCCGTGTCGTCCTCGTCTGCGCTGGGTCGCGTCCGGCGCAGGATGGCGTGGATGCGCGCGACAAGTTCGCGCGGGTTGAAAGGCTTCGGCAGGTAATCGTCCGCGCCGATCTCAAGCCCGACGATTCTGTCCACATCGTCGCCGCGCGCCGTCAACATCAAGACGGGCGTGCGCGCGGTTGCGTTGCGGGTCGCACGGATGCGCCGCAGCACCTCGAAGCCATTCATGCCCGGCAGCATCACGTCGAGTACGACGAGCGCATATGCGCCCGTCGCGACAAACTCAAGGCCGCGCGCGCTCGTGTTGGCCGCTTCCGTCTGAAAGCCTTCCTCCGCCAGCAACTCCGCGACCAACTCGCACAACTCACGGTCGTCATCAATTATCAGAATGGAATCCATCATTGCCCAACTCTTGTCGGCGAACGCTTGCGCGTTCAGCCCGGCAGCACATTCTACCCCATCGGTCGCCGAGGCGATGGTAAAGAATTGTCAGCCGCGCCGCACCCCGCTTGACAAAACTTTACATGCGTTTGACCAACTCTTTACGTCACTAGCGCAGGTATTCCCGTAATCTAAGAATGAACAGACGAGGCAAGCCGCCCCGCAAATCAGGCAGAGACATTTCTGAGAGGAGAAGCGTGATGATAACTTTGAGGACAAAAAAGAGCGCAACCCTGCTTGCGCTCTTCGGTGTGCTGGCGCTGGTGACAATGGCCGGCTCCGCACAACAAGGGCCGCCGCCGTTTGGTGGGCCGGAGCACGGGCACGGGCCTGATGGGCGCCCGCCCATCCCGTTCGCGCGTGAGCTAAATCTGACCGACGCGCAGAAGGCGCAGATCAAACAGATCGCGGACAGCTTCGCGGCGAGCACAAAAGAATTACGCGACAAGTTGAAGGCGCTCCACGACAGCGCGCCCGATCCTTTGAGCGGCGCGGCGTTTGACGAAACGGCCGTGCGGGCTGCGGCGCAGGCGCGGGCCGGCGTCGAGGTCGAGTTGGAGGTCGCGCATGCCAAGATGATGTCGCAAATCTTTGCCGTGCTGACCGACGAGCAGAAGGCGCAACTCGCCGCGCATCGGCAACAGTTCGAGCAGCATCGCGGCGCACCGCCGCCACCGCCGCCGGGCGAGGACGTGCCCTTAACCGACAATTGATGTCCGAATCAGAGATGTTCCATTAAAGCTCAAACCTCGTCCGCTTGCGGCGCGGCTGGATGAGCGAGCGAGCAAAGGGTGACCAGAGAGGGGCGCTACAAGGCCCCTCTCTGGTCAAAAAGTTAATTGCCCGGCGACGCTTGCGCCGCCGACTCGCGTTGAAATTGAGTTGCTGATCCGTGTGCGAGAAGTATCGTGCTGGTTCGGTTGACAAATCTTTACACACGATTGACGCACTCTTTACGTCGGCAGCAGCAAGGAGTGCGTCTTAGAGCACGCACGACAGCTTGTTCTCGCGCGCCGCATGCAACGGGCGCGGGCAATTCATAAACGGCAGAGGGGCGTTCATCATTATTCACGATTCATCATTCATCTTTCGCCCCGCCGCATTGAAAACTTGCGTCAGCCGTTTCGGCGGAGAAACATTCGGCTCCCCAGAGCGGTGACGAAGCAAGGCGAGAGGACGCGGCCCGGACGCGCGCATGACCAGCCGGCTCGGACTAGAGGGGGGACGAGCCACAAACGGTGTGAGCGTTTGGCGGCGTCTCTCGCCTCGTCACCTGCCCCGTTTTCGATCTGCTTTCAAGCACAACGGCCTAAGCGTCGTCTTTGTATCTAGCCCCTGCCGACAACAGCGAGCGTGAATGATGTCTGAAGCTGAAATCTTACCCACGTGGTCGGGCGGTATGGACGTGCCCGTCGGCGCGCCGGTGCGCTCGTCTGATTACGAACTGGCGCAAGCTGCGGCGCGTGGCGACATCGAAGCCTTTGAGCAGATCTACCGGCTGCATCACCGGCGCGTCTATGGCTTGTGCCTGCGTATGACGCAGAACGTGGCCGAGGCGGAAGACTTGACGCAGGAAATCTTCATCCATCTCTATCGCAAGATCGAGAGTTTTCGCGGCGAGTCGAGCTTGGCCACTTGGCTGCATCGGCTCACGGTCAATCAGGTCTTGATGCACTTCCGCAAAAGCAAAGGCAGACGCGAAGCACCGTCGCCGGAAGGCGAACTGCGGAGCGCGCCCGGCACGGTCGAGGGGCGTAGGAATCAGACCTCTATGTTTGAGCGCGTCGTGCTCAACAGGGCCATCGCGCGGCTGCCACCCGGCTACCGCGCCGTCTTTCTGTTGCACGACGTGATGGGGCATGAGCACGAAGAGATCGCACGCCTACTCGGCTGCGCCGTCGGCACGTCGAAGTCTCAACTGCACAAGGCGCGCATGAAACTGCGGCGCTTGATCAGAGGCACATGACCGAACCACGATTTCAGGACGCAAAACCTCATCACGTTTCTTCTTCGCGTCGAGCGCACGCCGGACAACGGTTTTGCAATTAAATTCGAGGACAGTAGCGCCGTCTGCCGTCGCATCAAAACATCTGCTCGTCAGCCGGAGTTGTATGAGCAGGCCATACGCCGGTTAGTTTTTGAATAATGACATGACGGAAGCTGAACAGACATTCTTGTCCGAGCCGAACGACCCGGAGACGACGCTCATCACGCCGCGCTTCGATGCGGCAGAGACGCAGATGGCGCAACCGGTCGTGCCGCTTGCCGCCAGACGCGCTCGGCGGCGCGTCTGGCCGCTGCTCCTGCTCTCGGCGCTCTTGGGCGGCGCGGTCAGTCTCTTCGGTCTGTACTTGTACCAGCGTCCATCTGCGCGCACATCCACAACGCAGCCGACGACGAACCGGCCGGCTGCCGTCGTCGCGCCTGTGAACGCAACGCCGACGCCAGCGCCAACTGCGACCGTGCAGGTCGCCACACAAGCAAGTGATGCACACGAGCAAGCAAAGGAGCAGGAGCGGGCCGCAGAGCCAGCGCCGACGGACGATGCGCCGACGGGCGTGCAGCCGAAGCCGTCAGAGCCTGCGGTCGTCGAAGCGAGACGCGCACCAGCGCAGCCGGGCGCAGAGAAGAGAGAGATTAAGGAGCAAGTGAAACCGGCGCGCGCCGCCGGCACTGAGGTGCGCCCGCGTCTAGTTGATGTGATGCGCGACGGGCACGACGCAGACGCACAACACAGAGATGTACCGACGCCACGCGAGGCGCGACCACGCGAGCGCCAACCGCAGCCGACCGCACCGCGCACGCAACCGCGCAACGTGGATCGCATCAGAGACATCTTCGAGGGCGAGCCGCCGCCCGCCTAAATAGCGACCAGCAATCAGCGGTCAGCTTTCTATTTTTGCTGATTACTGACTGCTGACCGCTTCTCTCATTTCGTCTCAACCGTATAGGTGACAGTCGTCTTGCCGCCGGCCGGCACTTGCACCTTAAACTGCGCGCCGCTTGCGCCCAGTCGCTCGCTCGGCACGGAACTTTCAAGAATCGTCCATTGATTCTCGGCAAACCCCTCGATGCCCTCGCGTATGTAGGCTTCGGCCGCAAGCCGGCCGCGGTTCGTGAGGACGACCTCGACTGAGGTGATGAGCTTCGTGCGCGTATCGCCGTTCGCGTTGCGATAATCAACCTGTCGGCGTTCGAGTATGCGGCGCGTGCCGAAGAGCGTGGCGGAGCGGCCTTGCGTCACGCTGAACTCGTTGTTGGGCGGCGTCAGCGCGATGCGATCTTGCCCGACCACCTGCGTCAACTCATCTTGGCGCGCGTAGATCGTAACTTCGCCTGCGGGCATCGTTGCCTCAGTCGTGTTCTTCGCCACGAGCCGGACTTCAAGCCCGCGCGGCAGCAAGGTGAAACCGCCGCGCCCCAAAGTCTGCGTGTTGTACTCGTTCTCAAAGACGTTGCGCTCGACGACCGCGAGCCGCGCGCGTTGAAAGAGCGGCAGCCGATTGACCGGCGCGTTCGCGTTGAACGTGAGATCGCGCCCAAGTCGAAATCGGCTGAACGCGCTCACGCCGCTCACTTCGGCTGCGACCGTCGGGGCTGCCGCGCTTCTCTCTTCGTCATACGCGACGTTGCTCTGCGCGACTTGCGCATAGGCGCGCAGGTTATTGTAAGCGTTCCCATCGAGCCGGAACGCGATCTCGCCCGCGATCAGATCGACCAGACCGCTCGACACGTCCGTGCCCGTGTTATTGAAGACCGAGACCCAAGAGTCGAGCACGGCGGCCGTTGGCGGCGCGCCTTCTGCGGTCGGTTCAAGCACGAGCGCATAATCGTTCTGCCAATTGATGCCGGGCGCGAGATAATCAACCTGCACGCGATGCGCGCCCGCCGCCGCGCTGCGCAAGACGAGATGGAGCACCGGCGACTTTTCGTTGCGCACGTCCGCGCCGTCGTAAGTGACATCTTGGCGAATGACCTCCGCGCCGTCTGCCGTCACGCGCAGCGTGCGGATGTAAGCCTTCGGCATCAGGCTGCGCCACTCAAGCTGATTCAGGCCCGCTTGCAGCACGAGTGTGCGCTCCTCGTGAAACTCCGCGATGCCCGCGTCATAGATCGTCAAATTCGAGATCGCATCGCCCACGTTCGCCCGCGCTCGGTTGACAGGGCACACGGCGCACAGCACAAGCGCGCTCACGGCGACGAGCGTGCGGCGCGTAAGTTGTTTCATCATAGGTTCTCCTTCGGATGTGTTTGGCTGATTACTCGGAAGCCCGCGTTCGTGCTTGATTGAGGGCCGGCGCGTGCTGACAAGGGGCGGCGGCTCGACTATCTTAACCGCAGACTGGCAACATGGGAACGGACAAACGCGCAAAGGCTTGCATGCGGCGCGAAATTCGAACGCGCGTTGTCGCGTCTGCTTTATGAAGCGTGAGCGGATAGACAAGTTGCTGGTTGCGCGCGGTCTTGCGCCGTCGCGCACGCGGGCGCAGGCGTTGGTGATGGCGGGCGTCGTGTTGGTCGGTGAGCAGCGCGTCGAGAAACCTTCGGAGACTTTTCCGCCCGACGCAGCGATCCGCGTGCGCGGCGCAGACGACCCGGCGGCGCGCTACGTCGGGCGCGGCGGCTTGAAACTCGAAGCCGCGCTGTGTGAATTCAAACTCGACGTGACCG
The DNA here is from genome assembly GCA_003223935.1 of Acidobacteriota bacterium. Lineage (GTDB taxonomy): Bacteria > Acidobacteriota > Blastocatellia > Pyrinomonadales > Pyrinomonadaceae > QHXQ01. The sequence continues at coordinate 1,357 of QHXQ01000041.1, read as the reverse complement.
ATTTCGTCTGCCTCGACGTGGGCGCTTCAACCGGCGGCTTCACAGACTGTCTGTTGCAGCATGGCGCGCGTCGGGTCGTCGCGGTTGATGTCGGCCATAATCAACTCGATTATCGGCTGCGCACAGACCCGCGCGTCGAAGCGCGCGAAGGCGACAACGCACGTTATCTGCAACCCGATGATTTCGCCACCCGCTTCGAGTTGATCGTGATGGACGTGTCGTTCATCTCGGCCACGAAAATCTTGCCCGCGCTCGTGCCGCTGCTGAATGAAGAGGGCCGCATCATCGTGCTCATCAAACCGCAGTTCGAGGTCGGGCGCGGCAAGGTCGGCAAGGGCGGCATCGTGACCGACAGGGCAGAGCACGCGCGCGTCGTTGAAGCGGTCAACAGTGCGGCGTTAGACTTGGGGCTGAGAGTATCCGGCGTGATCGAGTCGCCGATTCGCGGCGCAGACGGCAACCGCGAATTTCTGGCACTCTACGAGTTGGGTTGAGATGAAGGAATTATCTGAAGCGGCGGCGCTCGCGCGTCTGCAACGTGAGAAGCGCGCCTATCAAAGCCAGATCAAACTCGTCTATGAACCGGCGGCGCGCTCGTGTCGCGCGTGCCCGACGCCCGGCGTCTGCTGCACCGACGCGCACTTTGTCAACGTACACATCACGCGCCTCGAAGCCGTCGCCATCCGCGACACACTCGCACGCACGCCGCGCCTCACAGATGCCGCACGCCGCGCCGTTTACGAACGCGCCCGCGCCGCCGTCAATCATTACAACTTACACACAGGCGGCGACACATACGCGCAGACTTTCTCCTGTCCGCTCTTTGCGCCCGGCGTCGGTTGTCTCGTCCACGCGCGCGCCAAGCCCGCGCCCTGCATTCAACACGCCTGCTACGACAACTGGGCGGACGTGCCACCCGCGAGCTTAGAGTGGCGCGCGGAACGGCGCGTCGAACAGTTGAACGAACAGACTTACGGTGCGGCTTGGGCTTGGCTGCCGCTCCCGCTCTGGCTCACACTCGTTGACCCCGACTCAGACGGCGCAGACCTCTCTCGCCTCGTCCAACTCTGGCGCACGCGCCGCGCTGTGCCGACGCAGACGGCCGCACACCGGCAAGCATATCGTCGTAGTCTGCCCGTGCTGTCGCGTTAAGGCGGCGATCCTTCATCTTATGGTCACGGACATTTGTAGAGCGTGACCGGCGCGCCTTGTTGCTGCTGTCGGTTTGGACACCACTCGTCTATGTTGACGACATAAGCGCCTTCATATCTCTGGTTCTTCTGCTGGCGGAGCGTGGGGAGTGCGGCTTGCGCCTGTGTGTTGCTGGAAAATTCGACCACCGTCCTGAACCAGCCTT